>CBDCGJ010000070.1:0-116509 GCA_965216645.1 Alphaproteobacteria bacterium | reverse complement strand
GCGTTCGGCCGGTGCGACCGGCAATGTCGGGGCCAAACTGGCGCTCTTCGATATCCTCGAAAAGCAGGGGGGAGGGGGCTACCGCCGAGGCGGTAACGCTGCTGCGGGAATTGCGCGCAAGCGACGATGCGCAAATCCAGCTTCGATTGCTGCACCGGGCGATCGCCAACGACGAAATGGCCGAGGCGGACGCGATCCTGGCGCGGTTGCTAGACTCCGGTCCGGCGGACGATCCGAAGCTGCAATACGCCATCGCCCTATTCCTCGAAACCCTCGGCCGCCATGAGGAAGCCATGGCGAGGTATGCGCGGGCGTCGGCAAAGGGTCATGCGGGCGCGGCCTACCGGCTGGGGCGGTATCATGTGAGCGGTTATTCGCCGCCTCGGAATTTGGTGCGCGCCAAGCAATTGTTCGAACGCGCGGCGCGGGCCGGTATGACCGGCGCCCTGTTCGAGTTGGCGTCTCTGCATCTTCAAGGGCTGGGCGGGCCGGCGAACCGGGCCCGGGCGATGCGTCTGTTCGCCCAGGCGGCGGATCGCGGACATGCACCCAGCGCCCGCGCCTACGCCGCTCTGTTGCGCGTTGCGGGCTCGGCGCCGGCGAAGCAAGTGAAAGATGCGATCCAGCGCGCCATCGATCTGGGCGATGTGGACGCGCTGATCGATATGGCCGACCATCTGCGCCAACAGGCGGCGGACCCAACCAGTTACCCAACTGCGGCACGGAAACTCCTGCGTTGGGCGGCGAAGCTGGGCAGCGGCCGGGCGGCCTATTACCTGGGCCGGGATCTCACCGCCAACGCAACCACCGACCGCGATAAGACCGACGCCCAAGCCTTCCTCACCACCGCCCGCGCCCTCGGTTTCACGCCGGCGAATTTGTTCGACCGCGACCGCAAACAAAAATCGAAATAACACCGCGCCAGCGACACGATGCCCGCTTCGACTTGATCCGTCATGTTTTGAAAATATTGGTGCCGGCTGCAGGAGTCGAACCCGCGACCTACTGATTACAAATCAGTTGCTCTACCAACTGAGCTAAGCCGGCCCAGGGAATGTGGCGCATAGGTAGCTGAAATTGCCGGAGCGGCCAAGCGCTAATGTGGCGGCGGTCAACCGTCGGGCGAGGACAATGCCTTGGCCAGTTTCTCCGCTTCTTCGACGGGCATCGTGTAACTGTGGTCGGCGTCCGGGAAGGCGCCGCCGCGGACGTCGGCGGTAAAGTCGGTGAAGGCCTTGGTGGCGATTTCCGCGATATTGCCGTATCGTTTGGCGAATTTCGGCTTGAAGCTGTCGAAGGCGCCGATCAGGTCGTAGCCGTTCAGGAGTTGGCAAGTGCCGGCGGCACCGGCGCCGATGGAGAAGGTGAAGATATCCACCGCCTTATCGACTGCTTGGCCGACTTCCCGCGGCACCGCTTCGATTTCGAGGCCGATCGCGCCGGCTTCCTCGATAGCGCGTGCATTGTCGACGATTTTCAAGGCGTCTTCCGCCGTGCGGCCTTGGGTCTTGAAGCCGCCATACCGGTGCACGTAATGCGGCAGCAGGCCGACATGGCTCATGATCGGGACGCCCGCATCGGCGACCGCCTTGATGATGCGGAACATTTCGCGCCCGCCTTGCAGCTTCAGCGCGTCGGCGCCGCTTTCCTTCATCATCCGCACCGCATTGCGGACGGCGATATCCTCGGTGGCGTAGGAACCGTAGGGCATCGAGGCCAGACAGAAGGTATTGGGGGCGCCGCGCCGGACGGCGTGAATATGCGCGATCATCTGCTCGACCGTGATCGGCAAGGTGTTTTCGTGACCGTAGATGGTCATGCCCAGGCTGTCGCCGACGCCGACGATGTCGACGCCGCCGCGCTCCGCCCAGGTCGCCGTCAACGTCTCCGCGACGGCGACCATGACCAGCTTCTCGCCCGCGGCTTTCTTCTTCGCCAGATCGGGCACGGTGAGTTTTTGCTTCGATGTGGTCATGACCGGCGTCCGATAGAAATTACAGGTTGAAATTACGGGAAAACGTGGCGGCGGCCGCCGCCTGACGGTCATTTAACGCTAAAACCGCTTGCCTTGACCAGCCGCTTCCTCCGCGCCTTGATAGAGCAAACGCCGTTTGATTTCGGCGTCCTGCCGGCAGAGCTCGAAGTCGTCCGGCGCCAAACGGCCCGACGGCGCCGCGACGGTTTTGAAGTGACCGAAATCGTCGTTGCCGGCGACTAAGGTCACCAAGGTTTTTTCGCCGCTTTTCTGCTTCATCGACGGACGGACATAGCGGATGGCGATGCCGAGCCGGCGGTCGTCGCTGTTGTTCGGGTCGGAGGCATGGAATAGATGGCCGTGATGCAGTGACGCCTGACCGGGGCGAAGCTCCACATAGACGGCGTCGTCCTGATTGACCTCGACCGCGATTTCCTGCCCGCGCGTCAACAAATTGTCTTCGGAGAAAGTGTCCTTATGCGCCACCGCGTCGAGTTTGTGCGAGCCCGGAATGAACTGCATGCAGCCGCTTTGCCGGGTCGCCGGCGAGAGCGCCAGCCAGCAGGTTACTTCGTCCAATTGGTCCAGGTCCCAATAAGTCAGGTCCTGATGCCAGGAGACGATATGGGGCGATCGCGCGTCTTTCGAGAACAGGCCGGCATTCCAGACCATCAGGTCGGGGCCGAGAATCTCCTTGACCGCCGCCAGGATGGTCGGATGACGAACCGCACGGTCGAAAGATGGCAGAAGTCGATCCGGATAGGCCCGAACCAGGCCCAGCTTTTCGGGGTCGTGGCTCATTTCCGCTTCCGCCGTTTCCAGGTCGTCGCGCAAGCGTTGGGCTTCGACTTCGTCGATCACGTCGATCGGAAAGACGAACCCGTCCTTCTCGTAAGCGTCGGCAAGATTGTCCGGAAGTTGCGGCATCGACCTTTCCCTTTTTTAGCCTCAAGGTGGATAGGCAAATTATGTGGCGAGCATAGGCTTGTAAATTTGAAATAGTTGGGGACAGCGCTTAACGACCGGCGAAAGCATAAAGAGAGATCGCCGCGGCATTGGAAACGTTGAGGCTTTCGACCTTGTCCGGAGATCGGCAGGCGAACCAATTGATCGCAGTTTTCCGCCGTCAATCGCCTGAGACCCTTGCCTTCGGCGCCAAGAACCAGAACCTTCTTGGCCGGTTTTTCGATGGTCTCGATACTGTCGGTCGCGCCGCCGTCGAGGCCGATGCGCCAATAGCCGGCGGTGGCCAGGGTTTCCAGGGCGCGCGCCAGATTGGTCACATGCACGAGCGGTACCCGCTCCAAGGCACCGGACGCCGCCTTCGCCAAGGTGCCGGATTCCGCCGGCGCATTCCGGTCCGTCAAGACGACGGCTTGGGCGTCGAAGGCCGCGGCGCTGCGCAGGATCGCGCCGACATTGCGCGGGTCGCTGACCTGGTCGAGCAGCACGATCGTCGCCGCCGGGCTCTCCGCATACAACGCCAGCAAAGTCTCTAATCGCGGCGCGGACAGGGGGGTGACCTGGCAGGCGATCCCCTGATGGACCGCACCGCGCGGTAACAAGCGGTCGAGTTCGCCGCGCGGCACCTGTTCGACCCGGACCTGCCGATTTGAAGCGGGCGCGTCGACATCGTTGGCGAGAAGTAGGCGCCGAACGTCCCGTTTCGGGTTCGCCAGGGCCGCCGATACCGCGTGACGCCCGAACAGCCATAGGGTGCCGCTGTCGACAACGCCGCTACGGCCTGGCCGTTGTCGACCTTTGGCGACGGTTTGAAATTTCTTCCGTTGTTCGCCGCCACGGCGATGGGGGCGATTTTGGCTTTTTCCGCCGCGACGATCCTGAGAGTGCTTGCGCTTTGTCATATCCCGTCATATATTCCGCTTCACAACCGATGGCAATGCGTCCGCCGGCGGGAATTAGATCTCGCTGGGCGGTGTTTTGCACGTTTTGGATGATTTTTCGCAACCTGGGATTTTTTCATTTTCGCGTGGTAAGCCGTTGGCGCGGTTTGAAAAATTCCGTTTGACAAAGCCGAGGGAAGTGCTTAAGAGCGCCCGTACCGCCGTTGACTCACGAAAAATTTGGAGGAGTGCCCGAGTGGTTAAAGGGGACGGGCTGTAAACCCGTTGGCTATGCCTACGTTGGTTCGAATCCAACCTCCTCCACCATCTCAACGGCCGAGCGGGACGAGATTTGAAAGGATGAATGGGATCCGATAAGCGAGTTTCAAAATTAAGGATAAAGCCTTGAGAATGAAATGAAAATTAATTTGGCGTTTATGGATCCGAAAGGCGCGCGGGTGTAGCTCAATGGTAGAGCCCCAGCCTTCCAAGCTGGTTGTGTGGGTTCGATTCCCATCACCCGCTCCACGTTCGCGGCACACCGAATTCGAAGATCGGGCGCGGACGGAACATCGGTAGGGTAGCGAGCCGGTCGCGCAAGTTGGCGCGAATCGGCTTAACGTATGTTGTAACGACCATGCTGCGACATATTGGGTTGACGAAATAGGACGCTGGACAAAAACGGTAGGGATAACAAACCATGGCGAAGGAAAAGTTTGAGCGGACGAAGCCGCATTGTAATGTTGGGACGATTGGTCACGTCGATCACGGCAAGACGACGTTGACGGCGGCGATTACGAAGGTTCTGGCGGAAGCCGGGGGTGCTGAGTTCGCGGCTTATGACGAGATCGACAAGGCGCCTGAGGAGAAGGCGCGGGGGATTACGATTTCGACGGCGCATGTGGAATACGAGACGGAGAACCGTCACTATGCCCATGTCGACTGCCCTGGCCATGCGGACTATGTGAAGAACATGATCACGGGCGCGGCGCAGATGGACGGCGCGATTTTGGTGGTGTCGGCGGCGGACGGCCCGATGCCGCAGACGCGGGAGCATATCCTTTTGGCGCGTCAGGTCGGCGTGCCGGCTTTGGTCGTTTATCTGAACAAGTGCGACATGGTGGACGATGAGGAGCTGTTGGAGCTTGTCGAGCTTGAGGTACGGGAACTGCTGAGCGAGTACGATTTTCCGGGCGACGATATTCCGGTGATCAAGGGTTCCGCGCTGGTGGCGCTCGAGGGCGGCGACGAAGCCCTGGGCAACAATTCGATCATGGAGCTGATGGGCGCGGTTGACGAATATATCCCGCAGCCGGATCGTCCGAAGGACATGGCGTTCCT
This sequence comes from Alphaproteobacteria bacterium, assembly GCA_965216645.1. Lineage (GTDB taxonomy): Bacteria > Pseudomonadota > Alphaproteobacteria > CBDCGJ01. The sequence continues at coordinate 111,349 of CBDCGJ010000070.1, read as the reverse complement.
GATGCCGATCGAGGACGTGTTCTCGATTTCCGGCCGCGGCACGGTGGTGACGGGCCGGGTCGAGCGCGGCGTGATCAAGGTCGGCGAGGAGATCGAGATCGTCGGCATCAAGGAGACGTCGAAGACGACCTGCACGGGCGTCGAGATGTTCCGGAAGCTTCTGGACCAGGGCGAGGCGGGGGACAATATCGGCGTTCTGCTGCGCGGCGTGGGCCGAGACGAGGTCGAGCGCGGCCAGGTTCTGGCGCATCCGGGCTCGATCACGCCGCATACGAAGTTCAAGGCTGAGGCCTATATCCTGACCAAGGACGAGGGCGGACGGCATACGCCGTTCTTCACCAACTACCGGCCGCAGTTTTACTTCCGGACGACGGACGTGACCGGGGTTGTGCAGCTGCCGGAAGGGACGGAGATGGTGATGCCGGGCGACAATATCACGATGGACGTGGAATTGATCGCGCCGATCGCCATGGACGAAGGCCTGCGCTTCGCGATCCGCGAAGGCGGCCGCACCGTCGGCGCCGGCGTCGTCGCCGGGATCGAAGAGTAGGGGAATTCCGCGGGGCTAGGCCGACGCGGGTGAAGGAGTGTAGCTCAATTGGCAGAGCACCGGTCTCCAAAACCGGGGGTTGTGGGTTCGAGTCCCTCCACTCCTGCCAACGCGCGATAAACAACGCGATAGACAATCGGTAGGCAAAACACATGGCAAAAACCTCTCCGGCGGATTTCGTACGGCAGGTAAGACAGGAAACCGCGAAGGTCACCTGGCCGACGCGCAAGGAAACCATGGTCGCCACGGCCATGGTTTTCGTTCTGTCGACCTTGGCCGCGATCTTCTTCTTGCTCGTGGACCAGATCATTGCCTTCGGCATCGGTCAGATTTTGCAATTTGGAGGGTAACGCGTGTCGGCGAAGTGGTACATCGTGCACGCCTATTCCGGCTTCGAGAAGAAAGTTGCGCAGGCGATCAAGGAGCAGGCGGAACTGAGCGAGCTGGAAGAAATCGAGGAAGTTCTGGTGCCCACCGAAGAGGTGGTGCAGATGCGCCGGGGACAGAAGATCAATACCGAGCGCAAGTTCTTCCCCGGTTATGTTCTGGTCAAGATGGATATGTCCGATGTGGCCTATCACATGATCAAGAACACGCCGAAAGTGGCGGGTTTTCTCGGTACCGCGGGTCGGCCGTCGCCGATCAGTCAGGCCGAGGCCGATCGGATCATGCATCAGGTCCAAGAGGGCGTAGAGCGGCCGAAGCCGTCCATTACCTTCGAAATCGGCGAGCAGGTTAGGGTCTGCGATGGCCCATTCACTTCCTTCAACGGACATGTGGAGGAGGTCGACGAGGAGCGGACCCGGCTCAAGGTGGCGGTGTCGATCTTCGGCCGCGCCACCCCGGTGGAACTGGAATACGGTCAGGTCGAGAAGCTCTGATCGGCAGGTTGTTTGAGAGGTCGGCGACCTCGCCCCAAATGGGTAAATCGCTGTTTGAACGTGTGGGAGATCCGCCATAGATCGCACCACGCACCCAAGAAACCGGCGACGCGACCGTCGCCACAATGTGGGAATAAATCATGGCAAAGAAGATCGACGGTTACATCCGTCTGCATATTCCGGCGGGGCAGGCCAACCCGTCGCCGCCGGTCGGTCCGGCGCTGGGTCAGCGCGGGGTCAATATTATGGAGTTCTGCAAGGCCTTTAACGCGGATACTCAGGACAAGGAACCGGGCATGCCGATCCCGGTGGTGATCACGGTTTACGCCGACAAGAGCTTTTCCTTCACCACCAAGACCCCGCCCGCGTCCTATTTGATCCGCCGGGCGATCAATCTGCCCAAGGGTAGCGAGGCCCCGGGCCGGGAAATGGTGGGCAGCATCACCATGGCCCAGTGCAAGGAGATTGCCGAGATGAAGATGGCCGATCTGAACGCCAACGATTTGGATGCGGCGGCCATGATGATTGCCGGTTCCGCCCGTTCCATGGGCCTGACGGTGGAGGATTGAGCCATGGCGAAAAGAGGAAAACGGATGGAAAAGGCCACCGACGGATTGGATGCGGAGGCCCTGCATCCCGTTCCCGAAGCGGTCAAGCTGATTAAGGAGCGCGCGGTTGCCAAATTCGATGAAACCATCGAGGTATCCATGCGCCTGAACATCGATACGCGCCATGCCGACCAACAGGTTCGCGGCACGGTGCAATTGCCCAAGGGCACCGGCAAATCGGTCCGTGTCGCGGTCTTCGCCCGCGACGCCAAGGCGGACGAAGCCAAGGAAGCGGGCGCCGATATCGTCGGCGCCGAGGAATTGGCCGAAGCCATTCAGAACGGCGATATGGAATTCGATCGCTGCATCGCCACGCCGGACATGATGGCGGTGGTCGGCCGTCTCGGCAAAATTCTTGGGCCCCGCGGCCTGATGCCGAACCCGAAACTGGGCACGGTGACCCAGGATGTGGCCGCGGCGGTGCAGGCGCAGAAGGGCGGTCAGGTCGAGTTCCGTGCCGAGAAGGCCGGCATCGTTCATGCCGGCGTCGGCAAGGCGAGCTTCGGCGAAGCGGATCTGGTCGAGAACGTGTCGAGCTTCATCGACGCGGTGTTGAAGGCCAAGCCGAGCGGGGCCAAAGGCACGTTCGTGAAAGGCATTTCCGTAAGCTCCACCATGGGGCCGGGTGTGAAAGTCGATCCGGCCACGTTGAGCGGCTGAGGAAGGAGATTTACAAGTTTCGCCAAGCCTTTGGTAGGTAAGGCGAAGATCGGGGATCGTTCGCGATTCCCACCCTGTCCGAGACTGCAGGCACCCGAACGGCCTTACGGCCCGAGGGCTTAAGGGCGGATGCCACCTGCACAGACGGGAATGGCCTGAACCATTGTTCCATGAATGACATGGGGCGATCGCTTCAGGATCAACCCGGGGCAGGACCACCTGATCGTGGATCGGCTGGTCCGCGATCGTATCTTGAACCGATCGGTTGGCGCGTATGGAGTAAGCCGGCCGGTCATCGTTACGGAGGCAGAAGTGGACCGAACGCAAAAGCGCGAGGTCGTGGCGGAGCTGAACGAGGTTTTTGGGAACACCAATAGCCTTGTGGTGACGCATTACAGCGGTCTGAATGTGGCGGAGATTACCGATCTCCGGCGCAAGATGCGGGACGCTGGCGCGACCTTCCGGGTCACGAAAAATCGGCTGACCAAGTTGGCCCTCGATGGAACTCCGTATAGCCCCTTGCAGGACCTGTTCACCGGTCCGACGGCGATCGCCTATTCCGACGATCCCGTCAGCGCGGCGAAAGTCGCGGTCGATTTCGCCAAGACCAACAAGAAGTTGGTGGTTCTTGGCGGCGGCATGGGTGAAACGGTGCTGGATGTGGGCGGGGTGGAAGCTCTCGCCAAGTTGCCGTCGCTCGATGAGTTGCGCGGCAAACTTGTCGGTCTATTGCAGGCACCGGCGACCAAGGTCGCCGGCGTGTTGCAGGCGCCGGCGGGGCAATTGGCGCGGGTGATGTCCGCCTATGGTTCCAAAGAGGACGCGGCTTAGGTCCGTCGGGATCGTTGCCTAGGGTTTGATCAAAACAGGAGCTAATGAGAGACATGGCTGATCTGGAAAAAATTGCTGAAGAACTGTCCGGTTTGACCGTCATTGAGGCGGCCGAGCTGGCCAGCTTGCTGGAAGAGAAATGGGGCGTTTCCGCCGCCGCGCCGGTCGCGGTCGCGGCCGCGCCGGGTGCTGGCGGTGGCGATGCCGCCGCGGCCGAGGAACAGTCGGAATTCACCGTCGTTCTGGCCTCCTTCGGTGAGAAGAAAATCAATGTCATCAAGGAAGTCCGTGCCATCACCGGCCTGGGCCTGAAAGAGGCCAAGGAAATGGTCGAGGGCGCGCCGAAGGAAGTGAAGGAAGGCATCAGCAAGGAAGAAGCCGACAAGATCAAGGAGCAGCTCGAAGGAGCCGGCGCCTCGGTCGAAATCAAGTAAGTCTATTGGGGTTCGCGGCGGCGGCAAGGATCGCCGCCGCGGCTTCAATGAAATTAGATAACGTATTGATTTGTTTTGAAATTTAGGTATCGCCGGCGAAATTTCGCTGGCCTGGTTATTTAGGCGCTAGAACGAGGAAACACACATGACGCTTTCGTTCACCGGTCGTAAACGCATCCGCCGACGCTTCGGTCAAATCCCCGAAGTCACCACCATGCCGAATCTGATCGAAGTGCAAAAGGCTTCTTACGATCAATTTCTGCAGACCGGCATTCCGGCGGAGGAGCGCACGGATTCCGGCCTGCACGGCGTGTTCCAATCGGTCTTTCCGATCAAGGATTTTTCGGAAACGGCCGAGCTTCACTATGTGAACTACGAATTGGAGCCACCGAAATACGACGTCGAGGAATGCCAGCAGCGCGGCATGACCTTTGCGGCGCCGTTGAAGGTTACGTTGCGTCTATTCGTCTTCGATGTGGATGAGGAAACCGGAGCGAAGTCGGTTCTCGATATCAAGGACCAAGACGTCTATATGGGCGATATGCCGTTGATGACCCAGAACGGCACCTTCGTCGTCAACGGAACGGAGCGGGTGATCGTCTCCCAAATGCACCGCTCGCCCGGCGTTTTCTTCGATCATGACAAGGGCAAGACCCATTCCTCGGGCAAGTTCCTGTTCGCCGCGCGGATTATTCCCTACCGCGGTTCCTGGCTCGATTTCGAATTCGACGCCAAGGACATCGTCTATGTCCGCATCGACCGCCGGCGCAAGCTACCGGTGACGACGCTGCTCTACGCCCTGGGATTGACCTCGGAAGAGATTCTCGAGCAATTCTACGACAAGGTTACTTACACCTTCGATAAACGGAAGAAGGCCTGGCGGGTGCCGTTCAATCCGGATCGCATGCGCGGTCTGAACGCGACCAGCGATCTGGTCGACGCCAAATCCGGTAAGGTCATCGTCGAGGCCGGCACCAAGATCACGCCGCGCCTGGCCCGCAAGCTGGAAGGCGACGGAGTCAAGGAATTGCTGGTCGCCGACGACGATATGCAACACCGCTATGTCGCGGTCGATATTGTCGACGAGGAATCGGGTCTGGTGCTTTGCGAGGCCGGCGACCAGCTGACCGAGGAGTTGATCGGCGAATTGCGCGACGGCGGCATTACCGAGGTCCCGACGCTCGACATCGATCACGTCACGGTCGGTGCCTATATCCGCAACACCATGGCGCTCGACAAGAGCGGCAATCGGGACCAGGCCTTGGTCGACATCTACCGGGTCATGCGCCCGGGCGAACCGCCGACCCCGGAAACCGCCAGCACCCTGTTCGACGGGCTGTTTTTCGACGCCGAACGTTACGATCTGTCGGCGGTCGGGCGCGTCAAGTTGAACATGCGGTTGAGCCTGGAATGCGAGGACACGGTTCGCACATTGCGGTCCGAAGACATTCTGGAAGTCGTGAAGACCCTGGTCGGCCTGAAAGACGGCCGCGGCGAAATCGACGACATCGACCATCTCGGCAACCGCCGGGTCCGTTCCGTCGGCGAGCTGCTGGAAAACCAATACCGCATCGGGCTCCTGCGGATGGAGCGGGCGATCCGCGAGCGCATGAGCTCCGTCGAGATCGATAGCGTCATGCCGCACGATTTGATCAACGCCAAGCCGGCGGCGGCGGCGGTGCGGGAGTTTTTTGGCTCCTCGCAGCTGAGCCAATTCATGGATCAGACCAACCCGCTGTCGGAAGTCACCCATAAGCGGCGCCTCTCGGCGCTCGGCCCCGGCGGGCTAACGCGGGAGCGGGCGGGCTTCGAAGTGCGCGACGTGCACCCGACCCACTATGGCCGGATCTGCCCGATCGAGACGCCGGAAGGGCCGAACATCGGCTTGATCAACTCGTTGGCGACCTATGCCCGCGTCAATCAGTACGGCTTCATCGAAACGCCCTATCGGTTGGTGAAGGACGGTGCCGCGACGCAGGAGGTGGTCTACCTCTCCGCTATGGAGGAGGGCAAATACACCATCGCCCAGGCCAATGCGCTGATCGACGAGAAGGGCATGTTCGTCGACGAATTGGTGAGCTGCCGGGTCTCGGGCGAATTCATGATGGCCCATCCGGAAACCATCGAATATATGGACGTCTCCCCGAAGCAATTGGTGTCGGTCGCGGCGGCGTTGATTCCCTTCCTGGAGAATGACGACGCCAACCGGGCGCTGATGGGCTCCAACATGCAACGCCAGGCCGTGCCCTTGGTGCGGGCCGAGGCGCCGTTGGTCGGCACCGGCATGGAGAAGGTGGTGGCGCGGGATTCCGGCGTGACCATCGTCGCCAAGCGCTCCGGCATCGTCGATCAGGTCGATGCCACCCGTATTGTCGTGCGGGCGACCGATGAAGAGGATCACTCGCAAAGTCCGATCGACATTTACAATCTGCTGAAATTCCAGCGTTCGAACCAAAACACCTCGATCAACCAGAAGCCTTTGGTGAAGGTGGGCGATGTGGTGCGGGAAGGCGATATCATCGCCGACGGTCCGTCGACGGAGCTTGGTGAGCTGGCCTTGGGCCGCAACGTGCTCGTCGCCTTCATGCCGTGGATGGGCTACAACTTCGAGGATTCGATCCTGATTTCCGAGCGTATCGTGCGCGACGACATCTTTACCTCGATCCATATCGAGGAATTCGAGGTGATGGCCCGCGACACTAAGTTGGGTCCGGAGGAAATCACCCGCGACATTCCCAATGTCGGCGAGGAGGCGCTGCGCAACCTCGACGAAGCCGGGATCGTCTATATCGGCGCGGAAGTGGCAGCCGGCGACATTTTGGTCGGCAAGATCACGCCAAAAGGCGAAAGCCCGATGACGCCGGAGGAAAAACTGCTGCGCGCGATCTTCGGCGAAAAGGCTTCGGACGTGCGGGACACCTCGCTGCGGCTGCCCCCCGGGGTCACCGGCACGGTGGTGGAGGTGCGGGTGTTCTCGCGCCATGGCGTCGACAAAGACGAACGCGCCATCGCCATCGAACGGGACGAGATCGAGCATCTGGCAAAGGACCGGGATGACGAAATGACCATCCTGGAGCGCAACAACTACGATCGTTTGCGCGAATTCCTGACCAACAAGGTGGCTGCCGGAACGGACGGCATGTTCGACGTCGACGCCAAGATCACCGTGTCGGCGCTGGACGAGATTCCGCGTGGGCAATGGTGGCAAATCGGCCTGAAAAACGAGAAGGCGATGGGCGATCTGGAGCAACTGAGCGCTCAGTTCGAGGAATCGAAAGGGGCCTTGCAACGCCGCTTCGAAGCCAAGGTCGAGAAGTTGCAGCGCGGCGACGAATTGCCGCCGGGCGTGATGAAGATGGTCAAAGTCTTCGTCGCCGTAAAACGCAAGCTGCAACCGGGCGACAAGATGGCCGGCCGTCACGGCAACAAGGGCGTGATTTCGCGCATCCTGCCGACCGAGGACATGCCGTATTTGGATGACGGAACGCCGGTCGACATCGTGCTCAACCCCTTGGGCGTGCCGAGCCGCATGAATGTGGGTCAAATTCTGGAAACCCATCTGGGTTGGGCCGCCGCCGGCATGGGCCGGCAGATCGGCGACGTGATGGACGAAATGCGCCGTGGCGGGTCGCTGGACAAGCTGCGTAAGGCGTTGAAGGACGTCTATCCGGCGGATCAGTTCAGCGAGTCCGTGCCGAACATGTCGGACGCCGAACTGATGGAACTCGGCGAAAATCTTCGGCCTGGTGTGCCGGTGGCAACGCCGGTGTTCGACGGTGCCCATGAAGCCGACATCAACGTGTTGTTGGAACAGGCGGGCCTGGAGCAATCGGGTCAGGTGACCTTGCATGACGGCCGCAGCGGCGAGCCGTTCGATCGCAAAGTGACGGTGGGCTACATCTATATGTTGAAGCTGCACCACCTGGTCGACGACAAGATCCATGCCCGTTCGATCGGCCCCTACAGTCTGGTCACCCAGCAGCCGCTTGGCGGTAAGGCGCAGTTCGGCGGTCAGCGGTTCGGCGAGATGGAGGTCTGGGCCCTACAGGCCTATGGCGCGGCCTACACGCTACAGGAAATGCTGACGGTGAAGTCGGATGACGTCGCCGGTCGGACCAAAGTTTATGAAGCGATCGTCCGCGGCGACGATTCCTTCGAGGCCGGTATTCCGGAGTCCTTCAACGTCCTGGTCAAGGAAATGCGTTCCCTTGGTCTGAATGTCGAATTGGCCTCCGAAAACTACTGAAGAAGCCCCGCGCTTCGAAACATCGGGAGATAAAGCCCATGAACAATGAGTTGATGAACATTTTCGGCCCCGCCTCCGGTCCGTCGACCAGCTTCGATAACATCAAGATATCGATTGCCAGTCCGGAGCGGATACGGTCCTGGTCCTTTGGTGAGATCAAGAAGCCCGAAACCATCAACTACCGGACCTTCAAGCCGGAGCGGGACGGTCTGTTCTGCTCCCGGATCTTCGGTCCGATGAAGGACTATGAGTGCCTCTGCGGCAAATACAAGCGGATGAAATATAAAGGCATCGTCTGCGAGAAGTGCGGCGTCGAGGTGACCCTGTCCAAAGTGCGCCGGGAACGCATGGGCCATATCGAGCTGGCCTCGCCGGTGGCGCATATCTGGTTCCTGAAGTCGCTGCCCTCGCGTATCGGCTTGTTGATGGACATGACCCTGCGCGATCTCGAGCGGGTGCTGTATTTCGAGCATTACATCGTCGTCGAGCCGGGTCTGACGCCGCTGAAGAAGCTGCAACTCCTGACCGAGGACGAATATATCGAGGCGCAGGAGGAATATGGCGAGGACGAGTTCGTCGCCGGCATCGGCGCGGAAGCGGTGAAGCAGCTGCTGAGCACCCTCGATCTCGAGGACGAACGCGATTTGCTGCGTCAGGAGCTGGCCGAGACCACCTCCGAAGTGAAGCCGAAGAAGATCGCCAAACGGTTGAAACTGATCGAATCCTTCATCGAATCCGGCAACCGCCCGGAGTGGATGATCCTCGAGGTCGTGCCGGTCATCCCGCCGGAGCTGCGCCCGCTGGTGCCGTTGGACGGCGGCCGCTTCGCTACTTCGGACCTGAACGATCTCTATCGCCGGGTGATCAACCGCAACAATCGTCTGAAGCGGCTGATCGAATTGCGCGCGCCCGATATCATTGTCCGCAACGAGAAGCGGATGCTGCAGGAAGCCGTCGACGCCCTGTTCGACAACGGCCGCCGCGGCCGCGTCATTACCGGCGCCAACAAGCGGCCGCTGAAGTCGCTGGCCGACATGCTGAAAGGCAAGCAGGGCCGGTTCCGTCAGAACCTGCTCGGTAAGCGCGTGGACTATTCCGGCCGTTCGGTGATCGTTGTCGGCCCGGAACTCAAACTGCATCAATGCGGTTTGCCGAAGAAAATGGCGTTGGAACTGTTCAAGCCGTTCATCTATTCCAAACTCGAAGTCGACGGTTCGGCCGCGACCTTGAAGATGGCCAAGAAGCTGGTCGAGAAGGAACGTCCGGAAGTCTGGGACGTGCTGGAACAGGTGATCCGCGAGCATCCGGTCCTGCTGAACCGGGCGCCGACCCTGCACCGGCTCGGTATCCAAGCCTTCGAGCCGGTTTTGATCGAAGGTAAGGCGATCCAACTGCATCCGCTGGTCTGCGCCGCTTTCAATGCCGACTTCGACGGCGACCAGATGGCGGTACACGTACCGCTCAGCCTGGAAGCGCAGCTCGAAGCGCGGGTGCTGATGATGTCGACCAACAATATCCTCAGCCCGGCCAACGGCAAGCCGATCATCGTGCCCAGTCAAGATATCGTTCTGGGCATCTACTATCTCTCGATCGGCTCCGACAATTCGGACGTGGACGAAAAGGGGATGCAGGTCTTCCGCGATGTCGGCGAACTGCAATACGCTCTCGACAGCGATATGGTCGACCTACATACCCGCATCAAGGCACGCTATCGCACCGTCGATGACGAGGGCAACGAGATCGAGGTCCTGGTCGACTCGACCCCGGGCCGGATGCTGCTGGCCGACATCCTGCCGCGTCATCCGATGATCAAATACGATCTGGTGAACAAGCAGTTGACCAAGAAGGAGATCACACAGGTGATCGACGAGGTTTACCGCCATTGCGGTCAGAAGGAGACCGTGATCTTCGCCGATCAGTTGATGGCGCTTGGCTTCCGCTATGCCTGCGCGGCCGGGATTTCCTTCGGTAAGGACGACATGGTCATCCCCGATGCGAAGGAGAAGCTGGTTCACGAAACCCAGGAACTGGTCAAGGAATACGAGCAGCAGTATCAGGACGGCCTAATCACCCAGGGCGAGAAATACAACAAGGTCGTCGATGCCTGGTCGCAATGTACCGACAAGGTGGCGGACGAGATGATGAACATCATTTCCTCCGAAGACCTCGGCGGCGACGTCAACTCGATCTGGATGATGGCCCATTCCGGCGCCCGTGGCTCGGCGGCGCAGATGAAGCAGCTCGCCGGCATGCGCGGCCTGATGGCCAAGCCGTCGGGCGAGATCATCGAGACGCCGATTATCTCCAACTTCAAGGAAGGTCTGTCGGTGTTGGAATACTTCAATTCCACCCACGGCGCGCGAAAGGGCTTGGCCGACACCGCCTTGAAGACGGCGAACTCGGGCTATCTGACCCGGCGCCTCGTCGACGTTTCGCAGGATTGCGTGGTGATCGAGGACGATTGCGGCACACAACAGGGCCTGACCCTGCGCGAAGTCGTCGATGGCGGCGAAATCGTTTCCAGCTTGAGCGAGCGGATTCTCGGCCGCACGGCCGCGGTCGATGTGCTCGATCCGATGGACGATAAGAAGGTGCTCTGCCCGGCCGGCGGGATCATCGACGAGGATCTGTCGATCCTGATCGAGGAAGCCGGGGTGCAATCGGTGCTGATCCGCTCCGTATTGACCTGCGAGACCCGCAATGGTGTCTGCGGCCGCTGCTACGGCCGCGATCTGGCCCGCGGCACCGAGGTCAATATCGGCGAAGCGGTCGGCGTCATCGCCGCCCAGTCGATCGGCGAGCCCGGGACGCAGCTGACCATGCGGACCTTCCATATCGGCGGCACCGCGCAGGTTGCCGAGCAATCCTCGATCGAAGCCGCCTATGACGGCGAAGCCAAGATCGAAAACCGCAATGTGGTGAAAAACTCGGAAGGTCAGTTGATCGTGATGAGCCGGAATTGCGAGGTCCTGGTCTTCGACGATCAAGGCCGCGAGCGGGCCCGTCACCGGGTGCCTTATGGCGCGCGTCTATTGGTCGACGACGGTCACAAGATCAAGCGCGGCGACCGGCTCGGCACCTGGGATCCGTTTACGCGCCCGATCATTACCGAGCGGGACGGCTTCGTTGCCTACCGCGACTTGGTCGACGGCGTCACTATGAAGGAAGTGGTCGACGAAGGCACCGGCCTGTCGAGCAAGGTTGTGGTCGACTGGCGCTCTCAGGAGCAGCAGAAAACCGGCGACTTGCGGCCGCGGATCACGCTGCGCGACAAGGACGGCGAATTGGTGACCATGTCCAACGATATGGAAGCCCGCTATTTCCTGCCGCCGGAAGCGATCCTGTCGACTTCGGATGGCGAGGAAGTGCATGCGGGCGACGTGCTGGCGCGTATCCCGGTGGAAAGCGCGCGGACCAGGGACATCACCGGTGGTCTACCGCGGGTGGCGGAACTGTTCGAGGCGCGCCGGCCGAAGGATCATGCCGTCATCGCGGAAATCGACGGTACCGTCGAATTCGGCCGCGATTACAAGACCAAGCGGCGCGTTATCCTGAACCCAATCGACGAATCCCAGGAGCCGGTGGAATATCTGGTGCCGAAGGGCCGTCACATCATGGTTCAGGAAGGCGATTTGATCCGGCACGGCGAAAACCTGCTCGACGGCAATCCGGCGCCGCACGATATCCTCAAGGTCATGGGGGTCGAAGCCCTGGCCGCATACTTGGTGCAGGAGATCCAGGAGGTCTACCGGCTACAGGGCGTGAAGATCAACGATAAGCATATCGAAGTGATCGTCCGTCAGATGCTGCAGAAGGTCGAAGTCGAGGATGGCGGCGAAACCAGTCTGCTGATCGGCGAACAGGTCGACCGCATCGAGTATGAGGAGATCAACGAAAAGGCGGAGGCCGAAGGCCGCAAGCTGGCCAAGGCGAGCCCGATCCTGTTGGGCATCACCAAAGCGTCGTTGCAGACACGCTCCTTCATCTCCGCGGCCTCGTTCCAGGAGACCACGCGGGTGCTGACCGAAGCGGCGGTGACCGGCAAGGTCGACCGGCTGATCGGTCTGAAGGAAAACGTTATTGTCGGCCGCTTGATCCCGGCCGGCACCGGTGCTCGTCTCCGCACCATGCGGGAAATCGCGCAAGATCGGGACAAGGATATCCTGGCCGAGCGGGAATCCGCACTAGCGCTCGAGTCGCCGGCGGAAGCGGAACCCGAACTCGCCGCCGGCGACGATTGATCGTCGCTCGCGGTAAACATATACGCAACGATACGCCGTCGGTTGAGAGACCGGCGGCGTCTCGCATTTTAGCTTTTCAGTTCGTTCGAATTACGGTGCCTGGGCGAAACAAAATTTCCTCTCGACCGCATTGCGAGGGGCTGGAGCAAATGTCTGAATAAATTACAAAAAATCCGGATTTCCGGCGTTTTTCCTGTTGACGTAATGGCGGTGCAACAATAGTATCCGCGCGACTTCGGGGCAGGTCGTAGGTACTTGCTTATCTTATCTGGCGCGTGCGTATGCCGGCCTTTGGCCTAAACGCTGTTCCGAGTCGACAATGTGACATAGCTTCGGCGTGACATAGCTTCAGCGTGAGATAGCTTCGATGAAGCAGTTTTCGCGATCGAAGCAAGGGTTGATGAGGAAAACCGGGCGGTCCCGGCGTTGGGAAGCGTCCAGGTTTTGTTTTATGCGCAGAATCCGGCGGCCCTCTGGGCGGCGGATAAAGACGAGGATGATGAATGCCGACGATTAACCAGCTGATCCGCAAACCCCGGCGCCAGCCGCGCGGGCGGAATAAGGTACCGGCATTGCAGGCCTGCCCGCAGAAGCGGGGCGTGTGCACCCGGGTCTATACGGTGACGCCGAAGAAGCCGAACTCGGCGCTTCGGAAAGTGGCCCGCGTACGCTTGACCAACGGTTTCGAGGTGATCAGTTACATCCCGGGCGAGGGGCATAATCTGCAGGAGCACTCGGTGGTGCTGATCCGCGGCGGCCGCGTGAAGGATCTGCCCGGCGTGCGCTACCACATCATCCGCGGTCAATTGGATACGCAAGGTGTCAGCGATCGTCGGCAGCGGCGTTCGAAGTACGGCGCCAAGCGGCCGAAGTAAGGAGCCTTACCATGTCGAGACGGCACCGCGCGGAAAAGCGAGAAATCTTCCCGGACCCGAAATTCGGCGACCGGGTGGTGACCAAATTCATGAACAGCCTGATGATCGATGGCAAGAAGTCGGTGGCGGAGCGTATCGTTTACGGTGCGTTCGACGAAATTCAGGCGAAAACCGGACAGGAGCCGCTGACGGCCTTCCATGACGCGCTCGAAAATGTGCGTCCGGCGATCGAGGTGCGGTCGCGCCGGGTCGGCGGCGCCACCTATCAGGTGCCGGTGGAAGTGCGTCAGGATCGCGCCCAAGCGCTCGCGATCCGTTGGATTATCGGCGCTGCCCGTGGTCGATCCGAGAAAACCATGGTGCAACGCTTATCTGGAGAACTCTTAGACGCCGCGAATAATCGCGGCGTTTCCGTTAAGAAGCGGGAGGACACGCATCGGATGGCGGAAGCCAACCGCGCCTTCTCCCATTACCGCTGGTAACGCGGAACACCGGTAGAGGAAGAGTAAGTCATGGCACGCAACACCCCGCTGAAAAAGTATCGAAATATCGGCATCATGGCCCATATCGATGCCGGCAAGACCACCACGACCGAGCGGGTCCTGTACTACACCGGCCGGAGCCACAAGATCGGCGAAGTGCATGACGGTGCGGCGACCATGGACTGGATGGAGCAGGAGCAGGAGCGCGGGATCACCATTACCTCCGCCGCCACGACCTGCTTCTGGAAGGATTCCCGTATCAACATCATCGACACGCCGGGTCACGTGGACTTCACCATTGAGGTCGAGCGTTCCCTGCGCGTGCTGGACGGTGCGGTTGCCGTATTCGATTCCGTCGCCGGCGTCGAGCCGCAATCGGAAACCGTTTGGCGTCAGGCCGACAAATACGGCGTGCCGCGCATTTGTTTCGTCAACAAGATGGACCGGATCGGCGCCGACTTCTTCCGCTGCGTCGAGATGATCGTCGACCGCTTGGGCGCAAATCCGCTGGTCGTCAATCTGCCGATCGGGGCGGAAAGCGAACTGGCCGGCGTCGTCGATCTGCTGTCGATGAAGGGCATCGTCTGGAAGGACGACTCGCTCGGCGCGGAATTCGAGGAAGTGGACATTCCGGAAGATTTGCGGGAGATCGCCGAGGAATATCGCAACAATCTCGTGGAAACCGTGTTGGAGCAGGACGACGAGGCGCTGGAGGCTTACCTCGAAGGCTCCGAGCCGTCGATCGACACGTTGAAGGCCTGCATCCGGAAGGGCACGATCACCGGCGAATATGTGCCGGTTCTGGCTGGTTCTGCCTTCAAAAACAAAGGTGTGCAGCCGCTTCTTGACGCGGTGGTGGATTATCTGCCGTCGCCGCTGGATTTGCCTGCGGTCAAGGGCGTGAAGCCGAATTCCGATGAGGAGATGACCCGCGAGTCCGACGATAGCGAGCCGTTCTCGGCGTTGGCGTTCAAGGTGATGAACGATCCGTTCGTCGGCTCCCTGACGTTCGTGCGCATCTATTCCGGTAAGCTGGCATCCGGCACAACGGTGCAGAACAGCGTCAAGGAGAAGCGGGAACGCATCGGCCGGATGTTGGAAATGCATTCCAATAGCCGGGAAGACATCAAGGAAGCCTATGCCGGCGACATCATCGCGCTGTGCGGTTTGAAGGAGACGACGACGGGCGACACCCTGTCCGATCCTTCCAATCAGATCGTGCTGGAGCGTATGGAATTCCCGGATCCGGTGATCGAGGTGGCGGTTGAGCCCAAGACCAAGGCCGACCAGGAGAAGATGGGCATCGCCTTGAACCGGCTGGCGGCGGAGGACCCGTCCTTCCGCGTGACCACGGACCATGAGAGCGGCCAGACCGTGA
Organism: Alphaproteobacteria bacterium; assembly: GCA_965216645.1. Taxonomy (GTDB): domain Bacteria; phylum Pseudomonadota; class Alphaproteobacteria; genus CBDCGJ01. The sequence goes on along the minus strand of CBDCGJ010000070.1, from coordinate 96,163 downwards.
TCAAGGGCATGGGCGAATTGCATCTCGACATCATCGTCGACCGCATGAAGCGCGAATTCAAGGTCGACGCCAATGTCGGCCTGCCGCAGGTCGCCTACCGCGAAACCCTGACCAAGGCGGCGGAGATCGACTACACCCACAAGAAACAGACCGGCGGTTCCGGTCAGTTCGCCCGGGTGAAGCTGATCATCGAGCCGCTGCCCGAAGGCGAGACCGAAACCTTCGAGAGCAAAATTGTCGGCGGCAACGTGCCGCGGGAATACGTCCCCGGTGTGCAGAAGGGCGTGGACAGCGTCGCTGCCACGGGCGTGTTGGCCGGCTTCCCGCTGATCAACTACAAGGTCACCTTGATCGACGGCGCCTATCACGACGTCGACTCGAGCGTGATGGCGTTCGAGATCGCCTCGCGGGCGGCGTTCCGCGAGGGCGCAGTGAAGGCCGGCGCGGTGCTGATGGAGCCGATCATGAAGGTCGAAGTGGTCACGCCGGAGGAATTCTTCGGCGACATCACCGGCGATCTGAACAGTCGACGCGGACAGATCACCGGTTCGGAACTGCGCGGCAACGCCCAGGCGATCACCGCCCATGTACCGCTGGCGAACATGTTCGGCTATGTCAACAATCTGCGGTCCATGACCCAGGGACGGGCCCAGTTCACCATGCAGTTTGCCCACTATAGTCAGGTGCCGAAAGCGGTATCCGACGAAATTATGGACAGGTCGGCCTGAGCCGGCTTGAGAGGAACACAACACGACGATTGATCGCACACGGAGTTAAAGGCGATGGCGAAGGAAAAAGTTTGAGCGGACGAAGCCGCATTGTAATGTTGGGACGATTGGTCACGTCGATCACGGCAAGACGACGTTGACGGCGGCGATTACGAAGGTTCTGGCGGAAGCCGGGGGTGCTGAGTTCGCGGCTTATGACGAGATCGACAAGGCGCCTGAGGAGAAGGCGCGGGGGATTACGATTTCGACGGCGCATGTGGAATACGAGACGGAGAACCGTCACTATGCCCATGTGGACTGCCCTGGCCATGCGGACTATGTGAAGAACATGATCACGGGCGCGGCGCAGATGGACGGCGCGATTTTGGTTGTTTCGGCGGCGGACGGCCCGATGCCGCAGACGCGGGAGCATATCCTTTTGGCGCGTCAGGTCGGCGTGCCGGCTTTGGTCGTTTATCTGAACAAGTGCGACATGGTGGACGATGAGGAGCTGTTGGAGCTTGTCGAGCTTGAGGTTCGCGAGCTTCTGAGCGAGTACGATTTTCCGGGCGACGATATTCCGGTGATCAAGGGTTCCGCGCTGGTGGCGCTCGAGGGCGGCGACGAAGCCCTGGGCAACAATTCGATCATGGAGCTGATGGGCGCGGTCGACGAATATATCCCGCAGCCGGATCGTCCGAAGGACATGGCGTTCCTGATGCCGATCGAGGACGTGTTCTCGATTTCTGGCCGCGGCACGGTGGTGACGGGCCGGGTCGAGCGCGGCGTGATCAAGGTCGGCGAGGAGATCGAGATCGTCGGCATCAAGGAGACGTCGAAGACGACCTGCACGGGCGTCGAGATGTTCCGGAAGCTTCTGGACCAGGGCGAGGCGGGCGACAATATCGGCGTTCTGCTGCGCGGCGTGGGCCGAGACGAGGTCGAGCGGGGCCAGGTTCTGGCGCATCCGGGCTCGATCACGCCGCATACGAAGTTCAAGGCGGAGGCCTATATCCTGACCAAGGACGAGGGCGGACGGCATACGCCGTTCTTCACCAACTATCGGCCGCAGTTTTTACTTCCGGACGACGGGACGTGACGGGTGTTGTGCAGCTGCCGGAAGGGACGGAGATGGTGATGCCGGGCGACAATATCACGATGGACGTGGAATTGATCGCGCCGATCGCCATGGACGAAGGCCTGCGCTTCGCGATCCGCGAAGGCGGCCGCACCGTCGGCGCCGGCGTCGTCGCCGGGATCGAAGAGTAGACCTGAAACGGTCGCATTGAGGGATCGGTTATGGATAGCCAAAACATCCGCATACGCCTGAAAGCCTTCGAGCATCGCGTGCTCGATCAGGCGACAAATGAGATCGCGAACACCGCGCGCCGCACTGGCGCCCAGGTTCGCGGACCGATCCCGCTGCCGACCCGGATCGAGCGGTATACGGTGCTGCGCTCGCCCCATATCGACAAGAAGTCGCGGGAGCAGTTCGAGATTCGCACCCATAAGAGGCTGTTGGACATCATCGATCCGACACCGCAGACCGTCGACGCCCTGATGAAGCTGGATTTGGCTTCCGGTGTCGATGTGGAAATCAAACTCTAGAGGACGGTTAGGGCGATGCGTTCGGGAATAATCGCGCAAAAACTCGGCATGACCCGGGTGTTGAAGGACGACGGCAGTCACATACCCGTCACCCTTCTGCATGTGGACAATTGCCAGGTGGTGGCGCAGCGCACCGAGGATAAAGACGGCTACAATGCCGTTCAGCTCGGTGTCGGGAAGGCCAAGGTCAACCGCGTCGGTAAAGCGTTGCGCGGACATTTCGCCAAGGCGCAGGTTGAACCGAAGCGGCGGTTGGCCGAGTTTCGGGTCAAGGACGACGCCCTGCTGGAAGTTGGCGCCGAGCTTCTGGCCGAGCATTTCGTGTCAGGACAGAAGATTGATGTCACCGGTACCTCGGTCGGCAAAGGCTTTGCCGGCGCCATGAAGCGCTGGGGTTTCGGCGGCTTGCGGGCCAGTCACGGCGTCTCGATTTCGCACCGTTCCCACGGTTCGACCGGTCAGTGCCAGGACCCCGGCAAGGTCTTCAAGGGTAAGAAAATGGCCGGGCATATGGGTGCCAGCCGCGTCACCATGCAGAATTTGGAAGTCGTCGATACCGACAGCGAGGCTGGCCTGATCGTCGTGCAGGGTTCCGTACCGGGCCCGAAGAACGGCTACGTTTTGGTCCGCGACGCGATCAAGAAAGCGCTGCCCGAGGATGCGCCTTATCCGGGCGCCATTCGCGAAGCGGAGGCGGCACCGGAGGAGGAAGCGCCGGCGGAAGAGGTGGCGGCTGTCGAAGCCGCCGCCGAGGAAGCCGAAGCACCGGCCGAAACGGAAGCGCAGACGGATAGCGATGCGCCGGAGGAGGGTGAGGATAAATGAAGACCCCCGTTCTGACCCTCGATAACAAGAAGGCCGGCGATATCGATCTCGCGGAAGAAGTCTTCGGCGTCGACGTGCGCCGGGATATCTTGCACCGGGTGGTGCGTTGGCAGCTCGCCAAACGGCGCGGCGGCAATCACAAAACCAAGCAACGGGGCGAAATCCGCGGCACCACGGCCAAGGTTTGGCGGCAGAAAGGGACGGGCCGGGCCCGCCACGGCAGCCGTAAGGCGCCGATTTTCGTCGGCGGCGGCGTTACTTTCGGCCCGCAAGTCCGCGACCACGGTTATTCGCTGCCGAAGAAAGTGCGCAAGCTGGGCCTGAAATGCGCCTTGAGCGCCAAGCAGGCGAGCGGCGAGCTGGTGATCCTCGATCAAGCGGCTTTGGACGATCACAAGACCAAGACGTTGAAGAGCAAGTTGAGCGATCTCGACGCACTGAACGTGCTGATCATCGATGCGGACGATTTCGACGACAATCTGCGCCGCGCCGCGTCCAATCTGCCGGGCGTCGATCTGATCCCGAGCCAGGGCGCCAACGTTTACGACATCCTGCGCTGCCAGAAATTGGCCCTGACCAAAGCGGCGGTGGAGAAGCTGGAGGCGCGACTGAAATGAACCGGGAAGCGATGTACGACACCATCCTCGGGCCGGTGATCACCGAAAAGTCGACCATGGGCTCCGAATTCGGCCAGGTCACCTTCCGGGTCGCGCTCGAGGCCAGCAAGCCGGAAATCAAGAAGGCCGTGGAAGAACTCTTCAAGGTCAAAGTGAAAGCCGTCAACACCATGCGCGTGAAGGGTAAGACGAAGCGTTTCCGTGGCATCCAGGGCCGGCGTTCGGACTGGAAGAAGGCCATCGTGACCTTGGCCGACGGCGAAATGATCGATGTGACCACGGGGGTCTAAGACGATGGCGCTGAAACAATATAATCCGACAACGCCGGGCCGCCGCGGGCTGGTCCTGGTCGACCGTTCGGATTTGCATAAGGGTCGCCCGGTCAAGAAGTTGACCAAGGGTCTGACCAAGAAGGGCGGGCGTAACAATGCCGGCCGGATCACGGCGCGCCGCCGGGGCGGCGGGGCCAAGCGGCTCTATCGTATGATCGATTTCAAGCGGCGCAAGTTCGACGTTTCGGCGACGGTGGAGCGTTTGGAATATGATCCCAACCGCTCCGCGTTCATCGCTCTGATCAAATATGAAGACGGCGAGTTGTCCTACATTTTGGCGCCGCAACGTCTGGCGGTCGGCGATCAAGTCATTGCCGGCGAGCAGGTCGACGTGAAGCCGGGCAATGCCATGCCGCTGGCGAATATGCCGATCGGCACGATCGTTCACAATGTGGAGCTGAAACCGAAGAAGGGCGGTCAGATCGCCCGCGCCGCCGGTACCTATGTACAATTGGTCGGCCGCGATCAGGGCTACGCCATTCTGCGCCTGACCTCCGGCGAGCAGCGCCTGGTCCGGGCCGAATGCATGGCCACCGTGGGCGCCGTTTCGAACCCGGACAATAGTAATATCAAACTGGGTAAGGCCGGCCGCAAGCGCTGGATGGGCAAGCGCCCGTCCGTCCGCGGTGTGGCCATGAACCCGATCGATCACCCCCATGGCGGCGGCGAGGGCCGCACCAGCGGCGGCCGCCATCCGGTGACCCCCTGGGGCAAGCCGACCAAGGGCAAACGTACGCGCAGCAACAAGGCGACCGACAAGTATATCTTGCGGCGCCGGCGGCGGCGCTAAAGGTAGGAGGAACGCGTGGCACGTTCGGTATGGAAAGGCCCGTTCGTCGACGGGTATCTGCTGAAGAAAGCGGAAGCGGTGGCGGCATCCGGTCGGAAGGATGTGATCAAGACCTGGTCGCGCCGCTCGACCATTCTGCCGCAATTCGTCGGGCTGAATTTCGCGGTGTATAACGGCCAGAAACATGTTCCGGTGCTGGTGACCGAGGATATGGTCGGTCACAAGTTCGGTGAGTTCTCGCCGACCCGGACCTATTACGGCCACGCCGCGGACAAGAAGGCGCGGAGGGGCTGAGCATGGGTAAGCGGTCGCGACCACGCCGTCTGGCGGAAAACGAAGCGCAGGCGGTGCTGCGCCGGGTCCGGATCAGTCCGCAGAAGCTGAACCTGGTCGCGGAAACCATCCGCGGCAAGCCGGTCGAGGCGGCGCTGGCGGAGCTGACCTTCTCCAGGCGGCGGATTGCCGGCGAGGTCAAGAAGACCTTGCAAGCGGCCATCGCCAATGCGGAGAACAACCACGACCTGGATGTGGACGAGCTGTATGTGGCCGAGGCCCATGTGGCCAAATCCATGGTCATGAAGCGTTTTCGTCCTCGGGCCAGGGGCCGGGTCGGTAAGATCCTGAAGCCTTGGAGCCATTTAACCATCGTCGTACGCGAACGTGAGGAGGCGGCCTAATGGGTCAGAAAGTCAACCCGATCGGCCTGCGCGTCGGTATCAACCGAACTTGGGATTCGCGTTGGTATGCGAATAAGCGGGACTTCGGCGGCCTGTTGCAGGAAGATCTCGAGATTCGGAAATTCCTGAACAAGCGGCTCAGCCAAGCCGGTATTTCCAAGATCGTCATTGAACGGCCGGCGAAGAAGGCCCGCGTGACCATCCATACGGCGCGGCCGGGCGTGGTTATCGGCAAGAAGGGCGCGGATATCGAAAAAATCCGCCGTGAATTGAGCCGGCTGACGAATTCGGAAGTGCATCTCAACATCGTCGAAGTGCGCAAGCCGGAGATCGACGCCAACCTGGTGGCGGAAAATATCGCCAATCAGCTGGAGCGCCGGGTGGCGTTCCGCCGGGCCATGAAGCGGGCCATGCAATCGGCCATGCGGCTGGGGGCGGAAGGTATCCGCATCTCCTGCGGCGGCCGCCTTGGCGGTGCCGAGATCGCCCGGACGGAGCAATATCGCGAGGGCCGTGTGCCGCTGCACACGCTGCGTGCCGATATCGACTACGGCACCGCGACGGCATTCACGGCCTATGGCACCTGCGGCATCAAGGTATGGATCTTTAAGGGCGAAATCCTGGCTCACGATCCGATGGCGCAGGAGAACAAAGCAAAGGACGCTCAGCCGGCGCGCTGAGGACGGCGGGAAGTAGACAATGCTGCAACCGAAACGAACGAAATACCGGAAAGCCCATAAGGGCCGGATCAAAGGCAAGGCCAAGGGCGGAACCGATCTGAACTTCGGCGCTTACGGCATGAAGGCGGTGGAGCCGGCGCGGATTACCGCGCGGCAGATCGAAGCCGCCCGTCGTGCCATGGTCCGCCATATGCGTCGTACGGGTAAAGTCTGGATTCGGATCTTCCCCGATGTGCCGGTGTCGCAGAAGCCGACCGAAGTTCGCATGGGTAAGGGTAAGGGCACGCCGGAATACTGGATTTGTCGGGTCAAACCTGGCCGGATCATGTTCGAGATCGACGGCGTCAGCCCGGAATTGGCGCGAACGGCCTGCGAATTGGCGGCGGCGAAACTGCCGATCAAGACCCGGTTCGTAACCCGGATCGGAGGAGAGGCGTAAGGCCATGAAAGCGGAAGAGCTGCGCGGCCAGACCGCGGATCAATTGAACGACCAGTTGCTCGACCTGAAGAAGGAGCAGTTCAATCTGCGCTTCCAGGTGGCCAGCGGTCAATTGGAGAACACCGCCCGCATTCGGGAAGTTCGGCGCGACATCGCCCGGATCAAAACCGTACTGCACCGCCTCGCGGCGCAGACCGCGAGCGCATAGGAGTTATCGAGATGCCAAGGCGTGTCATGCAGGGTGTGGTGGTGTCGGACAAGGCCGACCGGACCGTGATCGTTCAAGTCGACCGTCGGGTCATGCACCCGCTTTATAAAAAGGTGATCCGGAAATCGAAGCGGTTGCACGCGCATGATCCGGAGAATTCCTACAAGGAAGGCGACAAGGTGCGGATTCGCGAATGCCGGCCGATTTCCAAGCTGAAATGCTGGGAAGTGCTGCCGGAAGACGCGGCCTGAACCGGCCCGGAAAGAAGGATCGAAAGTTATGATTCAACCGGAAACCATGCTGGAAGTCGCCGACAATTCGGGCGCCCGCAAGGTCCAGTGCATCAAAGTGTTGGGCGGTTCGAAGCGCCGTTTTGCGTCGATCGGCGATATCATCGTGGTTACGGTGAAGGAAGCGATCCCGCGTGGCCGGGTTAAGAAAGGCGACGTTCTGCGGGCCGTAATCGTCCGTATCGCCAAGGACCTGCATCGCGCGGACGGCTCGGCGATCCGTTTCGACACCAATGCGGCGGTGTTGATCAATGCCGCGGGCGAGCCGATCGGGACCCGGATATTCGGCCCGGTGACCCGCGAATTGCGCGCCAAGAACCATATGAAGATCATCTCGCTGGCGCCGGAGGTGTTGTGATGGCGAGTAAGTTCAAAATTCGACGGGACGATGACGTGGTCGTCGTCGCGGGCCGTGACAAAGGCAAAACCGGTAAGGTTTTGAAAGTGTTACGGAGTGAAAATCGAGCGATTGTCGAAGGTGTGAATGTGGTCAAGCGGCATACCAAACCGTCGCGGGAGAGCGCCGGCGGCATCATCGAGAAGGAAGCACCGATCCATATTTCCAATCTGGCGGTGGCCGATCCGAAGGACGGTCAGCCGACGCGGATCGGCTACAAGTTCTTGGAGGACGGTCGCAAGGTCCGGTTCGCCAAGCGTTCTGGGGAGGTGATCGATGTCTGATGCGCAAGCCAAACCCCGGATGAAGCAGCAATACGAAGATGCCATCCGTGCGCAAATGATCGAAAAGTTCGGCTACAAGAACGGCCATGAGGTGCCGAAGCTGGACAAGGTCGTGGTCAATATGGGTGTCGGCGATGGCGTCAACGACCGCAAGGCGGTGGAAACCGCGGCGGAAGAATTGGCGCTGATCACCGGTCAAAAACCGGTCATTACAAAGGCGAAAAAGTCCGTGGCGACGTTCAAGCTGCGCGAAGGCATGTCGGTCGGCTGCAAGGTCACCCTGCGCCGGGACCGAATGTATGAATTCCTCGACCGTTTGGTCACCATAGCGCTGCCGCGGGTGCGGGACTTCCGCGGCCTGTCGGCGAAAAGTTTCGATGGCCGCGGTAATTTCGCCATGGGTTTGAAGGAGCAGATCGTGTTCCCGGAGATCAATTACGATCAGGTCTCCTCGATCCGCGGCATGGATATCGTGGTTTGCACCACGGCGGATTCGGACGAGGAGGCGAAGGAGCTTCTGTCCGGTTTCAATTTCCCGTTCTCGAAATAGCAGGCAACCTGGAGGTTCCGCATTATGGCCAAGAAAAGCGCCATTGAGAAAAACAAGCGTCGGGCACGACTGGTAAAGCGCTACGCCGAAAAACGCGCGCGTCTGCTGGCGATTGCCAACGACAAGAGCCTGCCGCTGGAAGAGCAATTCGCGGCCCGCATCAAATTGGCCCAGTTGCCGCGCAATGCCAGTGCGACCCGTGTTCGCAATCGCTGCGAAGTGACCGGTCGGCCGCGCGGCTATTATCGGAAATTCAAGATGTCCCGCATTTCGTTGCGTGAACTCGGCTCCCAGGGACAGATCCCGGGCCTGGTTAAATCGAGCTGGTGAGGAGAGAAGCTAGATGTCGATGACGGATCCCATTGGGGATATGTTGACTCGCATTCGTAATGGTCAGCAGGCGCGTAAGAGCGCGGTGCTCTCGCCAGCTTCGAAATTGCGGGAAAACGTTCTGAACGTGTTGCAGCGCGAAGGCTATATCCGCGGCTTCAGCCGGGCGGATTTCGAGCGCGGCAAGTCGGAACTGAGTATCGAATTGAAGTATCACGAAGGTCAGCCGGTGATCCGCTATATCCAGCGGGTCTCCAAACCGGGCCGCCGGGTTTATTCGTCGATCCGCGATCTGCCGCGGGTAGCGAACGGCCTTGGCATTTCGATTTTGTCGACGCCTAAGGGTGTGATGTCGGATACGGAAGCCCGCGACGAGAATGTCGGTGGCGAAGTGATCTGCCAGGTATTCTGAGGAGAGCGGAATGTCGCGCATTGGAAAACTGCCGATCGCCATCCCGGATGGGGTCGATGTCAAACTGGACGGCGCCGATCTGACCGTGAAAGGCAAGAATGGCGAGATGGCCATGACCTTCGTCGACGAGGTCGTCGTCGAGCAGGATGGCAACGTGATCCACGTGAAGCCGCGGGATAACAGCAAGCGGTCCCGCTCCATGTGGGGCATGCAGCGCTCGCTCGCGCAAAACCTGGTGACCGGCGTGACCGAAGGGTTCAGTAAGGAGCTGGAGCTGGTCGGCGTGGGATACCGTGCCGCAGTGCAGGGCCAGACGCTCAATCTGCAGCTCGGCTATAGCCACGATATCAATTATCCGATTCCCGAGGGGATCAAGATCGAATGCGAACGGCCGACCATGATCAAAGTCTCCGGCAACGATGCGCAGACGGTCGGTCAGGTCGCGGCGGAAATCCGCGCGTACCGGAAACCGGAACCCTATAAGGGTAAGGGCGTGAAATATGTCGGCGAATACATCTTCCGCAAGGAAGGCAAGAAGAAGTAACGGATAGGCGAGATGTCGAAAACCCAATCTTTATCGAAGCGCCGTCAATCCCGGGTGCGCTTCCAATTGCGCAACCGGGCAAAGGGGCGGCCGCGTTTGTCTGTGTTCCGTTCGTCGAAGCATATCTATGCGCAGGTGATCAACGACCTTGAAGGGAACACCGTGGCGGCCGCCAGCAGCGTGGAGAAAGACCTGCGCGAAGCGGGCAAGGGCTCCGATACCGATGCGGCGCGCCGGGTCGGCGAACTGATCGCTCAACGGGCCAAGGAAGCCGGCATCGAAACCGTGGTCTTCGATCGCGGAAGTTATCGCTATCACGGCCGGGTGAAAGCCTTGGCCGACGCGGCTCGCGAAGCCGGTTTGTCATTTTAATCGAGATAGAGCAAGAGCATGGCACGAAATCCACGCAGCGCCTCACGCAATAGTTCTCGCGGCGACATGGGCGACCGCGGTGACAGCGAGTTAGCGGACAAGCTGGTCCACATCAACCGCGTCGCCAAAGTCGTGAAAGGCGGCCGCCGCTTTGGTTTTGCGGCGCTGGTCGTTGTTGGCGATCAGAAAGGCCGGGCCGGTTTCGGTCACGGCAAGGCCCGCGAAGTGCCGGAGGCGATCCGCAAAGCAACGGAAATGGCTAAGCGGAACATGATCCGGGTACCTCTGCGGGAGGGTCGCACCCTGCATCACGATGTCCGCGGCCGTCATGGCGCCGGCAAGGTGATCTGCCGGGCCGCCCCGGCCGGAACCGGTATCATTGCCGGCGGCCCGATGCGCGCCGTGTTCGAAATGCTGGGCGTGCAGGATGTGGTCACCAAGTCGGTCGGGTCGCAGAACCCCTACAACATGGTGCGCGCCACGTTCCAGGCCCTGAAGAACCAGAATTCGCCGCGGATGATCGCCGCGAAACGGGGTAAGAAGGTGTCCGAAATCGTCGGCCGCCGCCGCGGTTCGGAAGCGGAAGCGCAAGGTTAGTGAGCGGCTGAGATGGCAAAGAAAGCGGCGAAGACCAAGGCCACGGTAACGGTCACCCAGATCGGCAGTCCGATCGGCCGGCCGAAGGATCAGCGCGAGACTTTGATCGGTCTCGGGCTCAACAAAATGCATCGCACCCGGACCTTGGAAGACACCCCGTCGGTCCGCGGCATGATCGACAAGGTCGCCCATTTGGTGCGCGTGGAAGAGAACGCGGAAGGTTAGGAAGCTCATGAAACTCAACGAGTTGCGCGATAATCCTGGCGCATTGAAAAAGAAAAAGCGGGTCGGTCGCGGCATCGGCTCCGGCAAGGGCAAGACCTCCGGCCGCGGTCATAAGGGTCAGAAATCCCGGTCCGGCGTGGCCATCAAAGGCTTCGAGGGCGGGCAAATGCCGCTGCACCGGCGGCTGCCGAAGCGCGGCTTCAACAACATCTTTCGCAAGAATTACAAGGTCGTCGGCATCGACCGCCTGCAACGCGCGGTCGATGCCGGTAAATTGGATGCGGGCCAGACGGTCGACGCGGCGGCGATGGTCGCCGCCGGCGTGATCAAGACCGCCAAGGACGGCGTGCGTCTGGTCGCCAATGGCGAACTGAAGGCGAAATTGACTTTGGAAGTTGCGGGCGCCAGCAAGTCCGCGGTGGAAGCGGTCGAGAAGGCGGGGGGCAGCGTCGCCGTTGCCGCCAAGCCGGCCCCGGAAGAGAAGGCTGGAAAAGCCGAGGAAGAATGACTATTTCAATAGGCAGCGATCGTTAGGTCTTTTTAGATAGAATGATTTCTGCCCTTATACGGACTTTTACCGTTGGGTAATTAGCGCATGGCGTCAGCCGCTGAACAACTCGCCGCGAACATCAACTTTGGTGCGTTCGCGAAGGCGACCGAACTCAAGAAGCGCATCTGGTTCACGCTGGGTGCGCTGATTGTCTATCGGCTCGGCACCTATATTCCCATTCCGGGGATCGATCCGGCGGCCTTACAGGAGATTTTCGAACAGCAGCGCGGCGGCATTGTCGATCTGTTCAACGTGTTTTCCGGCGGCGCGCTGGAGCGCATGACCATCTTCGCGCTTAACATCATGCCCTACATCTCGGCCTCGATCATCATGCAGCTGATGACCGCGGTTTCGCCCCAACTGGGCGCCTTGAAGAAAGAGGGCGAGCAGGGCCGCAAGAAGATCAATCAATATACCCGCTACGGTACGGTGGCGCTCTGCACGCTGCAGGGTTACGGCATCGCCGTTGGACTTGAGGGGATGACGTCGAGTGTCGGTGGCGTGGTCATCGATCCGGGTTGGTTCTTCCGCATTTCGACAGTTATCACGCTGGTCGGGGGTACCATTTTCCTGATGTGGCTGGGCGAGCAGATCACCGCGCGCGGCGTCGGCAACGGCATCTCCCTGATCATCTTCGCGGGCATCATCGCAAATCTACCTCTGGCCTTGGCCGGGACCTTCGAAATGAACCGGACCGGCGCGATCCCGACCCTGGTGATCCTTGGCCTGATCATCGTCGTCGTGCTGACGATCACCTTCATCGTCTTCATGGAACGGGCACAGCGTCGCATTCTGATCCAATATCCCAAGCGGCAGGTCGGCCGGTTCGGCGGCGAGAGCACCCATCTGCCGTTGAAACTGAACACCGCCGGCGTGATCCCGCCGATCTTCGCTTCGGCGCTGTTGTTGATGCCGGCGACGGTGGCGAACTTCACCGCCCAAGGCGGCGGCGCGGAATGGCTGCGTACCCTGACGGCCTGGATCGGACCGGGGCAGCCGCTTTACCTGACGATCTATATGGTCGGTATCGTCTTCTTCTGTTTCTTCTACACAGCGATCATGTTCGATCCGGCGGACACCGCCGACAATCTGAAGAAGCAGGGTGGCTTCATTGCCGGCATCCGGCCGGGCGAGCGGACCGCGGCCTATCTCGATTACGTGCTGACCCGCCTGACCACGGTTGGTGCGGGTTATCTCGCCTTGGTTTGTTTGTTGCCTGAGTTATTGCGTAGCCAGTATGCGGTGCCGTTCTATTTCGGCGGCACCTCGCTATTGATCGTCGTCAGCGTAACCATGGATACGGTGGCACAGGTGCAATCTCACCTGTTGGCGCATCAATATGAAGGTTTGATCAAAAAATCGAAATTGCGGGGGCGAAAACGTTGAGATTAATTCTTTTAGGTCCACCCGGCGCCGGCAAGGGCACACAGGCGCAGCGGTTGGAAGATCAGTTCAATATCGTGCAATTGTCCACCGGCGAAATGCTGCGGGCGGCGGTCAAGGCAGGAACGGAGGTCGGCAAGCAGGCCAAGGAAGTGATGGAGCGAGGCGAACTGGTTTCGGACGATATCGTCATCGGCATCATCGCCGACCGGATCGACGATCGGGACTGCGCCAATGGCTTTATCCTGGACGGCTTCCCCCGCAACGTGGCGCAGGCTGAAGGCTTGGACAAAATGCTGGCGGAGAAGGGGATCGCCCTCGATTCCGTGATCGAAATCACCGTCAACGATGATATTCTCGTGGACCGGATCACCGGCCGGTTCACCTGCGCGAATTGCGGCCATGGTTATCACGACCGCTATTTGCTCCCGAAGAAAGAGAATATCTGCGACGAATGCGGCGGTTCCGAGTTTTCCCGGCGGGCCGACGACAACGAGGAAACGGTGCGGGAGCGGCTCAGCCAATACCATGCCCAGACCGCCCCGTTATTACCCTATTACCGGGATAAGGACCTGCTGAAACAGGTCGATGGCATGGACGACATCGACGATGTCACCGCGGCGTTGGCGAACCTGCTGAGGGCCGCATAAAAAGTTGACTTTGAAGGTAAAAATCCGCATAACTCGCGGCCTTACCTTCAGCAAACGATGGCAACCGTCGGGCCTGGCGTCCGGGCGGATTGAACGAGGAGAATTGGCGTGGCACGTATTGCCGGCGTAAACATTCCGACGAACAAACGCGTCTCGATCGCGTTGACCTACATTCACGGTATCGGACGCTATAACGCGGAGCAAATCTGCGAACGTATCGGCATCCCGAGCGAGCGACGAGTCAACGACCTGACCGATCAGGAGGTCATCCAAATCCGTGAGGTCATTGACGCCGACTATCTGGTGGAAGGCGATCTTCGTCGCGAAACCGCTATGAATATCAAGCGCTTGATGGATTTGGGCTGCTATCGCGGCGTCCGTCACCGCAAGGGTCTGCCGGTCCGCGGTCAGCGGACCCATACCAACGCCCGCACCCGCAAGGGACCGGCCAAACCGATCGCCGGCAAGAAAAAGTAAGGAAGCAATCCGATGGCCAAGGAAAGAACCACCCGCGTCCGCCGCCGCGAGCGCAAGAACATCACCAACGGCATTGCCCATGTCAGCGCGAGTTTCAACAACACCATGGTCACGATCACCGATGTCCAGGGAAATGTGATCTCCTGGTCGACGGCCGGCGCCATGGGTTTCAAAGGTTCCCGCAAATCGACGCCTTATGCCGCGCAGTTGGCGGCGGAAGACGCCGGCAAGAAGGCGCAGGAGCATGGCGTGAAGACGTTGGAAGTGTTGGTGCGCGGGCCCGGATCCGGGCGGGAAAGCGCGCTTCGGGCGCTGCAGGCCTCCGGTTTCACCGTGACGTCGATCAAGGATGTGACGCCGATCCCGCATAATGGTTGCCGGCCGCCGAAACGCCGCCGCGTTTAAAAACCGCCGCCGCCCGATCGGCGACCCGTAAACGAATTTGAACAACGAACCCGACCGGGTTCCGTGCAAGAGGTCCGAGACGTGATTCAAAACAATTGGCAAGAACTGATCAAGCCGACGGGCTTGCAGGTTTCCTCCGAGCATGACGAAAACAGCCGCGCCACCATCGTCGCGGAGCCGCTGGAGCGCGGTTTCGGCCTGACCTTGGGCAACGCGCTGCGGCGCATTCTGCTGTCGTCGCTGTACGGCGCGGCGGTCACCTCGATCCAGATCGACGGTGTGCTGCACGAGTTTTCCTCGATTTCCGGCGTACGCGAAGATGTGACGGATATTGTCTTGAACATCAAAGGCTTGGCGGTAAAAGCCCACTCCGAAGGCGAGAAGCGCATGTCCCTCTCCGCCGACGGACCGGGCGAGGTTACGGCGAGTCAAATCGTCACTGGCCCGGATTTGGAAATTATGAACCCCGAACTGGTGATTTGCCATCTCGATGTCGGCGCCAAGATCAACATGGAAATGACGGTCGATACCGGGAAGGGGTATGTGCCGGCGGAACGCAATCGGGAGGAGGACAGCCCGATCGGTCTGATCCCGGTCGACGCCATTTTCGGTCCGGTCCGTAAGGTCGCCTATCGGGTCGAGAACACCCGCGAAGGGCAGAAGCTCGACTACGACAAACTGACCATGGATATCGAAACCAATGGCACGGTCCGGCCGGAGGACGCCATCGCCTTCGCCGCGCGGATTCTTCAGGATCAGCTGCAGCTTTTCATCAACTTCGAAGAGCCGCAGGACGAGAAGGAAGTGGCCGAGCCGGAAGCGCCGAAATTCAATCGCAATCTTCTGCGCAAGGTCGACGAGCTGGAGCTTTCCGTACGCTCCGCGAATTGCCTGAAGAACGACAACATCATCTATATCGGCGATCTGGTACAGAAAACCGAAGGCGAGATGCTGCGTACGCCGAATTTCGGCCGTAAGTCGTTGAATGAGATCAAGGAAGTGCTGACCCAGATGGGCCTGCATCTCGGCATGGAAGTAAACGAATGGCCGCCCGAGAATATCGAGGAATTGGCCAAACAGCTCGAAGCTGAAATCTAAGTTTCGGGCGGAAGCAGAAGGAGCAACGAGGATGCGACACAGAAAAGGCGGCCGCAAACTCAATCGGACCAGTCCCCACCGCAAGGCGATGTTCGCCAATATGGCGGCGGCCTTGATCAAGCATGAGCAGATCAAGACCACGCTGCCGAAAGCGAAGGAGCTGCGTCCCATCGTCGAAAAGCTGATTACCCTGGGCAAGCGCGGGGATCTGCACGCCCGGCGTCAGGCAATAAGCCAGATACAAGACAAGGCGATGGTCCAGAAACTTTTCGGCGATCTGGCCGAACGCTACGAAGATCGCCAGGGCGGATATTGCCGGATTATCAAGGCCAACCATCGTTACGGCGATTGCGCGCCAATGGCGGTCATTGAGTTGATCGACCGGGACCCGGACGCCAAGGGGCAGGATTCGGGACCGGCGCCGGGCGAAGAGGACGAGGCCGAAGAGGCCGCGTAGGTCGATTGGGCCAATCGAGTTTCGAGGGAAGGGCGGGCGACAATCCGCCCTTTTTTCGTTGCGGTAGGCTAACATGCTAAAGTGAGGCGGTCATGATGAAGTGTTTCGCACTGATACCGGCCTTGATGCTATTGGTTTTTCCCGCAGCGGCGGATAAACACCGCGCCATCCCGGAAAACCAGCACCAGATCCACTTGAGTTTTGCGCCCTTGGTAAAAAGGGCGGCACCCGCGGTGGTCAATATCCACACCAAGCGCAAACCGCAGCAGCAGCTCAGTTCTCCGCTTTTCGACGATCCGTTTTTTCGCCGGTTTTTCGGCGAGCGGTTCGGCGTCGGGCCGAAGGCGAAGCCGCAGCATTCGCTCGGTTCGGGCGTGATCGTCGACAATAAGGGCCTGATCGTCACGAATTATCATGTGATCAAGGGGGCGGAGACGATCAAGGTGGCGCTGACCGACCGTTCCGAATTCACCGCCAAACTGGTGCTGGAGGACGAAAGTACCGATTTGGCGGTGTTGAAGGTCGATGTCGGGGGGCGTAAGCTGCCGGCCTTGCGATTGGCCGATTCCGACAAACTGCAAGTCGGCGATTTGGTGCTGGCGATCGGCAATCCCTTTAATGTCGGGCAGACCGTCACCAACGGGATCGTGTCCGCTCTTGCTCGCACGAGCGTCGGTATTACGGATTTCCAGTCTTTCATTCAGACCGATGCGGCGATCAATCCGGGCAATTCGGGCGGCGCTTTGGTTGACATGAAAGGCCGGTTGGTTGGCGTCAACACGGCCATCTTTTCCGGCAGCGGCGGCTCCCACGGGATCGGCTTCGCGGTGCCGGCGAACATGGTCAGGGTGGTGTTGCAGAGTGCTCGAGCCGGCGCCAGTTTCGTGCAGCGGCCCTGGCTCGGTATCGCCACGCAACCGGTGACTCAGGAGATCGCCTCGTCCATGGGGCGGAAACGGCCGGAAGGCGTGATCGTTCGAACGGTCTATCCGAAAGGACCGGCGGATAAGGCGGGGATCAAAGTCGGCGACATGATCCTCACCATCGACGGCCAACGCATCGACGACGAAGACGGCTTTCGATATCGCGTCGGTACCAAGATGATCGGCGGCGAGACGTTGCTGAACGTTCTGCGGAACGGCGAGCGCAGACCGGTTCGAGTGGCGCTCCTGCAAGCGCCGGAATTGCCGGCACGAAATCTGACCGAATTGACCGGACGTCATCCCCTGGCTGGCGCGGAAGTCGCCAATCTGTCGCCGGCTCTGGCGGAGGAAATGGGATTCGATCCGTTCAAAGGCGGGGTCGTCATCACTCGCCTGCGTACCCGTAGCGAAGCCGCCAAGCTGCGATTAAAGAAAGGCGACGTGCTATTGCGATTGAATGGCGAGGAGATTGCCGATGTCGCGACCTTGCAACGATTGCTCGCCGGTGATCGTCGTCGCTGGCGCATCCAGATCCGCCGCGGCCAACGGGTATTGAGCGCGGACGTCAACCGTGAGTAGCCTGTTCGAAGCCGCCGGCCTCGACCAAGGTCCCGAACGTCCGCTCGCCGACCGCCTGCGGCCCGCGAGCCTGGACGATGTGGTCGGGCAAGACCAGTTGCTGGGGCCGGACGGTCCGGTCACCCGGATGCTGGAGGCCGGACGCATCGCTTCCTGCATCTTTTGGGGACCGCCGGGCAGCGGCAAGACGACGATTTCCCGCCTGTTGGCGGAACGGGTGGGGATGCATTTCGAACAGCTGTCCGCCGTGTTTTCCGGTGTCGCGGACTTGCGTAAAGCCTTTGAGGCGGCGAAGCAGCGGCGCAGGGACGGCATCGCCACGCTATTGTTCGTCGATGAGATTCACCGCTTCAACCGGGCGCAGCAGGACGGTTTTCTGCCTTATGTGGAAGACGGCACGATCACTCTGGTTGGCGCGACCACGGAAAACCCATCCTTCGAATTGAACGCGGCGTTGTTGTCCCGGTGCCAGGTCCTGGTGTTGAACCGGTTGGACGAGGCGGCGCTTGGCGAACTGATCCGTCGGGCAGAGGAAGCAGAGCGTCGACCTCTCCCGCTCGAAGACGATGCCCGGGAAGCTTTGATTGGCATGGCCGACGGCGATGGCCGGTTTCTACTCAACATGGCCGAAGAATTGCTGACCCTAAAACAGAAGGAAGCACTGGACATCGCCGCTCTGACCAAGCTGGTCCAACGCCGCGCGCCGGTCTACGACAAGGGGCAGGACGGCCATTACAACCTGATTTCCGCGCTGCATAAGTCGTTGCGCGGCTCTGACGTGGATGCCGCGCTCTACTGGCTCGCCCGGATGCTGGTGGCGGGGGAGGAGCCGCTCTACATCACCCGCCGCCTGGTTCGCTTCGCCGTCGAGGATGTCGGCCTGGCCGATCCGCAAGCGGTGGTGCAGGCGCTCGCGGCCAAGGATACCTACGACTTTCTGGGCACACCGGAAGGCGAATTGGCGATCGCGCAGGCGGTGATCTACCTCGCCACGGCGCCGAAGTCGAATGCCGCCTACAAAGCCTTCGGCGCAGCCACCCGATCGGCGAAGGAGACCGGATCGCTGATGCCGCCCAAACATATCCTCAACGCGCCGACACGGCTGATGAAGGATCTTGGCTATGGCGACGGATACGAATACGACCATGACACGGACGACGGGTTCTCCGGCCAGCAATATTTTCCCGAAAACATGAAGCGCGAGAGCTATTACCGGCCCGCAGAGCGGGGGTTCGAGCGGGAAATCTCCAAACGGCTCGCCTATTGGAACAAACTGAGGCAGGAGCGGCCGGCGTGAAACTGCTGTTCGCCATCGCCGCCGGCGGTGCCTTGGGCGCCGTTGCCCGTTACGCATTGGCCTCGAATGTCAGCAAGTGGCTCGGCCTCGGTTTTCCGTACGGCACGCTCACGGTGAATGTCCTTGGCTCCTTCCTGCTCGGTCTTCTGGTCGAGCTGATGGCGCTGAAATGGTCCGTTGGGTTGGAAGTCCGCGCCTTTTTGGTCGTCGGCGTGCTCGGCGCTTTCACCACCTTTTCGACCTTCTCGCTCGACACCATGGTTCTCTATGAGCGGGGGGAGTTGGGCCTGGCGTTTCTTTACGTAGTGACCAGCGTCGTGCTGTCCGTCGGTGCGTTGTTTCTGGCGTTACTGCTGGTTCGGCAGGTGGCGGCGTGAGCGGCGTCAAAACCGTCACCGTGCCGGCAGCGGATGCCGGCATGCGGCTCGACCGCTGGTTCAAGCGCGGCTATCCGGGCCTCAGCCATGGCCGATTGGAGAAGCTGCTCCGTACCGGGCAAATCCGTCTCGACGGTAAGCGGGTCAAGGCCAATACTCGGCTCGATGCCGGTCAATCTTTGCGAATTCCGCCCTTGGATCGGCAGCAGACGGCCAAAAAGCAGCCGGCCAGGACACGCGTTTCGGCGGACGATCTCGAAGCCTTGCGGGCCTGCGTGATCCATAAGGACGCGGCGGTGCTGGCGATCAACAAGCCGCCGGGATTGGCGGTTCAAGGGGGTAGCGGCACGCGCCATCACTTGGACGCCATGCTCGACGGATTGCGCTTCGACGCCGCGGAACGGCCGCGGTTGGTGCATCGGCTGGACAAAGACACCAGCGGCGTTCTCCTGCTCGCGCGCCATGCCAAGGCGGCGGCGGCACTGACGCGCGCATTTCGCGACAAGACCGCGCGGAAGGTCTATTGGGCGCTTTGCGCCGGGGCGCCGGCCTTGGACGAAGGTACCGTCGACGCGCCCCTGGGCAAGCGGTCTGGTCAGGGCGGCGAGCGGGTCCAGGTCGATCCGGACGCCGGCAAAACGGCGGTCACCGATTATCGCGTGATCGATCGGGCCGGCGATCGGGTGTGCTGGCTAGCCTTGCAACCCTGGACCGGGCGGACCCATCAACTGCGCGTCCATTGCGCCGCGATCGGCGTGCCGATTTTAGGCGACGGAAAATATGGCGGCCGCGCGGCCTTTCCCGAGGGTTTGGAGGTGCCGAGAAAGCTTCATCTCCATGCCCATGCTCTCGATCTACCGCATCCGGCCGGCGGGCGATTGCAGGTCGAGGCGGTGCCGGCCGCGCATTTCCTCGACGCCATGGAACGCTTCGGATTCTTGACGAGCGATTATGCGATTTCATTTACTTGACCGATGCTGTTCCCCTGCCTAAACACGGCTAGCGGGACAGACCGGGAAGGCAAAAATAGGGGAATCTTTCATGCATTTGACGCAGTGTATCAATCGTGCCGTTCAAGTGGCCGGAAACGAAATCGCCACCGTCGATGGCGACCGGGTCTGGACCTACAGCCAATGCGCTGAGCGGATCAGCAAATTGGCCGGCGCCATCCGCAACGATCTCGGCTTGGCGAAGGGCGGGCGCGGTGCGGTGTTGGCGCTGAACAGCGATCGTTACTATGAGTTTTCCTGGGCGATGGTTTGGGCCGGCGGGGTTTTCGTGCCCATCAATACCCGCCTGGCGCCGCCGGAAATCGCCTACTGGCTGAACGACTCGGGCTGCGAGCTCCTGTTCATCGACGACAATTTTCTCGGCGCTTTATCGCAGTTGCAAGGGCAGCTGCCCAGTTTGCGGGAGATCGTCTATATCGGTGACGGCGAAACCCCGGCGGGGATGCATCGCTACGACGATCTGATCGACAGCGCGGCCGCGATCGGCGAGGCCGGCTGCGGCTATGACGATCTCGCTGCGATCTACTATACCGGCGGGACCACCGGCGTCTCCAAAGGCGTGATGCTCAGCCATCAGAACCTGCAATCGAACGCCATGCAGGTGATCCCGGCGATCAAGTTCGAACAGGGCATGCGCTGGATCCATGCCGCGCCGATGTTCCACATCGCCGACGGTCTCTCGATCATCGGCGTGACCACGGTCGCCGGCCGCCATGTCTTCATTCCGGCGTTCGAACCGGTATTGGTGATGAAGACGATCCAGGAACAGGGCATTACCGACGGTCTGCTGGTGCCGACGATGATCAACATGTTGGTCAACCACCCGGATGTCGAAAAATATGATCTGTCGTCCATGCGGCAGCTGACCTATGGCGCGTCGCCGATGCCGGAAGCGGTGATCCGCCGCGCCCTCGAGATCATGCCCGACACCAACTTCACCCACGCGTACGGGCAGACGGAAACCGCCCCGATCATCTCCTTCAACGGACCGGAGGCCCATAAGGGCGAGGGTCTGAAGAATGAATTGTTCAAGTCCTGCGGCCGCGCCGCCTATGCCGTGGAGGTGAAAATCGTCGACGATGACGACAACGAAGTGCCCCGGGGCGAGGTGGGTCAGCTCTGCGCCCGCGGCCCGAACATCATGCTCGGCTACTGGAACAAGCCGGAGCAAACCGCGGAAGCCTTGATCGACGGTTGGATGCATACGGGCGACGGTGCCTATATGACCGAAGACGGCTATATCTATATCGTCGACCGGGTCAAGGACATGATCATTTCCGGCGGCGAGAACGTCTATTCGGCCGAGGTCGAAAACGCCGTCTACCAACATCCGGCCGTGGTCGAATGCGCCGTCATCGGCGTGCCGGACGAAAAGTGGGGGGAGCGGGTGCATGCCATCGTCCGTCTGGGCGAAGGCCAATCGGCCAGCGAGCAGGAGATCATCGAGCATTGTCAGAAGTTGATCGCCGGCTTCAAATGTCCGCGTAGCGTCTCTTATTCCGAGGAGCCGCTGCCGCTGTCCGGCGCCGGCAAGATCCTGAAGACGGAACTGCGCAAACCGTTTTGGGAAGGCCGGGAAAAAGGCGTCAACTGAGCCACTGAGCGACTGTGGCGCAACTCAAGCTCCTGGTATTCGACTGCGACGGCACGCTCACGGATTCGGGCGCTGCTGCCGCGCGCGCCATGCAGGCCGCATTGGCGGTGCGGGGCCTGACCGCGACGGCGACCGATATCTGCAATCTCATAGGCCTGCCGTCGGAAGTGATGGTGGCCCGGCTTTTCCCAAAGCTCTCGGCCGGCGATTGCCGGGATATCGCCGAACAATATGTGTTTAACCTGCAGGCCGCGCGGGCGGAAGGTATCGTGGAGCCGTTGTTCGAGGGTATCGAGCCCGGCTTGGCTTCGCTTGCGGCCGCCGGCTTTCGCCTCGGGATAGCAACCGGGAAGGGCAGGCCGGGACTGGACTGGGTGCTCGACAATCACGTCTTGCATGCTCGGTTTTCGACCTTGCAGACGGCCGACGTCAGTCCTGGCAAACCCGATCCTACGATGTTGCGCCTGGCGATGGCGGACGTCGGCTGCGGTCCGGCGGAAACGCTGATGATCGGCGATACCACGCATGACGCCGACTTCGCCCGCAACGCGTCGGTGCCGTTTTTGGGCGTTGCTTGGGGGTTCCATACGAAAGCCGACCTGCTCGCCGCCGGTGCGGTCGCCGTCGTGGATTGGCCGTCCGACCTCGCCAGCTCGGTTCGCGCGTTGGTGTCAGTCAGTTAACCTGTCGCCCAGGCCTTGGCCAGCCTGCGCAATGCTGCATCGGTTTCCCGGGCGTCGCAGGCGGTGTAGCCGAGATGGAGAAGCTGCGTCGCCACCGGTTCGGCGTAATAACTGCCGATGGCGACGAGGTCGACATCGTTGGCTCTTGCCAAGATCGCCGCCGTCCGATCGTCCAATCCTTGCCTTAGCCGGCCGACCAGGGACATGCCGACCGGGGAGGGGGTAATGTCCAAACGATCGCCCAGGTGATGCGCCGCCTGGTCGATGAAGTTCCGCTGACGTTCGCCATAAACCTTGCGCATCCGCCGCATATGGGCGGCGAAATGGCCTTCCTCGATGAACGCCGTCAAGGCGGGCTGGGCGCTGCTGGCGGGATGGCCGTCGAGGGCGGCGCGGACGCGGCGGAACGGTTCCACCAGGGCTGGCGGCGCCACCAGATAGCCGATCCGTATGGTCGGAAACATGACTTTGGAGAAGCTGCCCATATAGATCACCCGATCGTGGGGGTCGAGACCCTGCAGCGCGGGCAGCGGCTTGCCGGTGTAGCGGTACTCGCTGTCGTAATCATCTTCCAGTATCCAGGCGTCGGATTGCGCGGCCCATTCGATTAAGGCGAGCCGGCGGGCCAAGCTCATGGTGACGCCCAGCGGAAACTGATGGGAGGGCGCTGTGCACAGCAGTTTGGCTTCCGGCGCCGCTTCGATCCACACGCCCTCCGCGTCGATAGGCAGGCCGGTTGGGACCACGCCGCAGCTCTTGAAGGCGCCGCGGACGCCGGGATAACCAGGATCCTCGACCAAAACCCGGTCGCCGATGTCGCAGAGCGCGGTGGTGGCGATCGCGATGGCTTGCTGAACGCCGCTTAGGATCATCACCTGGTCCGCGTCGCAGCGGACGCCGCGCATGGCTTTGAGGTAATCGGCGATGGCCCGCCGCAGCGGCGGATAGCCGGAGGGGTCGATATTGTTGACCAGGTCGTCCGTCGGCCGACGCCAGACGCGGGCCAATAGCCGGCTCCAGATATCGAAGGGGAAAAGGCGGATATCCGGATAGCCGGCCCGAAACGCGCGCGCGCCGCGCCGTCCGGGCGCAATGGACGACGTCAGATCGCGTCCCCGGTTCGACAGGGTGACCGGCGTGTTCGTCTTCTCCGGCGCCGCGAAGCGACCGTCCATAAGCTCTTCTGTCGGCAGGTCCGTGGCGACGAAGGAACCGGCACCCTGCCGGCCTTCCAAGTAACCCTCGGCGGTCAGCTGGTCGAAGGCCGAGAGCACGGTGTTGCGGGAAACGCCGAGATCTTCCGCCAAGCTCCGGCTCGACGGCAAACGACTGCCCGGGGTCAGCCGGCCGGCCAGGATGAAGGAGCGCAACTGGCCGTAAAGCTGTCGCTGCAGTGACGCCGGCTCGTCTCGCTCGATGGAGAGAAGACTGGAATCGAACATAAGCTTGCCTCAAATTGGTACTTTTATATTTTTATAAATGGTGCTTTTCGATAAGCCAATCGAGGAATACAAGGCGGCGAAACTCGCTGAGGAGAAATCGTTATGTCATCCTATCAACCGAGCCTTCGGTCGAAGGTAAAACGCGTGCATGAGCGGGGCAGTTACGATCATGAGGTCGTACACAATGTCTTGGATTCGAGTCCGTTCTGCCATGTCGGCTATGTCATCGACGGTCAGCCCTATGTCACCCCGACCTTGAAATGGCGAGAGGGTCAGCGGCTTTACTGGCACGGCTCCTCGGCCAGCCGCATGCTGCGGTCGGTGCGGGAAGGCATTCCGGCCTGTCTCACGGTGACCCATTTCGACGGCTATGTCATGGCACGCTCGCCCTTCCACCATTCCGCCAATTACCGCTCCGCCATGGCGTTCGGGAAAGCGCGGGAGATCACGGACCGGGACGAGAAGGAAGCCACACTGAAGGTGATGATGGACTATTTGTTCGCCGGCCGGTGGGAAGATGTCCGCGGCAATACGGAGCAGGAATTGAAAGCCACCATGGTGGTCGGCATGGATATCGAGGAAGCCTCCGCCAAGATCCGTACCGGCGATCCGGTCGACGACGAGGAGGATTACGCCCTCGATTGCTGGGCCGGCGTCATCCCCGTCGCTTCGACTTTCGGCACGCCGGAGGGCGATGCCCGGCTGAGGCCCGGCATCGAGGTGCCGGCTTATCTGCAAGCGCTTGTCGGGACCTCGCTGTAACCGATCGGCCTTCGGCATGTTTCCGGTTCTCAAATCGCGGGCCAACGGCTATTTTCCGCGCTGGTCCCGCGAGAATCGGAAGTTAGCTTATGACGTTGTCCCTGGATGTTTATTGGTCGTTTCGCAGCCCTTACTGCTATTTGGCCGGGCCCCGCTTACTCGATCTGCGGGCGACCTACGATTTGGACATTGACCTGCGGCCCGTCTATCCCGGCGCCGTCCGCGACAAAGATTTTATCACCGGCCGCGATCCGCTGTTCGCGCCCTACCTAATGCGGGACACGGTGCGGGTGGCGGAGTATCTCGACCTGCCGTTCCGCTGGCCCAAACCGGACCCGGTCCAGGTCGACCCGGCGACGCGTCAGGCCACGGAAGAGCAGCCTTACATCCATCGATTGACACGGCTTGGCGTTGCCGCCGCCCGTCGCGGCAAGGGATTGAATTTCGTCACCGCGATAGCCGATCTGCTCTGGAACGGCCGAACCCAGGATTGGCATGAAGGCGATCATCTGGCCCGCGCGACGGCCCGGGCGGAGCTCGATCTGGCGCAACTGGATGCAGAGATAGAGGCCAACCCTGACGAATACGACGCCGCGATCGCGGAGAACCAAGCGGCTCTGACCGCGGCCGGCCATTATGGCGTGCCGACGCTGGTCTTCGATGGCGAACCTTTCTTCGGTCAGGACCGGGTCGACCTCTGCGTTTGGCGTATGCAGCAGAATGGGCTTACGGCAAGAGGCTAGGTCGGCTTGAAGCGCTTCTACAAGCAGGTCGCGGTTGCCGCCGAAGGCACGGAGTTTCAGGTCACGCTGGACAGCCGTCCCCTGCGAACGCCCAACAAGGCCGCGATGGCCCTGCCCAACCAGGCCCTTGCCGATGCGGTGGCGGAGGAGTGGGCGGCCCAGGAAGATGAAATCGAGCCGGCGACCATGCCGCTCACGCGTCTGTCGAACTCCGCCATCGATCTGGCGGAAACCCATCGACAGCATCTGATCCGGACGCTCGCCGATTTCGTCAACGCCGATCTGATCTGCTACCGCACTGACGGACCGGCGGATTTGCGCGCCTTGCAGGACCGGCATTGGCAGCCGGTGGCCGATTGGTTCGAGCGGCGTTTCGGCATAGCCCTGACTGTGACCGACTCGCTGCTCCATGTCGACCAGGATCGGGAAGCCGAGGCCCGCCTGCATGACCATGTCGCCGCGCAGTCGAAATTCGCCCTGACGGCCCTTCATGAAATGGCGACGATCACCAAATCGATCTCCCTGGCCCTGGCGTTGGCGGATGAGTATATGGAGCTCGACGCCATCTGGCGTGCGGCCCGTGTCGACGAGGATCATCAGACCGCGATCTGGGGCGAGGACGGGGAGGAGGCGGTTCGCGTGGCCGGCTTGCGCCGCGATTTGGCGCAGGCGGCGCGCTTCCATCGGTTGGCGCTCGAAAGCGCATGACAATCCGATGACAGCGGCTATATTGCCTTGAACAAAGTCAAATTTCCGGGCGGGGCTCTGTATGCAGGATATCATTCGACAATTGGAAGAAAAGCGTGCCTTGGCGCGCATGGGCGGCGGTCAGCGTCGGGTCGACGCACAGCACGCCAAAGGTAAACTGACGGCGCGGGAGCGGATCGAGATCCTGTTGGACGAGGACAGTTTTGAGGAATACGACATGTTCGTCGAACACCGCTCCGTCGACTTCGGTATGGACGAACAGAAAGTGCCGGGCGATGGCGTCGTCACCGGCTGGGGTACCATCAATGGCCGTCTGGTCTTTGTCTTCAGCCAGGATTTCACGGTTTTCGGCGGCTCGCTTTCGGAAGCCCATGCGGGCAAGATCTGCAAGATCATGGATCAGGCCATGAAGGTCGGCGCGCCGGTGATCGGGCTGAACGATTCGGGTGGCGCCCGCATTCAGGAAGGCGTAGCGTCGCTCGGCGGTTATGCCGATGTTTTTCAACGCAACGTACTGGCCTCCGGCGTGGTGCCGCAGATTTCCGTCGTTATGGGCCCTTGCGCCGGTGGCGCGGTCTACTCGCCGGCCATGACCGACTTCATCTTCATGGTCAAGGATTCCTCGTACATGTATGTCACCGGCCCCGACGTGGTGAAAACCGTGACGCAGGAGGAGGTCAGTCATGAGGAGCTTGGCGGCGCGCTGACCCATTCGCGTAGATCCGGCGTTTGCGACAACGCCTTCGAAAACGATATGGAGGCGCTGGCCCAGGTGCGCCGGCTGGTCGATTTTCTGCCCGCCTCGAACCAGGAGCCGCCGCCGGAGCGACCGAGCTACGACGCGCCGGACCGGGTGGAGATGTCCCTCGACACGCTGGTGCCGCAGAATCCCAATCAGCCCTATGACATGAAGGAATTGATCGCGAAAGTCGTCGATGAAGGCGATTTTTACGAAATCCAACCGGACCATGCGCAGAACATCATCGTTGGCTTCGCCCGCATGGGCGGCAAGACCATCGGCATTCTGGGCAATCAACCGATGGTGCTGGCCGGCTGTCTGGATATCGATTCCAGCCGTAAGGGCGCCCGCTTCGTGCGCTTCTGCGACTGCTTCAACATCCCGATCCTGACTTTGGTCGATGTGCCAGGCTTCCTGCCGGGAACGGCGCAGGAATATGGCGCGATCATCAAGCATGGCGCCAAGCTGCTCTATGCCTATGCGGAGGCGACGGTGCCGAAGATCACACTGATCACGCGCAAGGCCTATGGCGGGGCTTATGACGTTATGGCCTCCAAACATCTGCGTGGCGATGTGAACTATGCCTGGCCAGCCGCCGAGATTGCGGTGATGGGCGCGCAAGGGGCGGTGGAGATCATCTTCCGCTCCGAACTCGGCGATGCGCAGAAGATCCAACAGCGCACGGAGGAATATCGAGAGAAATTCGCCAATCCCTTCGTCGCCGGCCATCGCGGCTTCATCGACGACGTCATCCTGCCCCATAACAGCCGGCGCCGCATCATGCGCGCCCTCGATATGCTGCAGAACAAGCAACTGGAAAATCCGTGGAAGAAGCACGGTAATATTCCGCTTTGATCGACCGCAGCAGGTAGAGACGACGACATGTTCAAGAAAATCCTCATTGCCAATCGCGGTGAAATCGCCTGTCGGGTGATCAAGACGGCCAGGCGAATGGGCATTGCCACAGTGGCGGTCTATTCCAGCGCCGATGCCGGCGCCCTGCATGTGGAGATGGCGGACGAGGCCGTCCATATCGGGGAGGCGCCCGCGGCCGAGAGCTATCTGGTCATCGACCGTATCCTCGATGCCATCAAACGCACGGGCGCCGACGCGGTGCATCCGGGCTACGGCTTCCTGTCGGAGAATACGGACTTCGCCGAGGCCCTGGCCGCGGCGGGCATCGCCTTCATCGGACCCGGTCCCGGTGCCATCGCCGCCATGGGCGACAAGATCGAATCCAAGAAACTGGCGCAAAAAGCCAAAGTCTCGACCGTACCCGGTCATGTCGGTGTCATCGCCGACGCGGACGAGGCCGTGAAGATCGCCGGTGAGATCGGTTATCCGGTGATGCTGAAGGCTTCGGCCGGCGGCGGCGGCAAGGGTATGCGCGTGGCCTATAATGACGAGGAGGCGCGGGACGGCTTCACCTCCGCCGCCAACGAAGCCCGCTCCAGCTTCGCCGACGACCGCGTCTTCGTGGAAAAATTCATCGAGCAGCCGCGCCATATCGAAATTCAGGTGTTGGCCGACCAGCACGGCAATTGCATCCATCTGGGCGAGCGCGAATGCTCGGTGCAGCGCCGGCATCAAAAAGTGATCGAGGAGGCGCCAAGCTCCTTCATCGATGCCGAGACCCGCGCCGCCATGGGGGCGGAAGCTGTGGCACTGGCCAAGGCGGTGGACTATGCCTCCGCCGGGACGGTCGAGTTCATTGTCGACAAGGATCGTAATTTCTACTTCCTGGAGATGAACACGCGCCTGCAGGTCGAGCATCCGGTGACGGAACTGATCACCGGGATCGATCTGGTCGAGCAGATGATCCGCGTGGCGGCCGGCGAGAAATTGTCGCTGAGCCAAAGCGATATCGGCATCGACGGTTGGGCCATGGAGGCGCGGCTTTATGCCGAGGATCCGCGCCGCGGTTTCCTGCCCTCCATCGGCCGCCTGGTCAGTTGCAAGCCGCCGGCGGAGAACGCCCATGTCCGCGTCGATACGGGCGTCGTCGAAGGTTCCGAAATCACGCTTTACTACGACCCGATGATCGCCAAGCTAATCACCCATGGCCGGCACCGGCAGGAGGCGATCGACCATATGCGCCACGCCCTCGACCGCTATCACGTGCGCGGCATTCAGCATAATTTGGAGTTTCTCAACGCCGTCTTCGGTCATCCCCGCTTCGCCGCCGGCGACATTTCCACCAACTTCATCGCCGAGGAATATCCCGACGGCTTCGCGGGCGCGCCGTTGGACGAAAGCCGGCGCCAGGTGCTGATCGCCGTGGCGGTGCTGGCGCGGCTGCGGGAACGCAACCGGGCCCGCGCCATCAGCGGCCAGGTCGACCATCCGGTGCGCACGCCGATCTATGATTGGGTGGTCTCGTTGGACGGCGATCGGACCTCGGTGTCGGTCGACGATGTGCCGGACGGGCTGGACCTGACCATCGACGACAAGCTGGTGGCCGTGCGCAGCCATTGGCGTCCGGGCGTGCCGGTCTTCGAAGGCACGGTCAACGGCCATCCGGTCACCGTACAGGTCGACCGGCTTCTGGCCGGGATGACGCTGTCTCATGCCGGGGCGCGGGTCACCGCCTATGTGATGACCGAGCGGCAGGCCGAATTGGCGACCTTGATGCCCGAAACGGTGGCGCCCGACACCTCGAAACTGCTGCTCTGTCCCATGCCGGGCCTGGTGCTGTCGATCAATGTGGAGGCCGGTCAATCGGTGCAGGCCGGAGATGCTTTGGCGGTGGTCGAGGCGATGAAGATGGAGAACATCCTGCGCGCCGAGCGGGACGGTACCGTCGCCGCCGTCAAAGCGGCCGCAGGCGACAGCCTGGCCGTCGACGATATCATCCTGGAATTCGAGTGAGGCGATGCGCACGGCCCATTGGATCGTTCATGGTCGGGTGCAGGGGGTCTGGTTTCGCGGCTGGACCGTCGACAACGCACGACAGCTCGACCTCGACGGTTGGGTCCGCAACCGAACCGGCGGGACGGTGGAGATCGTCGCCGTCGGTCCCTATGCCGCCACCGAGGCGTTGAAACGGGCCTGTCAGCAGGGGCCGCGCGCGGCTCAGGTCGATCGGATCGAGGTCGTGGCGGAAGTCGACGGCGATCCGGAAGGCTTAGCGGGCAGTGGCTTCCGGCAGATCGCGACCCTCTGAAACGGCGAACAACGGCCCGAAAGCGGCGCGCAGTTCCAGATCCACATCGCTCATACTGACCGGCAGACCGAGGGCGTCCAGAGACGTCACGCCATGCGCGGCGATGCCGCAGGGCACGATACCGTCATAGTGGGAGAGATCCGGGTCCACGTTCAGCGAAATGCCGTGATAGGCGATCGAGCGGCGCACGCGCACGCCGATGGCGGCGATCTTCTCCTCCCGGCCCTGACCGCGGTCGACCCAGACGCCGATCCGGCCGTCCCGCCGTTCGCCCTTGACGTTGAAGCGGGCCAGCGTGTCGATGACCCATTGCTCCAGATTGCCGACATAGCGCCTGAGATCGCCGCCGCGCCGGCGCAGGTCGAGCATCACATAGGCGACGCGCTGGCCGGGGCCGTGATAAGTGTACTGCCCGCCCCGGCCGGTGCGATAGACCGGCAATCGCGCCGGATCGACCAGGTCCTCGGGGCGGGCGCTGGTGCCGGCGGTGTAGAGCGGCGGGTGCTGCAGCAACCAGACGAGTTCCGGCGCCGTGCCGGCGTGAATCGCCGCGACGCGCGCTTCCATGAATTCGACCGCCGCTTCATAGTCGACCGGAAGATCGTTGATTTTCCACTCGATTTCCTGCATGCCCAACCCGGCATTCCCGGTCAAATGTTTCCGTATGGTAGATATATGCTCTAGGATAACAGGGTTCGCCCCCCGCGCCTATTTGCAACGGAGTGTCCATGTCGCTCTTTGAAGGTTCGTCGATCGAAGCGGTCGAAGTCGAGATCTCCGTGGTCATCGGCCGCGCCACTATGCCGATCCACCAGCTTCTGAAAATGGGCCGCGGCGCCGTGATCGAATTGAACGCCCGGATTGAGGACAATGTTTGGATCTACGCCAATAACCGCCTGATCGCCCGCGGCGAAATCCTGGTCAGCGGCGAAAACGTCTCGGTCCAGATCACCGAAACCATCGGCCTCGACGGCGAAGGCTGAATCCCCCCGCTTCGCATCAGCGCCCTTGCGGCGACGGCCAGGATTTGTTATCTCCCATCGTCCAATTCTCAGACTGTGCGGTCGTGGCGGAATTGGTAGACGCGCAGCGTTGAGGTCGCTGTGGGATAATATCCCGTGGAAGTTCGAGTCTTCTCGACCGCACCATTCTCTCCTTTTGTTCGATGGTCATTCGTCTTTTCGGGCAGGGAGACTTCCGGCATTGTCTTGTTATAATCGCGAGATAAACCAATAACCTAAGGCGGGAGCGCGTGGATGTCGGACGATTTGGACGGGATGTCCTTGGAGTATCACCGTTGGCCGACGCCGGGGAAGATTGCCGTGGCGCCGACGACACGTTTGGCCAATCAGCGCGATCTGTCGCTGGCCTATTCGCCGGGCGTGGCCGCCGCCTGCCGGGCAATTTGCGACGATGTCCAGGAGGCGGCGGCGCTGACGGCGCGGGCCAATTTGGTCGCCGTCGTTTCCAACGGCACCGCCGTCCTGGGCCTGGGCGCCATCGGGCCGCTGGCCGCCAAACCGGTGATGGAGGGCAAGGCGGTTCTGTTCAAGAAATTCGCCAATATCGATTGTTTCGATCTGGAATTGGACGAGACCGATCCGGACAAGATCGTCGATATCGTCGCCGCCCTGGAGCCGACCTTCGGCGGCATCAATCTGGAGGATATCAAGGCGCCGGAATGCTTCATCATCGAACGGGCCTGCCGGGAACGGATGAACATACCGGTTTTTCACGACGATCAGCACGGCACCGCCATCTGCGTCGCCGCCGCCGTGCGTAACGGGCTGCGTTTGGTCGGTAAACCGTTGGATCAGGTCAAGCTCGTTGCCTCCGGCGCGGGCGCGGCGGCGCTGGCCTGCCTCGATCTGCTGCATCAAATGGGCCTGCGGCGCGACAATGTCATCGTCACCGACATCGATGGCGTGCTCTACGAAGGTCGGGAGGTTGGGCTCAACCCCTTCAATCGACCCTGGGTGCGGCAGACGGAGATCCGCTCGCTGGGCGAGGCGATGGCGGGGGCGGACGTGTTTTTGGGCCTTTCGGCCGGCGGCGTCCTGAAACCAGAGATGGTCGGGACCATGGCCAGGGACCCGTTGATCCTGGCCCTGGCCAATCCGGAACCGGAGATCCAGCCCGAATTGGCCAAGGAGGTGCGGCCGGACGCCATTTTGGCCACCGGACGCTCGGATTACCCAAACCAGGTCAACAACGTTCTCTGCTTTCCGTTCCTGTTCCGCGGCGCGCTCGACGTCGGGGCCACAACAATCAATGAGGAAATGAAGATCGCGGCGGCCGAGGCCATCGCCGAGCTGGCCATGGCCGAGTCTTCGGATATCGTCGCCAAGGCCTATCGCGGCGAGGATCTGGCCTTCGGACCGGAATATCTGATCCCGAAGCCGTTCGATCCGCGTCTGATCACCTCGGTCGCGCCGGCGGTGGCGAAGGCGGCGATGGACAGCGGTGTCGCCAGCCGGCCCCGGGAAGATTTGGACGCCTATGTGGAGAGCCTAACGGGCATTGTCTACCGCACCGGCTTTGCCATGAAGCCGCTGTTCGACCGGGCGCGGGAACAGCCCATGCGGATCGTCTATACGGAAGGCAGCGACAGCCGGGTTCTGCAGGCGGTGCAGATCGCGCTCGACGACGGGTTGGCGCGGCCGATTCTGGTCGGCCAACGCAGTCTGGTCGAGCAGCGGATCAAGGAACTCGGGTTGAGAATACGGATCGGCGAGGATGTCGAATTGCTCGACCGCGCCTACTATCCGCAATACGAACGCTATGTGGCGGAATATCACCGCATCATGGGGCGCCACGGAGTGTCGCCGAACCGGGCGCGCGTCCTGATGGCGTCGCGGCCGACCCTGATCGGCGCCATGATGGTGGCCATGGGAGACGCCGACGCGCTGATTTGCGGCGCCGTCGGCGGCTACAATGCCCATCTGCATCACGTGCAGGACGTCATCGGTTTGGCCGACGATGTCTCCGACGTATCCGCATTGGAAATGATGATCACGGATCGGGGCTCCGTCTTCATCTGCGATACCGCCGCGACCTATGACCCCACGGCGGAACAGATCGCCGAGATGACGCTGCTGGCGGCGGTTCATATCCGCCGCTTCGGTATCGAGCCGAAAGTGGCCCTGCTTAGCCATGTGGATTTCGGCGCCGACGATACGGCGAGCGCCCGCAAGATGCGGCGGGCGCGAGACTTGCTCAAACAGCAGGCGCCCGAGTTGGAAGTCGATGGAGAAATGCGCGCGGACACGGCCATGGAACCGCATCTGCGGCCACTCATTCTCGATCATTGCGAACTGGAGGGGCCGGCCAACCTCCTGGTCATGCCTTCGCTCGACGCCGCCAATATCTCCTTCAACCTGGCACGGGTCCTGGCCAACGGAATTTCCGTCGGGCCGATGCTGATCGGCATCGCGCTACCGGCCCATATCGTCAGTCAGTCGATCACCGTACGCGGTCTCGTCAACATGACGGCGATCGCCACCGTCGACGCCCAGGCCCACCAACGCCGCCTGCGCGAGGCGGCCGATTGATGAGCGAGGCGGCCGAGAACAGCGGTCCGCCGGCACCGCTGGAGGACGTCTATAGCGTCGACCGGGCGCTGCTGCGGGGCGGTTCAGTCCGCCATCGCGTCGCAAAGCGAAGGCGAACTCGAGCGTTTGTTGGCCGATCTGCATATCGCGGATATCGCCGATCTAATCGAAATGCTCCCGCGGGACGACCGCGCCGAATTCGTCACGCTGTGGCGTGACGGGCTTCGACGCGGAAGTGTTGATCGAGCTGGGCGAAGCGGTGCTGGAAGAGGTGCTGCCGCTTTTGCCCGCGGAGCGTATCTCCACCGCCATCGCCGACATGGATACCGACGACGGCGTCTATATTCTCGACAGTTTGGACGACCGTCAGCGCGATGCGGTGCTGTCCCCTGGTGCCGGCGCCGGACCGCGCCGCGGTGGAGGAGGGGTTGGCCTATCCGGAGGATAGTGCCGGTCGCTTAATGCAGCGGGAAGTGATCGCCGTTCCGGCCTATTGGACCGTCGGCCAGGTCATCGACTATTGCCGCGACAATGACGACTTGCCGGAGGATTTCTACGAAATCGTCGTCGTCGATCCGCGCCATCACCCGATCGGCTACGTCCCGCTAAACCGGGCCATGCGCTCGAAACGGCCCATGTTTGATGCGCGAGATCATGGAAGAGGAGACGACGCCGATCCCGGTCGATATGGATCAGGAAGAGGTGGCTTATCTGTTCCGGCAATACGATCTCGCCTCGGCGCCGGTGGGTCGACGATTCCGGGCGCCTGCTCGGCGTCATCACCTTCGACGATGTGGCGGAGGTGATCGAGGAGGAGACGGAGGAAGACATCATGCGCCTGGGCGGCGTCGCCAGCGAAAGCGATTTGCTGCTGCCGATCCTACGCACGGCGCGGAATCGCTTCACCTGGCTGCTGCTCAATTTGGTGACGGCGGTTCTCGCTTCCATCGTCATCGCCCAATTCGACGCGACGATCCAACAGATCGTCGCGTTGGCCATCCTGATGCCCATCGTCGCCTCCATGGGCGGGAATGCCGGTACGCAAACCCTGACTGTCGCGGTGCGGGCCTTGGCGACCCATGACTTGACCTCCGCCAACGCTTATCGAACCGTGATGAAGGAGTTGATCGTCGGCGCCTTCAACGGCGTTTTGTTCGCGCTTCTGGTCGGTTTGATCGCCGCCTTTTGGTTCTCCGGCCCGGTGCTGGGCATGGTGATCGCGGCGGCGATGGTGGTCAATATGATTGTTGCCGGGCTGGCCGGCGCCCTGGTGCCGATCGGCTTGGCCCGGCTCGGGCTCGACCCGGCCATCGCCGCCACCGTAGTGTTGACCACGATCACCGATGTCGTCGGCTTCTTTTCGTTTCTGGGATTGGCCGCCTGGTTTTCTATTGTAGTGCTGGTTCGGCGAAGATCAGACCGACCGTTCGCCGGACACCTGAGACTTCCGCTCCGTCGAGCAGGCCTCTTGCCCGCATCTCGCGGTGGCAGCGCGGCAAATTGTAATGGGGCACGGCCGGGTAGAGGTGGTGCTCGATATGATAGTTCACTTGGTGGGGAAAGATCAGCCAACCCAGAGGCGCGGGCCAGATATTGGTTTCTGGCGGCTTTTAGCGGTGAGTTTTGGTCCGCCACCGCGCCATGCTCGCAAATCGCCCGGAAGCGCAGGAGCGCCTGCAGCAGCGTGACCAGCGGTAAGATCCACAACAGGAGAGATATTCCAGAAGATAGCCGCCGACATAGGCGAACAGTGGGGCCACGACGTGGAAGCCGACGACCAGCCACCGATCGCGCCGCGCCGCCAAGGCGCAATGCCGGCGAGGGTATCGTCCAGCGGCCTCTTGGTGCCTTCGGCATCGTCGTTGATCGCCGGTGCACCGAAGAAATAGCTGTAGGTCTTGTAAGCGGTCAGGCCCGTCAGGTCCTTGGCCAGCTTCTTCAACAGATACCCGCGCCCGCGCGGATAGCCGCCATGGAGCGGGATGTCGGGATCGCGTGCCTCGTAAAGATGATTGTGATGCAGGCGATGCACGACCCGATAGGTGCGCATGGAAATGCCGACGATGGTGGCGACGAAGCCGCCAACCAGATCGTTGAGCCAGCGGGCACGGAACAGGCGGTAATGGGCCGCGTCATGGGCGAGGACGAAACAGGCCTGCTGGCGCGTGGCGATCAGCAGGATCGCCGGGACGACCACCCAAGGCGTCCACCAATAGAGCGCGGCGGCCGAGGCAAATCGCGAGGACCCCCAGGGTTTCCAGCACCGACAAAGCGGCTCGCAGGTCATTGATCACATTGAGTTCCTTAAGGAGCGGCGCCGGCAATTGACCGCTGATCGCGCGCCGATCCTCGCGAAACTCGGTTCCCTTGGCATTCATCAGTTACTTATAGCATGGCGTCGGCGATTAGGGCATAGGAGCGTTTGCGGGCCTCAAAATCGTAGGTGATGGTGACGATCACCGCTTCGTCGACCTCGTAGGCCGCCAACAGCTCTTCTATGCGCGCCTTCACGTGATCCGGATCGCCGACGATCGCCCGCTCCATGGCCTCGGCGATGATGGCACGTTCATGCACGGAATAGTCTTTCGATATCACGTCTTCCGGCGGCGCGACGGGCTGCGGATTGCCCTGACGCAAAGACAGAATGAATTCCTGGCGGCTGATGGCGTGATATTCGGCGGCTTCCTGGGTTTCCGCGCAGATCGCGAAGATACCGATACTGCCTTGCGGTTTATCCCGCCGAGGGGTCGGTCGAAAGTTCTCGCGGTACATCTGCATCGCCGCGACGCCGCCATGGGCGGTGATGAAATGGGCGAAGGAGAAGGGCGTGCCGAAATAGGCGGCCAGTTGCGCGCTCTGATCGCTGGAGCCCAGCAGCCAAAACTCGGGCGCGCCCGGTCCTGTCGGCTCGGCGTGAATGCGTTCGAAGGCGTGACCAGCGGGAACCTGGTCGTGCAGAAACTCGATCAAACTATTGACCTGATGCGGAAAATACTCGACCGACAGACTGCCGGGCCCGGCGGCGAGCGCTTGCATGGTCTGATAATCGCTGCCCGGCGCGCGGCCGATACCGAGATCGATGCGGCCCGGATAGAGCGTTTCCAGGACACGAAAACTCTCCGCCACTTTCAATGGCGAATAGTGGGACAGCATCACTCCGCCGGAGCCGACGCGGATGTTCTCCGTCAAACCGGCGACCCGGCCGATCAGGATTTCCGGTGCCGTACCGGCCAGGGCCCGCGAATTATGATGCTCCGCGAGCCAGTAGCGATGGTACCCCAGGTCGTCGCAAAAGCGCGCCAATTCAAGGGTTTCCGCGATTGCCTGCGCGGGGCTGCCGCCCTGGCGGATCGGACTTTGGTCGAGGACGCTGAGTTTCACCATGGCCCGGAGAGTAAGGGAAGGGGGCTGGTTCGCCTACAATTCATCTAAAATTACAGACGATTTCTGCTGAATTGCGGTTAACGACCGGTAAAATGGTGAACATTGAGTAACCAAACGCCGCCCGAGATACGCGTATGTGGGGCGGGCGTGAAATAGATAGCAAGTGGTTCGAGCATGTTTGCCATCCCGAGTTCATCCGTTCAAAGTCTGGGCAATTCTTCCGCCCGGGCCCATTTTGCGGTGACGCCGATCGCCTCGACGGCATGGCGCGACTCGCAATCGCAATCGGAAAACATGCCCAAATCCCGAGACAGCGCGGATTTACCGCAAGCCACACCACATAGCCTTGGCTTACCCAGTCCGCTGTTGAACGGCGACAACATCCTGCTCTTGCAGGAGCAGGACGGCCGCCAATCGGCGGAAGCGGAACAAACGTCTTCAAGTCTCGGGCAGATTGTGCGACAGTTCACCGATATTGCTACAAATGACTAAACCCGGGGGCGGTGGCCGCGGCTGAGTTGGCCAATAAGAACGTCGCCGGGTAAAACAGACCGGAACGTTCGGACAATCCAGGTAGGCCATGGCCCTGAAACGAATCTTATTGGCGGAAGACGACCCCGTACTTCGTAAAATCTATGCGCATGTTCTCGCTCTCGAGGGCTATCTGGTGACCGTCGCAACGGACGGTATCGAGGCGCTGGAAAAGGTCGCGGCGGACGAGCACGACATGTTGGTGATCGATGTGATGATGCCACGCATGGACGGTTTGTCGCTCTGCCGTGAGGTCAGACATCGCCACCATCCGGACGTGCCGATCCTGTTCCTTACCGCGTTGGACGACGCCGATACGTTGCAGCGTTGCACGGATGCCGGCGCCGACGACTATCTGGTCAAGGAAGGGTCGCCCGAGAGCCTGCTCGACCGCGTCGACTATTGGCGGCGTTTTCTGTCCGGCGAACTGCGCGAGGAAGACCGCCGTCCCCGATTGCAGGAATTGCAGCCCGGGCTTTAAGCGTCACTGCCGATTACCGCTTTTCCCCCGACAGGAATTGGGTTATGCCATGGCCCGATAGTCCCGTCATTTCCGCCCTAGTCGCGGCATATTCCAGATTTTCCGAGGTCCTGCCCGATGGCCAAGATCGAAAGCAAGATAAACGCCCGTTCGGACGGATATAAGGCCAATCGGTCG
This sequence comes from Alphaproteobacteria bacterium, assembly GCA_965216645.1. Classification (GTDB taxonomy): domain Bacteria; phylum Pseudomonadota; class Alphaproteobacteria; genus CBDCGJ01. Next base: position 58,115 of record CBDCGJ010000070.1, on the reverse strand, counting down.
GCCATGTCAGCGAAGCTCGCGGATTTGAAGGATCGTATCGAACTGGTCAAACAAGGCGGCGGCGAACGGGCGCGGACGAGGCATTTGTCCCGCGGTAAATTGCTGCCGCGCGATCGCATTCGGGCCCTATTGGATCGCGGCGCGCCGTTTCTGGAACTGTCGCAACTGGCGGCTCATGAAGTCTATGACGACAATATCGCCAGCGGCGGTGTGATCACAGGCATCGGCCGGGTATCGGGTCGCGAATGCCTGATCGTCGCCAACGACGCGACCGTGAAGGGCGGCACCTATTACGCCATTACCGTGAAGAAACATACGCGGGCACAGGAAATCGCGATCCAGAACAATCTGCCCTGCATCTACCTGGTCGATTCCGGCGGCGCCAACCTGCCCGAATGGCCGGACGTGTTTCCCGACCGGGACCATTTCGGCCGGATTTTCTACAATCAGGCGAATATGTCTGCCGCCGGCATCCCACAGATCGCCGTCGTTATGGGTTCCTGTACCGCCGGCGGCGCCTATGTCCCGGCAATGTCCGACGAAAGCATCATCGTCCGCCAGCAGGGCACCATCTTCCTCGGCGGCCCGCCTTTGGTGAAGGCCGCGACGGGGGAGGAGGTTTCGCCCGAAGAACTGGGCGGCGCCGATCTGCATTCGCGCACCTCCGGCGTCACCGATCACTATGCCCATAACGATCACCACGCACTGGCCATCGCTCGCACCATCGTCAGCAATCTGAACCGCAAGAAAGCCAATCCTTTGGCGGTGCAAGCGCCGGCGGCGCCCGCTTACGATCCGGCGGAACTCTATGGCATTCTGCCGGAAGACGTGCGGGTGCCCTACGATGTCCACGAAGTCATCGCCCGGATCGTCGACGGCAGCGAGTTCGACGAGTTCAAGAAACTCTACGCCACCACATTGGTCTGTGGCTTTGCCCATATCTGGGGTTATCCGGTCGGCATCGTCGCCAATAACGGCATTCTGTTTTCGGAAAGCGCGCTGAAAGGCGCGCATTTCATCGAACTCTGCAGTCAGCGGAATATCCCATTGATTTTCCTGCAGAACATCTCCGGCTTCATGGTTGGCCGAAAATACGAGGCGGGTGGCATCGCCAAGGACGGGGCGAAGCTGGTGACCGCGGTCAGCACCACTCGGGTGCCCAAATTCACCGTGATCATCGGCGGCTCCTACGGCGCCGGCAATTACGGCATGTGCGGGCGGGCCTATAGTCCGCGTTTCCTGTGGACCTGGCCCAGCGCGTCGTTGGCGCTGATGGGGCCGGAGCAGGCGGCGGGCGTGCTCGCCACCGTGACGCGGGCGAACAAGGAACGGGCCGGAGAAGACTGGAGCGAGGCGGAAGAGGCCGCGTTCAAGCAACCGATCATCGATCAGTTCGAGGCGCAGAGCTCGCCCTATTTCGCCACCGCCCGGCTCTGGGACGACGGCATTATCGACCCGGCGGAAACCCGCAACGTCCTCGGCCTTGGGATCTCGGCGGCGCTGAACGCGCCGATCGAGGAGACCAAGTTCGGCATTTTCCGGATGTAGGGGGCGGCGATGTTCGAGAAGATACTTATAGCCAACCGCGGCGAAATCGCCTGCCGCGTGATCCGCACCGCCCGTCGCCTCGGCGTTGCCACGGTGGCGGTCTATTCCGAAGCGGACAGCGGCGCCCTGCATGTGGCCGAAGCGGACGAGGCGGTCCTGATCGGCCCGGCCCCGGCGACCGAAAGTTACTTGCGGATCGAGGCAGTGATCGATGCCGCGAAGAAAACCGGCGCGCAGGCAATCCATCCCGGCTATGGTTTCCTCTCGGAAAACGCCGAATTCGCGGAGGCTTGCGCGGCGGCGGACATGGTCTTCATCGGCCCGCCCGCGGCGGCAATTCAGGAGATGGGCGAAAAAGCGGCGGCCAAGGCCCGGATGGAGGCGGCCAACGTGCCGGTGGTGCCCGGCTATCATGGCGACGATCAGGACGACGCTTTGCTGCAAAGCGAAGCGGACAAGATCGGTTATCCCGTGTTGATCAAGGCGGTCGCCGGCGGTGGCGGTAAGGGGATGCGCCGGGTCGACGATGGCGAAATTTTCGCCAAGGAATTGGCCGGCGCCCGGCGCGAAGCGGCGAATGCCTTCGGCGACGACAAGGTCTTGCTGGAGAAATACCTGCTGCGCCCGCGTCATATCGAGGTCCAGGTCTTCGCCGACAAACACGGCAACGCGGTACATCTGTTCGAACGCGACTGCTCCGTACAGCGGCGCCATCAGAAAGTATTGGAGGAAGCGCCGGCGCCGGGCATGTCGGCGGAGATGCGCCGCGCCATGGGCGAGGCGGCGGTAGCGGCGGCCAAGGCGATCGACTATGTCGGTGCCGGGACCGTCGAATTCATTGCGGATGTGAGTGACGGCCTGCGTCAAGATCGCTTTTATTTCATGGAGATGAACACCCGCCTTCAGGTGGAACATCCGGTCACCGAAATGGTGACCGGCCAGGACCTGGTGGAATGGCAGTTGCGCGTGGCTGCCGGCGGAAAGCTGCCGCTGGGCCAGGAAGAGTTGTCGATCACCGGCCACGCCGTGGAGGCACGGATCTACGCCGAAAATCCGGCCAAGAAGTTCTTCCCCTCGACCGGCGTCCTGAAGCGGCTGCGGGTGCCCGCGGAAGGGGCGCATCTCCGGGTCGATAGCGGCGTCCGCGAAGGCGACGAGGTGACGATCTTCTACGATCCGATGATCGCCAAGCTGATCGCCTGGGATCGCGACCGGGACGCGGCCTTGCGGCGTCTGCGGCAGGGATTGGCGGCCTATCAAATCGCCGGGGTGATGAACAATGTGGATTTCCTGAACGCGGTCGCGGGGCATCCGGCATTTGTTGCCGGCGACCTGGAAACCGGTTTTATTGAAAATCATGCCGCCGATCTGCTGCCGGACACGGGCGCCAGCAGCGACCGGGTGCTGGCCTTGGCAACGCTGGATGTGTTGGTCCGCCGCCGGCAAAGCGCGGCATCGCAGGCAGTGTCGAGCGAAGATCGGTATTCTCCCTGGTTTTCCACCAATGGTTGGCGTTTGAATGGCCGGGGCTACGATCTGGTGCATTTGGAGGATCAAGGCAGCGAAATCGAAATCCGCGTCGACTTCGCCGGCGACGATTTGTACCGCCTGGGCCTACCCAACGGCGAAATGGCGGTGCGGGGCGAGCTGGACGAGGACGGCAGTCTGTCGGCCGATCTCGACGGCGTGCGCGTGAACGCGGCGGTGGTGCATGACGGCGATCAAATCGTCATCTTCGCCGACGGCGGCAGTCATCGGCTGAAGCGTTCGGATCCGATGAATCTCAGCGACATCGATCAAGACGTGTTGAGCGACGTGACGGCCCCGCTGCCGGGCAAGATACTCGAGGTGTCCGCCAACAATGGCGACGCGGTCAAGAAGGGCGCGCCGCTGATGATATTGGAAGCCATGAAGATGGAGCACACCATCACCGCTCCGGCCGCCGGCAAGATCAAGGAAATCTGCTGCGGTGCCGGCGACCAGGTCGACGAAGGCGCGGTTTTGGTCACCTTCGAAGACAGTTGAAATTAAACCTCATAAAGCTCTGTGTTGGCGTTGATTCAATTGACGTCCTGGCAGAATCGCAGAAGCGGCGGCGGGCCGAACGCAAGGCGGCCGGCGAGCCGGCGGAAAGCCGGCATATTACGCGGATGACGCCGCGACGACGGGTGGAGCTGCTGGACGGCGGCTCCCTCTACTGGGTAATTTCCGGCTATGTCCAGGTCCGGCAGCGGATTTTGCGCCTGGACGAAGTCCATGACGCCGACGGCATTCGGCGCTGTGCCATCGTGTTGCATCCCGAGCTGGTGCGGACCCAGTGGCGCGCCCGCCGGCCGTTTCAGGGCTGGCGCTATCTGCCGGGCGAGGATGCGCCGCCGGACCTGCCGCCCGGTGCGACCGCTGGCGAAATCGACGAAATGCCGACGGAAATGCAGGCCGAATTGCGGCGTCTGGGTCTTATCTGAGCCTGTGATCTATCTCGGGCTGTTTTTCACCGCCTTTGTCGCCGCGACGTTGTTGCCCGCATTTTCGGAGCTTGGATTGGCCGCGGCGATCGTGTCGGGGGAGGCGGCCCCGTGGCCGGCCTGGGCGGCGGTGACCGTCGGCAATGTGTTGGGCGCGGTGGTCAATTGGGGATTGGGCCAGTATCTGCTTGGTTTCCGCGACCGGTCCTGGTTTCCGTTTTCGGAGGAAGCCTTGGCCAAGGCAACGGCCCGGTTCCGCCGTTGGGGTCAATGGAGCCTGTTGCTCGCCTGGCTACCCATCGTTGGCGATCCGCTGACCTTCGCCGCCGGTGTTTTGAGGGTGCCGCTCGGGCGCTTCCTGCTGCTCGTGACGCTTGGGAAGGCGGCCCGATATGCGGCTATTGTCTGGGCCGCGACTTAGACAGCCAGTTTAAGCGGCTGCGCGGCCCGCTTTTTCTCCGCGATCAACCGCTCCGCCAAATCGTCGGCGATGTGATGCGGTGAGCGGTCCTGGGCATCGGCTTCGGCGAAAATGTCGGCCAGGGTCTCGGCAATGCGCGCACAATGGGCGAAGGCGGCCTCCCGGTCATAGTCCGGACCTTCATGGGCGATGTTGATGATGCCGCCAGCGTTGATGACATAGTCGGGCGCATAGAGGATGCCGCGGCGGCGCAGTTCGTCGCCATGGCGCTCTTCCGCCAGTTGGTTGTTGGCGGAACCGGCGACGATACCGACGTTCAGACCCGACAGAGTGTCGTCGTTCAGGATGGCGCCCAAGGCGCAGGGCGCGAAGACATCCGCCTCGACGGACAGGATTTCATCCGGCGCGACCACGGTGGCGGCGAATTGCCGCGCGGCCTTCTTGGTTTGCGCCGCGTTCAGGTCGGCGACGATTAGCTTGGCTCCGGCGTCATGCAGATGCCGGCACAGATGCCAACCGACATGACCCAGTCCCTGAACGGCGACCCGCAATCCGGAGAGCGTGTCGCGCTTCAGGCGATGCTTAACGGCGGCCTTGATGCCGTGGAAAACGCCCCAGGCCGTGGCGGGAGAGGGGTCGCCGTCACCGGCGCCGCCGGCCGCGATACCGGCGACATGTTTCGTGCGTCCGGCGACGATTTCCATATCCGCCGGACTGACGCCGACATCTTCCGCGGTGATGTAGGCACCGCCCAACTGGTCCACCGCATCGCCATAGGCGGATAGAAGCTGCGGGGTCTTGTCGGTTTTGGCGTTGGCGAGGATAACCGCCTTGCCGCCGCCGAAGGGCAGGCGCGCCAGCGCGCTTTTATACGTCATGCCGCGGGAGAGCCGCAGCACGTCGGTCAAGGCCTCTTCATCGCTGGCATAGGGCCACATCCGGGTGCCGCCGAGGGCCGGGCCCATGGTGCGGTCATGGATGGCGATTATCGCCTTTAAACCGCTGTCTTTGTCATGAAAGAAATGAATGGATTCGTGATCGTGAAAATCGTCGGCTCTGAATACAGACACGGGATAACTCCCTTCGAGACTTCGAACTACATCATCTACCTTGTCACAAAATGGTTAATTTTCAATTACTTGACGCGGTTGTGAAGATGCCCGCAAGGAAGTTTCGAGCGTGCGGTTGGGCGGAACGAAGAATTTCTCGAAGCTTTGTTTGGACGCAACTTTAGGCGCCCAACCAGCAGGGTCCACCGGCCCTAAATCTTAAGAATCGAGCAATTCCCGGACATATTCGGCAATCGCGAGGGAAGAGGTCAGGCCGGGCGATTCCACACCGAAGAGATGGACAAGACCCCGGGTACCATGGTCCGAGGGGCCTTGGATCATGAAATCCGCCGCCGGCTCGTCCGGGGCGTTGATTTTCGGCCGCATACCGGCATAGGCGGGGTGTAATTGCCCGTCTTGCAGGCCCGGCCAATAGCGGCGCACGGCGGCGTAAAAGGCGTCGGCGCGGCGGGGATCGACATCATAGTCCAATTCGTCGACCCATTCCTGGTCCGGGCCGAACTTTGTTTGTCCACCCATATCGACGGTGACATGAACGCCTAGACTGGCGGAGGCCGGTACCGGATAGATCAGGCGGGAGAAAGGCTGCTTCCCCACTAACGCATAATAGCTGCCCTTGCACAAATAAGCCGGCGGGATCATCTCCATTGGCCCGTTTTCCAGCTTATTGGCTAGTTCGACGGCGCCGAGCCCGGCGGTGTTGACCAACTCCCGGCAGGCCAATTCATAGCGTCCGTCGGCCATGTCGACCTGGAGATTAAAGCCGTCATTGCCGATCCGGCCGCCGACGACCTGGCTGAGAAAGGCGACCATCGCGCCGTGATCTTCCGCTTCCCCCTGATAGCTCAGCATCAGGGCATGGCTGTCGATGATGCCCGTGGACGGCGATAAGAGGGCGCCGGCGCAGGCCAGTTCCGGTTCGAGTGCTTGAGCTTGATCGGCGGTCAGCTGTTCCAGATCCGGCACGCCGTTATTGCGGGCCTTCACCGTGATCTCCTGCAGTATGTCGGTTTCATCTTCGTCCGCCGCGACGATCAGCTTGCCGCAGCGCCGATAGGGGACGTGATGACTGTCACAATAGGCGTAGAGCATATGCTTGCCCTGGACGCAGAAACGGGCTTTCAAACTGTCCTTGGGATAATAGATGCCGGCATGGATCACCTCGCTGTTGCGGGAAGAGGTTTCGGTGCCGATGGCGTCGGCCCGTTCGACAACCACGACCTCGCGGCCGCTCATCGCCAAATCGCGGGCGATCGCCAAGCCGACCACGCCGGCGCCGACAACGATGCAATCCACTCGATCCGTCATGCCAAATACCTCATAATCAAGCTTAGCAGGCTACTGAAAAAACCAAACGAACAATAATCTGGTCATCATCTCTGTTCTGTCGTTCCCATTCTCGTCATCCCGGAATCGCCGCAGGCGATATCCGGGATCGTCCCAAACACTGCGCCCGCGACGATCCCGGCTCTCCACTACGTTGCGGCCGGGATGACGGAGAGGTCGCGTCATGTATGGACCTTTCCGGATTTGCAAGAAGAAACTGTGGCTTTGACCCACGCTCATGTATTCGTCCTGTTTGCGGGTTTTGTTGCCCTGGACGGAATGGGTCGATCGCGGCCCGGGTCGGTACAATCATCCCGACGACCTTTTTTGGTCGATGACGCTCCGTCCTGACCCGGGTCTCGGTCCTGCCATGTCTTCTTCTCGCGGTGAATGGGGTTTGTCCTTTTCTGCTGTGTTTTGCTGGTCTTTTGCGTTTCGTTCGTGGTTTCGGTTGCGTGGCGGTGGTCAGCTTCAGCCGGCGGGATTGAAGCTGGTTTGTTTGCTCAGGCAGGCCCAGGCGATGCGGGCCAGTCGGTTGGCGACGGCGACGGCGAGGACGTTGCGATTGAGGTTTTCGGCGCGCTTGCGCATGATGAAGGCCTCGAGCCGGTTGCGCGGCTGTTGCTGGCGGCCGGCGACGGTGATCAGGCTGTGCGCGCCCTGGACCAGCCATTTGCGGATCAGGGCGTTGCCGCGTTTGGTGATGCGCAACAATCGGGTGCGCCCGCCGGTGCCGTGCTGTCTGGGCACCAGACCGAGCCAGGCGGCGAACATGCGGGCCGAGGCATAGAGGCCGGGATCGTCGACGGCGGCGATGAGGGCGGCGGCGGTCAAGGGGCCGATGCCGGGGATCGAAAGCAGCCACGGGGCGCGCTCGTCGGCCTTCAGCTGAGCCTTGATCAGGCCGTCGAGTTCGCGGATCTGAGCCTCGATCTCGAGCAGCATCAGTGCCTGCATTTCCAGGCCGCGCAGGAGCGCCGGAGCGAGTTCGAGCTCGGCCAGCCAAAGCGGCAGCTGGCGGCAGAAGCGGGCCCGGCCTTTGGGGTAGACATGGCCGTATTCGGCCAACAGGCCGCGCAGCCGGTTGACCGTCTCGGTGCGCTGGCCGAGCAGGCCCTCGCGCAGGCGCAAGAGGCTGCCCAGGTCCTGCTGCGTCATGTATGGACCTTTCCGGATTTGCAAGAAGAAACTGTGGCTTTGACCCACGCTCATGTATTCGTCCTGTTTGCGGGTTTTGTTGCCCTGGACGGAATGGGTCGATCGCGGCCCGGGTCGGTACAATCATCCCGACGACCTTTTTTGGTCGATGACGCTCCGTCCTGACCCGGGTCTCGGTCCTGCCATGTCTTCTTCTCGCGGTGAATGGGGTTTGTCCTTTTCTGCTGTGTTTTGCTGGTCTTTTGCGTTTCGTTCGTGGTTTCGGTTGCGTGGCGGTGGTCAGCTTCAGCCGGCGGGATTGAAGCTGGTTTGTTTGCTCAGGCAGGCCCAGGCGATGCGGGCCAGTCGGTTGGCGACGGCGACGGCGAGGACGTTGCGATTGAGGTTTTCGGCGCGCTTGCGCATGATGAAGGCCTCGAGCCGGTTGCGCGGCTGTTGCTGGCGGCCGGCGACGGTGATCAGGCTGTGCGCGCCCTGGACCAGCCATTTGCGGATCAGGGCGTTGCCGCGTTTGGTGATGCGCAACAATCGGGTGCGCCCGCCGGTGCCGTGCTGTCTGGGCACCAGACCGAGCCAGGCGGCGAACATGCGGGCCGAGGCATAGAGGCCGGGATCGTCGACGGCGGCGATGAGGGCGGCGGCGGTCAAGGGGCCGATGCCGGGGATCGAAAGCAGCCACGGGGCGCGCTCGTCGGCCTTCAGCTGAGCCTTGATCAGGCCGTCGAGTTCGCGGATCTGAGCCTCGATCTCGAGCAGCATCAGTGCCTGCATTTCCAGGCCGCGCAGGAGCGCCGGAGCGAGTTCGAGCTCGGCCAGCCAAAGCGGCAGCTGGCGGCAGAAGCGGGCCCGGCCTTTGGGGTAGACATGGCCGTATTCGGCCAACAGGCCGCGCAGCCGGTTGACCGTCTCGGTGCGCTGGCCGAGCAGGCCCTCGCGCAGGCGCAAGAGGCTGCCCAGGTCCTGCTGCGTCATCGTCTTCACCGGGATAAACCGTGTGTCCGGCTGCCTGGCCGCGGTGGTGATGGCGCGGGCGTCCCGCGTATCGCTCTTATGCGCGCCCAAAAACATCGCCACCCGGCGCGGATGGATCAGCACCACCTCATGGCCCAGTGATTGGCAATAGCGGCCCCAATAGTTCGCCCCGCCGCAGCTCTCCATGGCGATGCGACAGGGCGGCAAGGCCGCCAGATAACGCTTCAAAGCGGCGCGGCGCAGTTTCTTCTCCAACACCGTCTCGCCCGCCCCATCGGTCCCGTGAATGTGAAAAATGTTCTTTGCCAAATCGATGCTCAACAAACTAATCTCCGTCATGGGCCTTTCTCCTTTCAAATCCACCTCACTGGCTCTTAGAAGCCGTCCATTGAGGAATAGAAAGCGGGAAAGGTCCATCCCATCATCCCGGGCAAGCGTAGCGCGATCCGGGATCTTGAGTAGAATGGAGCAAGCTGTCGAAACGACGCTCTATCCTGCCCGAGATACCGGATAACGGCTTCGCCGTTTCCGGCATGACACTGAAAGAAATTGGGCCGGTGTCGACTTTTTCGGCAGCCTGGTAGATATATGCTCTAAGCTATGACCGCCGGCGGTGACGCGGTCAAGCATTCGTCACCCAGCCGTGATTTGCCAGGCCTGGGGCCGCGGGTGAGGATGCGATTTGGCGCGATTGGAGGATATGGTGATGCGGTCTGTTTCTCGCTTTGCAACCCTGGTGCTCGTATTGGCGCTGACCACGACGGCCTGGGCCGACGCGTCCCGTTTTGAAGGGGCCTGGCCGAACACGGATTTCTCCAAAACCTCCATCGACCTCCGCGAAATCCTTTCCGGTGGGGTGCCGAAGGACGGTATTCCGGCGATCGACAAGCCGGAATTCACCGCCATCGCCGAGGTGCAGGGGCTGCCGGATACGGAGCCGGTGATCGGCCTGACCCTGAACGGCGAGAGCAAGGCTTATCCCTTGCGCATCCTGATCTGGCACGAAATCGTCAATGACGAGATTGGTGGCGTGCCGGTTTCCGTCACTTTCTGCCCGCTTTGCAACGCTGCCGTGGTGTTCGACCGCCGGGTCGGCGACAAAGTCCTGGACTTCGGCACCACGGGAAATCTCAGGAATTCCGATTTGGTGATGTATGATCGGCAGACCGAGAGCTGGTGGCAGCAGTTTACCGGTAGCGCCATCGTCGGCGAGATGACCGGAACCGAGCTGAAATTCGTCGCCGCGCGCATCGAATCCTTCGGCAGGTTCAAGGCGCGGGCGCCGGCGGGGCTTGTCCTGGTGCCGAACAATGTCCATATGCGCCGGTATGGCGCCAATCCCTATGCCGGTTACGATACCTCCGCTTGGCCGTTCCTCTACAAAGGTAAGGCACCGAAAGACATCGGCGCGCTGGATCGGGTGGTAACCGTCAACGGCACGGCATGGGCGCTTGATCTGTTGCGTAAGATGAAACGTATAGAGACAGAGGATGGTATCATCATCACCTGGGAGCCGGGACAGAACTCCGCCCTCGACACTCCGATCATCGCGGAAGGGCAGGATGTGGGCAACGTGGTGGTACAGAAGAAGGGCGAGGATGGCGAAATGGTGGATGTCCATTATACCGTCGACTTCGCCTTCGCCTATGTCGCCTTTAACCCGGATCGGGAAATCATCGTCAAATAGATGGTTTTATCCTATGCTGGTTGATGTTTAACTTGAACTAGAGCATGGCCGAAAACGACAAGAACATTACGGAGCGGGAAGAAGGCAGCCCGGACGTGCGCGAGTTTCTGCGCAAAGTCGCGGCGACGCCGTCGGTGAAGCCGGCCGGCGTGCGCGGACGGCTGCTCTTCGTCATGGACGCGACCGCCAGCCGGGAGCCGACCTGGGACATTGCCTGTCAGATTCAGGGCGATATGTTTGCGGAGACGGCGACCCTCGGCGGCCTCGACGTGCAGCTCGCCTATTACCGCGGCTACAACGAGTTTCGGGCGACACCCTGGGTGTCGTCTTCCGCCGACCTGATCCCCTACATGACCCGGACCCGCTGCCTTGGCGGCTATACCCAGTTGGAGCGGGCGCTGCGCTATGCCGCGCGTGAAACCAAGGCGAAGCCGATCAACGCCCTGGTCTTCGTCGGCGACGCGTTGGAGGAGGATGTCGACGCGGTCTGCAACCGGGCCGGCGAATTGGGCATGCTGGGCGTGCCGTGCTTCATGTTTCACGAGGGCGGCAATCCGTTGGTCGCCAATGCCTTCCGGCAAATCGCCAAGCTGACCAATGGCGCCTATTGCGCCTTCGATTCCTCCAGCGCCCGGCAGTTGAAGGATCTGTTGAGCGCCGTCGCCGTCTATGCCGCCGGCGGTCGCCGCGCATTGACGGACTACAGCCGCGGCAAAGGTGGGCCCATATTGCAAATCGCCCATCAGCTGAAATAATCTGACGCCATGATCGGTTACCTTATCTTCGGTGTCTGCCTGGTGGTAGCGCTCATCCTGGCCGGCCGGGCGCTGGTGAATGTGGATCCGGCGAAGCTGGCCAACGCGATAAAGTGGCTATTTTTCGGCATCGCCGCGTCGATTTCGCTGTTCCTGATGTTGACCGGCCGGTTCGCCGTCGGCGCCATGGTGGGGCTGTTTTCGCTCAGCCTGCTGCGCCGGTGGGCCTTGCCGGGCTTGAATTTCAGCTTGCCGAAATTCGGTGGCGGTAAGCGCGGCGGCGGCCAGACATCGACGGTGTCCACGGACTATATCCGCATGACCTTGGATCACGGCAGCGGCGCCATGGGCGGTGAGGTGCTGCAGGGAACCTTCGCCGGCCGCGAACTCGGCAGTCTCAATCTGAACCAACTGCTTTCCCTGCTGCGGGAATGCGAGACCAACGATCTGGAGGCGGCACAGCTGTTGGAAACCTATCTCGACCGCACCGCCGAGGGGTGGCGCGAACAAGCCGGAGGATCGGCGGCGGAAAATGGGGGCGAGCACGAGCCGGGCCGCGGTTGGGGCCGGAAATCCCGCCCGGCCGGACAGATGACCCTGGAAGAGGCGTGTGAAATTCTGGGCGTTGCGCCTGGGGCCAGCGAGGACGAAATCAAAGCGGCGCATCACCGATTGATGCTGAAAAACCACCCGGACCGCGGCGGGTCCAGTTTTCTCGCGGCGAAAATCAACCAAGCCAAGGACTTATTGTTGAATTGAAGACTGGCTTGCGTCGGCTTATTCGGCGTGGCAATAGTCCTTCGATTGCGCGACTGAGGTCGAGAGATGGGTATGAGGGTACGTAAAGCCGTGTTTCCCGTGGCCGGTCTGGGAACCAGATTTCTACCGGCAACCAAGGCGATCCCCAAAGAATTGCTGCCCGTGGTCGACAAACCGTTGATCCAATATGCGGTGGAGGAAGCCGCCGCCGCCGGCGTCGAAGAGTTCATCTTTGTCACGGGCCGCGGCAAAGGCGCCATCGAAGATCACTTCGACGTTGCCTATGAGCTCGAGGATATTCTCTCGAAAGCAAATAAAATTGCACAAATTAAGATTTTGGAAACCACTGTGCTTGACGCTGGCGCGGTGACTTACACGCGGCAGCAAAAACCTTTGGGGCTCGGCCATGCGGTCTGGTGCGCCCGAGACATGGTCGGCGACGAACCGTTCGCGGTTCTGTTGGTCGACGATTTGATTCATGGCGGTCGTCCGGCCTTACAAGAATTGGCCGAGGCGGCAGCCGAAACGGAAGGCAATGTGATCGCGGTGATGGAAGTGGCGCCGGAGCATACCGCGCGCTACGGCGTCATCGATCCGGGTGTCGTTCAGGATCGGACCATCGAGGTTCGTGGTCTGGTCGAAAAGCCGGATCCGGCACATTCGCCTTCGAATTTAGCTGTAATCGGAAGATATATTCTACTGCCTGAAGTGTTTTCACATTTAAGTGCACACGAAACCGGGGCTGGTGGTGAAATTCAGCTGACGGACGCAATGGCCAAAATGATCGGCCAACACCCGTTCCATGGCTATCGTTTCACCGGTGAACGCTTCGACTGCGGCGACAAGCTGGGCTTTTTACAAGCCAACTTCAAAGTCGGCCTATCGCGGCCGGATTTGGGGGACGGTCTGCGGGATTACGCATCAGCCGCTCTAGAAAGCAGGAAGTAGAATTACATGCATGTAGCGATGATTGGGGCCGGCTATGTCGGCCTGGTGTCCGGTACTTGTTTTTCCGAGTTCGGGCATGAAGTCACCTGTATCGATAAAGACGAGACCAAAATCGACGCCTTGAACCAAGGTGTCATGCCGATTTACGAACCGGGCCTCGACAGCTTGGTCGAGAGTAATGTGAGGGCCGGCAGGCTACGTTTCTCCACGAATATCGAGGAAGTGGTGCCGAACGCCGATGCGGTATTTATCGCCGTCGGCACTCCGACGCGGCGTGGCGGCGGCCATGCGGATCTGAGCTATGTCTATGACGCGTCGCGGGAGATCGGCGGCTTGTTGGATGGCTATACCGTGGTGGTGACCAAATCCACCGTCCCGGTCGGGACCGGGCGCGAAGTGGAGAATATCATCCGCGAGGTCAATCCGGAGGCTGACGTGGATGTTGCCTCGAACCCCGAATTCCTGCGCGAAGGCAGCGCCATCGAGGATTTCATGCGGCCGGACCGGATCGTCGTCGGCACCAATAGCGCGCGTGCCCGCCAGGTGATGCGGGAACTGTACCGGCCGTTGTTTTTGAACGAAACGCCGGTGCTATTCACTAAGCGGACGACCGCCGAGCTGACCAAATACGCGGCCAACGCTTTCCTGGCGACAAAGATCACGTTCATTAACGAGATCGCCGATCTTTGCGAGAAAGTCGACGCCGACGTGCAGGACGTGGCCAAGGGCATCGGCCTCGACGGCCGCATCGGCAGCAAGTTTCTGCATTCGGGCCCGGGCTATGGCGGCAGTTGCTTCCCCAAGGATACGCTGGCGCTGTTGCATACCGCCCAGGATTACGACGTGCCCTTACGTATCGTCGCCGCCACGGTGGAGGCCAACGACAATCGAAAGCAGCGGATGTCGGACAAGGTCGCGGCGGCTTGCGGCGGCGACCTTAAGGGCAAGACCGTGGCGGTCTTGGGCCTGACATTCAAGCCGAATACGGACGATATGCGCGACTCGCCAAGCCTGGATATCGTACCGGCTCTACAAAAAGCGGGCGCGTCGATCCGCGCCTTCGATCCGGAAGGCATGACGGAAGCGCGGGAGCTACTGAGCGACGTGCATTGGTGCGAGGATACTTACGACACCATGGAAGGCGCGGACGCCATCCTCATCATCACCGAATGGAACGAGTTCCGCGCCCTCGATTTCGACCGGGTCAAAAATCTGCTGTCGTCGCCGGTGTTGGTCGACCTCAGAAATATCTACGATCCCACACATATGGCGGATCTCGGCTTCAGTTATCATTCGGTGGGGCGGCCATGAGTCATCAATTTCATCCTTCGGTTCTGCGCGAATACGATATTCGCGGCATTGTCGGCGACACCCTGTCCGCCAAGGACGCGTATGCGGTGGGGCGCGGTATCGGAAGCGCGATCCGGCGCAAGGGCGGCGAACGGGCGTCCGTCGGCTATGACGGGCGGGTCAGCTCGCCCGAATTGGCGGCGGCGCTGACGGAGGGTTTGCGCGATTGCGGTCTTACCGTTCTTCGCATCGGCTGCGGCCCGACGCCGATGCTGTATTTCAGCGTCTTTCATCTGGAAACGGACGGCGGGGTGATGGTCACAGGCTCCCACAATCCGCCCGACTATAACGGTTTCAAGATGATGGTCGGCCAAGACTCTTATCACGGGGGCCAAATCCAGGCGCTCGGCGAAGCGGCGGCCAATGGCGATTGGGTTGCCGGCGACGGCCGGGTTGAGGATGTGGACTTAAACCCGGCCTATGTCCAAATCCTGCGCGACGCCTATACGACGGATATCGCGCTCAATGTTGGTTGGGATTGCGGTAACGGCGCGGCAGGTGAGGTGGTGGCCGAACTGACGGGACGGTTGCCCGGACGCCATGTGCTGCTGAACGAGAAGATCGACGGCACGTTCCCGGCCCATCATCCGGACCCGACCGTGCCGGAGAATTTGCGCCAGCTGCAGGCGGCCGTCGCCGAACAGCGGTTGGACATCGGGATCGCGTTCGACGGCGACGGCGATCGGATCGGCGTGGTCGACGGACAGGGCCGCATCCTGTGGGGCGATCAGTTGCTGGCGATCATGGGGCGCGACGTGCTGCGCGAGCTGCCGGGTGCCAGCATCATCGCCGACGTGAAGGCCAGTCAGGTTCTGTTCGACGAGATCGCGGATGCCGGCGGCAATCCGGTCATGTATAGAACCGGCCATTCCCACATCAAGACGAAGATGAAGGAGCTGAAGGCGCCTTTGGCCGGCGAAATGAGCGGTCATATCTTCTTCGGCGACAAGTATTTCGGCTATGACGATGCCCAATATGTGGCGGTGCGCTTTCTCGACCTTCTGGCCCGTCAGGGCGTCAGTGCGGCAGCCCTCTATGACCGGCTGCCGAAGGTGATCAATACGCCTGAAATTCGCATCGATTGCGATGAAACCCGGAAGTTCGAAATCGTCGACGAGGTCAAGGCCCGACTGGCCGAGGGCCCGGACGAGGTCATCGACGTGGACGGGGTTCGGGTCAACACGGCCGACGGTTGGTGGTTGCTGCGCGCCTCGAACACGCAGCCCGCGCTGGTTGCCCGATGCGAGAGCGCGGACGATGCCGGCCTCGGCCGATTGAAAGACAATCTGCGAGACGTCCTCGGCCAATCGGGTTTGTCGACAGACGGTCTATTCTGAGCCGCGCGATCGCGGATTGATCCAACCGAGCACGAAAAACCAAAGGATCGCGGCCGCCTGGCTGACGGCGACGAT
The DNA here is from genome assembly GCA_965216645.1 of Alphaproteobacteria bacterium. Taxonomy (GTDB): domain Bacteria; phylum Pseudomonadota; class Alphaproteobacteria; genus CBDCGJ01. The sequence continues at coordinate 42,244 of CBDCGJ010000070.1, read as the reverse complement.
GGTGAAGGCGGTGACATAGGCGGCGGCCGGATAGCTGCCGTCTTCCGCCTGTGGCCATTGATCGACAATCACGCCGATCGCGTATTGGTAGACGAAGGCCATGGCGAAGACGAATAGGTTGCAGGCCGTATTGGCCCGGCCGATATGGGTGTCGGGGAAGTGCAGGGCCAGGGTCGCGAAGACCAGCGAGGTCCAGATACCTGTCAATCCCACCAGACCCCACAGCAGGTAGCTGGCGTCGAACCATGTGGTGGTGATGGCGGCGAAGCACAGCGTATAGATTATGCCGGATACCACGCAGATTTGCTGCATGGTCAGGCGGAACCATCTGCGCAGGGCGTCCGCGTAAATGCCGGACAGGAACATGCCGATGACCATGCCGATCGCCAGGACCAGCAGATGGTTGGCGACGCTGGCCGTATCCTCGCCGCGCACGTCGGCCAACCAGGGGCCGGCCCACAATCCCTGCACCGCCATATTGGCCGAGGCGCTGGTGAACATCAGCGGCACCAGGCGCCAGAAGAACGGGTCGCGGTAGACCAGGCCCATGCCGCGGATATTGTCGGCCCAACCGCCGCTGTCGATTCCCTCCTTCTTGTCCGGCACCACCAGTAGGATCGCTACCGCGGCGATAAGAGTGCCCGCCGCCAGCACGACGAAAACGCTGCGCCAACCGATTTCGCTCATCCCCCACTCCACGGGCACGGTCGAAAACAAGGCGCCGAACCCGCCGGAGGAAAGATACCAGCCGTTTACCAGGGCGATGCGTTCCCGCGGAAACCATTGCACGATCGCTTTCAGCGCCGCCATCAGGCCGCCGGATACGCCGACGCCGATCAGCGCCCGGGCCAGCGCTAAAGTCAGGACGGAATCCGCCATGGAAAACAGCAGCGCGCCGACGGCCGCCAGGATGTAGAGCGTGCCCTGAACCCGGCGCGGACCGAAACGGTCGAGCAATACGCCCAGAGGTACCTGACAGATCGCGAAAGTAAAGAAATAGCAGGCCGCGATCAGGCCAAGCTGCTCCGCGTTCACCTGCAATTCGTCGATCAGACGCGGCGCCACCACGGCATTGACCGATCTGAACAGATAGGAAAAGAAGTAGCCGCCGGCAAAGGGGGCGAAGACCAGGATCAGGGCGCGGGCAAAGCTTAAGCTGCGGGAATCGGTCATGCCCTAGAACCAGAGGCTGTCCAAATACGAAAAAGCGGCCAATCCAGCCGCCGGGAGAGTGCGTTATCCTAGAGCAATTCTTCGTCGGACGGAAACCGCCGCCATGACTATTGGCAAATCGTCCGAGAGGAGGGGCTATTGATGGGTTTCTCGAGGCTCTTAAAGCGGGTCTTGTTTCTCCGGATCGAGGATGAGGCATTTGATGCCCTTGCCTTTTAGTTCCTCGCACAGGGATTCCGCTTCGCGTTCCGTCAAGTCGACAAACCGGGCCCGAAATATGGTGCCGCCGCCTGTCGTAATCTTATCGATGTCGCTGCGCACGGATGAATCGCCCGAGCCCAGGCTATCGGTGACTTCCGACACGCGACGCCGCGCGCTGGTATAGCGGGTGTAGGCGCCGATTTGGACCGCCCAATCGGCATCGCTGCCGCCGCCGCCGATCGCCGCCGGTCTCGCCTTCGGTTTTTCGATCGCGGCCGTGGGGTTGCCGCGGTTCTTGCCGGGTCGCTGGCGCGGCGCCGGCAGGCCACGGAAGCGCAGGCGCGGTTTGCCGACCCGGTAGAAGGATTGCGGCGCCTTCAGTTTCGACTTCGGCACGGTTTTGATCTTCTTGAACGCTTGGTTCAACATCCGGGCCATTTCCTGATCCCGGGCGCCGGCCGAGCTTCCGCCGAAGACGACGCCGATAAGCCGGACGCCATTCCGCTCCACTGCCGAGACCAGATTGTAGCCGGACTTACGCGTATAGCCGGTTTTGACACCGTCCATGCCGCGATAGCTGCCGAGCAGATTGTTGTGATTGCCGAAGGTGCGGCCGCGATAGGTGAAGGAACGGGTCGAGAAGTAGTGATAATACTTGCGAAAGCGCAGGCGCAAGATCTTCGTCAAACGGGCCATGTCCCGGGCGGTCGACAATTGCTTGTCGTCATGTAGGCCGGAGGCGTTTTTGAAGGTCGTGCGGTTCATGCCGATGACCCTGGCGCGTTTGGTCATGAGCCGGGCGAAGTTCTGCTCGGTTTTCGCCAGGTTTTCCGCGATCACCACGGCGACATCGTTGGCGGATTTCGTCACCAGCGCCTTAATCGCCTGCTCCGCCGTGATCGTCGTCCCGGCAACCACGCCGATTTTCGACGGCGGTTGGCTCGCCGCATGTTTGGATACCTTCAGCTTCGAGGTGAGCTTCATGCGACCGACCTCGATCGCTTCGAACAGAAGGTAGAGAGTCATGATCTTGGTCAGGGAGGCCGGGTGGTTGCGGAGCGTCGCGCCTTTGTCGAACAAGACGTAACTGGAATTCTCCTCCATAACGAATCCGGCATAGCGCGGTTTCAACGCGGCTTGCGCGCCGAAGGCGTAACCCGCAAACAAGCCGAATACGATGGGGATGGAAATTCGGTGGAGTCTGTTTTTCAGCATCTTCCCGCTACTCGATACAAGTTGATTCGACCGCTCTATGGCGATTCTCGGTATATCCAACCCAATGTCTCCGATACCCGAATCTCTACCATCATAATATTAGACAAGCACCGGCTTCAACTTTCCTAGCAAAACTGGGTTAATGTTGTCTGAATGTGCATGCGCAAAAATTTTTTGTGCAGTGCACAAAAAAATCCATTGACTTCGGGAACGCCATCATTATGTTTAACGATATTGCGGTGCACAAATTCATATGACGCACTGCGGAATACGGGATAACGGTTCGGAAACGGTCAAGGTTTGACCGCGAACAGCCAGCAAAATCGTCGGCGATCCGGCGGAACGAGTGGAAAGGTTTTGTGATGACGAAGAAGACTCAATCGAAGGCGAACCCGGTCGAAGAGGCCATGAACGCGAATAAGGAAGCTTGGCAATCTTTCTGGGCCGCCAGCACCGAAAGCTACGAAAAAATGTGGGGCGACGCCAACGCTCAGTGGCAGAAAACCGCGTTTAATTACGACGACTTGGCGGCATTTAATCAGGAAAACGTCGAGGTCATGAAGGAAGTGGCCACGGTCTACACCAAGGGCATGGAAGCCATGGCCGCCGAGTGGATGGCCTACGGCAAGTCCACCTTCGACGCTAACGTGAAAGCCGCCCAGGCCATGGCCGCCGCCGGCACCCTGAAGGAAGCGATGGAGATCCAGAACGATCACGTCAAGACGCGGGTCGAGAACTGGGTCGCGCAGGGCGAGAAAATCGGCAAGATGACCAAGGAATTGGCCGAAAATGTTGCCAAGCCGGTGAACGGACAGGTCAGCAAGACGGTCGAGACCATGTCCAAGGCCGCGGCCTAAAGGCAACAGTTCTGCCGAAATTTCGGCTTGAAAAATCGATGGAGGGCGCCAACATCCGGTTGGCGCCCTTTTTCGTATGCCGAAATGGATATGGTGAAATCCGCCTCGTCACATTAACCGTGATGGGGAGAATTCCCCTTCCAATCACCACAATTTCGTCCTTATTATGAGGGACCGTATCGAGACATGGTATGATCAGACTGTCGATCACGATGAGCGACAACGACACGGACAACGGTGACAGCGGAACCGGTGTCGTCACACAGACGCGCACCAAGACCAAGAAACCGTCCATGTACCGTGTTCTAATGTTGAACGACGATTACACGCCGATGGAGTTTGTCGTCGACGTCCTGCAGCGATTCTTTCACAAGAATTCCGATGAGGCGGTGCAGATCATGCTGCATGTCCATCAGCGCGGGGTCGGCGTCTGCGGCATCTATACCTATGACGTGGCCGAGACCAAGGTCATGCAGACCATCGATTTTGCGCGTAAGCATCAACACCCGTTGCAATGTACTTTGGAGAAGGAATAGTGCCCTCATTCGCCACCGAACTCGAACAAAGTCTGCATCGGGCGCTGAAGGAAGCGAACGACCGGCGGCATGAATATGCTACCCTCGAACATCTGCTCTTGGCCTTGATCGACGATCACGATGCCGAGAATGTGCTGCAGGCCTGCGAGATCGATATCGAGCAGTTGCGCCAACAGCTGGGCAACTATCTCGACAACGAACTCGCGGCGCTGACCGTCCCCGGCGACAGCAACGAAGACGCCAAGCCGACGGCCGGATTTCAGCGCGTGATCCAGCGCGCGGTCTACCATGTGCAATCATCCGGGCGGGAGAATGTCACGGGCGCCAATGTGCTGGTCGCGCTGTTTTCGGAGCGGGAGAGCCATGCCGTCTATTTCCTGCAGGAGCAGGGGATGACCCGGCTCGACGCCGTCAGCTTCATCTCCCATGGCGTCGCCAAATCGGACGGCAAGTCCGAATACCGGCCGGTCCGCGGCGCCGACGAGGAGGAGGAGGGCGAGGAAGCCACGGTCGCGCCCGAGGGCGAGGCGCTTTCGGCCTATTGCGTCAACCTGAACGAGAAGGCGCGCGAAGGCCGGGTCGACCCATTGATCGGCCGCGGTCTGGAATTGGAACGGACCATCCAGGTACTCTGCCGGCGGCAGAAGAACAATCCGCTTTTCGTCGGCGATCCGGGCGTCGGCAAGACCGCCATCGCCGAGGGACTGGCGCGGCGCATCGTGCTCGGCGAGGTGCCGGAAGTGTTGAAGGAGAGCACCATCTTCGCCCTCGACATGGGCACGCTTTTGGCCGGCACCCGCTATCGCGGCGACTTCGAGGAGCGGCTGAAGGGCGTCATCCAAGAGTTGGAGAATCATGACAACGCCATCCTCTTCATCGACGAAATCCACACGGTAATCGGCGCCGGCGCCACCTCCGGCGGCGCCATGGATGCGTCCAACATGCTGAAGCCGGCGCTCGCCAGCGGCTCCATCCGCTGCATGGGCAGCACGACCTATAAGGAATACCGCGGTTACTTCGAGAAGGACCGGGCCCTGCTGCGCCGCTTCCAGAAGATCGACATCAACGAACCCTCGGTTTCCGACGCGATCAAAATCATGATGGGGCTGAAGCCCTATTACGAGGATTATCACAAGATCCGCTACACCAAGGGGGCGATCAAAGCCTCGGTCGAGTTGGCGGCGAAATACATCAACGACCGCAAGCTGCCCGACAAGGCGATCGACGTCATCGATGAGGTCGGCGCGGCCCAGATGCTGGTGCCGGAGCGCCAACGCCGGCGGACCATCGGGGTCAAGGAAGTTGAGGCCGTGGTCGCCAAGATCGCCCGCATTCCACCGAAATCCGTGTCGAAGGACGACAAGGCCAATCTGAAGAGCCTGTCGGAGGATCTACGCGAGGTGGTCTACGGTCAGGACGACGCCATCGAGGCCCTATCGACGGCGATCAAGATGTCGCGGGCCGGCCTGCGCGAAGGCGAGAAACCGATCGGCAGCTATCTTTTCTCCGGCCCCACCGGTGTCGGCAAGACCGAAGTGGCCCGGCAGTTGGCCCGGATCATGGGCATGGAGCTGGTCCGCTTCGATATGTCGGAATATATGGAGCGACATACGGTGTCGCGCCTGATCGGCGCCCCGCCCGGCTATGTCGGTTTCGACCAGGGCGGCATGCTGACCGACGCCATCGACCAGCATCCCCACGCGGTGCTGCTGCTGGACGAGATCGAGAAGGCCCATCCCGACCTGTTCAACATCCTGTTGCAGGTGATGGACTATGGCAAGCTGACCGACCATAACGGTAAGCATGTGGATTTCCGCAATGTGGTGTTGATCATGACCACCAATGCCGGGGCCCAGGAAATGGCCAAGGCGGCGATCGGCTTCAGTCGGGAGAGCCGGGAAGGCGAGGACGAGGAGGCGATCAAACGCCTGTTCACGCCGGAATTCCGCAACCGGCTCGACGCGGTCATTCCCTTCAGCTATCTCGATCCCCGGGTCGTCGCCAAGGTGGTGGACAAGTTCGTCGTCGAGCTGGCCGATCAACTGGCCGAACGCAAGGTCGAGATCGAACTGACCGACGAGGCCAAGGCCTGGTTGGCGGAGAAGGGCTACGACAAGACCAACGGCGCCCGCCCGCTGGCCCGCTTGATCCAGGAAGAGGTCAAGAAACCGCTGGCCGACGAACTGCTCTTCGGCAAGCTCGCCAAGGGCGGCAAAGTCATGGTCGGCGTCGAGGACAAGAAGCTCACCTTCGCCTATCTCGAAGGCAAATCGACCGCAAAGAAAGCGAAGCCGAAAAAGCTACCGGCACCGGTCGAGTAGCGCACCGCCTGCCGCTATCTCAGCCTCGGCCCAGCCCCCTGTGCCATCCCGGCCGCAGCGCGTCCCGTACGCGTCAACACGGCCGCAGCGCCGCCCTAACTTGTCATCCCGTCGGAAGCGCAGCCCCTATTTGTCATCCCGGCCACAGCGTTGCCCTTACTTGTCATCAACTTTTGTATTCTCGTCATGTATGGACCTTTCCGGATTTGCAAGAAGAAACTGTGGCTTTGACCCACGCTCATGTATTCGTCCTGTTTGCGGGTTTTGTTGCCCTGGACGGAATGGGTCGATCGCGGCCCGGGTCGGTACAATCATCCCGACGACCTTTTTTGGTCGATGACGCTCCGTCCTGACCCGGGTCTCGGTCCTGCCATGTCTTCTTCTCGCGGTGAATGGGGTTTGTCCTTTTCTGCTGTGTTTTGCTGGTCTTTTGCGTTTCGTTCGTGGTTTCGGTTGCGTGGCGGTGGTCAGCTTCAGCCGGCGGGATTGAAGCTGGTTTGTTTGCTCAGGCAGGCCCAGGCGATGCGGGCCAGTCGGTTGGCGACGGCGACGGCGAGGACGTTGCGATTGAGGTTTTCGGCGCGCTTGCGCATGATGAAGGCCTCGAGCCGGTTGCGCGGCTGTTGCTGGCGGCCGGCGACGGTGATCAGGCTGTGCGCGCCCTGGACCAGCCATTTGCGGATCAGGGCGTTGCCGCGTTTGGTGATGCGCAACAATCGGGTGCGCCCGCCGGTGCCGTGCTGTCTGGGCACCAGACCGAGCCAGGCGGCGAACATGCGGGCCGAGGCATAGAGGCCGGGATCGTCGACGGCGGCGATGAGGGCGGCGGCGGTCAAGGGGCCGATGCCGGGGATCGAAAGCAGCCACGGGGCGCGCTCGTCGGCCTTCAGCTGAGCCTTGATCAGGCCGTTGAGTTCGCGGATCTGAGCCTCGATCTCGAGCAGCATCAGTGCCTGCATTTCCAGGCCGCGCAGGAGCGCCGGAGCGAGTTCGAGCTCGGCCAGCCAAAGCGGCAGCTGGCGGCAGAAGCGGGCCCGGCCTTTGGGGTAGACATGGCCGTATTCGGCCAACAGGCCGCGCAGCCGGTTGACCGTCTCGGTGCGCTGGCCGAGCAGGCCCTCGCGCAGGCGCAAGAGGCTGCCCAGGTCCTGCTGCGTCATCGTCTTCACCGGGATAAACCGTGTGTCCGGCTGCCTGGCCGCGGTGGTGATGGCGCGGGCGTCCCGCGTATCGCTCTTATGCGCGCCCAAAAACATCGCCACCCGGCGCGGATGGATCAGCACCACCTCATGGCCCAGTGATTGGCAATAGCGGCCCCAATAGTTCGCCCCGCCGCAGCTCTCCATGGCGATGCGACAGGGCGGCAAGGCCGCCAGATAACGCTTCAAAGCGGCGCGGCGCAGTTTCTTCTCCAACACCGTCTCGCCCGCCCCATCGGTCCCGTGAATGTGAAAAATGTTCTTTGCCAAATCGATGCTCAACAATTTAATCTCCGTCATGGGCCTTTCTCCTTTCAAATCTGTCTCTCTGGCTCATAGAAGTCGTCATTTGAGACAAAGAAAGAGGGAAAGGTCCATCCCATCATCCCGGAATCGCCGCAGGCGATGTCCGGGATCGTCACGGGCTCGGCGTTCGAAATGATCCCGGACATCGCCCTCGCGATTCCGGGATGATGGCGGTGCAATGGTATGGAGGAGCCGGTGCCTAGCGCGAGCTGGCATGAATATCTAAAACATGCGGTGTCGACGGGGGCTACGACTTTGCCCTACCTATGTCCATTGGAACTCCGGCGCGCATCGTTCCGGAGCAACTAGGACAACAACACTGACCTATGTTTCACGTGAAACATAGGTCAGTGTTGTTGCCGATTCTCCTTGGACTCTTGATCCCGTTTCCAGCCACCAATCCGACCTGAAATCCGGTCCGGACGGAAATCAAAGGGTCTGACCCTTTAGGGTTAATAAGCCGCCGGAATCGGTAAGAAATAGCGCTTTTCTCTCGAAATCGTAAATCAAGGGGATCGACCAATTTCGATCGATAATTTGGTTACGCTTGCGATCGCGGACGGTTGGACAATGTTCAGTTTTCGCGGGTGGAAGGGGCGATTATTTGCAGCCCTGACAAGAAACCCCGGTTCGCCGCGCGGGACCGGCCGCGCTCAGGACGGCCCGTCGTCAGACCCGTGTCAGGATCAGCGGGCCGCGTTTCGTGACCACGACCGTATGCTCGTATTGCGCGGCAAAATGGCCCCTGTCGATGGCCAGGGTCCAGCCGTCCTTCAGCTGTTCGGCGAAGCGGGGCCCGGTCGACAGGAAGGGTTCGATGGCGACCACCTGACCATGCTCGAAACGCCGGGGGTCCTCTTTCACGAAGACGCTGCGAATATGACCAGGCGCCTCGTGCAGGGAGCGGCCGACGCCATGCCCGGCCAGATTTTCGATGATGTGGAAGCCATGTTTACGGGCCGTACGCTCGACGGCGCGGCCGAGCTGATTGATCCGGCCGCCGCTTTTCACCTGGGTGAGGGCGGCCTTCAGCGCCTGTTGCGTCGCCCGGCAAAGGCGGTTCTGTGTAGGGTCGGTGGGTGGCACCATGACGGTGGCACCGGTATCGGCGAAGTAGCCGTCTTTTTCCGCCGACACGTCGATATTGACCAGATCGCCGGCTTCGACTCGTCGCGCGCCCGGAATGCCGTGTGCGACATGTTGGTTGACGCTGATGCAGGTGGCACCGGGAAAATTGTAGGAGACTTCCGGCGCGGAACGGGCGCCTTCGACCGCGAGCGCCTGCCGGCCCAGTTCGTCCAACTCGTCTGTGCGTATGCCCGGCTCCACCGCCGCCGCCATCTGACGCAGGATCCGGGCGACGATGGCGCCGATCCGCTTCATGGCGTCCAATTCGTCTTCGTTGCCGATGGTCATCCGCGTTGCCTTTGTCCGATACGTCGTTGGGTGTAATGTGACAGGTATTCCATCGAAGTCCAATGTTCCAATTCAACAATTCAAAGGGAGAAAAAGATGACCGCCAGCATGTGTCCGGGCATGAAGATGGCCGCCGAGAAGAATGCCGAGAACGGTCCCGGACCGGTGCCGTCGGTGGAGACGATCGGCGAAATGCGGGAACATTATCTGCGCGGCCGGAAATATTGGAACGAGGACGTGCCGGCGATGGCGTCGGTCGGCAACTTTCAGGTCGCCGCACCGGCCGGCCCGATCGGCGTTCGGCTTTACCGGCCGGAAGCGACCGGCACCCTGCCGTTGCTTCTCTATTGCCATGGCGGTGGCTTCGTCTACGGGAACCTGGACAGCCACGATAATGTCTGCCGGCAACTCGCCAGCCGTTCCGGCTGGGCGGTGCTGGCCATAGACTATCATTTGGCGCCGGAACATAAGTTCCCCACGCCGTTGGACGACGTGCAGGCGGTGATCGATTGGCTCGAAGCCGGCGCGGCGGCGGAACAGGATCTCGATCTAGGCATGGTCGCGGTCGGCGGCGACAGCGCCGGCGCGTCGATCATGCTCGGTGTGGCGATGGATTGCCGGCAACGCCGGCCCGGCTTCCTGAAACAATTGATCCTGATCTACGGCAATTACGGCTTGGGCGACGACTGCGACTCCATGCGGCTCTATGGCGGCGGTGAATTCGGCCTGGGGCCGGACTTGCGCAAGTTTTTCCGGGGATCCTATCTCGGCCGGGCGGAGGATTGGCAAGACCCGCGTATCGCGGCCCTAAGCGCCGATCTAAGCGGCCTGCCGCCGGTCTTGTTATTGGCGGCCGAAATGGACCCGTTACATGACAACAGCCCGGCCATGAAGGAAAAGCTCGATGCCGCCGGCGTGCCCGCTGAAAGCGTAACGATCGACGGCGTCCTGCATGGCTTCATGCATTATACCCGCTGTTGCGAACGCAGCGTCGCCGCCCACGACAAGGCGGCCGCGGTCCTGCGCGCCGCCGCCGGGACGTGAGGGAGATCATCGATGAATGCCGCGCCTGACGCCGTCCGGGAAACGGAAGACGAGGCCGAACATTTCGACGTTCTGATCGTCGGCGCCGGAATCTCCGGCATCGACGCCGCCTATCATCTGAGGCAGCGCTGTCCGGACAAGACATTCGCGTTGTTGGAGACGCAGGAAACGTTCGGCGGGACCTGGTGGACCCACAAATATCCCGGCATCCGTTCCGACAGCGACCTGTTTACCTTCGGGTTCAGCTGGAAGCCTTGGTCCGGGCCGCCGATCGCGATCGCCGAGGAGATCCTGAAATATCTTGACGAAGCCTTGGACGAGCAGGACATCCGCCGTCACATCCGCTATCGCCATCAGGTTCGTGCGGCCGATTGGTCGAGCGATGAGGCGCGCTGGCGCTTGACCGTCGACCTGGCGGAAGGCGGGTCGTGCGAGATGACGGCGAATTTCCTGTGGATGTGCCAAGGCTATTACCGCCATAGCGAAGGTTACACGCCCGACTTCCCGGGCGCGGAGCGCTTCGCCGGACCCATCGTTCATCCGCAGAACTGGCCGGCGGATCTGGATTATCGGGACAAGAAGGTGGTCGTCATCGGCTCCGGCGCGACGGCGGCAACGATCATTCCGGCGATGGCGGCCGACTGCGCCCACATCACGATGTTGCAACGTTCCCCCACCTATTTCTACGCCGCACCCAACCGCAACGAGACGGCGGACATGCTGCGCGAGATGGGGGTCGACAAGGCCATCATCCATGACATCACGCGGCGCAAGATCCTCTACGATCAGAAGGAGATCGCCCGCCGCTCCTTCGAGGAACCCGAGTCCTTGAAAGCCGATCTGATCGCCGGCGCGCGTGCCCATCTGGGCGACGCGGCGGAAATCGATCCGCATTTCACGCCGACCTATCGGCCCTGGCGCCAACGACTGGCTGTGGTGCCGGACGGCGACCTGTTCAAGAGCATACGGGCCGGCGAGGCCTCGGTGGTGACCGACCAGATCGAGACCTTTACCGAAACCGGTATCAAACTGCAGTCGGGTCGTGATTTGCCGGCCGACATCATCATTACCGCCACCGGCTTCAACATGTCCGTCTTGGGCGATGTCGATATCGTCATCGATGGCAAGCCCTTGCGGCTTCACGAGCGCTGGGCCCACCGCGGCATCATGTTTTCGGGCGTGCCGAATTTGGCCCATGTCTTTGGCTATCTGCGCACCAGTTGGACCATGCGGGCCGATCTGGTGTCCGGATTCGTCTGCCGCCTGCTCAACCATATGGACGAGAAGGGGGTTCAAATCGTGACCCCGGAGCTGCGCCCCGAAGACCGGGACATGCCGGCCAAGCCGTTTGTGGAAGAAGAGAATTTCAACGCCGGCTATATCATGCGCAAAATTCACATCTTGCCGAAACAGGGCGATCGGGAGCCATGGGTCTTCAGCCAGGATTATGACACGGAGAAAGACACCCTGCCGGTCGCGGATTTGGAAGACGGTACGCTGGTTTACGGATAGTTCGAGGAAACGGACCGCAATCGATGTCTGTCGCAACGGAGATTCTGGATTGGGCAGCATCCCGCCCGGACCATCCCGCCTTATGCGATCGGGAGCGGAGCCTGAATTTCGCGGACCTGTCGATCTTGGCTGGACGCGCGACCGGCTGTTTGGCTTCCAACGGAATTGAGCGTGGCGACCGGGTCGGCATTTGCTTGAAGGACGACTTTATACATCTAGCTGCAATCGTCGGGCTGGCCAGCCGGGGCGCTACGTTGATCGCCTTCGACTGGCGCGCGCAACCGGCGGAAATCGACGCGCAGATCGATGAGTTCGCGATTTCCGCCGTGCTTTGCGACTTGCCGGACCGGCAGTTCCGCGTTCGCCGGATCGATTTCGACGAAGGGATATTGCGTGACCAATCTGCGGCGGCGCCGAGCGAGTTCGACGACGATGTTCCTTTCGTCATCAATGTAACCTCCGGTACCACCGGTCGGCCAAAAGGTCTGATGCTGAGCCATCGCCAATATCTCTCGCGCTACGCCGTTACCCGTCGGGCCTTGGGTTGGGGCGACGGCGAACGCTATTTGTCCGCCGGTCATATGGCTTTTACGGCGACGCGGAATTGTTGCCTGTTTCATCTTTTGAGTGGCAATACCGTGGTGTTGTTTCCGCCGCTTCACCGCAGCCGGGAATTGGTTGCGGCCATCGAGCGCCATCGGGCGACCGCTATTTTCGTTGTCCCCACTCAGGCGCGGAGCTTGCTCGACATTGCTGGCGAGGGTGCGCCGTTGCTGCCGGACTTGCGATATCTATGGCTGACCGGCTCGGCGTTACAGGGGCGGGAAAAGCGGGCTTTGGCCGAACGGGTCAACGCCAATCTCTATGACGAATATGGCGCCTCCGGCTTCGGCACTATCGCCTGCTTACAACCGGCCGACATTGCCGATCGCGCGGATACGGTCGGCCGACCGGCGGGCGGTATCGAGGTTCAAATCGTCGACGAGGAAGATCGCCCCTTGCCGGCGGGTGCCACGGGCCGATTGCGTTGCCGGATGGACGGCATGGCCACGGCGTTTACCGATCCCGGCACGACGGGACACGAGTTTTTCCGGGACGGCTGGTACTATTCCGGGGAGCTGGCGCGGCTTGACGACGAGGGTTATCTGCATCTCCGCGGCCGGGCCAGCGATCTGATCATTACCGGCGGCAACAACGTCAATCCGGAAGAAGTCGAGGCGGTGCTGCGCGGGCATCCGGACATCGCCGACGTTGCCGTGCTTGGCCTGCCGGATCCGAAACTTGGGGAGCGAGTGGTCGCCTGCGTGGTGGCCGGGACCGACCTGGCGGACATCGATATCCTACGGTTTTGCCGGACCAGGTTGAGCGCTTACAAGGTTCCCACCTCGATTGTCCGGATACCAACCGTCCCGCGCGGGATCGCCGGCAAGATCCAGCGCCAACGCCTACGCGATCAGGTGTCGGGCGGCGGGGCCGACCAACGGGACAAATAGCGTTCCAGCGCCTCGGCGCAGTGCTTGGCGTGCCGCCTGGACAGGAGCGATGTGTGATTGCCGGCCACGGTTTCCACGGACAGATGTCCCGCCAGTAATGGACGCCAACCCTCGATCGTGTCGCGGCGTTGCGCTGCCGGCTGCTCGTCGGCGGTGATCAGCAGGGTGTCCCCGGCGAATTCTCGCGGGCGGTAGCGTTTTGCGGCGGGCGTAAGTTTCCGTTTCACTTTCCGCAAATAATCGTCGTCGTCCTCCTCCTCTTGCCAGGCCGTCGCCGAAATGGGCGGCCAGCTGTCCAACAGAACCAGTTTTGTGGAGATGCCCGCGTCGGCGCAGCAACAAGCCAGTTCGAAGGCGATCACACCGGCATAAGAATGGCCGCACAAGACATAGGGCGGCGGCGCGATCCGTGTCATTATCCGGAGATGCGCCTCGGACAGCGCGCCGATGCTGAGGTCGTTTCCGTCGTCGCCGTCATTCTCGAGCGCGAAGCCGGGGAGCGGTAATCCAAACGCCGGCTGGTTCGGATGCAGATACTGGCAAAGCGCGCGGTACTGCATAAGCGTGCCGGACAGATTGTGCAGAAGCATGAGAGCCGGGCGTTTTCCCGTATCCTTGAAGGTCACGCTATCCTGCAACACATGCTTCGCCATGGGATCGATCTTGGCGGCCAAGCGTCGCGGCGTCGGCGCGTCCAGCAAGACATCCAACGGCAGATGGACGCCGATGCGGGCTTCGATCTCCATCAGCAGTTGCTCCGCTTTCAGCGAGTCGCCGCCGAGCTGAAAGAAATCGTCGTCCGCCGCAGCCTCCGGGAACTCCAATATCTCACGCCAGTTCCGGAGTACGAAGAGTTCGACCTGTCGGTTTCTGGCATGAATAACGGCGTCCGCCTCCTTTCGGCGGCCCAACCGCGTTAAGTAGGAACTCAAGACATGGTAGCCGAAAAAATCCTCCGGGTTTTTGTCCAAGGCGCTGGCGTAATAGTCGATCGCCGTATCGAACTCACCATTGGCGGCGTGCAGATCCCCCAGCAACTTGTCGAAATTGGCGGCTTTCGGGAAGCGGCGCCGCCCTTCCGTCAATACGGTTTCGGCGCCGGACCGGTCGCCGAGGCCGGCCAAGGCGCGGCCGCGTCCGAGATAGCCGAAAGGTGTATGCGGCGCGGTCTCGATGACGCGGCGGAAATGGCGGTCCGCGTCGGCATAGCGGTTGTGCCGCAGATGCAGTTGGCCGAGTCGCAGATGCAGGCGCGGCGCTTCCGGAAACTGGGCGAGGCCGCGCTCGAATGCAGCCTGCGCGCCCTCATAGTCGCCGGCGGCAATCAGTTCGTCACCGGATTTCAGATAGCCGCGGACAATCTGGACCCGGTTCGCAACCACCGGGGTTTATCCTCTCAACGGCTGCAAGATTGTCGCCGCGAACTCGTCCATACGCGCCAGGCTTTCCTCGACGCTGTCGCTGCGGAAATCGAAGATCAGTTCGGAAATGCCGAGCCCGCGATAGGTCTCGACATCCTCCAATACCTGAGCGGCCGGACCCGTGAAGGGGCGGCGTTCGCCATCCGGCAACGACGCCCCCGGATCGTAGATCGGCGCCTTGAAGGAGATGGTCAGGGCTTCGAAGTCCCGTCCTTCAGCCTCCGTCAATTGCTTCAACTCGCTCAGCATCGGCGACAGCTCGTCGGGCTTCAACGGCACGGCCGCATTGGCGCCAACCGGATGCCAGCCGTCGCCGAGACGAGCCGTGCGGCGCAGCGCCGGGCGGCTGTGTCCGCCGATCCAGATCGGCGGGTGCGGTTTC
The DNA here is from genome assembly GCA_965216645.1 of Alphaproteobacteria bacterium. Lineage (GTDB taxonomy): Bacteria > Pseudomonadota > Alphaproteobacteria > CBDCGJ01. The sequence continues at coordinate 27,168 of CBDCGJ010000070.1, read as the reverse complement.
TGTATCGGTTTCGGATCACAGCGTAAAGCTTTGAAACTATAATGCTCGCCGTCATGTTCGACGACCTCGTCCGTCCAAAGTTTTTTGAAGATGCGGAGATATTCGTCGGTCGAGGCGCCGCGCGCTTCGAATGGGGGGGAATCGAGGGCTTCGAATTCCTCGCGCATCCAACCGACCCCGACCCCGACCGTCACCCGGCCGCCGGACAGCACGTCGATGGTGGCGAGCGCCTTGGCGGTCAGGATCGGATTACGGTAGGGGATCACCATGATGCTGCTGACGAGGCGCAGCCGTTCCGTCTTGCCCGCGATGAAGGCCATCAGCGCCAGCTGCTCCAGCGCGTCGCCATGGCCGGGAAAGGCGCCGGTCACCGTGTAGGGATATTTCGACTCGATCTCCGTCGGGAAGACGATGTGATCGGCGATCATCACGGAATCGAAGCCCAGCGCTTCCGCCCGCCCGACGATTTTGGCCAGATCTTCGCGTGTTGCCGTTGGCCCCCGGGTCGGCAAATAAAAGCCAAATCGCATCTCGTATTCCTCCATATGAATTTTCGTCTATGCGTAGTTCAGTGCCGTCACTTCCGCTGTTGACGGCCCTTTGGCATGGTCGACAGGCGTTGCATTTCCGTATCCTCGAACAAGTTCGGATTAGCGGTGAAATCCAGCAGTATGTCCAGCGCAGGGCCGGCCAGGGATTGAAAGGATGGCTCGGCGGCATGCGGAAAGGCAACCCGCGCCGGGACGCCCGCCATTTGAAGAAACGGTAGACAAAACGGCGTTTCGGCTCGATTTCCGCCGGCCCCAGTTGACCCCAATGCTCCAACAAACCCGCGAATAGGACGGGTTTTATGGTCACGGTTATATCGTCGGGCAATCTGTCAAAACGATGCAGCTGCAAATAGGCGAAGGGCGATATGAAATCGAAATACCAATTGGCGTGCGTCATTTCATTTCCATCTCCAAGTCCGCCAAATCATCAGTAGGCGCGTTTGTCGGAATAGTACGGGAAATACAATAATTTTGCCAAAAACATAGTTATTGGACAATTCCCACCAAGTATTGGATTGTATATCTTGATTCGCTAATTTGCCGGCTTGGCCGGCGTCTGTTTGCGTAGGATTTGGGTTGTCAGTATGAGGATGAATATCGGCGGCCGGATCGCCTTGACGATCGGTGTTCTGGTCTTTCTGATGTTTGTGACGAGTATCGCGACGCTATTCGTCGTCAAGCGGCTCGAAGACGGTATTATGCGCTACACCACGCTGGATGCGCCGAGAGAACGCGCTGCACTGAGATTGCAGGCCTTGTTGAGCGAGTATGAGGCGTTGGTTGCCGGTACCGTCAAGGCGCGGGCCCCGGCGCCTGACAGGTTGGCCGAACTCGTCGGCGAATTCGATCAAACGGCAAAAAAACTCGCGGGATGGAAAACCGCCCTTCAAGCACGGGACGTCGTCCAGCGGATGCATCGGCTGGATCGGCTCGCCCGTGTCGCGATCGCCGCGCCGACCTCCCACCGAAACAAGACCCTGTCGGCGTTTCAAGAGCAATATCGCGCCTTGAATGCCTGGTTCAAGACGGACGTCCTGCGGCGCACTCAAAGCGGCAATATCCTGCGCCTGCTCGACTTGCAAAATCTCGCGGCGCAACCGCGTTACGCGTTAAGTTTAATGGCTGGCGTATCCGGAATCATCGGCGCTATGGCGGCCATCGTGCTGCTGCGCGGTGTGTTGTATCCGATTTCCGATATCCTCAGTCAAACCAGAGCGCTCGCGGATTCGGATCAGACCGGTAATATCGATATCGAAGGCGACGACGAACTCAGTCAATTGGCGGCCGCAATCAACACCGCTTTGGAAAAACGCCAAGCCCAGGGCATGGCGTTGGAGCAATTGGGCCATCTCGACCCGCTCACCGCGCTCCCCAACCGGCGGCTGTTCTCCGATCGTTTGAAGGAAACCATCGAGCATGCCCGGCGCTCCGGCGACCAAGTCGCGGTCTATGTAATCGATATCGATAACTTCAAGGATCTAAACGACACGTTGGGACATGACGCGGGAGATTCGCTGCTGCTTCAGGTCGCCGAACGTCTGCAAGAAGCAACGCGGGAGACGGACATGGTGGCCCGTCTCGGCGGCGACGAATTCGCCATCATCCGAAGTCACGCCAATCATCAGGATAGTGTCGGAAATTTCGCTAACCGAATTATCTCCGGCTTGGCTCGAGCATACTTAATCAATGATTCGCAGCTCCACACCACGGCCAGTGTGGGTGTGACCATATTCCCTGACGATGTCAACGATTCCAGTCAGTTGCTACAAAACGCGGAACTTGCCCTTTACCGCGCAAAGGAGGAGGGACGCGGTCGCTTCCAACTCTTCGACAGCGATATGCAGGCGTCCGTGCGCCGCCGGCATGAGCTGGAAGGCATTTTGCGTCAGGCGCTCGACAATGGCGGCTTGGAAGTTCACTACCAACCGCGCTATAGCGCCGACGACCGCCGGATTGTCGGTGCGGAGGCACTGGTCCGTCTGAACGATCCGGCGCACGGCCATATTTCGCCCGCCGAATTTGTGCCTGTCGCGGAAAGCACGGGCCTGATCACGAAGATTACCGACGTGGTCATGCAAACCGCCTGTCGGGATATGGCGGAATGGTCCCGAAAGTTCCAAGACCACCTGGTTCTCTCGGTAAATCTTTCTCCCGTCGACTTTCGCCGACCGGACATCGTCGAGTATATCGGGCAGAACCTGGCGGACAGCGGATTACCGGCGACGCAGTTGGAGGTCGAGATTACCGAGGGAATGGTGATGTACGGTGCCGAACTTGTCCGCGGTAAATTGGCGGAAATCCGTAAGCTCGGCGTGTCGCTGGCGATCGACGACTTCGGCACGGGCTTCTCGTCCATGAGCTATTTGAAGGAATTTCCTTTCGACGCTCTCAAGGTGGATCAGTCGTTCATCGCCGGCATTCCGTCTCATCCGGAGGATGCGGCGATTACCATGGCGATCCTACGATTGGCCCAAAGCTTGAACTTGAAAACAGTCGCCGAAGGGGTCGAAACGGAAGAGCAATTCAAATTCCTGATGGAACGAAATTGCGACCAGTTTCAAGGTTTCCTGTTTTCGAAGGCGGTGCCGAAACCATTGTTCGAAGCCTTGTTGCAGACCGACTAGGCTAACCGGACACGGTAATCCAGAGCTGCTTTCCTTTGGCGCAGATATCGCCCTGTTCGTCGAACAAGGCCGTGCCGGTTTCGATCTTCCGGCCTTCGGTCCAAAGCGGCCAGGCCAGGACGGTATGCGGCCGGTCGACGAGTACTGGGCGGAAAACCTGCACATGCATTTCGCCGGTCAGCATATGCGCCGTCGTCAACAGCATCGCGGCGACGGCACCGGGACAATCCATGCTCCCCCATACCATCGGCAGAGGTAAGGCACCGGTGTCGTTGGCGAAATCGGCATGGGGCCGCCAGAGGGCGGCGGCGAATTCTTCGCCGTCCGCGGCACAACCGGTGTGAATGCGGAGACCCTGACCAACCGGCCGTTTGTGGCCGCAAACGAAGCAATTGTCGAACTGGCTGTCCGCCGGCGTGTAGTGCCGGGCCGCGGCGACTTCGAGTGCCGCTTTGTCCGGCAACATCGGCACGTCCAGTTCCAAAGGCTCCCGCCAAGCCCGGTAGATATCGCCGTCCTCGTCGAAGGCCGTGCGTTGATTGTCTTCCGCACGGACGCGGATATCTTGATCATAGGGCACCGGCCGTATGAGACGTACCTTGACGGCACCGCCCATGCCTTCGGCCAAAGTACCCGCCGCGATACCGCCATTGGTCGATGCGGGCGGGCCGCAGTAACGGCGGTCGAAGTTGAGAGTCTGCATGAATTGAGCGCTTTTTATGGCTTGGCGAAGACGTCGAGGCCGCCGGCGAATTCCTTACCGGCGAAGACGTCGGGCAGCACGTCAGCGAGCCAGTCCGGTTCGAGCTCCATACCGTTTGCCCGCAGTTGGGCTTGCCGGTCCGCCGCCAAGGCGTGCCAGTCGGTGGCGATGCGCCAACCGTCCAACGCATCCTTATGCGGCTCGCCGCCGAGGGCGCGGACCAAGAGGTCGGTAAAATTGACCACCGGCTTGCCGATGGTTTCGGTCAATGTCGCCAATTGGCCGTGGCAGCCATGGTAAAGCGACACCAAGGCGTCAATCTCCGGCCGCTTGGCCCAGTCCACCGTCGCTTCGCGACGGACCGCTTTCAATGTCGGCGACCGGTCGGCGCCGGAACCGCCGCAGGTATAGCCGGATTCCCACGCGATCCCGGCGATCGACAGACCCGGTAGATCGCGGAGCAGGGCGGCGACATTTTCGCCTAAATCGGCCATGCCTTCATGGGCATGAAGGAGGATGTTGAGCGGCACCTCGGCGCGATATTGCCGGCGCAGTTTGTCCTGGTGCTCGAGCAGAAAGGCCGTCACATGCTCGAACGCGAATTCGGTCCGGCGATAATCGGACAGGGTTTCGCCGATGTGAAGCTGGCAGGAGGGACACCAGCTCAGCACGCGATCCGGTTGGAAGTCGCCGAAGCGGTTCAGCGTGCCATTGGTGACTTTGCCGCCGGCGTCGGCCTTACCCTCCCACTTGGTGTGAATGATGCCGCAGCAGGCGGCCGGTCCGCCCAGAACCTCGTAGTCGACTTCGATCGCATCCAAGGCATACATGGCATTGAACAAAAGATGCGGCGTCTTGATGGCGTTGCACCCAGTGTAAAATACCACCGGAACCTGTCGGGCGCGTGGCGGCCGCAGCAGTTTCGTCATTTCCGCCGGCGCCAACTGCATCGCCGCCATCAGTCGAATTGAGCGGGACATTTTGCGGAAGAGTTGCGGCGTTTTGCTGTTGCCGACGGCGGCTTTGCTCATCGCCAACATCAACATCTGCCGGGGATTGATATTTTCCGAACAGGCGGGAATGCATTTACCGCAGCCGTCGCACTGGCCGGCCCAAGCTTCGGCGGCGCCAGCCATTTCGCCGTCGCCGCGCAGGACCTCGAGAATACCGCCCACGACACGTTCGGGAGGGATATCCGCGACGCCGGCATGGGGCGCGACGGGACAGATCGTCACGCAATCGCCACAGCGGGTGCAGGCGTCCGCGATGCCCGTCGCGGTTTTGTCGGCGAAGGCGGTGAGGCTTAAGTCGTTCATGTCAGTCTCCCAATTCCGCCACGGCTTCGATTTCGACCATCATTTCGGGCAGCGCCAAGCGGCGAACCTCGACCAGCGTGCTGGCAGGCCTTGCCGAGAAGTGACCCCGCCAGGCGTCCGGATGTTGGCTGAAAGTCTCGATATCCGTCGTATACATGACGATTTTCACGAGATTGTCGAAGGACGCATCGGCGGATTTTAGAACGTCGCCAAGATTGTCTAAGCAGACCTCGATTTGCCGTTTCATATCGCCGACGCCGAGCAATACGCCCTGCGGGTCGCGCGCGGTGATCCCGGAAGTGAACAGCAGTCGCCCCGAGACCTCCACGCTTTGCACGAAGGGCAATGCCTTGTGCCAGGGTTTGTCGACGTCGATATTTCGGCGGGCCATGGTTGAACTCCTCGGCGACGGATGTTAGACGGCGGAACGTTGTGGGCCAAGGTTTACTTGCCCAGCGCCGCGTATTCCTTAACACTATTTTTACGAGAAACTTCGACGGGGGTTGCGATGGCGGATGAACGCGCGGAAGCGTCTTGGTGGCGCAAACTCTTGTTTATCCCGCCCCTGGCGATTGCCGCGGCCGTTTTGTTCTGGGTCGTCTCCGGGGCGAAGCCGCCCGAACGCAAGCCGCCGGAGGAGGCGGCGCGTCATGTCCGGGTCATCAAGATCGAGGAAATGGCGCTGGTGCCGCGGGTGCGCGGTTTCGGCACGGTGCGTCCCATCGCCGTCTTCAACGTGGTGGCCCAGGTGGCCGGACAAATCGTCTATGTCCACCCGGACTTCAAGAAAGGCGCGGTGCTGCCGGCGGACACGGAAATCATCCGCATCGACGCCCGCGACTATGAGCTGGCCATTGCGGAGGCGGAAGCCAATATCCGCGCGGCCGAGTCTAAGATGGCTGAAATAGCCGTCAATAAACAGAATTTGACGGATCTGTTGAAAATCGAAAAACGCTCCCTGCAACTCCAGGAAACGCAGCTGAAACGAACCGAAAACCTGCGTAAAAGCGGGACCCTGCCGCAGGCGCGCGTGGATGACGAAACCCGGGTCACGTTGTCGCAACGCAAACTGGTGCGCGATCTGGAGAATTCGTTGCGCCTGCTGCCGACACAGGAGGCGGTTCAGGCCGAGCAGGTCTCCGTAAACAAGGCGCATCTCGAGACCGCCAAGCTCAACCTGTTCCGCACCAGCATTCGCCTGCCGTTTCCCGCCCGCATCGCCGATGTCGATGTGGAGGTCACGCAATTCGTTCAGGCCGGCAGCAAACTCGGCACCGCGGACGATATTCGGATTTCGGAGATCGAGGCGCAGTTTCCGATCGGCCGGCTTGCGTCGATCGGGCAAGGCATGACCGTCGACGGCCGCGCCAACGAACCCTTCACGCGCCAGGCTTTGGCGGAGATGGCGAAGCAGATCGGCCTGCATTCGATCGTCCGCCTGGGCGCCGGCGAGTTGCTGGTGGAGTGGCGAGGCGAGATCGTTCGGGCCAGCGACGTGATCGACCAGAGTACGCGGACCGTCGGGATCATCTCCATCGTTCGCGACAGCTACAAGCAAGCGGTTCCGGGCCGACGCCCGCCTTTGACCAAGGGCATGTTCGTCGAAGTGGAACTGCGTCGCGACGCGGTGCCGGGGCAGCTCCTGATCCCACGGGCGGCCCTGCATGAAGGCAGGCTTTTCGTCGTCAATGCCGAAAACAGACTGGAAATACGGTCGGTGAAAACCGGCGCGGTCCAGGACGACATTATCTCCGTGACCGACGGATTGACGGCGGGCGAGACCATCGTGGTCAGCGATCTGGCGCCGGCGATCGAGGGGATGCTGTTGAAACCCGATGTCGATGCGGCGGTCGCCGACTGGCTGGCGACGGTCGCGCGGAGCGGGGAGGCGGCCCGGTGATCCGCTTCTTCGCCGGGCATCAGACCGCGGCCAACCTGATCATGATGGCCTTCCTGATCGGCGGCATCCTGGCCTGGCCCAGCCTGCAGCGCGCGACGTTCCCGCGGCTGGAACCCCGGCGGGTCGAGGTCGCGGTCCCCTATCCGGGCGCGCGAGCCGAGGATATCCGCGAGGCGATCTGCCAGCGCATCGAAGACGCCATGGACACCGTCAACGATGTCAACGAAGTGGCCTGCGAAGCCAAGGAAGGTCTGGCCCGCGCCGTGGTCGAGATGGAGGAAGGGGCGAGCCTGGATCGCTTCACCGCCGAGATCAAAACCGAGATCGACGCGATCACCGACTTCCCCGACAACGCGGAATCGCCCATCGTCAAGCAATTGGGCCTGACCGACTTCGTCGCCGCCGTTGCCGTCAGTCTGCCCGAACCCTCCACCGTGCCGGACCTGAAGGCCTATGCGGAGGCCGTGAAAACCCGCATGCTGCAATGGCCGGATATCACGAAAGTCACCGTCAAAGGCTTCTCAGACCGGCAGATCCGCATCGAACTGGACGATCGCGTCCTCAGGCAATTCGGCCTGTCCGCCGGCGATATCGCGCAGAAAATAGCGCGGCAAAGCCTCGACCTGCCGGCTGGCAATCTGTTCACGACGGAACGGGAAGTGCTAATCCGCTATGCCGACGAGCGCCGCAAGGTCAACGATTTCCTCGATCTGGTCGTCGTCGCCGGGTCGGGCGGCGGGCAAATCCGGTTGGGCGATATCGCCCACGTGACGGAACGCTTCGAACTGGACGAGGAGAAGATCCTGTTCGACGGCCGCCGGGCCGCGTTGCTGGAGGTTTCCAAGGCGGCGCGGGAGGATACCTTGACGGCGATCGACGCGGTCAATGCCTTCCTGGAAGTGGAGCGGGCGACGGCGCCGCCCGGAGTCAAACTGTCGGTGACCCGCGACGGCAGTTCCATCGTCCGCGACCGCCTACAGCTCCTGGTTAGCAACGGCGTCCAGGGATTGTTGCTGGTCTTTCTGGTCATGTGGTTGGTCTTTGGCCTGCGCTATTCTTTCTGGGTCGCCATGGGATTGCCGGTCTCCTTCGCCGGCGCCTTCGTCGCCATGGTGGTGATCGGTTACTCGATCAATATGTTGACCATGGTCGGCCTGCTGATCGCCATCGGGCTGCTGATGGACGACGCCATCGTCATCGCCGAAAATATCGCCAGCCATCGCCTGCGCGGCAAAACGCCGCTCGACGCCGCCGTCGACGGGGCGCGGGAAGTACTGCCCAGCGTCGCCGCGTCGTTCTTTACAACCACCTTCATCTTCGGCTCGCTGGCCTTCATCAAAGGCGATATCGGGCAGATGCTGCGGGTCGTGCCCGTGGTCATGCTGATCGTGCTGACGGTCAGTCTGGTTGAGGCCTTCCTGGTCCTGCCCAACCATCTGAACCACGCCTTGAGCAAAGCGCAAATGGGCCAAGGGCGGGTGCAAGGCTGGGTCGATGATCGGATAAGCTGGCTGCGGGAACGATTGGTCGGGCCGGCCGTCGACGCCTGTATCCGCTGGCGTTATCTCACCCTGGGCGCCGCGCTGGCGGCGTTGATCCTGGTGCTTAGTCTGCCGGCCGGCGGTTACCTCAAATTCGTCGCCTTTCCCGAGCTCGACAGCGACACCATAGAGGCGCGGATTCTGCTGCCCCAAGGCACGCCGTTACCGCGGACAGAGGCGGTTGTCGACAAGGTTGCGGCGGCGCTTCGCCGCATCGACGAGGATCTATCGCCCGCCCAACCGGACGGCCAGCAATTGGTGCGCAGCATCACCCTGCGCTTCAACAACAATCCGGACGCGTTCGAAAATGGCGGCCATGTCGCCACCGTGACCGCCGATTTGCTGAGCGCCGAACTGCGTACCCTGTCGGCGGCCCAGCTCCTGGAACGCTGGCGGCGGGAGACGGGCAGCCATGCAGACGTTCTCAACCTGAAATTCGCCGAAACGGCGCTGGGTCCGGGCGGTCTGCCTATTGATATCCGACTGAAGGGCCAGGACCTGGATCGGCTGAAGCAGGCGTCGCTGGAGCTGCAGACCTGGCTGACTGGCTATCGCGGGGTCAACGATCTGACCGACGACCTGCGTCCCGGCAAGCCGGAGGTGCGGGTCCGCTTGAAGGACGGTGCTGCCACCCTGGGCATTGATGGCCGCACCGTGGCCGAGCAGTTGCGCAACGCCTTCTTCGGCACCACTGTGAACGAGATCCAGATCGGTCCGGACGTGGTCGAGATCGACGTCCGCCTGAACCGGGCCAACAAAAGCGGCGTAGCGGATCTGGAGGACTTCGCCGTGGTCTCGAGCGACGGCGCTCGGGTCCCGATCACGGCGGTCGCCGACCTTATCCTCGACCGCGGCTACGCCCGGATCAATCGGATCGACGGCCTGGCGACGGTCACGATACAAGGGGACGTGGACACGGCGACGGCCAACGCCAACGCTATCGTCAACGACACCCTACGCCGCTTCATGCCCGACCTGCTGAAGCGGTATCCGGGCGTTAGCCTGGCCCTCGAAGGGCAGAACAAAGAAGCCGAGATCACCCAGCAATCCATGCTCGGCGGTTTCGCCGTCGGCGTCATCGGCGTCTTCCTGCTGCTTTGTTTTCTTCTGCGCAGTTATGTGGAGCCGATCGTGGTCCTGCTGGCCATTCCCCTGGCTCTGGTCGGCATGATCCTGGGCCATGCGGCGATGGGCCTGGATATCTCCATGCCCAGTATGCTCGGCTTCGTCTCTTTGGCCGGCGTTGTGGTGAACAATTCCATCCTGCTGGTCAATTTCACTAAGCTGCGTCATGAGGCGGGCGAGACGATCCACGAAGCGGCGGCGCAGGCCAGCCGGGCCCGCTTCCGGGCGATCTTCCTAACGTCGCTAACGACGCTCGTCGGCCTGCTGCCGATCCTGTCGGAAACCAGTCTGCAGGCGCAGATCTTGATCCCGTTGGTGACCAGTTTGGTTTTCGGATTGATGTCGTCGACGGTAATGGTCCTACTGGTGGTACCGGCCCTCTACACCATTCTCGACGATCTGGGATTGACGACCTTGGCGCGGGATCGCGACACCCCCGACCTGGCGGTACCGTCGAACGGCGAACCCGCTTGATCGGCGCCGTCATCTCCTTAAACGAATAATGGCGAAGCTCAAAAATCGAGGCGTTCTGGAGATTTTCTCAAGGTGTCCGGCGACGGCGAACTTTATCCTCGGCTTGGAGGAGGATACGCCATGGCAGACCGTCTCGCATATTACATTGCCCTTGCTATTGCCGGTTCGATAGGGATCGGAACACTCATCATCCCGAACCATGCCCAATCCGAAATGCCAAGGATGTGGCCCGGCGTCGCCTGCTGGCCCAGTGCCCATGTCGCCGCTTTATTGAGCGAACGCTACAGCGAGGTGCCAATCGGACACGGGAAAACGAGCGACAGCAACGTGACCGTATGGTCCAGCCCGGGCGGCGAAAGCTTCAGCATCGTCGTCGCCACCGGCGCGGACAACAGCCATTTCTGCATCATCGCCCAAGGTAAAAATCTGCGCTTCAACAACGCTCGGATGAAGGGGTTGTATCTCACCGAGAAAGACCGGCGGATTTGACGGGAGAGCCCCGAGGACCGAAGTCCCCGAGGCTCTCCACTGGTCAACCGGTCTTCAGCTTGCCGAGCTCGTTCAGCACGCCGTCTAGGCCGCCGACGACGTTGAGGGTTTCGACCTTGTCCACGATCCGCTCCAGGGACTCGAGCTCCTTGAGGCGCATCAGGGTCGGGTTGTCGTCCATCAGCTTGGCGGTGTTGAGCAGGGATCGGGTGGCGGCGGTTTCCTCCCGCCGCTGGATCAGGCTGGCCTGGGCCGCCTTTTCCGCCTGCACCACCTGGTTCATGATCGCCCGCATATCGCCTGGCAGGACCACGTCCTTCACGCCGATATCGTGCAGGGACACGCCATAGGCTTCGAACTTCGCCGCCGCGTCCTCGCGCACGGCGGCGTCAAGCCGGTCCTTGCCGTCGAGAATGTCGTCGAGCGTATTGCGGCCGACCGCTTCCCGTAGCGCGAATTGGATGGACTTGTGCATATAGTCGTCCAGAGAGGCGAGGGCACCCGCCACCTTGACCGGATCGTCGATCCGGTAGTGGCAGGTCAGGTTGACCCGAATACCGACCTTGTCTTTGGTCAGCACCTCCTGGCCGACGATCTCCTTCTCCCGCAGCCGGCCGTCGATCAAGCTCATCTCGATCTTCCGCTGACCTCGCCAGAAGGCATGCGCCCCAGGCGGCAGGATCCGGTCGAACTTGCCGTCGACGTAAAGCAGGCCGACATGGCCGTCCGGCACTAGGTTGTAGCTCAACAAGGTATTGTGCTTGAACAGATGCGCCATCTTCCGGGCATGGGTGTCGGAGACCTCGAAGTTCGCCTCGACGTCGACCAACTCCACCTCGATCCGCTTCAGCACGTTCCAGTACAGCCGGTAGAGGCCCGGCGCCAGGGTGTCGTGGACCTTGCCGTCGGCGGTGACGATAGCGATCTGATTGTCGGCCACGTCGGCAACCGCGAAATAGCTGTCGAGCAATTGCGGATTGTCCCGGACCAGCGTCTGTTCATGGTCGCCGTCATAGCGCACCATCTCGACATCCGACCGATGTATCCGCAGGTCGCGCAGACTGCGCCGCAGATAGTGTCGGCCCGGCTCGAGAATTTCCGCAAACTTCCCGTCGATCATCACGATCGCCCGATGCTGGGGTCCGACGACGATCTCGTCGAAGCCCAATAGCTTCAAAATCGTCTTTCTCATGCCAATCACTCGTCTTCCAATTCAATTTCTACCAATCAAGGTTTGCCAGGTATCCTTTGCGGCGGGCCGGAGGATGACGCTTTGAGACGCCGAGGGCCCGCGCCACGCACCGGTCGGTCTGGCCGGACCGCCGAAACGGCCATGGCTTTTCCGCCGGCGCGTCCGCGCGCCGTCGACATCGGTATCCAACGTCATTCAAGTCCGGACCGCCGTGCCGCCGCATTCGCCGCCGCCGGATCAAAATCCGGCCTTGCCGACCACTTTGGCGGGACACCTGGCGCCCCCGTCATTTTTTTTCAAGATCTCTCGATCCGGGCGGGAATTTCACCCGCAAACGATTATGAGTCGTTGGCTTGAAAGCCTCATCCGCTCTAACCGCTGAGCTACCCGACCTGGCAGGCCGGGGCGGGAATCGAACCCGCGACCTGATGATCAGGGTCACGGAAACCGCGGTGGAGCGTCGATACGGACACGACCGATCTCAGGTCGCGCCGCCGGGCCGGCGTTCAGAACCGGCGCCGCTGTCGCCCCAGGCCAATTTCCGGGCCGCGGTAAATGCCGCAATGAACGGGCATTGTCAAGCGCAAATAATCGTGCGCACCATGAGTCCGATCACGAGTGACCTGTGCCGACATATTCTCCCGTCACGTCAGACGCCGCGCCCGCCACCGCGCATTCGGTCAAAAAGGGGTCGGAGGGATTTAATTTTTGTCAACACATTGAAATTAAAAAAGAAATTTATCCTATCTTTGAAAATTAAATCCCTCCGACCCCTTTTTCAAGTTCAGTGCGCTGGCTCAAAATTAATTCCCTCCGACCCCTTTTTTAATTCCCTCCGACCCCTTTAAGGAGGCGCAGGCGATCCTGAACGGTATGTCCGTTCCGGCCAAGAACGAGTTTCTGTTTTCCAAAGGCGGGATCAACTTCAACGATCTGCCGCGCTGGCAGAAGCGAGGCATTGGGCTCTACTGGCAAAGCGTGGAGAAAGCGGCCGTCGACGGCAAAACCGGTAAACCGGTGACCGCAAGGCGCCGGCAGATCAAGATCGACCACGACCTACCCATGCGCGACGCCTTCAGCGCCTTCGTCGCCGGCTTTCTGTCGCGGGATGCTCCATAAACCTAAGCCGCCGCGGCCGACATTTGCAGCAGGATGTCGTCGCTGGCCGGTTCGATGGGGGTGAAATCGCGGTGGGCGATGAAATCGGGGCGCTTGAATTGGGTGATGTGGTTGGAGACGGCGCAAAGGGTCAGGTAGACGATGGTGCGCGGGTAGGGGGTGATGTTGGGCGGGCTGGCATGGACCAGGTTGCCGTGGAACATCAGCACCGTGCCGGGCTTGCCGGTCGGCGCGACGATACCGCCGTCGTCGACCAGACGGGTCACCGTTGCCTTGTCCAACGTCCATAAGGGGTAGCTTGTCGTCTCGATATCGTGGCCGGCGTCGAACACGCCGTCCCGGTGGCTCTTGGGAATGAACATCAGCGGGCCGTTGATCGCCATCACCTCGTCCAGGAAGACAGCGATATTCATGGCGCGAGGTTCCGGCATGCCGTCATCGCGAGCCCAGGTGCCGTAGTCTTGATGCCATTGCCAAACCTCGCCGTCGAAGGGCGCTTTGGCATTGACCTTGAACTGGTGCATGTAGACGGGTTCGTCGAAGTATTGAGCGACCGGTTCGATCAGGCGCGGGTGCCGGCCGAGGGCGCCGAAGGCGTCGCTATAGGTGTGGGCGGCGAAGGCGGTACGCGGCGCGCCGGAGGTTTCGCGCCAGACCTCCTCCCGTTCCAAAGCGTAGATACGCTGCGCGTCCGTCCTCAGGACCGAGACTTCCGCTTCGCTGAAGGCGTTCTCCATCACCAAATAGCCGAGATCGTCAAAGTCGGTCAGTTGCCGGTCGGTTAGACGCATCGCCACTTCTCCTTCGCCTGCTTGCGTCAGTTTATCACGTTTTCGACCGACTTCAGAGCGTAATGCCGAGTTTCGCTTCCGCGGCCCGGATGATCTCCGGATCGAGCGGCGGCGGGCTGATATCGACGCCCTCGGCCAGGCGTTCCGTGACATGTTCGAGGACGGCGAGGCGGGCGAACCATTTCTTGTTGCCGGGCACCAGGCACCAGGGCGCGCGGCGGGTCGAGGTCCGCGCGAACATGTCGTCGATCGCCGCTTCGTAATCCGGCCATTTTTCGCGATTGCGAATATCCTCTTCCGTCAGTTTCCAGCGCTTCACGGGATCGCGCAGGCGTTGTTCGAAGCGCGCTAGCTGTTCGTCCTTGGTGATATGGACGAAGAGCTTGATGACCCGGGCGCCGTCGTCGATCAGCAGACGTTCGAACTCGTTGATCTCCTGATAGGCGCGCTGCCACGCGTCCGGCGCCGCGAAGCCTTCGACCCGTTCGACCAGCACCCGGCCGTACCAGGAGCGGTCGAAAATCGCCAGCCGGCCAGCGGTGGGCAGGCGCTGAAAAAAGCGGAAGAGATAGTGCCGCGCCTGATTTTCCGCCCGTGGCGCGCCGATCGGATGAACCCGGACGCCGCGCGGGTCCAGCCCGGCGGTGAGGCGGCGAATGGCCCCACCCTTGCCGGCGGCGTCCCAGCCTTCGAAGACGATCACGGCGCGGCGGCCCTGGTGGTAATAGGCCTGTTGAATTTGCAGCATATGTTTCCGCAACGTCTTTAGCCTGTCGTCATAGGATTTTTTGCCGTCCACCGCGGCGGCGGTAAAGTCGACGTCGGACAATTGCGGCGGTTCGCTTTCCAAGACGAACGCGGTCGGCGTGGCTGTTGTCATTTCCGAATCCTCCCGAAACTGTGATAGCAGAATTGCGGTTGTATGCCGACGCCGGCTTGACCTTACAGCGGCTGGAAGCGGTAGCCTGTCCCGACATTAAAGATATTGAATGACACTTGTGAGACATGTGATTGTTTAATAAGCCGATCTACATAATTGGAATTACTTTGGTTGTCGTTGCTGCTATTATTATTTGGCTCTGGCAGCCCTGGGCCGAGGATGCGGCGACGTCGGGGCAAACCGGCCCATCCTTGGTGAACGTCAAAGTGCCGGAATTGAGCGGCGACGCGGTCGCCGGACATATGTTGTTCGAGCGCAATTGCATGCGTTGTCACGGCAAGCATGCGGCGGGGGTGGACGGCGCCGGCCCGCCGTTGGTCCATCGCATTTACGAACCCAATCATCATGGCGATTTCGCCTTCGTGCGAGCCGCCAAGCTAGGTGTGCGCGGGCATCATTGGCGCTTCGGCGACATGCCACCGGTGGAGGGTATTCGCGAAGTGGAGGTCCGTAAGATCATCGTCTATGTCCGGCAATTGCAAAAAGCCAACGGGATTTACTGAGAGCGAGGTAGCATGCGGTTCTTTCTTCTATTTGCATTGCTCGCCGTCTTGCTTGCCGCGCCGATCGATGCTGGTTGGACCCACAAGGGCGCCACCGGTGTGGTAAAGCAGCGTATGGACGCCATGTCCGACGTCGGCCGGCGGATGAAGGCTGTTGCCCAGATGATCAAGGGACGCACCGATTACGATGCGGCGAAAGTTCGCACCGACGCCACGGCTATCGCGACGCATGCAGACGGCATAGCCGAGCTGTTCCCCGAAGGCTCCGACAAAAGCCCAAGCGAAGCCTCGCCGGAAATCTGGCGGGATTGGCCACGTTTCGTCGAATTAGCGAATGCCCTGAAGATCGAAGCGAAAGGATTGGCCGATGCGGCGGCGCCGGAAAGCTCAGTGACCGATATTGCTCCCCAATTCAAGGCGTTGGGACGGCAATGCGCAGATTGTCATAAATCGTTTCGCGTGAAGAAGGAGCATTGAACGTGGCAATCAATGCGGTTGCATGGGTTTGCGTCCACGCGGCAGAAGCGTTAGGATTAACCGTCGCCTCCGGCAATTTTCCGCCGGAATCGGTTCGTTTGCATTACTCGTTTCTAATTATTTGTGAAATTATTTCAGCCTGACCGGGCGCGTGCCGCCCGTTCTTCCAGCGACCGAACCAGACCAGCGACCGCCGTACCGGTGAGATACGGCGTCGTCGAATAATGTGTCAAACAGGGAAGGGGTTATCATGTCAGCCAGCGAAGCCGGAAATGTTGCGGCGAAGAAAGCCGCAGGCCGTCGGATCGGTGCCGATATCAAGGGAGACACGCGGAAGATCTCCAACAAGGTCTATAACCACGAACTCGCCAAAATGCAGATTGAGTTGGTCAAGCTGCAGGAATGGGTGAAGGCCGAAGGCTTGAAAGTGGTGGTGCTGTTCGAAGGCCGCGACGCCGCCGGCAAGGGCGGGACCATCAAGCGGATCACCCAGTCGCTCAATCCTCGGGTCTGCCGCGTCGTCGCGCTCGGCACCCCGACGGAGCGGGAGAAGACCCAATGGTATTTCCAGCGCTACGTGCCGCATCTGCCGGCGGCGGGCGAGATCGTGCTATTCGATCGGAGTTGGTATAACCGCGCCGGGGTCGAGCGCGTCATGGGCTTCTGTTCGGACGACGAATACGCCGAATTCATGCGCAGCTGTCCGGAGTTCGAACGGATGCTGATCCGCTCCGGCATCAAGCTGATCAAATACTGGTTTTCGGTCAGCGACGAAGAGCAGGAACGGCGCTTCCAGGGTCGCATTACGGACCCGACCAAGCGCTGGAAACTGAGCCCGATGGATTTGGAATCGCGCCGCCGCTGGATCGATTACTCGAAGGCGAAGGACGCCATGTTCGCCCATACGGATATCAAACTGGCGCCCTGGTATGTGGTGGAGGCGGACGTCAAGAAACGCGCGCGCCTCAATTGTATCAGCCATTTTCTCGGCATGTTCGACTATAAGGACCTGACCCCGGAGCCGGTTGAGTTGCCGCCGCGAGAAAATGCGGTCGGTTACGTCCGCCCGCCCAAGGACGAGCAAACCTTGGTGCCGGACCATGTGCCAATAGAAGAGAAAGCGGGGAACGGGAAGGCGGCGGGCTAACCGCGCAAGACCGGTAGAACCTCGTCGGCCAATCGGCGAATGTAGGACGGATCGAGATTCGGCGGGGCCAGCATCAGGGTCCCGATACCGGCGTCCATCTGTGCTTTCAGGCGATCCGCGACCTCCGCCGCCGGACCGATGATGGCATGTTTGTCGACATCGAAGTCGCTCCCGTAATAGCCGTGAAGGAAGACGGTCATATCCCGTTGCGCCTTGGCTCGGTCGGGATCGACGGCGACATAAAGAAGCCGGCCGATACGCAATTGGTCCGGAACCTTCCCGGCGGCGGTGGCACCGGCACGGGCTTCCGTAAGGCCCTTGTCGATGTCCTCCAATCCGCCGAACGGTCCCATGATCCAGCCGTCGCCCAATTCCCCCGCGCGGCGGATCGCCGCCGGCGCCAAGCCGCCGATCAGGATCGGCAAGGGGCCGGCGGGGCGGACGGTGGCGCCGTCAAGCGGGAAATAGGTGCTGTCCCGCGTGATCTCGTCACCGGATAGCAGCGCGCGCAGGGTCGCGAGACCGTCGCGAAACAATCCGACCCGCTTGTCCATCGGCTGCCGCAGGGCAGCATATTCGTTGGCGCGCCCGCCCAGCGACACACCCAAGGTCACCCGATCGCCGGCGAGATGCCGCAAGGTCGCGACCTGCCGCGCCAATAGCGGCGCCGGACGCAGGTTCAGGACCAGGACCGCCGTGCCGAGCTCCAGGCGCTCGGTATGCGCGGCGGCCCAGGTCAACAGAGTTAGCGAATCCGCCAAGGGGGCCGGGTGCAGGATTCGGTCCTCCACCCATACGGCGTCGAAACCCAACGTCTCGACCAGGCGGAAATAGTCCGCATAGGCGGCGCCATCCGCGAGGCCGGTGGCCGAAACGCTGGGTACGTGAATACCGATCGAATAGCTCTTCTTCATCGGCTCGATCATAACCTGGCGGGCTGTTGATTGAACATGGTCGTGCAGCAGGAAACGCATGTGCTTGGGGTGACGGCGAATACGCCGTTTTTACGAGCGAAATGGGGCGTAGTTTCATCCAGGTGCGATCGATTGCCTGTCCGCCCGCCATACGGCATGATGGCGCGGGTTTTGTTGTGAGGGGGCGTCGGCCTATGGAAGCCATTTTGCAGACATTGATGACCGGCCTACCGGCGTTCCTGGCGCAAAGCGCGACGACATTGGCGATGCTGTTGGCCGGCGCTATGATCTATCTCTGGTTGACCCCGCACCGCGAGATCGAATTGGTCCGCGCCGGCAATGTGGCCGCCGCCATCTCCTTCGGCGGGGCCATCCTGGGGCTGGCGATCCCGCTGTCCTTCTGCCTGGCTTTCTCGGTGTCCGTGCTCGATATCCTGGTCTGGGGGTCGGTGACTTTAGTCCTGCAGCTCATCGCCTTCCGTGTCGTGGATCTGGTTCTACGCAACCTGTCCCAGCGGATCGAGGAGGGAGATGTGGCCGGGGCCGTGTTTCTATTGCTGGTAAAATTGTCGACCGCCGCCGTCAACGCGGCCGCCGTTTCCGGATAAGGTCGCGTCATGCGCCTGGTGCTGCTGGCCGTGCTGCTGGTTCTGATGATCGTCTTCAACAATTACGTCGCCGAGGAGAAAGCGCCGCGCAAACCCAATCTGGACGATTTCATCGCGCCGCCGCAACCGGAGGCGCGGCGGGACCCGCCGCCGGCGCGGGAGGACGACCGCCCGGCCGGACCGGCGCTGGTGCCGCGGCCGGACGATCCGATCGGGCAAGTCGAATCCGGCCCACGTTCCGGGAACACGCTCGGCACCGCGTTTTCGATCGACGAAAGCCAAGGCCTTTGGTTCACCGCCCGCCATGTGGTCGAGGGCTGCCATTCGGTCTACCTGTCCCATCAGCGGAAGAAATATTTCAAGGTGGCACGGGTCTGGATCCATAAGAATTCGGATATCGCCCTGCTCTCCGGCGCCAAGCCGAAGGTCAGCGTGAAACTGGCCTCGGCGCCGCCGGGGCGAGGGGCGGACGGCTTCCACTACGGCTTCCCCCAAGGCACGCCGGCGGCCGTGCGGACGACCGCGATCGGCCGGCAACGGCTACGTCATATCGGACGCTCGCGTTATGAGGATCGGGTGATCGTCTGGGCGGAGGTGCGGCGGGATCCGAATTTGAGCGGCAGTCTGGGCGGGCTTTCCGGCGGTCCGGTGTTCAATCGCCGGGGCGAGGTGGTCGGGGTGACGTCGGCGGAGTCGAAACGCCGGGGACGTATCATGACCACGGCACCCGCCGCCTTCGGCAAGATGTTCGAGCAGTCGGGCGTCGATCCGGCCGCGCGCGGCTTGAACACCATGCGCGACCTGATCACGCCGCAGAACTGGACACATATCGGTGCCGGCTACCGTAAAAGCGCCTTGGTGCTCCGCGTCTATTGCAAGGCCTTCGCCAATTGACGCGTTCTATTCAATATCGAAATACAGGATTTGCGCGCCGGTCGGCGGCTGTTCCAGGAACAGACGGGTCAGCAGCGCCAGCTGTTCCTCGTCGACGATCGTGATCAAGCCGCTCGACAGGGCGCCGTCGCGCCGATTCCGGTCGGCGACTTGATCCAGGACGGCTTGGGCCGAAGGATCGTCGAGGCGCGCCCGCCACGCCTTCAACTGGGCCGAAATCAATCCGGAGGCGAAGACATGGGAAATGACGGTCAGACGCGTCTGGGCAAAACGAGCCGGCACCAGGGTGCAATCGGTCGCGTCATCGCTGTTGTCACAGATCGTGGTGACAAATATCCCGTCTTCCGGCTCGACCGCGTAAAACCGGTTTCCCGACGGCGCCAATTCGTAGATTTCACCATCGCAATCCGTGAAGGTATAGGATTTCGCCGGTTGTTGCAGTCGGACAGACAGGGCGCAGGCGGGATCGAGCTTGAGATCGTCGCTCGCCAAATCGCTCTTCGGCGAAAGTCTTAATTTGGCGCCGTCCGCCAGTGGCGTGGCCGGCGTCAAACCGGCCAGTTTGGCATTGTCGTCGAAGGTCAGGCAGCCGCTCAGACCGAGAGAGACGGCCAGAAGAAGCGGGATGAGCCGCCGCAAACTATTCCGCCGCGGCCTGATCGAGGGAGACCGGTTCGCCGTCGACGCGGACTTGACCGGCGCCATTGTCGACGCTGACATGATGGTCGAAGTAAGTGAGCGTTGGACGTACGCCGAACTGCTTCTCCATGCGGTCGTACCAGTCATCGGTATACCAGGCGTCCGCGGCTTCCTTACTTTCCCATAGATAGACGCCGCCGGCGGCGGTATCGCCGTTCAGATAGTCCTTGCGGATCAATCCGGGCAGGTCGACATAGGTCGGCGCGGTTTTCAAACCGCCGCCGATGGCTTCTTCCCGCGGCCGCTTGCCGTCGCGGGCGAACAGGACGATGGCGATGAGCATGGTGAGTTTCCTTCCTTATGAATTCGATCGAACCGTCGCCTATCTTCGGGCATCCGACCGATCGGCGCAAGCGGGCAAGCCGGGGTTGGTGTCGGTCGCCGGCCAGGGCTTGAACATATATCGACCATACGCCATCAAATGATGCCGTATGGTCGATATATGCTCTAAACTCGACCCATTGAGTGGGAGCCGATATGTCAGAAAAAGTTAATGCCTTTACGGATGGTCCGAAATTTCGCATCGCCGGCGCGGCGGAAGGGCCGCTGAGCGGACTGGAGTTCGTCGCAAAAGATCTGTTCGACGTTGCCGGTTATGTTACCGGTGGCGGCAATCCGGATTGGGCGAATCGCCAAGGCAAGGCGACGCATCATGCCTGGGCGGTGCAATGCCTGCTCGACGCCGGCGCGGCGCTGATCGGTAAGACCATTACCGACGAAGTCTCGCTCGGTATATTGGGGGAGAATGCGTTTTACGGCACGCCGCTCAACACAGCGGCGCCCGACCGGGTGCCCGGCGGTTCGTCTTCGGGCACAGCGGCTGCGGTAGGGGCGGGTTTGGCCGACTTTGGCCTTGGCACCGATACGGGCGGCAGCGTGCGGGTGCCGGCCAGTTTTTGCGGCCTCTATGGTATTCGTCCGACCCATGGTCGGCTCGATCTGTCCGGTATGCTGCCGCAGGCGCCGAGCAGCGATACCTGCGGCTGGTTGGCGAAGGACGCGGCCGTGTTCCGCCGGATCTCCACCGTGCTGTTGCAGGAACCATTGAGCGCGCCGAAGATCGATCGGGTGATCATCGCCAGCGACGCCTTCGGTTTCGCCGAGACAGAAACCATGAACGCGCTGGCGCCGCTGATTGGGAAACTGACGGGCCTGGTTTCGACCATGAAAGAGGACATCCTGGCGCCGCAGGGATTGTCGGTCTGGGGCCGGGCGCAACGCACGCTGCAACCGGCGGAGGCTTACGAGACCTTCAAGGAGTGGCTCGATACCTGCAATCCGCGCCTGGCATTCAATGTGGCGCGCGGATTGCTCTATGGCGCCGCTATTCCGGAAAGCGAAAGACAGTGGGCCGAGTTGATGCGGCGAGAGGCGCGGGCGCGGCTGACCTATCTGCTGCCGCCGGGCACGGCCCTGGCAATGCCGACGACGCCGTTTCCGGCGCCGCTTAAGGACCTGCCGTTGAGGGAACAGAATCCGATCCGGGAGGCGATTCTTTGCCTCTGCGCCCATGGTGGCTTGGCCGGCATGCCGCAGGTCAGCATTCCCGGCGCCATGGTGGACGGCGCGCCGGTCGGCCTGTCGTTGGTCGCCGGCGCCAACGAGGACGCGGCGCTGGTCGCCTTGGCATGTGCCTTAGGAGAGAGCTTGTGATGGACGAGTATGAGGTCAACAATGCGGAAGTCGTGGCGGAAGTCCGCGAGCTCTTCGAACGCTACGAGACGGCATTGGCGGAGAAGGATGTGGACGTGTTGGACGACATCTTCTGGCGCAGTCCCCATACGGTGCGTTTGGCCATGAACGAACATGGCTATGGCTTCGACGCCATCCACGCCCACCGGGTCGCCCGTCCGCCGGGACCGGGGATCAAGGAGAAGCGCATCCGCCTCGAAATTCTCACCATCGGCCGGGACAAGGCGGCGGTGAACCTGGAATTCAAGGTCCGGGGCCAGGACCTGATCGGCCGCCAGAGCCAATTCTGGGTCAAGTTCCCCGACCTCGGTTGGAAAGTCGTCAGCGCCCACGTCTCGACCACGGACGGGGAGGCGTTGTGGTAAGCGGCGATGGCAATCGAAGTCGAACATCCGCCGTTTGCGTCGTAAATCGCTGTCGCGCTAATCTTTCTTGGTCGATGAAGGGAGCGGCGCGATGCGGAAATTGACGGAACAGCAGCGGGTCCAATGGGCGACGGATGGGTATTTGCATCTTGAAGGCGTGTTCGACGCCGACGAGGTGGCCTTCTTTTCCGACCAGATCGACGCCATGCGCCGGGTCGGTGGGTATGAGCCGATTTCGGGCATGCTGCCCCGCGGGCATTATCAGTGGGTGGCGGCGGCGCAGAATCCGGATCCGGAAGCTTTCATGGACCGGCGCCATATCTTGCCCTATCACCCGGCCTTCTACGAACTGATCGACCGGCCGGAAGTGTTCGATCTGGTGGTCGATATCATGGGGCCGTATCTGTCTTTTTCCATGTCCCAGGCGATCGTGCGCGGCTCCGGCGACGGTTTCGAAGGCTTCACCCATACGGACGGGGGTGAGGGGCTGCGGCGCATCCGGGTGACCGAAACCAGCCGGCCCATCGCCATGAAGGCGCTCTATCTGCTGACTGATGTAGACGGGACCGATTGCGGCAACTTTACCGTCTTTCCTGGCAGCCATATGCGGCCGTTCCCGGAGGACCCGGCGATGGCACCCCATCCCCACGCACCGGGCGCGGTGCAGCTTTGCGGCAAGGCGGGGGATTGTTTCCTCTTCTCCCACGCCCTGTGGCACGGCCCGGCGCCGAACAATTCGGGGCGGGGGCGCAAGACCCTGCTCTACAACTACTGCCAGATGTTCGTCCGCGCCTACGACTTCGGCGGCGTGCCGGAGATCCCGAATGCCTGCACGCCGCGCCAACGCCGCTTGCTCGGCGACCTCGGCTATGACTTCCGCCCCGGCAGTTACTTTTACGTGCCGGAGGATCAGGTCGAGGTGATCATGAACGGCGCAGCCGCTTAGTTTTTCTTGAACGCCGCCCTTTGGCTCATCTCGATGACCAGGGTTTTGAGTTCGTCGTCACTAACCTTGGTGTCGAGCTGGCAGGCAGTGCCGATGAATTGGGCGGATTTGCGGGCAATCTCGGGCTTGGCATAGAGCGGACTGCCGGGATGGTCGAGGTATTTGCGGAACAGCACGCAGGCACCGGCGTCCCGTCGCGCAATACAATAGTAAAGGGGGTCTTCGTCGGTGGCGACGGCGTCACAGCGCTCGAATTTGAAGCCCTTCTCCACCAGCGACTTGAAGTTGGCGGCGAGTTTCGTGTGCTCCTCTTCCACACCGGAGATACGATAGGCCTTTTCCGGCAGGGACGAGGCGACAATATGCACGTCCGAGAACTGAACATGTTCTTGCCAGACCCCGTTCGCCGTACGGCCGCGCCAGGCGACGATGTCGTCCTTCTTTTTCAGAATTTCCAGTTTCGACTGTTCGGGCGTGATATCGTTCCATTGTTGCGACCAGGCCGCGTTCGAAAAGGTCAGCCAGCCGGTCAACACGGCCAACAGGTAGAGAGACGAGGTGAATCTACGACGCATGATACTGACTATCCATTTGTTGGTTGAGGTTGATTGCCGCGATACCGGCGGCGGAAGATAACGGCCAATCCTTTACACTCGCTTGCTTTGGCCCTTGAAACGTATGCGGGTCAACATCTCTTCGGCTTTGTCGAGAAGCACGTTGTCAGACGCCTTGCCGTCTTCGTCGCAGGCCAAACCCGTAATCTGAATCCGTCGGCCAACTTTCGTTTTTCGTACCGGGTACAGCCGAAAGGTGACGCAGCGCCGGTAATCGCCTTCGGCGAAAGCATAAAAGAACTTGTCGCTGCCGTGGGTTTCCCGTTTGATTCCGGTGATGACGAAGCCGAGGTCGCGGAGAGGGCGGAAATTTTCCAGCAAACGCCGATGTTCGCGGCTCATCGAATAGACCTTGAATTCGCCCTTATGCTTTACCTGGATATCGAGCAGGCCGTCGAAGAAGCGTAGTTTCTCATGCCGGATATCCGCCAACTCGCGATATCGGTGGCTACGCACCTCGCCGCCGTCGCCGACGATTTCGACCATGGAGTCGTTGACGACGTCGTAGGGATTGACCTGCCGCCAACCATCATCGACCAGCGGCGTGTTCTCCGGCGGCGGTGGCGGTGTGGCGCAGGAGGTTAAGAATAAAACCGAAATTATGATAAATAAACGATACATACCGGCAATACTAAATGCGCGAATTGAAGATCAGAATAGCCGAATTGTAGAAAATTGTCGATCTCAGGGAATTCAAGATTCGTTGACGAAGAGAGACGATAGCGGATCCATTCTGTTCAGTCGGCTCTTGTTCGTGCGCCTATTTAATCGACATCCGCCCTCTACTGTCGGCGTTGGGAATTATCCAATACCTCAAGGCGAAATCTTACATCCGTGCATTGGCGCGGTACCTCACGATTAGGATTTTTTGAACCGGACCCGTTGTATTAGTTTTGAAGCCAAGTTGTGCAAACTGGGTTCCGGCGCGGATTTTCCGTCCAGACATCCGATGCCAAATATCAGTGCTGATTTTTGCTCGTCCGACTGCAGATAGTAATGGGAGGAACCTGGATGGGTGGTATATTTGCGAAAAACCACGCAGCTAATTTTCTCGCCGCGGGCGACGAGAAGGAACAAAGGGTCGATGCCGACCGACTTGCGGACGACACTTCCATAGGAAAAACCGTGCTCATTCAGCCTAGGGAAAATGCGCCGCATTTCGGTTTCTTCTACATTATCCGTACCGATGAAGTAATAGCGCTCTAAAACAGCCGTGACATAAATATTGGCATCATTGAATTGAACATGTTCCTGCCAACTATGTGGGCCGGTCCGCTGTCTTCGCCGGACGACTTCATCGCTATTGTTGACCACTATGAGTCGCGATTGATCTTCGACAACGTCGTGCCAATCGTTCATTCCGCTGCGGTTCGAGGTTGTTTGACAAGCGGTCAAAATCAGGAGAGAGACAATAATTAATATGCGCATTCAGATAATCAAAAAATTAACCAAAATTAGTACAATAGCTATATATATAATTGGAAAAATTGTCTAGTCGATATTTAGCGCCATCTATTACGGCCCGCCGCAGCAATACCTGTTAACATCGCGTCGGTTCTTGCGGGCTTCCCGGTCGACGCAGCTATTGTATTCGGCGCTGCCTTTGGTCAGGCCCTGTTTTTCGCAACGCGCGCCCATATAGCTGTCTGCCGTACAGGCCGCGAAAAATGTGAAGCAAAAGGTAATGGCGAGAATGCGCATGGGCGAACTCCGTTTCGCCCGAAGCTAGCGCGCCGCCCGGTGCCTGACCAGCGACAAATTCGTGATCGCTAATCTATGACGTCAGCGGTAGACGCCGTCCCACTGCTTCGGCGGGGCCTGGACTTGGCCGTCGGCGTCGACCTGCGGCCGGTTTAGCGTGAACACCGTGTCCGGCCGGACGACGGCATATTCCATATATCCCATGCGGGCGATCGGCTGCATCGCGCCGGTGTCGACCATGCCGTCCTTGATATAGGCATCGTCGATATAGATACCGACCACTTGGCCGATCACCACATGATGGCCGCGGCCGGTTTCGGGATCGACGTCCGGCAATTCAATGGTACGCCAATGCTTGCATTCGAAGGCGGCCGGACTTTCCTTCACCCGCGGCGGCGTCACATAGGCCGACGGCGTCGCGGTGAGACCGGCTATGGCGAACTCGTCAGTCTCCGGCGGCACGGGCGCCGAGGAGGTATTCATCCCGTCGCGCGTATCCCAGGTGGAGAGGGAGCAGGTGAACTCCCCAGTCTCGCGGATGTTACGCAGACTGTCCTTCACATGGGTGGAGGAGAACATCACGTAATGCGGCTTGTCGCTGACCGCATTAAAGAAACTGTAGGGCGCCAGATTGAACACTCCATCGGTGCCGACGCTGCCGATCCAGCCGATTGGCCGCGGCGCGATCAGGGCCTTGAAGGGATCGTGCTTCAGACCATGTTTGTTTTCGACGCTATCGTAGATCATTGACTGTAGTCCGCGCTGAGATAGCGTTCCGGGCGAACGGTCACGCGGATACTTGTTTCGGCATTGAAACCGGCGCGGGACCCGTCGACATAGGCGCGCCCGCCGTCCTCGCCGAGATAACGGGTCGCCATCGGCAGCAGGTCGTCCTCCAGCGTGTAGGGCCGAACCTCTACCACCGGTCCTTCGACCGAGACATAGGCGTAGGGGGAGGTCTCCCGCTGCACGGTCAGGCTGAGCCGCGTGCCGACGTCGATCAGGCGGCCCTTGCGGCTGCTGCTTTGGGTCACGAACCAAATGTCGCCATTGTCCAGTTGGTCGTACCAGACCGGCGAGGCGAGGGGGCCGCGCCCATCGTCGTTCAAACTCAAAATCGCCGGCCGAACCTCGGCCAAGAAGACCCGGCAGGCGTCCGGGCTCAATTTCGATGCCATGATATGAAAGCTCCGTGGGGGTGTGTCTCTCCATTAGTAGCGCAGGATCGGCGAGGGGCCAAGCGCGGGCGGGACGATCCGCCGCAGTCTTGGCTATTGTTCGTCAAATCCGGGATTACCAAGTAGAGTAAGGAAAACCGGGACAGATCCGGGCGAGACAGACGGGATGGAAAGTGCCAACACGGACGCGGCGGCGGCCTTCCGCACGCGCGGGGTCACCAAGGTTTACGGTCGCGGGCCGTCCGCGGTGCACGCTTTGCGCGGCGTCGATCTGTCTTTGCCGCGCGGCGAGTTGGTGGTTCTGCTCGGCGCTTCCGGCAGCGGCAAATCGACCCTGCTGAACATCCTCGGCGGTCTCGATCATGCCAGCGACGGGGTGGTTCGGTTCTTCGACCAGGAACTGACAGCGATGACCGACCGTCAGCTGACCCTTTACCGCCGCCGCCATGTCGGCTTCGTGTTTCAGTTCTACAATCTGATGCCCAGCCTGACGGCGTTCGAAAATGTCGAGCTGGTGACCGAAATCGCGGATGACCCCTTCGATCCGGCTGAGGCTCTGGCGCTGGTCGGCTTGTCCGACCGGGTCGACCATTTCCCGGCGCAGCTGTCCGGCGGGGAGCAACAGCGGGTGGCGATCGCCAGAGCGATCGCGAAACGGCCGACGG
>CBDCGJ010000069.1:0-79763 GCA_965216645.1 Alphaproteobacteria bacterium | reverse complement strand
CGTTCAAGCCACCGCCGCAACCAGAAGCTTAGCTTAAGAGAATCTGTAGGGAAACCACGGCAAGTTCGATCGTGACCTTTTCGAACTTGTGAGCTTAGCTTAAGAGAATCTGTAGGGAAACCACGGCCTTCCGTGATCTTACCCTTGATATAGTCAAAGCTTAGCTTAAGAGAATCTGTAGGGAAACCACGGCGTCCATCAGATCAGTCCTTGTTCGGCTTGGAGCTTAGCTTAAGAGAATCTGTAGGGAAACCACGGCTGGGGGCGGGTGTTGGCGACGTGAAAACTTCCCCAATATCGGTCTGGAAATTGCCACATTTGGGCGCTAGGCTTTGCCGCATGATTCGCTTGTTTAGTATGTGCTTGTCTATCGGTTGCATCGTCGCGGGGTCGGCGCTGGCCGATCCGTTTCCCCTGATCGAGAATCCGAAGCATTGGGGCGCCTTCACCGATAAGGACGGGGCCGCCAAATATTGCTTCATGGCCGGTAAGCCGGCCAATTCGACGCCCAAGAACGTCAAGCGCGGGCCGATCTGGGTCATGGTCACCCACCGGCCGGGCGACAAGGTGAAGAACGAGATGCATGTCATCACCGGCTACACTTACCGCAAGGGCAGCGATGTGACGGTGGAGATCGACAAGCAGCGCTTCACCCTCTTTACCGAGGCCGACACCGCCTGGGCCAAGACCGCCAAGGACGACGCCCGCCTGGTCGCCGCCATGCGCCGGGGCAACCGCATGGTGATCAAGGGCATGTCGTCGCGCGGCACCAAAACGGTGGACACCTACTCCCTCACCGGCTTCACCGCGGCCCATAAGCTGATCAACAAGGCCTGCAAGGTGAAATAGCGGGGCCCGGCCCCTTAGCGTGTCGGGTGAGCGCTTCCCACTAGCGTTGCACGTTGGCGCCGCGGACCGGCACGCCGAATTCCCGGTGGCAGATATCGGCCAGCTTGGCGACGCCTTCGCGGATCGTCGCCACATCCGGATTGCCGAAGCAGAGCCTGAGTTTATTGCGGCCCCAGTCCGGCTCGGCGACCCATTCGGCACCCGGATTGATCGCCACCCCCTCGGCGCCGGCGGCGGCCGCGAGTTTGCTGGTGTCCACGTCATCCGGCAGGGTCAGCCAGACGAAGATGCCGCCCTTCGGCACGGTCAGGTCGGCGCTGGTGCCGAATTCGGCTGCGACGGCGTCCACGATCGCGTCCCGCTTCTCCCGCAAGGCGGACACGACCGCGTCGACATGGGCATCGAAGCGGCCGCCGGCGAATTCCGCCAGCACCATCTGCTCCAACGCGCCGGAGCCGGCATCGGTCTTCAACGGCAGGATCCGACGCATCAAATCCCAGCGCGCCACCAGATAGCCGACCCGCAAGGCCGGCGCGATCGATTTCGAGAAGGAGCCGCAATAGACAACCATGCCATCCTCATCCAGGGCGTGGAAGGCCGGCGGCCGGGCGACGTCCATGATCAGATCGGCATAGCAATCGTCCTCGAAGATCGGCACCTGATGCTGCTTGGCGAGGGCCAGGATCTCGCGCCGCCGCCCCTCGCTCATGACGCTGCCGGTCGGGTTCTGGACGGTCGGGATGGTGTAAATGAATTTTGGCGTCACCCCGCTTTCGAGGATCTTGGCCAGGCTGTCGGGCCGGATGCCGTCATCGTCCAGCGGCGTGCCGATCCAGGACACGCCCAGCCGGCTCAACCGCGTCAGGGCGCCGCCATAGGTCGCCTCCTCCACAATCACCGTGTCGCCCGGCTGCAGCAGCGCCTGGTTGACCAGATCCAAGGCCTGTAGGGAGCCGCCGGTCATCAGGATCTCGTCCGCGTCGCAGTCGATGCCGGCGCGGGCCTTCAGCGCCTTGGCGACGAATTCCCGCAAGGGCCGATAGCCGAGCGGGCCGCTGTTCAAGCCATAGGTCGCCAGGCTGGCCCCCTCCCGCGCCAATACCGTGTCGGCGGCCTCGCGCAATGCGGTCACGGGCACGGTCTCGCCGGCCACATGGCCGCCGACGAAATTGTAGCTCGGAAAACCGTTCCAGGGATTTGCGGGCGCCGGCAAGTCCGGGCGCAAGGCGGTGGTGAAATCGAACACGGCAATATCCTTTAAAAATATTCGTCCGTCGGGCAGGACGGTCATATTACACGTTTGCCGAGAGGGCCAATAGCCGGCATGATGACCGCCGAACAAGGGGAGCGGCGGCGATGAAACTGGACACCTTCTATACCGATCATTGGCAGGAGATCGAGCCGGACCGCATGGCGGCCTACGAGAAGCTGTTTCAATGGGATCCCGCCATGGCGCCGCTGCTGGAGCCCGGCGAATTCGGCGCCGGTCAGGCGATCCTGGATTTCGGCTGCGGACCCGGTTTCACAACGTTGGAGCTGGCCAAGCGCGCCGGGCCGGACGGTGTTGTCCGCGGCGTCGACATCAACGCCGACATGGTGGCGAGCGCCAATGGGAAATTGGCGGAAGCGGGGGTCGGCGGCTTCGCCCGGGCCCAGCAACATGACGGTGCCCGCCTGCCCTTCGACGACGGCACCTTCGACAGGGTCCTGGCCAAGAACGTGCTCGAATATCTCGACGACCCGGTATCCAGCCTGCGCGAGTTCCACCGGGTCTTGAAACCGGGCGGCAAGGCCCATATCACCGACAGCGATTGGGGCCTGTTCCTGATCGAACCACTGTCCCTGACGGATACCCGCAAACTGGTGGACGCCGCCCGCTATGCTTACAAAACCCCGTTGATCGGTCGTAAGTTGCTCGGATTCTGCCGCGTCGCCGGGTTTTCGGAGGTCAATGTCCAGATCTTGGCCCGCCCGGATCTCGCCGGACGGCTGTTGATTGTCGCCCGCAATCTCTCCGGCTATGCGGTGCAATGTGGCACGTTGGATCAGGCCGATGCCGACGCCATGATCGAGGCGATCGAGCGGGGTTTGGACGACGGCACTTATTTCGCCATGAACCCGCAGTTCCTCGTGACCGCCGATAGATAGCCGACAACCGCATAAAATCCGCGATATTCAAGGTCGACGTTCAGCGGAGGTATCGTTAACGTTTAGAATTTCTAAACTAATATCTTTCATTATAGCTCAACATAACGCTTCAAAAACTTTGAGTAGTGAAAATGAGCATGGCGAGTTTCGGGGAAGTCAGTCGACATATGGACGTCTTGGACAACCCGACAACGGAAATCGACGAGTTGCGTCAACGCGTGGCGGAATTGGAATCCGAGTTGGCACGGCGCGACGCGGTAGGTGCGGATATTGTCGGCGGCAACTTCAAACGGTCCACCCGACATATGTCGCATTATCTCGAATCCGCGTTCGGCATGATTTCCGAAGGCGTGGTCGCGCTCGATGAAGATTTTGAGGTGGTCGCTTGGAACGATCAGATTTTCAATCTTCTCGGGATCGTGCCGTCGTCGATCGAATCCGAAGCTGAGCCGGGCAAGCTGATCCGCGAGACGCTTTCCGCACAGGGCGATTTGATCGATGGGCTGACCACCGATTTGGCCGCCCAACGCGATACGCTGTTGAAGAGCGGACGGGCGATTATCGGTGAGCGGCGAACCGTGAACGGCGAATGGCTGGAATGCCTGGGCGCGCCGGTTAAGGATGGCGGCTATGTCCTGGTCTATCGGGACATCAGCAAATCCAAGCAAATGAACAAGCGCCTGGAATATCTGGCGCTCACGGATCCGCTGACTGGCGTGGCCAACCGGCGCAGTCTGCTGGTCCGAATAGAAGCCGAGTTCTACCGCAGCCGGCGCTATAAGCGCGAACTTTCCGTTCTGGTCTTCGACATCGATCACTTCAAGACGATCAACGACAGCTATGGCCAGAACAGCGGCGACAATTGCATCAAGGAAGTGGCCGAGCTCTGCAAGGAGATGTTGCGGGATTCGGACGTCATCGGCCGCGCGGACGGTAAGGAATTCGTGATCCTGCTGCCGGAAACCAACAAGCTCGGGGCGTTGACCGTGGCGGAACGGCTGCGCGCCATGATCGAACGTTTGGTCGTGGTCGACGACCTGGCGAAAATCTCGCTGACCGCCAGCATCGGCGTCGCCACCCTGAATTCGGCCCTGCAATCGCCGGACGAGCTGATCAAGGCGGCCAACGACGCGCTACAGGAAGCCAAGCAGGGCGGCCGCAACCGGGTTGCCCATCGCTAAACCTGTTTCAGTATTTCGAGGCTTCAAACGCTAAGATGTCCTGGCGCTAGCTTGTGTCGCTTTTATACCGTTTCAGCAGCGCGCGCGAGATCACCACATTCTGAATTTCAGTCGTGCCGTCAAGATATTGTGCCGCTTTGGCGCAAGCGAGATGACGGGCCAGGGGAAAATCCTGCTTATACCCGTCCGCCCCCATGGCTTGCATGCAGTCTGCCAAGCCCTTGAGCGCGGCCCGGGTCGCGAACTTCTTCGCATGCGCCGCGGCGACCGGCACTTCCGTCCCGGCGTCGATCGCCTGGGCCGCGTCCGCAACCATCAGAGAAATGGCATGCAAATCGGTGGCGACGTCGGCCAATTGCCATTGCAATCCTTGGAAATCCGCAATCGGTTGTCCGAAAGCCCGGCGCCCGATGGCATAGGGAATGGCGCAGTCGAGACCGGCCCGCAACATGCCCGCACACATGGCGGCAACGACGACGCGGGCAATATCGATACCCCCCATTGCCGCTTTGAATCCCTGGCCGACGGGGATCATGATCCGGTCGGTCGGGACTTTGACGTTGTCGAACCGGAAACCGCCGGCCCCGATGGCATGGGCCCCTAAGGTCTCATAAGGGCCGATCGGCTCGACCCCGGGCGTTTCCCGGTCGATCAGAACGCAGGCGATGCCACGCCAGCCGGCTGCTGCATCGGTCTGCAGATAGACCGCCAGAATATCCGCCTTGTCGCCATTGCTGACCCAGGCCTTCTCTCCGGAAATCGTGATTTCGTCGCCGCCGATCCGGCCGATGGTTTTAAGATTGGCGGCGTCGCTGCCGGACTGCGGTTCGGTTAGCAAAAAAGATCCCACGCGGTCGCCCGCCAAGGTCGGCGCCAAATAGGCGGTGATTTGGTCCTCAGTGCCGAATGCGGCGAGCGAGCGGGCGAAGTTATTATGGACGATCAGCGCGAAGGCGGCGGCCAAGTCGGCATAGGCCAATTCCTCCATCACCCGCACCAAGGCCGCGAAACGCAGGCCGAGCCCGCCTTGTTCAACCGGTACCAGTAGACGACAAAGGCCGACCGCGCCGGCCTGTTTGATTACGTCGCGCGGCATAGTCCGCTGCCGTTCCCAAACGCCGGCGTTCGGCGCGACGACGTCGGCGGCAAAGGCGCGGGCGGCGGCGATCGCCTTTGTCTCGGTGTCATTCAGCGCCTGGTCCATCTTCCATATCCCGGCAACAGCAAAACGGCGGCTGTACATCCGCCGCCAGTCCGCTAGAAATAGCATTGTTCATGGGCGAAGATCGAGGGGCGCATGCTGTTCACGGTGGAAGGTATCGATGGGGCCGGGAAGGGGACGTTGACCAAGGGCCTGGTTGCCTTGGCCGAAATGGCGGGATATCGGGTCGCCACCCTGTCTTTTCCACGCTATGGCGAGAACCGGTTCGCGCGGCTGGTGGCGCAGTATCTCAATGGTCATTTCGGCAAGATCGATGACGTGCCGGCGGAATTCGCCGCATTGCTCTATGCCGGAGACCGGCACGAAAGCCGCGAGAAACTACTGGGCTTGCTTGCGGATAGCGATTTGGTCATCCTCGACCGTTATGTGGCGTCCAACATCGCCTATGGCGCGGCCAAACTGCCGGCGGACGAACGGCAGAGACTGATCGATTGGATTCGTGAGGTCGAATACGAAATCTTCGAACTCCCCCGGCCGCAGCTGACCTGCCTAATCGCCACCGCGCCGGCAACAGCGCAGGACCTTGTCGGGCGCAAGGATAATAGAGAATACACAGACGACAGCCATGACATGCATGAGGAAAACCAAGATTATCTCAGCCGGGTTGCGGCGGTTTACCGGGAGCTGGCGGCGCGCCAATTGGACGCCTCGTGGTTTGTTGTCGATCCTGGTATGGGCGACGGCGGTCTAAGGTCACCTGAAGATCTGCAGCGGGAAGCGTGGCGACGTATCGAAGCCGAGTTGGCCAAAGCTTAGGTCGAACCGCGTCCCAAGCGTCGGTATTTCAGTGTTGTCGGAAATACCGGTCGACGGGACCAGGGAGGGTATTAGGAGTCGTTCTTAGACAAGGATGTCGACATGGCGGCCGACAACATGGCGCTCGGTCTGTTGAGAGCCGTTGGCGGCAAGGAAGCGTTGTCCATCGTCTTCCGCGGTCCGGCGATCCGGTTCGCGCGACGCCTCGGCCGCTTTGGCCTCGGCTTTTTGGGCTTCCGCCTGCTTTCCGACCGTCAGCGCCGCGCTGGCGTCGGCAATACGAACATTTTGATGCGCTAGAGAGGAAGTTGCGGCGATATCCATACTCACATCCACTGATTTTTCGAACAAGAGATGTTCGGCGGCCTTTCGCCATGTTTCGCGACGGGTCCGACCAAACGATTACTTAGAGTATGTCCAATAGGTTTCAGATTGTTTAATAGCTGCCAAGAATTTCAAAAATACAGCGAGATTTACTAAAATTGTTATTATTATCATCCTGGTATTGACTGTCCCAAATTCGCACATATGAGACGGAATTACCGTGGTTTTGGTCAGGAATAAAGCTCAAAATCCGGAATTCGGGCAGGAAGGCCCACCGAATCCTTCGGTTCTGGGTGGATTTTCGAGATCAATGAGTTGGTATGGTCTTTGCTACATATATCCCGAGCGCTGCGGATGTCGGTCGCGTAACTGACCCAGACGTTTCGGTGCCAGTCGGATTCGGGACATTGTAATGAGTATAGACCCCGGGTCGGCGTAACTTGAGAAGATCAGGAGATTTAACATGTTGAAGATGATTACTAAGGCTCAAAACGCCTGGCACAATATTCGGACCGGCAAATTCGCCCGCGACGAGGACGGCGCTACCGCGATTGAGTATGGTCTGATTGCCGCCGGTATCGCGATCGCGATCGTGATTATCGTGTTCGCCGTCGGTAACTCCCTAAACGACCTCTTCACCACCGTTCAGACCTGGCTGGACCACGCCGCCAGTAACTAAAGAGACCGAACGGTTCGGCGGCCGCCTCGCGCGGCTGCCGGAGACGGTTTGTAACCCAGGGCTGGCCGGTTTTGATCGGCAGCCCTGGCGTTACCATTCTGATACATATTTCTCTATTTGGAACAGATGACCCGCTGCGGCGGGTATTTTTACGATTGTCGGCAACGTGAAATTCGCATTTTGAACCGCGAATCCGCGACACACCGTTGCATCAATCACACAATCTTCCATTTTTCGCGATTCTCGCCGCTCGGCCATTTCTTGCCAAGACCAAGTTCCGCGATGCGCCCGACCGATGCGTCGAACAAGTCGCGCGCAACGGGATAGTCCTCCGGCCGCTGTGCCAACCCGCGCATATACTCGATACCGCCGCGATATTCGTCCCAAAGTTCGCGTAGTTCGCTGACCGCGTCACTGGCGACGTCGATGCGTAGATCGCAATCGTCCAACCCGTCCTCGCCACTGACATGGACAGCCGCGGAGCGAAGAGGACCGAGAATTTCCCCGCCAGCCGCCTGTCCGGCTTGCAGCGCCGAGATCAGTTTCTCGCCCAACACCGGATCCGGGCATTCCTCGAAGGCGTCAGCCATGGCGTCCGTCACCCGCTCGTTTGCCAAGATATTACCGACGGCGATGTAGTCTATGCCGGCGGTATGGGTGTGGATCGAATAAATGCGATCGCCGTGATGCACCGCGGTCTGCCCATCTTTGTCGATCGCGGCCAGCTGACGCCAGCCAATATCCACGGCCTCGGCTTCCTCCACTACCTGCGCCACGGCCTCCGACGCACTGCATCCCGCCGATATCAGCGCCAGGCCCTTTTCCGCCAAACGCGTATCGGTGCGATGTTGGCTCAGGAACGCGCCTTGATCGTGGGCGATCCTCGAACAGCGCCGTCCCACCGCCAAGTTCGAGGTGGTGATGGCAATGCCGAATTGCCCGGTCGCCGGCTGTCGGGCGGCAATGGAAAAGGTCATGCCTCTTACTCCGTAGGTTGGTGTTGCCGAGAAGCGATATTATAGTGCGGCGGTCGAACAAGACAGGAGGGGTTGGATGTATCCAGGCAAACATGCCGCCGCGCATCCGGACAAGCCGGCATTCATCATGGCCAGTACGGGCGAGGCGGTGACCTATCGCGATTATGAAGCGCGGGCCAATCGGCTAGCCCACCTGCTCCGCGCCCGCGGTATCGCGCGCTTGGACCACTTTTCTGTCTTCATGGAGAACAACGACCGTTATCTCGAATGCTGCGCGGCCGGGGAGCGGACGGGAGCCTACTATACCTGCATCAACTCCTATCTAAAGGCGGACGAAGTCGCCTATATCGTCAATAACAGCGAGTCGAAACTGCTGATCACGTCGGAGTCGCGGCGTGAGGTGGCGATCGCGGCGCTGAAGGACTGCCCTAACGTCGACCTTTGTATCGTTGTCGATGGGCCGGGGGACGGTGACAAAGTAATCAATTTGGATGCCGCCACGTCCGGTCTGCCGGAAACGCCGATCGACGACGAGTATCTCGGCATGGCGATGCTCTATTCCTCCGGCACCACGGGCCAGCCCAAGGGTATCCTGCGGCCTCTGCCGGACGTTCCGCCGAGCGAACAGATCCCGCTCTACCAGTTCCTCTGGCAGGTTTGGCAATACCGGGAGGGCATGGTCTATCTGTCGCCGGCGCCGCTCTACCATTCGGCGCCCCATGCCGCGGTCAACTTCACCATCCGCTTCGGCGGCACCGCCGTCATCATGGAGCGCTTCGATCCGGAGCACTATCTGTCGCTGATCGAGAAATACAAGGTGACCCACAGCCAGCTGGTGCCGACCATGTTTTCGCGCATGCTGAAGCTGCCGGACGAAGTACGGAATCGTTACGACCTGTCGAGCCTGGAGATCGCCATCCACGCCGCCGCGCCCTGCCCGGTGCAAGTGAAGGAGCAAATGATCGATTGGTGGGGGCCGATCATTCACGAGTATTACGGCGCCACCGAAGGATTCGGCTTCACCGCCTGCAATTCGGCGGAATGGCTCGCCCATCGCGGTACCGTGGGCAAGGTGATGCTGGGCGATCTGCATATCCTGGACGATGAAATGAAGCCCTGCCCCCTCGGCACGCCGGGTACGGTCTGGTTCAAGACAGCCTCCGAATTCGAGTATTTCAACGACCCGGCGCGCACGAAGGAGGCAATGTCGCCCGACGGCACCATGAGCACGGTCGGCGATGTCGGCTATATCGACGAGGACAATTACCTCTATCTGACCGACCGGGCGACTTTCATGATTATCTCCGGCGGCGTGAACATCTATCCGCAGGAGACGGAGAATCTGTTGATCACCCATCCCAAGGTGCTCGATGCCGCCGTCTTTGGCGTGCCGAACGAGGAGATGGGCGAGGAGGTGAAGGCCGTGGTCCAGGCCCTGCCCGGCGTGGCGGCGGACGACGATCTAGCCGAGGAACTGATTGCCTTCTGCAAGGCCAACCTGTCGACGATCAAATGTCCGCGCAGCATCGATTTTATCGACGAACTACCGCGTCTGCCGACGGGTAAACTCTACAAACGCCTGCTGCGCGATCAGTATTGGGGCGACAAGAAAAGCCGAATTCTCTAGCGACTGTCCGGGGGCGACGATGAGCGACAAAAGTATCGACGCGGTGAAATCCCAACTGCAATCCGACGGCGTCAAGGCCGTCAAGGTCGGCATGTTCGACATGGACGGCGTGATGCGCGGCAAATATATGCAGATCGACAAGTTCCTGTCGGCCCTGGATGGCGGCTTCGGTTTCTGCGATGTGGTGGTCGGTTGGGACAGCAATGACCAGCTTTACGACAATGTCGACATCACCGGTTGGCATTCGGGTTATCGCGACGCGGAAGTGCGCATCCTTTCGGAGAGCGGCAGGCCGATCTCTTTCGAGGACAATACGCCTTTGTTCCTGGCCGAGTTCGCCGGCAAATGGGAGAGTGTTTGTCCCCGCGGATTGCTCCGCCGGGTGCTCGAACGCGGCGAGAAGCTAGGCTACAGCGCCACTGCGGCGGCAGAGTTTGAGTTTTTCCTGTTTAACGAAACGCCCCATTCTGTCAGGGAGAAGAATTACCGCAATCTGGACAATATGACCCCCGGCTTCTTCGGCTATTCCATGCTGCGTAGCGGCGCCCATGCGGAGTTCTACCACGACCTCCTGCAGATGTGCCGGGAGATGGATTTCGAGCTGGAAGGGCTGCATACGGAGACCGGGCCGGGCGTGTTGGAAGCGGCGATCCGTTATCGTGACGCCCTTGGCGCGGCTGATGCCGCGGCTTTGTTCAAGACCTTCACCAAGATCCTGGCCCAACGCAACGAGATGATGGCCACCTTCATGGCGAAATGGTCGCCGGACTGGCCGGGACAAAGCGGCCATCTGCATATCTCGCTGCAAGATGCGCAAGGCGGCGCCGTGTTTCACGATCCCGACAAACCGCATAATATGTCCGATGCGATGCGCTGGTTCGTCGGTGGACAGCAGGCGCTGATGCCGGAGCTGTTGGCCATGATCGCACCGACGGTGAATGCGTTTACCCGGTTGATCCCCGGCTTCTGGGCGCCGACCGATGCCAATTGGGGCGTCGACAACCGCACCTGCGCCTTACGCGCCATTCCGGGCGGCGCCAAGTCCCAGCGGGTGGAGTATCGTGTGGCGGCGGCGGACATCAATCCTTATATCGCGCTGGCGGCGGCGATCGGTTCCGGCCTTTGGGGCATCGAGAACCAAGTCGAGCCCGACGCGCCGGTCGAAGGCAATGCCTACGATCAAAAATTTCCCCGCAAGCGCCAATTCCCACGCAGCCTGATGGAAGCGGCGGGTCGTTTGCGCAAGTCGGCGGCGGCCCGCGACCTGTTCGGCGACGCCTTCGTCGACCATTATGCGTCGACCCGGGAGTGGGAGGAGCGCGAATTCCGCGGCGCCATCACCGACTGGGAAATGCAGCGCTATTTCGAGATTATCTGAGCTACCATGTCCGATCTAACCGCCAATTGGTCCTACCCGACGCCGATCCGTTTCGGCGCCGGCCGTATCCGGGAGCTGACCGAGCTGTGCGCCGAACATGGCATCCGCCGCCCGCTGCTGGTCACCGACCCGGGCTTGAGCGGCTTGCCGATGACGCAAGCCGTACTCGACAACCCGGCCCTCGACATTGCCTGCTTCGACGGTGTCCAGGCCAATCCGACATCTCGGGATGTGGCTGCCGGCATTGCCGCCTATCGAGCCGGCGATCATGACGGCGTGATCGCTTTTGGCGGCGGCTCCGCCCTCGACTGCGGCAAAGTGATCGCCATGATGCAGGGCCAGACATTGCCGATCCAGACCTTCGAGGATGTGGGCGACGGCTGGACCCGTGCCGACGCCGATCGAATAGCCCCGGTGATCGCCGTGCCGACCACCGCCGGCACCGGATCGGAAGTTGGCCGCGCCGGTTTGATCACCGATCCGGATGCCGAACGCAAAATGATCATTTTCCATCCAGCCATGCTGCCGAAGGCGGTGGTGCTCGATCCGGAGCTATGCGTTGCCCTGCCGCCCCATTTGACAGCCGCCACGGGGATGGACGCGCTGTCCCACAGTCTGGAAGCCTATTGCAGCCCGCATTTCCATCCCCTGTCGGAAGGCGTGGCGGTGGAAGGCATCCGTTTGGTGAAGGAGCATCTGCCGATCGCTGTGGCTGACGGCGCCGACCTGACGGCGCGCGGTCAGATGCTGGTCGCCGCCGCCATGGGCGCCACCGCATTCCAACGCGGTCTCGGCCTGATGCATGCCTTGGCTCATCCCATCGGTGCGATTTTCGATTGCCATCACGGCCTAATCAATGCCGTTGTCATGCCCTATGTACTGAAGCACAATCGGCCGGTCATCGAAGACCGGATCGCCCGCTTGGCCGCCTACCTGGACCTGTCTGAACAGAGCTTCTCTGGGTTCTACGACTGGATCCTAACGCTGCGACAGGACTTGCAGATCCCCGACACTCTGGTCGAGATCGGCGTTGACCCGGCGGCCAGCGACCGCATCGCCGAGATGGCCGTCGTCGACCCCAGCGCCGGCGGCAACCCGATCCCGGTTACTGTTAACACGGCGAAAGAAGTTTTGACCGCCGCGCTGAACGGCGATGTGTCGCTGAAGATTTAATCTGCTTGTCATGCCGGAAACGGCGCAGCCGTTATCCGGTATCTCGCCGAAGGTAGAACGCCCGTCTTCACGAGATACCGGCGCGAGGTCGGTATGACGACTACGGTTTGGGCTATAGCGCCGCCGTCAAACCGCCGTCGATGGTGATCATGGTGCCGTTGACATAAGCGCCGGCGTCGGCGGCGAGGAAGACGCAGGCGCCGGCGATCTCTTCCGGCTGGCCCCAGCGGCCGACGGGGGTGCGGCGCTTCACCATGGCGTCGAATTCCGGATCGTTGATCAGCGCCTCGTTGATGTCGGTGTCGATATAGCCTGGATTGATGGCGTTGCTGGTGATGCCGTGGGGTCCCAATTCCACGGCCAACGCTTTGGTCAAGCCGATCAGGCCGTGTTTGGTCGAGACATAGGGCGGGATGGTCGGCCGCGCCAGCATACCCATGATCGAGGCGATGTTGACGATGCGACCCCAGCCTTGGGCGATCATCGCCGGGGCGCAATCGCGGGCGAGCTGGAAACAGGCCGTCAGGTTGACGTCGAGCACATGCTGCCAGTCTTCGTCGCTGAAGGAGGTGAGGGGATGGCGGTGAATGATGCCGGCATTGTTGATCAGGATGTCGATTCGCTCGAAAGCTTGAATGGCGTTGCGGGCGGCATCGCGGTCGGCAACGTCGAACGCCGCCGCTTGGGCTTTCAGCCCGCCGTCCGTGAGTTCCTTGACTTCCGCCGCAACCCCGTCGGCGCTACGTCCGTTGATCAGCACTTCCGCGCCATTCTTGGCCAAGGCCTGCGCGATCGCGCGGCCGATACCACGGGTGCTGCCGGTAACGAGGGCGGTGCGGCCGCTG
The DNA here is from genome assembly GCA_965216645.1 of Alphaproteobacteria bacterium. GTDB lineage: Bacteria > Pseudomonadota > Alphaproteobacteria > CBDCGJ01. The sequence continues at coordinate 66,604 of CBDCGJ010000069.1, read as the reverse complement.
AGATCCAGGTCCAATGTCATGCGCTCTCCTACAATACCGCCCCGGTCAGCCAGGGTACGAACTCGTCGTCGCCGAGGCCCCATTGCTCCGACTTTGTGCGCTCGCCCGACGCGGTGGCGACGATCTTGTCGAAGATGATCTGCCCCATCTCCTGCACCGAATAATCGCCGTCGACGACCTGGCCGCAATTGATGTCCATATCGTCGGCCATGCGATGATACATGGTGGAGTTGGTGGCGAGCTTGATGCTCGGCGCCGGCTTGCAGCCGAAGACGGAGCCGCGCCCGGTGGTGAAACAGACCACGTTCGCGCCGCCGGCGACCATGCCGGTGACCGACGCGGGGTCGTAGCCGGGCGTATCCATGAAGACGAAGCCCTTACGGGTCATGGTCTCCGCATAGCCGTAGACGTCCTGCAGATTGGTGGTGCCGCCCTTGGCTGCGGCACCTAGAGATTTCTCCAGGATCGTGGTCAACCCGCCAGCCTTGTTGCCGGGCGACGGATTGTTGTTGAGTTGGGCGCCGCGGGTCTCGGCATATTTCTCCCACCATTTGATTTTTGCGATCAGCTTGTCGGCGACCTCTTGGCTCACCGCGCGGCGGGTCAGCAGATGCTCGGCGCCATAGATTTCCGGCGTTTCCGCCAAACAGGCCGTGCCGCCGTGCCGGACCAGCAAGTCGGCCGCCGCACCCAGGGAGGGATTGGCGGAGATGCCGGAATAACCGTCCGAGCCGCCGCATTCCAGCGCCAGGGTCAGTTCGCTGACCGGGATCGGCTCCCGCGATACCTTGTTGGCTTCCGGCAGCATCGCCTTCACCCGCTCAACGCCATCGCGTACCGTGGCGTTGCTGCCGCCCTGATCCTGGATCGTGGTGGCGTAGAGCTTGTCGCTTTCGACCAGACCTTCCGACTTCATCAAGGTCGGTACTTGTAACGCTTCGCAGCCGAGGCCTAAGACCATGACACCGGCGAAATTGGGATGGCGGGCATAACCGCCGATGGCACGGACGATGTATTCCGCTCCTTCACCCGCCATGCCGCCGCAGCCGGTGTGATGGACGATGGCGACGACGCCGTCCACGTTGGGATATTCTTCCAAAGCCGGGCCGGCGAATTGCATGGCGATATGCCGCGCCGCGGTGGCCGAGCAGTTTACCGAGGTGACGATGCCGATATAGTTCCGGGTCGCGACCCGCCCGTCCGGCCGGCGGTAACCCATGAAGGTGGCCCGCTCATGCTCCGGCACCATGTCGATCGGTTTGACGTCGGCGCCGACCGCATAGTCGCGGTCGAAGTCCTGGTATTCGGCATTGTGGGTGTGGACATGTTCGCCGGGCAAAATGTCCGCACTGGCGAAGCCGATGATCTGATTGTATTTGCGGACCGGTGCGCCTTTTTCGATTTTCCGGGTCGCCACCTTGTGGCCGGCCGGCACGTTGCCCGCGGTCTCCGCCGCGCCGATGTCGATGCCCGGCAGAATGTCGGCCCGCGCCACCACCACGTTGTCGTCCGGGTGCAGGCGGATGGTCAATTGTTGCGTCTCTGTCATGCTGTTCCCTATAGTGCGCCCGCGCAGGCGCGTTTGCATCTCCCAAGCGCCGTATTTAATCAGAGAGGACAGTTTGGTGAAAGCTTTGGATCCCCAATGTCAGGCCGTCGTTCGGCTGATCGAAGAGGCGGGTCGTCCGCCGGCCTATGAAGTCACCGTCGAAGAAGCCCGCGCCGGCTATCGGCAAACGCCAATTGTATTCGGCGGCGAGACGGAAGCTGTGGATCATGTCGCGGATCAAATCATCGACGCCGGTGGCCTGAAGATACCTGTCCGTGTCTACCGGCCGACCGGCGAGAATCTGCCGATCCTGGTCTATTACCACGGTGGCGGCTGGACCATCGGCGATCTCGAAACCCACGACAAGCTGTGCCGCTCTCTGGCCAATCGGGCGAATTGCCTAGTGGTTGCTGTGGATTATCGGCTGGCGCCCGAGCATCCTTTTCCCGCCGCCATCGACGATAGCTATGCGGCGCTGACCTGGGTCGCGGCGAATGGGGCCGAATTGGGTGGCGATCCGACGCGGCTGGCTGTTGCCGGCGATAGTGCGGGAGGAAATTATCTCCGCCGTTATGGCCCTGATGGCCCGGGACGAAAGCGGGCCGGATTTGGCACTACAACTATTGATCTATCCGGCGACGGCGCCTCGGCCCGACAGCGCCAGCCACCGCGAACTGCCGGACGCGCCGATTCTGGACAAGCCGGTGATCGAATACTTCTATCGCAATTATGTCGGGGACAATCCGCCAGTGGACGACTATCGCTTCGCCCCCGCCGTTGCTACAGATCACGGCAATCTGCCGCCGGCGGAGATCATCGTCGCCGGCTTCGATCCGTTGCGGGAGGAGGGCCTGGCCTATGGCGATATCCTTCGCGCAGCGGGCTCCCAGGCCAATGTCACCAACTATGGCGGCATGTTCCACGCCTTCATTCAGATGCCTGGGGTCATCGGCGTTGCAGACCAGGCCATCGATCACTGCGTTGCCGCGCTTAGGCGGGCCTTCAAGTCGCGGTAGGGTCGTCGCCGAGCCGGTCTTTTAGTTCGAGGCCGGCAATGATGGCGATGGGCAGCCAGAAAACCAACCATTCCTGCTGGGCGTTGACGTAAAACGTCCGGATATTGAGCACCCCGATGGCGAGGCCGTAGACCAGAACCGTGATCGCCATGAGGCAGAGCGGATCGCGGTTCAATCGCCGCACCGCCGCCCAAAACACGGCGATCAACAGCGTAACCAGCAAGCCTAATCCCACCAATCCGGTGTAAATCACCGTCCCGAGATAGGCGTTGTGACTGGATTTCCACCCGGCGACCGCGTCGCTGCCGCCGAAATTGGTGACGGCGGCGATCCCATAACCGAACCAAAGCCGCTTTTCGACCATGGCCAGAGCATCGCGCCAGATCTCGAACCGATGGCTGTCGGCACGGCGGACGATTTCGAAATCGTCGAACGCACCCAGCAAAAACAAAGCGACGACCCCGACGGCCAGCATCGCGGCGAGGAAGATGATCATCCGCCGGCCCTCGCAATACATCAGCACCAGAAAGGCGAAGGCGAAAGCCAGCCAGGGACCGCGGCTGAAGGTCAAAATGATTAGCGCCGCCAAAGGTAGGCATAGAAGAGCCAGCGTGATCATGCCGAAGCGTTCCCGGATCTGATGCCGGTTGGTTAGGACGATCAGCAGCACTGAGCCGAACAGCACCGCCGCGTCGACCGGGTTGCCACCCAATCCGAAGGCCATCAGGCGACGCATGGGTGAAACACCGTCCGCGGCGTAGAAACAAACGGCGACAACGGCCATCGCCACGGCCGCCACGCAAAACACCGCGCCGGCACGACGGAATGCGTCGTCCGCATATCGAACGATCCAGGCGATTAGAAAGCCGAAGGCCATGATCAGCAGGCCGGTCCGCACCTCCCGACCCGAACGCATGAACTCATGCTGGTCCTGCCACAATAGGCTGAGCCCGGTGTAAAGGAGATAGACGGCCGTGATCTGGAGGATCAGCGAATGCCGCAGCGCCCGGCACCAGAAACCGACGCAAGGCCGTGACCAGAAAAACCGCAATAACCAGATAGATGACCCAACGATGCATTGCGACCGAGCCGATCAGAAAACTTAGCAGATACGCGGTGACGCCGACGAAGACGAAGCCGCCCTGGCGCTGCCAAATCGCGAGGAATGCGGTCTTTGCCGCGGCTGGCGTGATCGGGGTCATAGATGCTGCCAGTCGAAATCTTGGCTGGGTGGCAGATCGAAAGTCTTTTCGACCATGTACCGAGTAATGCCGTCGCCAGGGAAATGCCGCCGTGCCTTGGCATAACCGCGCGCGGCCACCTCTCGCCAGGCCTTATCGTCGGTGGCGAATGTCCGGCATTTGGCGATCAGTTCGTCCAAATCGGCGTAGAAGGCGACTTCGTCATCGTCAAACAAATGCTCGAACCCCTTATCCCGACGAACGAAAGTCAGCATACCATTTCCCAGATACAGATTCATGCGGTCGGACGCGTAAAGCCAATGTTCATCCGTCCGATCCAGAGACAGGCCCATCCGGCAATGACTCAAAGCGTCGAGAAAGGCTGTGCCGAGCAGGCTCGGCCTGCCGACGATGGAGCCGTGGAAATCGAGCCGTAAATCGCTCAGTTCCCGTATGATGCGATCGACATTGCGCTTGCGCACGTCTTCCATGTCTCGAATAACCTCGCCGGCAAAGAACACATCATGGCGGATCTCCTCGCTTTCGAAGGCCTTGTGGCGATCGAGGCTGTCATCGATCAGGTTCGGGAAATAGGCCGCGAATGCGCCATGGGCTTCGAACTGCCGAAGTGCCGGACCGGCGGTCGTTAGAAAGATTCCGTCCACCGCCTCGCTACGCCGCTTCAATCGATCCAGATTATGGCTCTGCACCAGCGAATCGACGTTGCGGTAGATGATTTTGACGCCGCCGATCATTTTACGGATCTCATCCAGGGTGCGGTTACTGATCATCTCGCAATGGCCGAGAACCACCAATTCCGGCCGGACTTCCTCGACGGTTTTTAGCAAGCCGCGATTGGCGGCCCGGACACCGCGGCGGCTGGAGCGCCAGATATTGCTGTACCGGGCATGATCTCGGTCATTGAAGATCACAACGGTATGACCGTTGCGGATGAAGCCGTTGACGATGCGGAGCGGTGCCATGTAGTAGCGCGGCGCGTCGGTCAGTCCGAGCACGTTGCCGACATATAGGATACGCATTGGACCGGTTTTCCGACCGGTGCGGGAACTAAAGGATCTCTAGAACATTTTCCGGCGGGCGGCCCAAGGCCGCCTTGCCGTTAGCCAGCACAATGGGCCGCTCGATCAGTTTTGGGTGGTCGACCATGGCCTGGACCAATTGGGCTTCGCTCAGACTGTCGTCGTCCAGGCCGTTCTCCTTGTATTCCGCTTCCTTGCGGCGCATCAGCTCTCGCGGCGCCAATTTGAGCAGGTCCAAAATACCCTTCAATGTCTTGGCGTCCGGCGGTGTGTCGAGATAGGTGACGACCTCGGGCTCGATGCCCTTGTCTTGCAGTAATTGCAGGGTTTGCCGCGATTTACTGCAGCGCGGGTTGTGATAGATGACGACCGACATGATCACCCCTTTAATTGCTAAAAAGTATGAGGTCACCCCGCCGCCTTGATACGCCAAGCATGGTGCATTAGACAAGCCTGCTGGCGGTGACCGAGCGAGGTTGGAAGATGAGTTTTCAAGTGCCGGACGGATTTGTCGCGGAAGAGGGGGAGGCGCGCTTCGTTACCCATATCGGCCCGCTTTACGAAAAGTGGGATGGTAAGTCCCTCACAAGCGCTTTTCTGGCGGAACAGATCCACGCCAACAAAACGCGGGGTTGTGCATGGCGGTATGTTGGTTACGCTGGCCGATCACAATCTCAGCCGTATGGTTTGGGCGGCGGTCGACCTGCAAATGTGTACCACGATTTCGTTGAACAGCGATTTCGTCGCCGGCGCTCAGGTCGGCGACTGGATCGAGGCGCGCGGCGAGATCACCCGGCTGACGCGCTCCCTCGTGTTTACCCGCGCCAAAGTCACCAGTGGCGACGGTCTGCTGATGACCGCGAGCGGGGGTCTGGAAGCGGTTGGGCAAAAAATGATCCTTAACCCCGGTTAAGCCCGGCGGCGGACGGCGCGGGGCGGCGGCAGCAGATCCTTGAATTCAGCCTCGCTCTTGCTCTGCTGGGCCTGCACGGCCGCCATCAGATCTTCGCTGAGCAGCATCGAGGCATTCCAGGTCGCGATATGGTTCAAGCCGTCCTCGACGCTGTGATCGCGGGCATAGTTCAGCATTTCCTTGCAACCGTGAACGGCCAGAGGCGATTTGGCGGCGATCTCATGTGCGATCGCCATTACGCCATCCATCATCGCCGCCTTGTCGGCATAGACTTGGTTGACGTATCCCGCGCTCATCGCTTCCGCCGCCATCATACGCCGGCCGGTGAAGGACAGCTCGCGCACCAAGCCTTCCGGAATCAGCTTCGGCAGCCGCTGCAAGGTGCCGACATCGGCGGTCATGCCGATATTGGTTTCGTGGATGGAGAAGAAAGCGTCTTCCGTGCAATAGCGGATATCGCAGGCGCTGGTCAGATCGATGCCGCCGCCGATACAGGCGCCATGCACCGCCGCCAGAACGGGCACGCGGCAACGCTCCATGGCGGTGAAGCTGTCCTGCATTTCCAGGATCTTGCGGCGCAGGCGCTCGCGTTTGCGGCCGTCTTCGACCGGTTCTTCGGCTGCGGTCACCGTGGCGAAGGCGGCCAGATCCAAACCGGCGGTAAAATGTTTGCCGGCACCTTCGATGACCACGACACGCGCCTCCGGACGATCGTCGATATCGGTGAACACATCCATGAACTCCTGCCAAAAAGCGACATTCATGGCGTTATAGGCATCCGGTCGATTCAAGGTCAGACGGGCGACATGGTCTTCGATAGTCAGGGCGAGGGTCTCGTAGGGCATTTCGGTCTCCGCGTACTTCCAGCTCGATCGTAATGAAATCTCGTCTCGGACGGATGGGCGTTAGTAGGACGGCAGGCCATCGAAACTACATTCGCCGCGGCTATAGCCATTGACGATGCGGTAGGCCGCGTCGACTTCGACGACAACAAAACCGCGGCAGCTCTTCAAACGCAGCCAGTATTCCAGGCTGTTGACCCGGCCCGCCGCCGCGCTTGCCGCCTTCCTTGATTTGTATGGTGGTCACACGCTCTATATCGGTTTCCGCGATTCCGAAGCTCGCAATGTATCCCAGCATGGCGGTACTTGTTTTACGGATGTCGATCATGCCGCTGTTCTGGCCCGCCGCTGCCGCGCCGGCCAACATCAGAAACATGACAATCAGGAACAGTCTGCGCATCAACCCCGCCCGATATATGGCATTTGCGTTGACATGATGGTCATGAACTGAATGTTGCTGGCGAGGGGTAGCTCAGCCATTTGCACCACCGCGTCGGCGACATGCTGGACATCCATGGTCGGCTCGGGCGCCGTCGAGCCGTCGGCTTGCAGCACGCCGGCGGCCATGCGCTCCGTCATCGGTGTCGCCGCGTTACCGATATCGATCTGTCCGACCGCGATATCGAAGGGACGGCCGTCGAGCGACGTCGCCCGGGTTAGGCCGGTGATCGCGTGTTTGGTCGCCGTATAGGGCGCGGACAGGGGACGCGGCACATGGGCGGAGATCGACCCATTATTGATGATCCGGCCGCCGCGGGGGTCCTGCGCCTTGAACAAACGGAAGGCTTCCTGACTACAGAGAAACGCCCCGGTCAGATTGACGGCTACCGTCGACGACCATTGTTCGTAGGTCAGATCCTCGAATGGGACCGGCGGCGTTCCCGCACCGGCATTGTTGAACAGGACATCGAGCCGACCGTAGCTATCCGTCGTCGCCTTGAAGAGCGCGGCAACGTCCGCCGGATCGCCGACATCCGCGCTTTTAGCCAAGGCCTGTCCGCCGGCGGCCGAAATCCCGTTGGCCAATTCCTCCAGCGGTTCCAGTCGGCGGCCGGCCCAAGACCACGGCATAGCCGACCTTCGCCAGCGCCCGGGCGGACACTTCACCGATCCCCGACCCGGCGCCGGTCACCACCGCAACTTTCGTCATCCTATTCTTCCTTTTTCCACTTGCCTTCGTGCCTCTGGCGACATCTGCCGTGCCGAGCTTTTCCTATTGCGCCTACGCAACGGCTTGTTGCGGACCCTCATACAACAAGACCGAGGCCTGAAACCAGTAATAGCCGATATAAACGTCTCGGTCGCTGACGAGACCAAATGAGGTCAGGCTGGCCGCGTTCAATTGCAATTGGCAGTCGCCATGTTGCCGGTCGGCGAAGCTGCAATCCCGCGATTATCGATTACTGCGTTTCGAATGAACTATGTTGTCACGGCCTCTCCTCTCGGTTTGAAGTTACGGTATACGCTAATGTAAACGAGGCTCAAGGCTCGAATGGAGAAACAGCGGAGATGAAATCACTGGCAAGCATCGCGGTTCTGCTTCCGGTCATCGCAGCGGCCGTTTTGCTCGATCGGGGTTGCCGGACCATCTTCTCCGTTTCCCTCGCCGATTGCCTCGGCCATCTCTGGCAAGCATCGATCGGCGGCGATTGGATTTTCGTCGTTGTCATGGGATTGGTCGGTCTGTTGATGGTCCTCGCGGCCGGCGCGCTGTGGTCGTCGGTCCTCAGCCAAAGCCGATTGCGCGGCCGACCGGTTGTTCGCTCACGCGCTGCTGGGTCAGAATCTCGCCGGCGACAGTCTTTACGCGCCGGCCCGACAATCCGAGAGGCGAACGGATTTGGCTCAAAAGCCGAGGCCGCGGTTCGCAAGCGCCGATCAGCGGCTTCGATACCGTTTACCGCCGCCATTTGCTGGTACAAGACGGTGACGACTGGGTGCGCCTGTTCGAATTGACCTCGCGCAACATGCTTTGGCCTTTGGTCGCTGCGCCGGTCGTGTTCCTGTTCGGCCAACTCATTCTGTGGGGTCTGACCATGGTCGCCGCCGACTATCGCTTGCCGATCGTCCTGCCATCGGCGGAGACCGAGGGAGAGTTCTCCGCGCCGCTTTATCTGCTGACCACGGATGGGACGATCGTCTTCCTCGTTGCAGCCATTTGCTCCCTCGCTCTATTGCCGATGGCCATCGCGACCGGACGTTGGAGCGCGGCGGCGTATCGCGCGGTTGGCGACGCACCCGGCGCGGGCTTCCCCCGCGTCTTCCCCCTGCCGGCGGGGTTGGCGGAAGGAACCGTGCTGCAGGGCCGCGTTGTCGAATCCGGCTCCTATATGTCGAAGCATGGCCAACGCAGCACCCGCAAATCCTATCGCACCTATATCGTCGAACTGGACGCCCCCTTCGATCCGCCCGTCCGTATCGGCTTCAGTTTCGAGCGCAGGCGTGAGCGGAGCGAATTCGCCGCCCATCTGGACGATCTGACAGGTACCGACACGCCGGTCCGCCTGCGTCTCGCCGACGGCGACCGTTGCAGCCCGATCCCCCTCGCCGCCAACGGCGACCTGCCGCCCGACGGCATCGCCGACGAGCTGATCCAACAAAACCGATGAGCGGGCGGAAATCAAAGGGTCTGACCCTTTGATTTCGTTGCATAGCTTCGGTCGATGCTTGTTTTTTTATCATTTGATAAATTTTTCCCTTTTGCTACACTAACCCGTCGACAGACGGAGGGGTTTCGATGGCTGAACATCCGGATATCGTCAAAGGCCGATTGTCGGCGGTTCAGTTGGCGGAGAATTTTGCCGACCTGCACCCGCCCCTCGACAATCACGGCGCCAGCGTGGAGGCGGCGCGTTGTTATTTCTGCCACGATGCGCCTTGCGTGACCGCCTGCCCGACGGGTATCGACATCCCCTTATTCATTCGCCAGATCGCGACCGGATATCCGACCAACGCGGCCCGGACGATCTTGGACGAGAACATCATGGGCGGCATGTGTGCCAGGGTCTGCCCGACCGAAACCTTGTGCGAGGAGGCCTGCGTCCGCAACGACGCCGAGGCGATCCCGGTCAAGATCGGTCTGTTGCAGCGCCATGCCACGGACCGGTTGCTGGCCGGCAACCGCTATCCCTACGAGCGCGGCGCGGAAAGCGGCAAGCGCGTGGCTGTGGTCGGCGCCGGACCGGCGGGGATCGCCTGCGCCCATCGCCTGGCGCTCCACGGACATGGGGTGACGATCTTCGATGCCGGTGCGAAGCCTGGCGGCCTCAACGAATACGGCTTGGCCGCCTACAAGACAATCGACGACTTCGCCCAGCGGGAGATCGCGCTGATCCTCTCCATCGGCGGCATCAACATCGAATCGGGCCGGAAGCTCGGCGAAAACCTCGATCTCGCCGATTTGCGCCGGGACTTCGATGCGGTGTTCCTGGGATTGGGCCTGTCCGGCGTCAATGACTTGGGTCTGCCCGGCGACGATCTGGACGGGGTCGAGGACGCGGTCGCTTATATCGCGCGCCTGCGTCAGTCGGCCGATCTGACCGACCTGCCGGTTGGACGGGATATCGTTGTAATCGGCGGCGGCATGACCGCCATCGATATCGCCACGCAGTCGAAACTGTTGGGTGCGGAAACCGTCACCATCGCCTACCGGCGCGGCCCGGCGGAGATGAAGGCCAGCGGCTACGAACAGCATGTGGCGCAGACCCGGGGGGTTCGTATTCGCCATGGGCTGACACCATCGGCGCTCTCGGGCGAGAACGGGCATGTCGTCGGTGTGGTATTCGATCGCGCCGAGGGTGGCAGCATGGAGATTCCGGCCGACATGGTCTTCAAGGCGATCGGTCAGCGCTTTTCGGCGAACGGCTTCGCCGACGGCCTGGATCTGACCGGTGGCCGCGTTGCCGTCGACGCCGATCGCCGCACCAGTCTTGACGCGGTCTGGGCCGGCGGCGACTGCGTGGCCGGCGGCGACGATCTGACGGTCAGCGCCGTGCAGGACGGTAAGGTCGCCGCGGAATCGATCCACCGCCATCTCGCGGGAGAAACATAGGGAGGCCGCCATGGTCGATCTTTCGAGCAGTTTTGTCGGGATCACATCGCCAAACCCGTTCTGGCTTGCCTCCGCCCCGCCGACGGACAAGGCCTACAATGTCCAGCGCGCCTTCGAGGCCGGCTGGGGCGGCGTGGTCTGGAAGACCCTGGGCGAGGCCGGGCCGCCCATCGTCAATGTCAACGGGCCCCGCTACGGCGCCATCCATGGCGGCGACCGGCAACTGATCGGCTTCAACAATATCGAGCTGATCACCGACCGACCGTTGGAGGTCAATCTGGAGGAGATCGCCCAGATCAAACGCGACTGGCCCGACCGCGCCGTCGTCGTCTCCCTGATGGTGCCGTGCGAGGAAGGCGCCTGGAAGAAGATCCTGCCGCTGGTCGAGGAAACCGGCGCCGACGGGGTCGAGCTCAATTTCGGCTGTCCCCACGGCATGTCGGAGCGGGGCATGGGCTCTGCCGTCGGCCAGGTGCCGGAATATGTCGAGATGGTAGTGCGTTGGTGCAAGCAACATAGTCGTCTGCCGGTGATCACCAAGCTGACCCCGAACGTGACCAACATTCTAGGTCCCGCCCGTGCGACGAAGGCCGGCGGTTCCGACGCGGTCTCCCTGATCAACACGGTGAACTCGATCATCGGCGTCGATCTCGACAATATGGTGCCGGAGCCGGCGAATGACGGCAAAGGCACCCACGGCGGCTATTGCGGACCGGCGGTGAAACCCATCGCCCTTAATATGGTGGCGCAGATCGCCCGCGATCCGGATTGCCGGGGCCTGCCGATCTCCGCCATCGGCGGCGTCACCACCTGGCGCGACGCGGCGGAATTCATGGCCTTGGGCGCCACCAACGTCCAGGTCTGCACCGCCGCCATGACCTACGGCTTCAAGATCGTCGAGGAGATGATCACCGGCCTGACCGCCTGGATGGTGGAGCGGGGCTACGACAAGCTCGACGATTTCATCGGCCGTGCCGTGCCCAATATGGTCGACTGGCAGGACCTGAACCTGAACTATGTGGTGAAGGCGGAAATCGACCAGACCACCTGCATCAAATGCGGCCGCTGTTACATCGCTTGCGAGGATACCTCGCACCAGGCTATTACTCAGAGCAAGAACGGCGTCCGGCATTTCGAGGTGATCGACGAGGAATGTGTCGGCTGCAACCTCTGCGTCAGCGTCTGCCCCGTCGAAGGCTGCATCACTCTACGCCAGCTTACCGACGGCACAGACCCGCGCACCGGCCAACCCATCGACCCCAGCTACGCCAACTGGACCACTCACCCCAACAACCCCATGCGCGTCGACGCGGCGGATTGATTTAGGATCCGGTCATCCCGGACATGCGCGAAACGACGCGGGGTGAAGGAGTCACGTGCGGGGCAGCAGGCCGTTCAGGAAGATCTCCGTCACCGTGCGGTTGGCTTCGGCGATGACCTTGTCGCGGCTGCGTTGACCGGGGGGGAGGACGGCTTTGATCTGGGTTTCGAAGTCGGCATAGTGCTGGGTGATTGCCCAGATGGCGAAGATCAGGTGGTAGGGATCGACGTCGGCGATTTTGCCTTCCCCGGCCCAGTCGCGCAGCACGCCGGCCTTCTCGTCCGCCATTTCCTTGACCCGGCCCTTCAGTACCGGCCCGAGCACCGGCGCGCCCTGCAGGATTTCGGACAGAAAGAGCCGCGAGGCTTTCGGTTGGCGGCGGGAGAATTCCAGTTTGCGGGCGATATAAGCGCTGATCTCCGCCGCCGGATCGCCGGCCGGATCGATCTCGCCAAAGGGCTCCAGCCACATCTCCAGCGTCCGGGTCAGCACAGCCAGATAGATGTCCTGCTTGCGCCGGAAATAGTAGAGCAGGTTGGGCTTCGACATACCCGCCGCGCCCGCAATCTGGTCGACCGTGGCGCCACGGAAGCCGAAACTCGAGAATATCTCAAGGGCGGCGTCGAGAATGCGCTGCTCGTTCGCCTGTTGAATGCGGGTGCGTTTGCGCGTTTGCTTGGCACGGGCCCCGTCGTTCATGCTCGGATCGTTCATTTTGTTGATCAAATGGTCAAAATTAACTAAGATTTCTTAGCGCCGTAATCAATCTATCACAGGGTTGCGCGACAGGGAGGAAAAACGCCATGGCGAAACTGAAGGGCGGCTTGATCCAAATGTCCCTGAAGGGCGACACGGATATGAGCCCGGCGGATATCCGGGAGAAGATGCTGGAGGCCCATGCTCCTTTGATCGACCGGGCCGGCGAACAGGGCGTGCAGGTCCTGTGTTTCCAGGAGGTCTTCACCCAGCCCTATTTCTGCCCCAGCCAGGACCCGAAATGGTACGCCGCCGCCGAGGCGATCCCGGACGGGCCGACGGTCAAGCTGATGCAGGACTATGCCAAGAAGTACAACATGGTCATCGTCGTGCCGATCTATGAGGAGGCAATCACCGGCGTCTATTACAATACCGCCGCCGTGATCGACGCCGACGGCAGCTATCTGGGCAAATACAGCAAGAGCCACATCCCCCAAGTGGCCGGCTTCTGGGAGAAATATTTTTTCAAACCCGGCGCCTCCGACTGGCCGGTCTTCGACACCGCCTATTGCAAGCTGGGCGTCTATATCTGCTACGACCGGCATTTCCCGGAAGGCTGGCGGGCGTTGGCTCTGAACGGCGCCGAATACATCGTCAATCCTTCGGCCACGGTTGCCGGCGTGTCCGAATATCTCTGGCAGTTGGAACAGCCGGCCGCCGCCGTCGCGAACGGTGTCTTCATCGGCGCCACCAACCGGGTCGGCACCGAAGCGCCGTGGAATATCGGCGAGTTTTACGGCCAAAGTTATTTCGTCAATCCGCGCGGTGAGATCGAGGCGATGGCCAGCCGGGACAAGGACGAACTGCTGGTCCACGAGATGGACTTCGACATGATCCGCGAAATCCGCAACAATTGGCAATTCTTCCGGGATCGCAGGCCGGAGACTTACGACCTGTTGATCGATCTGAACTGAGAGCGGAGTAGGAACTAAACCGAACACAAATCTCGTCATCCCGGACAAGCGCAGCGCGATCCGGGATCTCATGCAGGATAGAGTGCGGCGCTGATGTCGAGTTCCGTTCTGCACAAGATACCGGATAACGGCTGCGCCGTTTCCGGCATGACGGTTTAGTAGTCAAGGGATTGCACGATGACGGAAACGAAAAATCTGAAAATCAACGGCGACCGGTTGTGGGACAGCCTGATGGAGATGGCCAAGATCGGCGCGACGGAGAAAGGCGGCAATTGCCGGTTGGCGCTGACCGATCTGGATAAGGAGGGGCGCGACCTGTTCGTCGGTTGGTGCGAGGCCGCCGGCTGCGCCATCAAGGTCGATAAGATGGGCAACATCTTCGCCCGCCGGCCGGGACGGGACGACAGCCTGCCGCCGGTGATCACGGGCAGTCATCTGGACACGCAACCGACCGGCGGCCGCTTCGACGGCGTCTACGGCGTGCTGGCCGGCCTGGAAGTGGTGCGCAGCCTCAATGAGCTCGAGTATGAAACCGAGCGGCCGATCGAGGTGGCGGTCTGGACCAATGAGGAAGGCTCCCGCTTCGCCCCGGCCATGGTCGCCTCCGGCGTCTTCGGCGGCGTCTTCTCCCTCGACTACGGCCTGTCGCGGGAAGACGCCGACGGCAAGACTATGGGCGAGGAGCTGGCGCGCATCGGCTATGCCGGCGCCGAGGAGGTGGGCGGTCGACCGGTGCATGCCTATTTCGAAACCCATATCGAACAGGGCCCGATCCTGGAGGATACGGAGACGACCATCGGCGTCGTCACCCACGCCCAGGGCCAACGCTGGTACGAACTGAACATCACCGGCGTCGAATCCCATGCCGGCCCGACGCCGATGCCGAGCCGTAAGGACGCCTTGCTGGGCGCCGCGCGTATCGTCGATCTGGTGAACAAGGTCGGCCTGGACAACGCGCCCTATGGCTGCGCCACCGTCGGCATGCTGGAGGTGCATCCCAATTCCCGCAACGTCATTCCGGGCAAGGTCTTCATGACCATCGACTTCCGTCATCCGGAAGACGACGTGCTAGCCGGCATGGACAAGGCCATGCGCGCCGGGGTTCAAGAGATTGTCGACGACATCGGCCTGGAACTGGAGCTTGAGCAGATCTTCTACTACGCCCCGGTCCCGTTCGAGGAAAGCTGCGTCACGGCGGTACGCGACGCGGCCCAGGATTGCGGCTTCTCCCACCGGGACATCGTATCGGGCGCCGGCCACGATGCCTGTTATCTGGCCGAGGTGGCGCCGACCTCGATGATCTTCATACCCTGCATCGACGGCATCAGTCACAACGAGGTGGAAGACGTGAAGCCGGAATGGGTCACTGCCGGCGGCGACGTGCTGCTGCGCGTGATCCTGGAGAAGGCCGGTCATGTGACCTGACGCATGTTTACGAAGCTTGGATGCATCGCCGGCCCACGCCCCCTCCCGACCACCCACGGGAGCATAGTCATGGGGTGGTCGGGAGGGGGCGTGGGCCGGCCCGGCATATTGCGAATATGACCTAGACGGAGGACATACCATGACCCTGCACATCAAAGGCGGCACGGTGGTGAACGCGGACCGTAGTCAACGCGCCGACGTGTTGACCGAGGACGGCAAAATCGTGGCGGTCGGCGAAAGCCTGGATGTGCCGGCCGGCGCGGAGGTCGTGGACGCCGGCGGTTGTTCGGTCATGCCCGGGGGGATCGATCCGCATACCCATATGGAACTGCCGTTCATGGGCACGGTGGCGTCGGAGGACTTCTATACCGGCACCACCGCGGCGGCCTGCGGCGGCACCACCATGATCATCGATTTCGTCATTCCCGACCCCCAGGAAGACATTATGTCGGCCTTCCATAAATGGCGCGGATGGGCAGAGAAAGCGGCGCAGGACTACAGCTTCCACGTCGCCGTCACCTGGTGGGACGAGACCGTGCGCGAGGCCATGCATACGCTGACCAAGGAGCATGGGGTCAACAGCTTCAAGCATTTCATGGCCTATAAGGGCGCCATCATGGCGGACGACGAGACCCTGGTGAACAGCTTCAACACCGCCCGCGAGCTCGGCGCCATCTGCACCGTGCATGCGGAGAATGGCGAGTTGGTTTACCATCTACAGCAGGAGATTTTGAACCAAGGCATCCATGGGCCGGAGGGTCATCCCCTGTCCCGCCCGCCGGAGGTGGAGGGCGAGGCCGCCGATCGGGCGATCCGCATCGCGCAGGTGCTCGACGTACCGCTCTATCTCGTCCATACCTCCTGCATCGACAGTCTGAAGGCGATCACCCGCGCCCGCCACGAAGGCCAGCGGGTCTTCGGCGAAGTGCTGGCCGGGCATCTGCTGATCGACGACAGCGTCTATCGGGATCCGGACTGGGATACCGCGGCGGCCTATGTGATGAGCCCGCCGTTCCGGCCCAAGGAACATCAGGAGGCGCTGTGGCAAGGTCTGGCCGCCGGCATGCTGCAGACCACGGCGACCGACCATTGCTGCTTCTGTGCGCCGCAGAAGCGCATGGGCCACAACAACTTCACCCAAATCCCCAACGGCACCGCCGGGGTCGAGGACCGCATGCATGTGCTCTGGCATCACGGCGTCGGCACCGGACGGCTGACCGAGAACGAATTCGTTGCCGTGACCTCTACCAACGCCGCCAAGATCTTCAATATCTATCCGCGCAAAGGCGCCATCGAAGTTGGCGCGGACGCCGACATCGCCATTTGGGACCCGAAGAAAACCCGCACCATTTCAAAGGACACGCATCACCAAAATGTCGACTTCAACATCTTCGAGGGCATGACCGTGGAAGGCGTCAACGTGGTGACCATCAGCCAAGGCAAGGTGGTCTACCGGGACGGCGAACCGCGAACCGTCAAGGGTGCCGGCCGCTGGATCGACCGCCCCACCTTCGCTCCCTACTACGCCGCCATCCAAACCCAACGCGCCCGCAACGCGCCGGAGGCGGTGTCGCGGTCCTGACATGACCGTCACCCCGGATACGGCGCAGCACGCAGCGATGCGCTGCAGGTCCGGGGTCCACGGCGGCCGGTAGAGCTCTACTCTTCGACATGGCTCCCGGACCAGCACAGCGTCACTACGTGCCGCTGCGCATCCGGGAAGACGACGATGATATGTCGGCGTAATGTCGGTTATAGGCTTATCCGTCCTCCCGCTCACCGCGAATCCACGTCGCGCGGACGGTCAGGTCGTCATCGAGCAACACCAGATCCGCGTGGTAACCGGGGGCGACGCGGCCGTAGCAGTCGTCGAGGCCGAGGAAAGTGGCCGGATGGAGCGATGCCATACGCAGCGCTGCCTCCAGCGGCAGGTCAAGCAGAGAGACCGCATTGCGGACGGCGCTGGCCATGTCGAGCGCGGAGCCGGCCAGGGTGCCGTCGACGGTGGTACAGCGGCCGCCTTCAACCCGGATGGCCTGCCCTTGAAATTCGAAGGCGTCGAAATCAACGCCAACGCAGGCCATGGCGTCGGTGACCAGGAAGCAGTTGGCGCTCGTCCTAAGCGCCAGGTGTAGCATCGCCGGATCGACATGGTGGCCGTCGACGATCAAGCCGCACCAGGTATCGGGACTCAACAACGCCGCCGCGACGATGCCCGGGTCGCGGCTTTGCATGGCCGGCATGGCGTTGAAGAGATGGGTGAAACCGGTCAGGCCAGCTTTGATGGCGGCGTTGGTCTCATCGAAGCTGGCGGCGCTGTGACCAGCACATACGCGGACGCCGGCCGCCGCGAGCCGGCGCACGGTCTCGAGCCCAGTCACTTCCGGCGCCAGCGTCACCATTACACGGTCGGGCGACGACTCCATGAAGATTGCCATCTCCTCCGAAGTCGGCGGACGCAGGTCCTCGGCCCCATGGATGCCGCGTTTTGCCGGATTGAGGTGCGGACCCTCGAAGTGAATGCCCAGCACACTTGGATTTTCCGAATCTCGGACCGCTTCGGCCGCGGCGCGCATGGTGTTCAGATCGGCGCTAATCACGGTCGGTAACAAGCCGGTCGTGCCGAACTTCCGATGCGCTTGAACGATGATGGCCAGCCCGTCGGCATCCGGGCGGTCGTTGAACATCACGCCGCCGCCGCCGTTTACCTGCAGGTCAATAAATCCGGGCGCCAGCAGACCGCCGTCGAGATCGACGGCCGTGGCATAGGCACCGCGGTCGCCGGCCGGGGCGATCGATTGTATCAAGCCATCGGCGACGATCACGTCGACATTGTCTCTAATCGTTTCGCCATCGAAGACGCGGGCGTTGGTGAGTAATTGGCTCATGCTTCCCTGCTTAAGCCATTTGAACGGATTTGCAAATGCGGCGCCGGCGGTCGATAAAGACCATCCGAACGCCCATCGAAAGGACCCGCCATGCGCACGCTCTGCGTCGGCTCCGCCGTCGTCGACATCATCACCATCGTTGCCAGCCGCGACGTGGAGCGGATGACCATGCATAACGCGACGTCGTCCTTCCTGTTGTTCGAGCAGGGCCGCAAGATCGTGGCGGAGAGCATCTCGCCGCATATCGGCGGAGGGGGCGTGAACGCGGCGGTCGCCATGCGCCGGCTGGGCGCCGAGGCGGCGATATTGGTGAAGATCGGCCGGGACCCCAACGGCGATATGGTGCGCGACCGGCTGACAGAGGAAATGGTCGACGACAGCTTCGTGATCGAGACCGACACTGACGCAACGGGGACTGCGGTGATGGTGTCGTCCCATGACCGCAATGCCACTATTTTTGTGCGCCGCGGCGCCAACACCTTGCTGGTTCCGGCGGAAATCACGGAGATGGCACTGGACGGTCGCGATCTCGTCTTCATCAGTAATCTCAGCGACCGGTCCGCCGATTGCTTCCCGCTGATCGCCGAGCACGCGCATCGGGCGGGCGCCTTCGTTTCCAGCAACCCGGGTATCCGTCAGCTGACCTCGCGCACGGATGTACTTTTCGAGACGTTACCCCACATCGATCTGCTTTCCATCAACCGGGTCGAGGCGGAGGCCCTGGTTCCGACCTTGACCGGAAAGCTCGACAATCTAAGTCCGAAACGGCGCCTCGCGGGCACTGCCGACGGTCCGCGGTTGATGCATCTCGGCCTCTCGATGAACAGTTTCGATATGGAGCTGCCGAATTTTATGGCGGCGATGCTGGAGTTCGGCGGCGTCCGGCGCATGATAGTCACCGACGGTACCGAAGGCGCCTATCTCGCCGACGCCGAGGGGCTGCACTATTGCCCGGCGCTTGCCGTCGAGGTCAAAGGCACCGCCGGTGCCGGCGACGCCTTTGTTTCCACCGTCTCCTTCTATCTGGCGCAAGGCGCGACGGCGTCCGACGCGATGCAATTCGCGGCCTGTAACGCCGCCGGTGTGGTCGGCGAGGTCGACACGCAAAAAGGCTTGATGGACCAGCCGTCCTTGACGGCCTTTCGGGACCGTCAAGCAAAGGAACTGGAAACCCGTTTTTGGCCTTGGCGCTAACTGCGTGCCGCTTCTATACGGCCTTGTTTCAGAACCAAATGCCGGTCGGCAATGCGGTCGCAGTCGCGGCGGTCGTGGGTGACCATTAGGCAGGCGGTATTCCGGGCATCAACCAGACGGCGGACCAGGGCCAGCATTTCGACACGGGTCTCCTCGTCGAGGGCGCTGAACGGTTCGTCAAGCAGGAGAACCGGCCGGTCCCGCACCAGGGTGCGGGCCAGCGCCACCCGCTGCTGCTCGCCACCGGAAAGGGTGTGGGCAAAGCGTCGGGCCATGCCGCCGATCCCGACTTCCTCAAGCGCGGTATGAACCTGGGCTGTCTGCGTTGCATCCAATTTCAGGTTCGGGCGAATGCCGAGCGCGACGTTGGTCTCGGCTGTCAGATGTTCGAACAAGTTATGGCGTTGGAACAGAATGGTCAGCGGCCGGCGTTCCGGCGGCAGCGGCAGCACATCTTGGCCGTCGATCTCGACACGCCCGCATTCGGGCGCAAGGAATCCCGCGATTAGGTCAAGCAGGGTCGATTTGCCAGCGCCGCTGCGCCCCGTCAGGCCAACCAACTCGCCCGCCGCCACGGTCAAATCGTAGCGGTAGGTTTCCCCGCCGATATGACGATAACTCAGTCTCTCAACCCGCAGCATGTCCGCGCCCCCCAATCGCGCGCGGCAGACAGAAGAATGCCGACCAGCTCAACACCAGCAGAACCAGGGCGATGCCGGCCGCGTCGTCGGTGCGGTAGGAACCCATCTTCTGATAGAGCAGCCACGGCAAGGTGGCGAAGTCCTGATTGCCGAATAGCGCGATGACCCCGAGATCGCCGAACGAGAAGCAGAAGGCGATGGCGGCGGCCAAGCCAAGATCGGTGCGCAGCATTGGCCAGTCGACCAGCCTCCAGCGCTGCCAGCCCCGCAGGTCGAGTGCGAACGAAAGCTTGTCGTAGCGCTCCGCCGCGTTACGCAGCGCCGGTGTTAGCAGCGACAGCGCGAAGGGGAGTGCCAGCATGACGTTGGCGCTGACCACCGCCAGAGGACCCGCGGCCAGAGGATCGCCGCCCAAGCGTCTTACCAGCAGAAAAAGGCCAAGGCTGACCACCAAGGCCGGCACCGCCAGATAGAGGGTGCCGGCCAGTCCCAGCACACGATCCAGCCATCGCCCGCCAAATCGGCCGGCCAGGCGGCTGGGCGCCGACAATCCCACCCGCGCGGCGGCCAAGAGCAAGGCCATCAGCATCGTCAGCCCGCTCGACAGACTGGCGATAACAAGGCTGGTGACGAAAGCGCGTTGGAACGACGCTTCGGCCATCAATCGAGGAAACTCCGCCGCCGACCCATCGACAACCACTGCCACGAGCGGCGCCAGGAATAACAGGGCCGAAAGAACGATCACCGCATACTGAATCGTTTTCGGATTGGCGTGGTCTATCCAAGTCATATCCGTCACGGCAGCATCGAAGCGATAACGGAAACCGCTGGCCAACAGGACCAGCCCGCCGCAGATAACCAGTTGCAGCAACGCCAATCTGCCGGCCAGCGCGAGATCGAAGTCGAGGCGCACGGCTTCGTAGATCGCCACCTCCAGCGTGTTGTAGGCGGGGGAACCGCCCAATGTGAGCACCACCGCGAAAGAGGTGAAGCAAAGTAGAAATACGATCACGGCCACGCCGGGCAAGGCTCCCCGCAACGCCGGCCATTCGATCAGGCGGAATCGCGTCCAAGGACTGAGGCCCAGGGCGGCTCGCAGTTTACGTTGTTCCAACGGGATCGCCGCCAGGCGGTTCAAGACCGCCCGGGCGACGAACGGTGTGTTGAGATAACAATGGGCGGCAACGATACCGCCCAGGCCGTAAATGCTGTCCTCGAAGCCGCGGCCCAGCACCACCTCCGACAATGTGCTCAACCAACCACGGCGGCCGAAGACGGTGACCAGACCCAGCACCACCACCAACACCGGCAGCACCATGGCGCTGGACATCAAAGCGATCAGTAAGCGGCGGCCCGGAAACGCCGGCTGGTGATGCAGGCACCAGGCGAGCAGGACGCCGAGCGCCAACGACCCGATCAAGGAAAGCGCGGCCTGACCTGTCGTCACCGCGAGCAGACGCCAGATCCGGTTCGGCAACTCACCGCCACTTTCCGTCCCGATCAAGGCGGCGAGCAAGACTCCGGCGCCGGTCAGCAGCAGCACGCCCAGCGTCAGGCCGGGCGCGATACCGGGGGCGAGGCCCCGGATCGTCGTCATCGGTTTAATTGTCGAGAGCGGCGAGCCATTCCTCGATCCAGGCTTTGCGGTTGGCTTCCACATGCTTGCCGTCCATCAATAAGGCGTCGCTCGGGGTGTGCAAGGTCTCGAAACCCTCGGGTAATGGTCCGCCCGCCTCGGTGGCTGGATACATCCAATTGCCGGTCGGGATCGTCGATTGAAAGCCGGCCTCATGGATGAAGGCCATGAACTTGCGAGCCAGCGCCGGGCTCTTGCTCGACTTCAGCATGCCGGCGACTTCGAGCTGCAAATAGTGGCCCTCGCTGAAACCGGCCGCCTTGTATTGGCTCTTCTTCTCGGCGATCAGGTGATAGGCGGGCGAAGTCGTATAGCTCAGGACCATGTCCGCTTCTCCCTTTAGGAATAGACCATACGCGTCGGACCAGCCCTTCGTCACGGTCAGTATTTTCGGGCTCAATTTGCGCCAGTAATCAGCGGCCTTGTCACCTTGGGTCTGCTTGACCCAGAGCAGCAGGCCAAGGCCAGGGGTGCTGGAGCGTGGATCCTGGATGACAATCTTGAAGTCGTCCGGTAGCGCCGCCAGCTCAGCCAAAGACTTCGGCGGCGTATTCACCACCTCGCTATTGTAGACGAAGGCAAAGTAGCCGTAATCGAAGGGCAAGAAGGTCGGGTCGTTGAAATCGATCGGAAGTCGAAGCTTCTCCGGCCCAACGCCGTGATCTGCAAAGAGCCCCGTGTTCCGCGCCAGCTCCATGACATTGGTATCGAGGCCCAAGACCACATCCGCTTTGGTGCCGTCGCCTTCCAACTGCACCTTGCGGACGATGGCAATGGAGGAATCCGTCGCCACGAAATTGAGCGTGCAGCCGCACTCGGCCTCGAAATTTTTCTTGATCTTCGGACCCGGCCCCCAATCGGCGGCAAAGGCGTCATAGGTGTAGACGGTCAGCACCGGCTTATCCGCCGCCGCCGCGGGTTGGCATAAGCCAAAGCCGACCATTAAGGCCAACAAAAGTCGTTTCATCTTTTCGCTCCTTCGCTCTCGTGCAAAGGGCGGTGGTTTAAAGACGGGAAAAGCGATGATCTTACGTATCGGATTTGCTCTTCGCCTCTTTCTCCCTCCGCCAGCATGATCTGGTTCAGGTTCCATGGGTGTTATCTCAGTCCGTTACCGGACACCCCAGAGAGACGAGCGGGAGTATAGGGAGCGAAGCGCCAGTTGTCACGTCTACGTCATCCCGGTCGAAGCGCAGCGGAGAACCGGTATCGTTGCCGGCGCGGTGATTGGGAAGATCCCGGACATCGCTTCGCGATTCCGGGATGACGAGGCGAACTCAACCGCCGGCAGCGAGCTTGCGACGCGGGCGTTGGCTGGCGGATTTGAGCTGGCCGCAGGCAGCCATGATGTCGCGGCCGCGGGGCACGCGGACGGGGGAGGAATAGCCGGCCCGATTGACGATGGCGGCGAAGCGGGCGATGGCAGCGTCGTCGCTGCATTCGAATTCGCTGCCAGGCCAGGGATTGAAGGGGATCAGGTTCAGTTTGGCCGGAATGCCGGCGATCAGTTTCACCAGCGCGCGGGCATCGGCCGGACTGTCGTTCACACCCTTCAGCATGACATATTCGAAGGTGATGCGGCGGCCGCCATTGGTCGGATAGCGCCGGCAGGCGGCGAGCAACTCAGCAATCGGGTATTTCTTGTTGATGGGCACCAGATGATCGCGCAGCTCGTCATTGACCGCATGGAGGGAGATCGCCAGACCCACATTCAGCTCGCGCCCGCAGCGGTCGATTTCCGGCACCACGCCGGAGGTCGAAAGCGTGATGCGCCGGCGGGACAGGGCCATTCCCTGCTCGTCCATGATTACGCGCAATGCTTGGGCGACATTGTCGTAATTGTACAACGGCTCCCCCATCCCCATCATGACGATGTTGGAGAGTAGCCGCTGATCGTTCGCCTTCGGCCATTCGCCGATGGCATCCCGGGCCAGCATGAACTGCTGCACGATCTC
Organism: Alphaproteobacteria bacterium; assembly: GCA_965216645.1. Taxonomy (GTDB): domain Bacteria; phylum Pseudomonadota; class Alphaproteobacteria; genus CBDCGJ01. The sequence continues at coordinate 43,282 of CBDCGJ010000069.1, read as the reverse complement.
CGCTGCCGTCAGATTGCGCACCATGCGCTGGGTACCGGTATGGCAGAACTTGCAGGTCAGGGTGCAGCCGACTTGGGACGAGATGCAGAGGGCGCCGCGGTCTTCCTCCGGAATGAAGACGCTTTCCGCCTCATTGCCGTCGGCGAAGCGCAGCAGCCATTTTTGGGAGCGATCGATAGAGGTGAGATGCCGCACCACCTCGGGCCGTCCGACGGTGCAATGGGTCGCCAGGGTCTCGCGCAGCTCTTTACCCAGATCGGTCATCTCCGAGAACTCGGTGGCGCCGCGCTTATACATCCACAGCCAGAGCTGATTGGCCCGCATACGCCGCTTGCTCTCCGGCACGCCGAGCTCGCCCAGCCGGGCCATCAGCGCCGGCCGTTCCAGACCCACCAGATCGGTTTTTTCTCGTTCCTGCTCGCGCATTGCGTCCTCTCCGCCATCGCGTGCCGGTAGAGAGCATATCACAGCCAGTTCGGCAAGATGACCTGTCGGATCATGCGAAGCTGGGACCTAGAGAAATTCTTCCTCATAAGGATAGGTCGACAGGGGCACCGCGCCGTCGCGGGTCAGCAGGACCTGTTCTTCGAGCTTGATCGCTTCGCCGTGATGCTCGTCGGCAATCAGGGCCTCGACGCAGAGGGTCGTATTCTCTTCCAGGATATCGTCGTAGCCGCCGCTGGCATAATCCGGCAGGTGGCGGATGGTCGGATACTCGTCGGCCAGGCCGACGCCATGCATCAGGCAAGTATAGCGTCGGGCGTGATACTTGTCCGGGATCGGCCAGGCCTTTTCCGACACCTCGCGCAGGCTCATCCCCGGCTTCAGCATATCGATATTGTGTTTCAGCTGTTCGTAGGCGGCGGCGTAGATGGCGCGCTGGTGATCGTCCGGCTTGCCGTCGCCGCAGAGCCAGGAGCGTGAGATGTCCGAGCAATAGCCATAGGGGCCGATCAGGTCCGTATCGAAGCTGACGATGTCGCCGGCCTCGATCTCCCGCATGGAGCATTCCCGGTACCAGGGATTGGTGCGTGGGCCGGAGGTCAGCAGGCGCGTCTCGATCCACTCGCCGCCGAGGCGGATATTGGTCTCGTGCAGCTTGGACCAGAGGGCGTTCTCGGTGATCCCTGGCTCCAACACGGCCCGCATGGCGTCCATACCGGCCTCGCAGACTTCGATGGACTTTTTCATCAATTCGATCTCGCCGGGCGATTTGATTTCGCGGGCTTTCTCCGTGACCTCCTGACCGTCGAAAATCTCGATACCGTGGCTGCGTATGGCATCGATACCCAAATGGGCCATGCGGTCGACGGCCAAGCGCTTGTTGCCGGCGCCGTAGCGCTGGACATAGTCGGCAATCAGCTTGCCGACGCCTCTGGCTTTCTCTTCCGCCGTGTTGCCGGCGCCGAAATAGTAGTAGCCGGGGAACTTCATATATTCGTCCACCGTCGGCAGTCCCTCGGCGAGATGCGGCACGTCGGCGAAATCCATCAGCACCGTCGGTCCGTCGGTCATCACCAGCGCGCAGCGGGCTTCGTAGTGGGAGCACCAGACCTGCATGTTGGTGGCGTCGGTGGCGTAGCGGGCGGCGACCTGATCGAAAATCAGAACACCGGCATAGTCCCGATTGCGGCATTCGCCGCGGATGCGTTCCCGCCGATAGAGCCGCACCGCGTCCAGATCGACCGGCGGTGTGGTGCACTCCATGGCGCCATGCTGAACCAGGTCGGACATGGTCAGCCCCGCATGCGTTCGGCTTGCGGATCGAACAGGGGTGCGGCGACCACTTCGGCGGCGCGTTTCTCGCCCAGGATCTCGATCTCGACCCGGCTGCCCGGCTCGGTCAGCGCGGTTGGTACGAAGCCGAGGGCGACGCTCTTCTCCACATAATGGGCATAGCCGCCGGAGGTGACGAAGCCGACGACCTCATCGCCGTGCCAGATCGGCTCGTCTGCGACCACGTCCGCATCGGCGGCCTCGACGACCATGGTGACGAGGCGACGGGCCGGCGGGTTGTCCCGCTCCGCCGCCGCGGCGTCGCGGCCGATGAAGTCCGGCTTCTGCAGTTGCACGAACCGGTCGAGCCCGGTTTCCGCCGGGGTGTAGTCCGGCTTGTATTCCCGAAGCCAGGAGCCGAAGCTCTTCTCCAGCCTGAGCGACATCATCGCCCGCATGCCGAAGGGGGTGAGACCAAGATCCTCGCCGGCCTTCGCCAAGGCTTGATAGAGGGCGAGCTGGTAGCCCGACGGCACGTAGATCTCGTAACCGAGATCGCCGGTATAGGTCAGACGGCAGACCCGCGCTGGGGCGCCGCCGACCTCGATCTCCCGCACGCTCATGAACGGTAGTGCTTCGTTGGAGACGTCGGCCCGCGTCACCCGGGACAAGAGCTCCCGCGCCTTCGGGCCGGCGATCTGGAACCCAATGCGATCGAGGGAGATATTCCGCACCTCGACGCCGTCGTCCGGCAGATGGGCGAGGAACCAGCGCATGTGATAGCCCTGGGCGCCGTAAGAACCAGTGACCTGGAACAACTCGTCGGCAAGCCGCGAGACGGTAAAATCGCCGATGATCTTGCCGCTGGGGCTCAGCATGGGTGACAGGGTGATACGGCCGACCTTGGGCATGCGGTTGGCCAACATGTGGTTCAGCCAGTCCTCGGCGCCCGGTCCGCTAACCTCGTATTTGCCGAAATTGTGGATCTCGTTGATGCCGACGGCGCTGCGGACGGCCTTGCATTCGCGCGCCACCGCGTCGAAGGCGTTGGAGCGGCGGAAGCTCGGCTCTTCGAAGCGCGGCTCGCCATCGGCGGCGAAATAATTCACATGCTCCAGGCCGTGCATCTCGCCGAACACCGCGTTCTGTCCGTCCCACACACTATAGGCCGGTGTGGTGACAAAGGGCCGCGTCGCCGGCAGTTCCTCGTTCGGATAGCTGATCGAGAAGCGGCGTTGATAATTTTCCACAACCTTGCGCCGGGTATAGCCGTGGGTGGTGTAAGTACCGAAGCGGGAGACGTCCATGGCGAAGACGTCGCTGGACGGCTCGCCCTCGATCATCCATTCCGCCACGGTCAGGCCGACGCCGCCGCCCTGGCTGAAGCCGGCCATCACCGCGCAGGCCGCCCAATAACCTTTCAGGCCGGTGACCGGACCAACCAAGGGATTGCCGTCCGGGGCGAAAGTGAAGGGACCGTTGATGATCCGCTTGATGCCCGCGGTCTCCAGGCAGGGATAGCGCTTGTAGGCCTGCATCAGCGGCTCTTCGATCTTCTCCAACTTGTCCGGCAGCAGTTCCGTGCCGAAGTCCCAGGGCGTGCCGTCGACCGCCCAAGGCTCGCAATTCTGTTCGTAGATGCCGATCACCAGACCGCGGCCTTCCTGGCGGAAATAGCTTTCGCCGGCCGGGTCGAGGGCATGGGGCAATTCCGTCTCCCGCTCGTAGACCTCGGGGATGTCGTCGGAAACGAGATACTGGTGCTCCATGGGGTGCAGCGGGTGATAGACGCCGGCCATGGCACCCACTTCCCGCGCCCACAGGCCGCCCGCATTGACGACATATTCGGCATGGATCGTGCCGTTTTGCGTGACCACGTCCCAGGTCCCGTCCGAACGCTGGTTCAGGTCCAGCACCGGGTTGCGCAGATAGATTTCCGCCCCCTGCATCCGCGCGCCCTTGGCATAGGCGTGGGTGGTACCGGAAGGATCGAGATGGCCGTCGAGGGGATCGTAGAGCGCGCCGAGCACGCCGTCGGTGTTCATGACGGGGCAGATTTCCTTCACCTCCTCCGGCGTAATCAGCTCCGTATGCATGTCCATGTAGCGGTGGCGCGCCCGCTCGGCCTTGAGGAAGTCCATGCGTTGGGGATCGGTAGCGATGGTAACGCCGCCGACATGATGCAAGCCGCAGGCCTGGCCGGTCAGTTCCTCGAGTTCCTTGTAAAGCCCGATCGTATAACCTTGCAGCTTGGCGATGTTAGGATCGGAGTTCAGGGTGTGGAAGCCGCCGGCCGCATGCCAGGTGGAGCCGGAGGTCAACTCCGACCGCTCGATCAAGACCACGTCTGTCCAGCCGAACTTCGTTAGATGGTACAGCACCGAACAGCCGACCACGCCGCCGCCGATCACCGCGACTTTCACATGCTCTTTCATCGCCCACCTCCCGCTCGTTGGTATGCGACCCCGTCAAGCCGTCATCCCGAAATCGCGCAGCGATATCCGGGATCGTCCCAAGCACCGAGCCTGTGGCGATCCCGGCTCTCCGCTACGCTCCGTCCGGGACGACGGAAAGATAAGTCGGCCCGGCCGGGATGACGGCGAATGGATAGCCCAACCGTCAAAAATCGGTCGGCACGCCGCCCTCGGCGATGCGCCGCTCCACATAGTCGTCCAACTCCTCCGCCACCGACTGGTCCAAAGGCGGCGCTTCATAGTCTCTCAGCAACTGTTTGTAGATTTCATGAGCCCGCCAGGTGGCATCGACGGATCCGGCTTCCTGCCAACTTTCGAAATTGCGCCAGTCGGACAGGATCGGCGCGTAGAACGCATTTTCGTAGCGCTCCATCGTGTGGGCGCAGCCGAAATAGTGACCGCCCGGTCCGACCTCGCGCATGGCGTCCAATGCCAGGTCGCCGTCGTCGATGGATACCGGCTGCATGAATTCGGCCAGCATCTGCAGCATCTCCGCGTCCAGGATCACCTTCTCGAAGGAGGCGCAGAGGCCGCCTTCGAGCCAGCCCAGACCATGCTTCATCAGATTGCAATGGGCCAGCATGCAGGGCCAGATCGACATTTGAGATTCGTAAGCGGCCTGCGCGTCCGGATGGTTCGACGCGTTGGTGTTGGAGGAGCGGTAGGGGATCTTATAGAGACGCGCCAACTGACCGCCGATCAGCACCGCCTTGGCATACTCCGGGGTGCCGAAGGCCGGCGCGCCCGACTTCATGTCCACATTGGAGGTGAAACCGCCATAGAGAGCCGGCGCGCCCGGATTAACCGCTTGAATATAGGCGAGGCCGGCCAACGCCTCCGCATTCTGCTGCACCAAGGCGCCGGCGACAGTAACCGGGGCCATGGCGCCGGCCAGCGTAAACGGCGTGACGACCGTCGGTTGGCCAGCTCGGGCCATCTGAGTCATGCCGTCGATCATAAAATTGTCGTATTGCAGGGGCGAGTTGGCGTTGACCACGGTGAAAATACTCGGTTCCCGTCCCATCTGCTCCGTCGTTACGCCGCGGGAAATACGGACCATCTCGATGGAATCCCGGATCCGCTCAGGCCCAAGCGAATAGCCGTAGAGCACCTTGTCGGTCAGTTTGATCGCCGCGCTTTCGGCTTTCAGATGCCGGATGCTGGGATGCAGGTCGATCGGCTCCACCGGATAGCCGGCGATCTGATGCACGATATTCAGGCTCTGCCCCAGTCGAATGAAGTTTTGGAAGTCCTCGAAATTGCCGGTGCGTCGACCGCCGACGAGGTCGCTGGAATTGGGCGGGCTGGAAATGATCGAAATGTTGAAATTGTTGCCGCCATAGTCGAGATTGCGGTCGGGATTTCGGGCGTAGGCGGTGAAGGTCGCCGGCGTCGTCGACACCAGATCCATCACTAATTTCCGGTCGAAGCGGACGCGGGCGTCGTCGGGCTTCACGTCCGCGCCCTTGTCCTTCAACAGTGCGCGCGCCTCGTCGTGATGGAAGTTGATACCAATTTCCTGCAACACGTCCAGCGAAGCTTCATGGATGCGGTTGAGCTGATCGGCCGATAAAAGATCGAAAGGTGGAAACGGCACCTTTAGTTTCCGGAAGGGAAGTTGCTGGAAACCGTGGCCACGTACCGCGTCCGTCTGCCGCGCTTGGCGGCGTCTGCCCCGTCTTGCCATCCCGTCGCACTTTCTAAGAGGTTGTTATCAGAGCGACGCTAGTGCATTTCGAATTCGTTGGGAAGCGGGCAACTTGCACCGCATCGAATCCCGTGATTTGCTCCGCCAAACAATAAGCAAGAGATCGGGAGGCGGAGAAGATGGCAGGATATGACGCGATCATCATAGGTGCCGGCGTGATCGGCGCGGCAACCGCGTTCGAAATGGCCAAGGCGGGCTGGGAGACTTTGAACGTGGATCGTCTGCCTGCCGCGGGCTACGGCTCGACCAGCAATTCCTGCGCTATCATCCGCGTCCACTACTCGACGCCGGACGGCACCGCGCTGGCTTATGAATCCTATTTCGCCTGGAAGCATTGGCGCGAGTACCTGGAAGTGGATGACGACCGCGGCTTGGCGCTGTTTCACGAAACCGGCGCCCTGGTGATGCAAACAGAGCAGAACGGATATCTCGACAAGATTATCCGCAATGTCCGCGATTTGGAGATCCCGTACGAAGTCTGGTCGCCGGAACAGATTACGGCGAAGCTGCCGATCTACGACCTGCGACACTATGGTCCGCCGCGACTGCAGCAGGACGAGGGCTTCGGCGAACCGAGCGGCGGTGCCTTGCGCGGTGGCGTGTACTTTCCGACGGCCGGTTATATCAATGACCCGCAACTGGCCTCCCACAACCTCCAACGCGCGGCCGAAGCCAAGGGCGCGACGTTCCGGTTCAATGCACAAGTCGCGGAAGTTTTGAAATCGAATGGCGGCATCGCCGGTGTCGTTTTGGATGATGGCGAGCGGATCGAGGCGCCGGTGCTGATCAATGTGGCTGGCCCTCATTCGGCGAAGGTCAACGCCATGGCCGGCGCTCTGGACGATATGCGGATCAGCACCCGCGCGCTTCGTCAGGAGGTGGCGCATCTGCCGTCACCCGATGGATTCGACTTTGAGCATGACGGCCTCGTCGTTTCCGACAGCGACATAGGCGTCTACAACCGGCCGGAAACCGGCAATCACATCCTTGCCGGCAGCGAGGATCCCGAATGCGACGCGCGGGAATGGGTCGATCCCGACGACTATAATCGGGAGTTCACCGAGCAATGGACGACCCAGGCCCTGCGGATGGCGCAGCGGATCCCAAGCCTGGGCATCCCCTCTCGCCTGCGCGGTGTTGTCGATCTTTACGACGTGACCGAGGATTGGCTGCCGATCTACGACAAGTCCTGCGTCCCCGGCTACTACATGGCGATCGGGACCAGCGGCAATCAATTCAAGAACGCACCGGTGGCAGGCGCCATGATGACGGCCTTGGTGAAATATGTGGAGGACGGCAACGACCACGACGCCCAACCGCTGCAATTCCCGCTGCTAAAGATGAATCGTACTCTCGACCTCGCCACCTTCTCCCGCCTACGCGAAATCAATCCGGACAGTTCGTTCTCCGTGTTGGGCTAGAAATGGAACTGCATCAATATTGTTGCACTGCAATAATCTTCGTTATACCGGAATCCGCGGCGGCGTATATCCGGCTGGCCGCGATGCCCGAACTCGGCACCCTCTCGAAAGGCCAAGCTGCCGCGCTGGCCTGCCTCGCTCCCTATAATCGGGACAGCGGCAAATCCAACCAATGCAGGCATTTCCAAGGCCGCCGTTTCAGGCTCAGGCCAGCCTCTAATTGGCCGCAACCGTCGCCATCAGACATAACCAGGTCATGAGACAGAATTTCCAAGCGTTAAGCCACCGAGGAAAGCCTATAAGGGCGCGATGACCGCGATCATGAGAAAAATGATCGTCTCCCTAAACGCGATGCTGAAAACCCAAAACCCATGGAAACACGCAAGCCAAACTTGACCGAATTGATGGTAGAACCATGCCGCTTAACGTTGGACCATCAATGTCGGTTCGAAGTTGGTTGGAATGGATTCCGCTTCGCTACGACCGGGATGACGATGTCGTTTAGACCGCAACACAATCGTCGCAGCATTCAGATCAGTGCACGCTCATCGGCTGCAGGTCGTTCTGCTCGCAGACCACCAGGGCGACCTCGCGGTGGGCGAAACGGGCGAGGGTTTCGCCGTTGGCGGCGTGGACCGCATAGACCTTGCTGCCGTCGACCTCGACGGGTTTGACGTAGGCAATATGCTGCTGGCCGAGTTCGGCCAAGGCTTCCGGGTCCAATTGGGTCATCAATTCACGTGTCGACATGGTCACACTCCTTTACAGCCCCGTCCTCAAATCAAGTCAATCCGCCGCTTTCGGCTTTTGACCGATGGCGATTTTCTGCACCCGCAATTCCGGCGTCGGCCGCACCAGATCGATATGCAGCAGGCCGTTGTCGAGATGGGCGTCGGCCACCTCCATACCCTCGGCCAGCACAAAGTTGCGCTGGAATTGGCGGGCGGCGATGCCGCGGTGCAGATAGGTGCGGTTGCCCTCCTCGGCCTGCTTGCCGCGGATTTGCAACTGCTTGTCCTCCAGCTCGATGGCGAGATCGTCATGGGTGAAGCCGGCGACCGCCAAAGTGATGCGTAGGCGATCCGGCGCCAGCTGTTCGATATTGTAGGGCGGGTAGCCGTCGCTTGCCGATTTGTTGGCCCGGTCGAGCAATTGTTCGAAATGATCGAAGCCCAGCAGTAAGGGGCTATTAAACAAGGACATACGTGACATCTGTCCAACTCCTCCAACGAGCGAGCGGTGATATTCGGCTAAATCGAGATGACGTTTTCGCAAGCCAAACCGACGGGCCCAAGCGCGGCACCCGTCTAACGGTTAAATAGGGCTTTTCGCGCGGTTTTCAAGGGTACGCGCGGTAGAGTTTCTCCAGCGCGGCAATCTCGTCGGGATGGCGGCGGCGATAATCGGCGCTTTGCCCATCCATGGCTTTCATATGCGCTTCGATATTGGCGGTGGTCAGACGCGCGCCGAAATCTTCGGGCACCAGATCCTGACGGTCCAGATTGTACATGCGGATCGCCATGGCGGTGCCGACGATCTCCTTGTAATGAGATGATTCCCAATACCATTTCATCTCTTGTTTGGCGTCGGGCGCCGGCGGAGATTCGGTGGTGACCGTGTTGTACCCGCTGAAATCCCAGAGCGCGAATTCGGCCTTGTCGGGATGCCGCGCCCGGTCGGAGGCCAGCGTCGCCACCAACTCCCGTTTCCAGGCCTGGAAGATTGGCCAGATCCCCGTCTCCCGCATGATTTCCAGCACATGGGCGTGATAGGGATGGATCAGCAGGTCGAGATGGATGTCGTTCTCCCGGCAGAAGGCGACGATCTTCTCGAAGTAGACCATGGAGCCGTCGGGCCACTTCTTCGTCGGCGCGAAATTCATCTGCCGGCGGCGCAGCCGGCGGACATAGTTCTCGTTCTTCTTCTCGAAACTGCGCCAGTAGCCGGTCTTGGCGATGAAATAGTCGCCTTCGATCATCGGGTTGTAGCCGAGCGCGGTGCGGGTGGAAGCCCAGCCTTCCTCCTGATCGACGATCGTGGTCAGGGATTTCATCAAGGTCGGCCAGGCGGCATAGATATGATGCAGATCGCGGAACCGCTCGATATCCCAGATCGGGGTGGACTCGTTCTCCGCATCGACGTCGAGGCGGCCTTCGGAAAAGGAAGTGGCAACACGGTTGGTATTGGTGTTGAAGCTGAAAACGTCGAGGGCCAGCACCACCCGATCCAGCGGGCCGGCGGCCTTGGCGTGCTGCAGATATCGGTAGATCTCGTAGATCGAGGAGCCCGGCAGGCCCGCATTATAGACGTTGCGGTTGAAGCGGACGGAAGCGAGATGGGGATTGAATCCCTGATCGACCCGGGAATTGCCCATGAAGATGGCATCCGGTTTCACCCGGGTCAGGTCATGGGCTTTGACCAGGCGCAAATTGGTCTGCGCCGACGGTTTCAGTTTGTTGAAGCCCTCGATCTCGACCAAGCGGTGAACGCCGTAGGGATCGACGATGGTATTGATTGCGCTGGCGAGCAGCGTCACCACGACGATGACGGCGAGAACGCTGTAGAGATAGATTTTATGTTCGCGCATCGTCCGGCCCTCAGAACTGATAGTAGAGGAATTCGCTGACCCGATTGAGGTTCAGCAAGGCGATGACCAGAGCGACGCCAATGACCACGCCCCAGCGCCAGGTCGGCCGCCAGAACAGCTCGATCGGCCCGCGCTGCAACGGCGGCAGGCCTTGTTTGATCGAAACCTCTTCGTCGAAATTGTAGGCCGGCGCCACCCGCGCCATCAGTTGCTGCGTATTCGGTACGAACCAGAGAATAGCGATCCAGAAAACGAACCAGGCGACCGCCTCCAGATTGGCCTGGCTGACCGCCGGGCCGGCGAACTGCATCCCGAAAAACTCCAATACTGGCCTCAAGTCGCCCACATACTCGGCCCAAGTGCCGGGAAAGTTCAACATGCCGCGATAGACCGCAAAGGCGCCCTCGATCGACTGCGCCCGGAACGGCACCCAGGCCAGCATCACCACGAAGATCGTGAACAGGCGGGAGGTCGCGATGGCGATCGGGTTCATGCTCGGCGCCCCCAACAGGCCGCGCCAGAAATGATTCACCATCAGGAACAAGCCGTGCAGGAAACCCCACAGCAGGAAGCCCCAGCCGGCGCCGTGCCACAAGCCGCCCAGCACCATGGTCGCCATCAGATTGATGTAGCGCCGGCCCTTGCCCTTCCGGCTGCCGCCCAGCGGAATATAGAGATAGTCGCGCAGGAAGCGGGATAGGGTCAGATGCCAGCGCCGCCAGAAGTCGACGATGCCGGTCGCTTGGTAGGGCGAATTGAAATTCAGCGGCAGCTTGATGCCGAACATCCGCGCCGCGCCGATGGCCATGTCGGAATAGCCGGAAAAGTCGAAATAGAGCTGCAGGCCGTAGCAGAAGGTGCCGGTCCAGGCGGTAAAGAAGTCCAGGGTCCCGCCGCCCTCCGCCGTGACGAAGACGGGGGTCGCCACCAGGGCCAGATTATCCGCCAGCACCACTTTCTTGAACAGGCCGATGGCGAAGATGGAGCCGCCGATGCTGAGATTGCGCAGGTCCGGGCGATAGGTATGGGCCGTGGCGAATTGGGGCAGCATCTCCCGATGATGCACGATCGGTCCCGCGATCAGTTGCGGGAAGAACAGCACGAACAGGCTGTATTCGACGAAGTCGTAGCGGCCGATGTCGCCCTTGGTGGTGTCGACCAGATAGGCGATCTGCTGGAAGGTGAAGAAAGAAATGCCGACCGGCAGCAGGATCTCCCCGACGGACAGGTTGACGCCGGAAATGAAGCTCATGCTGTCCAGGAAGAAGTTGGCGTATTTGAAATAGCCCAGCAGCCCGAGATTGAAGACGATGCCGAAGATCAGGATCCGCCGCGCTTTGCTTTCCGAGCGCTCTTCCCGCGCGCCGGCGATATACTGGCCCAGCGTGAAGTTGACGGCCATGGAGCCGCCGACCAGCAACAGGTAGACCGGGTTCCACCAGCCGTAATAAAATAGGGAGGCGGACACCAGCCACAGCAACGAGGCCCGCTCGTTGCCCAATCGGCCGAGCAAGAAGAAACCCACCAGCGTGGCCGGCAGGAACAGAAAGATGAAAACGTCGGTATTGAACAGCATAAAGGGCGGGCTCATGGGGCGCCGCCGAATTTAGACGAAACTAATTGAGCACAAGCCGGCGCGACCGGCAAGGAGAGGTAAAAACTTTGACGACGGAAAATTACACGCTGTTTTGGGGCCTGAACATGGTTAGCGCGGCGGTGCAGGTGACAATGATCGAGCTCGACACGCACTTCGATATGCATCAAGTGAATTTCGGCGGCGGCGAGCACCGCAATCCGGACTATCTGGCGATCAATCCCGTCGGCAAGATCCCGGCTTTGCGCCTGCCGGACGGGCGGGTGATGACGGAAAGCGCGGCTATGCTGATCTACTTGGCCGATCTGCATCCGAACAGCGATCTATTCCCGTCTCCCTCGGCGCCGGGGCGGCCCGAAGCCTTGCGCTGGCTGCTGTTCCTGGCGACCGAGCTCTACCCCACCTCCTGTCAGGTCTATGAGCCCGAGGCTTTCGCCGACAGCGAGGCCGGGCAACGGGACGTGTTTGAAACGGCCACCGCCCGCTTCGACGCCCAATGCGCTTTGTTGGAAGCCGAACTGACGGAAGACTATCTACTCGGCCCCGACGCCGGCCTGGTCGATATCTATCTGACGACGATCTTGAGTTGGCATCCGGCCCCGGACCGCCTGCGCGAAAACTGCCCGAAGCTCCACGCCCTCACCGCCCGCATTCGTGCCCGGGCATCGGTGCGACAGGCGTTCAAGATGCACGAGATGCTTTAATCTGTGGAACTCCTGAGATGCCGTAAAAGCAGTTCCCGGCGCTCCCGCACCGGCAAATGGCCGCGTTTGCGCTGCTGCAGCCAGCGGCGTATCTGCGCCGTCCATGATTCGTCGTCCGGGTCTGGCGCATCGTCGGGTCCGTATGCGCCGACCACGTCTCCTATGTCGAGCGAGATTTTTTCCAGGACGTTGAAGAGCCGAACGCAGTCTTCACCGTCGTAACCGGCCGTCAGGCAGAGTTCGAGGCCGTGTATATCCGCCTCACATTCCTGCTCCGTCAGATAAATGCGCATTTCCACAACGCGATAGAGAGCGAGTATCAGGAATTTGATATCAACATGGGTAGCTTGGCGCAGCCAGTCGGGGAACACCCGGATATGACCGAGATCGTGATGCGCCATTTCATGCGCAACGATCATCGCCAGCATGTCATCGCTGTCGCAGACCTGAAACATCTTGCGGGAGACGAAGATATGCCGGCCGGGCGCGGTAAAGGCCGTGAATTCGTCGATCCAGGGCACAACGATCTCGAACCGATTGTCCAAACCGCGCGCCGCGTGCAACCGCTCCGACACCCGCGCCACCCGATCGACCGCCCAATCCGCCGTCTCGATGACCACGTTTTCTTTCAGCGCCGCCAGGATAACGTCGCCGATTTCCTCGACTTCGTCGGATGGTGTCATGCCGATTTCGTTACTTGGACTCGTCGCGTCGATCTGTCGCCAAATATCTTATCCTTCCGGAATCTCAATCGACGTTCCCCAACCGTCATATTCGCCACCGAGTTCCTCGGCCTTGCAGCGGAGTTTCAAGGTATGACCGGTAATCGTTTGGAGGAGGAGATCAGTCTGGTGGTGAAACTTTATGCTGTATTCGCCTCCGTCCGTTTTGTGGGGTTTCGTATCTTCGCTCTCGAACCGGTTTAGTTTCACCCACGCCAGGAAGGACAACGCTTTTTCATAACTGTCGAAATAAGCCCAATGGTCCACCTGACGTACCGCCGTTCCGTCGTCGCCATGTTCTTCCAAATTTTCCAGCACCATCATGTCCTTGATAACCTGCCAATCGTCGGCGGTCGGGTAGAGATGGTCCCAATAGCCGCGATGCTCGGGGTCTGTCTCGAAAGCGAGGTCGATGCGGTAGTCGAAGTCTCGGGCGAGCGTTGCGGCGATATCCGACCAGACGCCTTCCGCAGCACCGGTATAGATGAAGAAATGGCGATGACCGGCCGATGTTACTCGCCCGACATACCAGCTCTCGCGCTGGCGGACAATTTCCTCCAGACGGTCCTCCAAAGCCTTAGCCTGTTCGGATTCGGCTTCTTTGGGCAGGCCGTTTTCGTGCGGATCCTTGTAGCGCAGTCGCAAGCGGGCCAGCTTTGTTGGCGCTTCGTCATCGATGGTTTCTCGGATACCGACATCGACAAAGATGAATGCCTGATCGTCACCGATGGTGCAGGGAAAGTACCGCCACTCTTCGCTCATTGTTGAATGCCTGACTGAAAAAAAATTGCGATATGGCGAAACAGTATCACATATCCCTCATTCTAGCAGTCAGCGATAGTTGCAGCCTAAAACCCGTCCCCGATCAGTTTGAAGACGCCGTCGGCGGTCATCAGGGTTCGGTGTTTGTGGAAGGCGCGGCCTTGGGCGAAGCCGAGGCTGTTGGTCAGACGGGTGATGGTGACCTCGCCTTCAATCCAGTCGCCGATCCGTCCGGCGATCAGGAAGTTGACATTCATGGAGATGGTCGCGGAGGTGCGCCGCGCCGCCATGGCGACGGAAAACCCCATGACATGGTCGAGAAAACTGAACAGCATACCGCCATGGACCATGTCGTTGCCGTTATTGTGCCGATCCTCCGCCGTGAAGCCGTAGGCCCACCGGCCATCCTCCAACCGCCGGCGCCAGACCGGGCCATTGGCCTGCATGAAGGCATCGTTGCCGGGCATGAGCTTATAACCGGCGGGGGTCTCGATCATCGGCTCTGTCGCGGAGTTCTCAGTTGCGTCGGGCGCGGGCTTCGCGATGGGCGATATAGCTCGCGCTGGCCACGATAATGAAGCCGCCGACGATGGTCCAGAGGTCCGGCGTCTCGGCGAACAGGAAATAGCCGAGCAGCACCGCCCAGACCAGTTGCAGGAAACTGATCGGTTGGGTCACGGTGATATCCGTGGCTTGGTAGGCGCGGGTCAGCGCCACGTGACCGGCAGTGGCAAAGACGGAGGTGAGCGCGAGCCAACCGATCTGCGTCCAGGTCGGCGTTTGCCAGACATAGAGAGCCGGCGGCAGCAAAGTCAGAGTCACGAAGATCGACATATAGGCAACGATGTCCGCCGCGTTGCCGTCCCGCGTCAGGTGTTTGGCGATCAGCATGGAGCCGGCGAAAAGCGGGGCCGCAATCAACTGCGCAGCCGTCCCCCATTCGATTTCGATCAGTCCGGGGCGCACGATCACCAGGGTGCCGAGGAAGGCGATCACCACCGCCACCAACCGGCGCAAACGGAACCTTTCGCCCAAGAACAAGGCGGCACCAATCGTGACATAGATCGGCGCAGTAAAACTCAAGGCGGTGACATCGGCGATGGGAATCTGCGTCATCGCAAAGAACCACAACATCACGCCTATCCCGTGCAACAGACCGCGCAGCGCGTTCAGACCGAGATGCGCCGTCTTCAAATTCGGTAGTCCGTGGCGCAGAAAAAAGGGCGCCAGCAGTGGAATGCCGAAGGCATAGCGGATGAAGGCGGATTGGATCGGGTTCAATTCATCGCCAATATGGCGAACGATGGCGGTGACGCCAACGAACAACAAGCCGGAAACCACCGTCCAGGCGATCCCGCGGAATAGCGGCGACGGGCCGTCGGATTTTTCGCTTCGGCTTTCCGGCGAAACGTGAGCAGGACTGAATGGTGGCATGGGAAAAGACAGTGCGCGTATCGGGCAAATTGTATAGAACCGTTTCGGCGCTGACGACCAGCGCCATTCCTGCATAGCTTCCATGCATGAAGATTCCGTGAAATTCGTCCGGAAATCGTAATGAAGAACCTCAAGACCGACGGCATCTACCCCGAATACCGCTATTTCGAGGACTTCGTTGTCGGCGAGCGCTTTCGCTACGGCGCCTGGGAAATGCGGGAGGAAGACATGCTGGCCTATGCGCGAATGTACGATCCGGAGCCCTTCCACACCGATCCCGACGCGGCAAAGACATTGGGCTGGGCCGGGCTTGTCGCCTCCGGCCCTCAGTTGGTCGGGATCTTCCGCCGGCTAAGCAAAGACGCCTTTCCAAACTCCGAAACGGTGATCTCACCGGGTTGGGATAGTGTGCGCTGGTTCAGGCCCGTTCATCCGGGTGACGTCCTGACCTGCCTCTCGGAAATCCTGGAATGCCGTCCGTTGAGTTCGCGCCCTGGGGAAGGCTTGATGAAGTTCCATACCGACATGATGCGCGGCGGCGAGGAAAAAGTGTCTTCCGTCGTCGCGAATTGGTTCGTTCGCCGGCGTCCGGACTGAGCCGGATTAAGCCGGATTGAAATTGCGCCGGACCGACGCTTTACGTTAGAGTTATTCCAAGGAGGCCCGATATGCTCTGGCTCGAAAAAATTCTTGGCGCCTATCTTTATGTCTTGATGCTGTTCTTCGAGGTCATGCCGGCATGGCTGGACGAATTGCGCCGGCGCCGGGAGGAAAAGGAAGAGCGTATTCGCGAGAAAACCAGGAAAAACCAGCTGGTGCCCGAGCATGACCGACATGTCGTGATCAGCTTCCGCGGCAGCCGACGGTAAGGCAAAACGAACTCAAGAGGACCGCACGATGATCAAGGGATTGCATCATAACGCCTACCGGTGCCGGGATTCCGAGGAAACCCGAGCCTTCTACGAAGACTTTCTGGGGATGGAACTAGCCGGTGCGCTGGCGATCGGGGAGTCGAAAACCGGACGCGAGACTAAGGCACTGCACACTTTTTTCCGCCTTGACGACGGTTCCTACTTGGCGTTTTTCGAAGTGCCCGGCACGCCCTTCGAGTTCAAGGACCAGCACGATTATGATCTTCACATCGCGTTGGAAGTCACGCCGGACGATTTGACGGCCATGTTTGAAAAAGGAAAGGCCGCCGGCATCGAAACCCGTGGCGTGGCTGACCATACCTTCGTCGACTCGATCTATTTCCGCGACCCAAACGGCTATGTCATCGAACTGACCGCCAAACGGCCCGGTCATGACGAAGCCATGAACCCGGCGACCAATGGCGCCAGAGCCATTCTGGACGATTGGCAGGCGGCGAAGTAGCCTGATCCCGGCAATTCCGGCCTAATACCCGTACACTTGCACTCTTCCCCATTGCACTCTTGCAAGGGACAGGGGTCTATGATACCAAACGCCTCGTTGCTCCTAGAGCGGCATATCCGGCGCTGGCCAGAGTTTTTTAGTTTAATCATTTCAAAGACTTGACGCTCTTGAGGGGAATTGGGCACGGGTCTTGGATCAGCGAAAAAAGGAACATAGAAGTTGGCAGCCGAATCTAGCGTCGTCTCCGATATCGCGGGCCGCTACGCCAGTGCTTTGTTCGAGTTGGCGCAAGATGCCGGCCAGCTCGACGAGATTGCCGGCGATCTCGCCGCGTTCCGGCAGATGTACGACGACAGCGACGACCTGCGCCGCCTGTTGCGCAGCCCAATTTTTACGGCGGACGAGCAAGCGGGAGCCGTCGCCGCCTTGCTTGATAAAATGGATGCCAATGACTTAAGCCGCAAATTCTGCGGCCTGGTGGTGCAGAACCGCCGCGCCTTCGCCTTGCGCGATATGGCCGTCGGTTTCGCCAAACTGCTCGCCGCCCATCGCGGCGAGGTGGTAGCGTCGGTGACCTCCGCCCATCCGCTGAACGAACAACAATTGGCGGCGCTGAAAGCGGAATTGACCGCCGCCATGAAAACGGACGTGACCCTGGAAACCGCCGTGGATCAAGATATCCTCGGCGGTTTAGTCGTACGGGTCGGATCGCGCATGGTCGATAGTTCCCTGCGCACCAAACTGCAAAATCTTAAATTCGCGATGAGAGGGGTTGAGTGATGGATCTGCGTGCCGCGGAAATCTCCGCCATTCTGAAAGAGCAGATCGCCAATTTCGGCGCAGAGGCGGAAGTCTCGGAAGTCGGTCAGGTATTGTCGGTCGGCGACGGGATCGCCCGTGTTTACGGCCTGGACAATGTGCAAGCCGGCGAAATGGTCGAGTTCGCCAACGGTATGAAGGGCATGGCCCTGAACCTGGAAACCGACAATGTCGGTGTGGTGATCTTCGGCGACGACCGGGGCGTGACCGAAGGCAGCACGGTGAAACGGACCGGCGACATCGTCGACGTGCCTGTAGGCAAGGGCCTGCTGGGCCGCGTTGTCGACGGCCTCGGCAATCCGATCGACGGCAAGGGACCGATCGAGGCGACCGAGCGCCGTCTGGTTGAGGTCAAGGCGCCCGGCATCATCCCGCGCAAGTCGGTGCATGAGCCGGTGCAGACCGGCCTGAAGGCGCTGGACGCGCTGGTGCCGGTGGGCCGGGGTCAACGGGAGCTGATCATCGGCGATCGTCAGACCGGCAAGACTGCGGTGGCCGTCGATACCATCATCAATCAGAAGCCGATCAACGCCACCGGCGACGAATCGAAGAAGCTCTACTGCATCTATGTGGCGGTCGGGCAGAAGCGTTCGTCGGTCGCGCAATTGGTGAAGACCCTGGAAGACAACGGCGCGCTGGAATATTCCATCGTCGTCGCCGCCACGGCGTCGGAGCCGGCACCGATGCAGTTCCTGGCGCCCTATGCCGGCTGCGCCATGGGCGAGTATTTCCGCGACAACGGTATGCATGCGGTGATCTTCTATGACGATCTGACCAAGCAGGCGGTGGCCTATCGCCAGATGTCCCTGCTGCTACGCCGGCCGCCGGGCCGCGAGGCCTATCCGGGCGACGTGTTCTATCTGCACTCCCGCCTGCTGGAACGCGCGGCGAAGATGAACGAAGACAACGGGTCCGGGTCGCTAACGGCGTTACCGGTCATCGAGACCCAAGCGAACGACGTGTCAGCCTATATTCCGACCAACGTGATTTCGATCACTGACGGCCAGATCTTCCTGGAAACCGATCTGTTCTACAAAGGCATTCGCCCGGCGATTAACGTCGGACTGTCGGTGTCCCGCGTCGGCTCGGCCGCGCAGGTGAAGGCGATGAAGGCGGTGGCCGGCTCGATCAAGCTGGAATTGGCCCAGTATCGCGAGATGGAGGCGTTCGCCCAGTTCGGCTCTGACTTGGACGCGGCGACGCAGCGGTTGTTGAACCGCGGCGCTCGCCTGACTGAACTGCTGAAGCAGAACCAGTATCAACCGATGGCGGTCGAGGAACAGGTGGTCTCCATCTTCGCTGGTGTGAACGGTTATCTCGACAATATCGAAGTTCGCGATGTCGGCCGCTTTGAAACCGAGTTCATGAACGAGGTTAAAGCCAACGCGTCCGATATCCTGGACGCGATCCGCGACAGCGGCGACCTGAGCGAGGACACCGAAGGCAAGTTGAAAGCGCTGCTGGACGATTTCGTCAAGAAGTTCGCCTGATCTCGGACAAACTCGAGCGGAGAGGGATTGACATATGCCGAGTTTGAAGGATCTGCGGGTCCGGATTGCCAGCGTCAAGTCGACGCAGAAAATCACCAAGGCCATGCAGATGGTGGCGGCGGCTAAGCTGCGCCGGGCGCAGGAAGCGGCGGAAGCGGCCCGGCCCTATAGCGACCGGATGGCCGGGATCATGGCTTCCGTAACCGCCAATGTGCCGAGCCTGGACAATGCGCCGCCGCTACTGGTCGGCAACGGTAAGGATCAGGTGCATCTGCTGATCGCCGTGACGGCGGAACGCGGCCTATGCGGCGGCTTCAACACCCAAGTTATCCGCTCCGTCCGGGCGAAGGCTCGCGAACTGTTGGAAGCCGGCAAGGACGTGAAAATCCTCTGCGTCGGCAAGAAGGGCAACGACGCGTTGAAGCGCGATTACGAGCAGGCCATCGTCGAGCTGATCAGCCTGCGCGAGGTAAGGACCGTCGGCTTTGTTAATGCAGCGGAGATCTCAGGGCGCGTCATCGAGTTATTCGAGGCTGGCGAGTTCGACGTCTGCACCCTGTTTTACAACAGCTTCGTCTCGGTGATCACCCAGGAGATGGTGGCGCAGCAGCTGATTCCGTTGGCTGACGCCCCGAGCGAAGAGGAAGACGACGAGGCGGAGCAGGAAGACCTGCAAGGCGCGATCTACGATTTCGAGCCGGAAGAGGAAGAACTGTTGGCCGATCTCGTGCCGCGCAATATGTCGGTACAGATTTTCAAGGCCCTGTTGGAAAGCGTTGCCGCGGAAAACGCCGCGCGCATGACGGCCATGGACAACGCCACGCGCAACGCCGGCGACATGATCGACCAACTGACGCTGACCTACAACCGGTCGCGGCAGGCCCAGATCACCAAGGAATTGATTGAAATCGTCTCCGGCGCGGAAGCGCTTTAGAGATGCGGAATTAGAGAGCCCACGGGAGCAAGATATGAGCACCAACACGGTTGGCAAAGTAAGTCAGGTCATCGGCGCCGTCGTCGACGTTCAGTTCGACGGCGACTTGCCGCCGATCATGACCGCGCTTGAGGTTCAGAATCAGGGCCAGACCCTGGTCCTTGAGGTGGCCCAGCATCTGGGCGAGAAGACGGTGCGCACGATCGCCATGGACACGACGGAAGGTCTGGTCCGCGGTCAGGAAGTGACCGATACCGGCAATCCCATCGCCGTGCCGGTGGGGGCGGCTACCCTGGGCCGGATCATCAACGTGGTCGGCGAGCCGATCGACGAACGCGGCCCGGTGGAGGCGGAGGAATCCCGGCCGATCCACTCGCCGGCGCCGGAATTCGTCGACCAGTCGACGGAAAGCGAAATTCTGGAAACCGGCATCAAGGTCGTGGACCTGCTGGC
This sequence comes from Alphaproteobacteria bacterium, assembly GCA_965216645.1. Classification (GTDB taxonomy): domain Bacteria; phylum Pseudomonadota; class Alphaproteobacteria; genus CBDCGJ01. Next base: position 23,090 of record CBDCGJ010000069.1, on the reverse strand, counting down.
GCCCTACGCCAAAGGCGGTAAGATCGGCCTGTTCGGCGGCGCCGGCGTGGGCAAGACGGTGCTGATTCAGGAGTTGATCAATAACGTCGCGAAAGCGCATGGCGGGTATTCCGTGTTCGCCGGCGTCGGTGAGCGGACCCGAGAGGGCAACGACCTCTATCACGAAATGATGGAATCCGGCGTTATCGACCTGGAAGGCGAATCGAAAGTGTCGCTGGTCTTCGGTCAGATGAACGAGCCTCCGGGGGCCCGTGCCCGCGTTGGTCTGACTGGCCTGACCTTGGCCGAGAAATTCCGCGACGAAGGCCGCGATGTGCTGTTCTTCGTCGACAATATCTTCCGCTTCACCCAGGCCGGCTCGGAAGTGTCGGCGCTGCTGGGCCGCATCCCTTCCGCGGTGGGTTATCAGCCGACCTTGGCGACGGACATGGGCACCTTGCAGGAGCGGATTACCACCACCACCAAGGGCTCGATCACCTCGGTGCAGGCGATTTACGTGCCGGCGGACGACTTGACCGATCCGGCGCCGGCCACCTCCTTCGCCCACCTGGACGCGACCACGGTGTTGAGCCGGCAGATTTCCGAACTGGGCATCTACCCGGCGGTCGACCCGCTCGACAGTACCTCGCGTATTCTTGAGCCGCGCGTCGTCGGCGAGGAGCATTACGCCGTCGCCCGTCAGGTGCAGGAGATCCTGCAGCAGTACAAGTCACTGCAGGACATCATCGCCATTCTGGGTATGGACGAGCTGTCGGAAGAGGACAAACTGACGGTGGCGCGGGCGCGCAAGATCCAACGCTTCCTGTCGCAGCCCTTCTTCGTCGCCGAAGTCTTCACCGGTTCGCCGGGCAAGCTGGTCGCGCTTGAGGACACGGTCCGCGGCTTCAAGGAAATCGTCGACGGTCAACACGACCATCTGCCGGAGCAGGCATTCTACATGGTCGGCACCATCGAAGAGGCAACGGAAAAAGCCAAGATGATGGCGGCGGAAGCGGCCTAAGCAACGGAGCAACGGATCATGGCTACCTTTGCGTTCGATTTGGTCAGCCCGGAACGGCAGCTAATGTCGGCCGAAGTCGAGATGGTCAGCGCGCCGGGCGCCGAAGGCGACTTCGGCGTCTATGCCGGCCACGCACCGATGATCACCAGTCTGCGCTCCGGCGTCGTCGAGGTGGAAGGCGGCGAGGGCGGCAACCAACGCATCTATGTCGCCGGCGGCCTGGCCCAAGTAACCCAGACCCGCATGGTGGTGCTGGCGGAAGAGGCGATCGCCGTTGAAGATCTCAGCCGCAGCGATCTGGAGCAACGCATCCAGAACACAAAAGAGGATATCGAGGACGCCAAGGACGACGAAACCCGTCGCGTGGCGGAAGCTAAGCTGGCCCATCTAGAGGACATGTTGGCGGCGCTTTAGCGTCGGTCCACGAACCTCGTTCGCCGGGGATTCCGCCAAACCTGACATGCCGGCCTTGTGCCGGCATCTTGTTATGAATAGAGCTTTAACTCGTCGGTACGCCGGACAACGGCGGCGACGGATTTGATGATGGCATTTTGATCGAGAAGAGAATTGACTGGAGGACGTACGAAAAATGGATATGGACGCCAAGAAAACCGCCTTGCGGATGATCCCTTACGGAATCTACGTGCTGACCGCCAAGGACGGCGATGATGTCGCCGCGGCCACGGTCAATTGGGTGACGCAAACCGCGTTCGAGCCGCCACTGGTGGTGATCGGCGTGAAGACGGATTCCGGCGCCTATGCGACGATCCGCAAGACCGGCCAATTCGCCCTCAACATGCTGGGCAAAGGTCAGCAGGGCTTGGCCTTCGCCTTCTTCAAGCCGGCGACTGTCGAGGACGGTAAGATTTCCGGCGAGCCGTTCCATGCCGGCGGCAACGGTGCCCCGGTGCTCGACAACGCGCCGGCGCATGTGGAATGCAAACTGGTCGACGTGGTCGAGCAGGGCGACCACCACATTTTCATCGGCGAAGTCACTGAGGCTAATGTGGCCCAAGCCCCCGAAGGCCGCGCTGACGAAGCGATCCTGGAGATGAAGGAACTGGGCGACAACGTCTTTTATGGCGGCTAAGCGACGCCTGTAGGCATTCTACACGCTGACCAGTCGGGGGCCCTGTGCGATCAAGGGTCGCCAGATGTCGTCAAAGTAAGCTGTTTCCGTTTCGTCCATCTCGAACATGGCGGATAAGGTTTCTTCGAAGGTCGCGACCAATTGACGACCGCCGCAATCGCCGACCAGGCGCCCCTCCGACGTCCAGCTCCATCGATTGTTGCCGCCCTGACCGGCATGAACCCATATCCAGCGTTCGGACCAAAGGCGTGCCTCGAGCGTGCCGTCGAAGCCGGTGATTTTGAGCTCCGCGATCTCCTGCCAATCGCCCGCGTTGCGTTCCCTGACGCGCTCGCACGACAAACCCAGGCTTTTATGTTTTAACGCCTTTGAGCGTTTCTTCAGACCAAGAACGACGTCGTGTAGAAACGGTTCTTCGAAACGCGGCCAATACATGAGGGATATCCGGTTTCCCGGTCTCAGGCCGCCTGCCGTATCGGCCGATCCGGATAGCAGAGCTGCTCCCGGTCGCGCCAGGCGTCGGTGACGTAATTGATGATCAACGACTTGCGCACGCCTTTGATCGGGCGGGCCTCAAAGCCGTGCCAGGTATTGTCCGCTGGAATGAAGATCAGCGCGAGATTGGGGGCGAACGGTGTCGGCCCCATACTTTCCTCCGGCGAGGCGAAGATTGTCGTGCCCAGGGCGTCATGGCCAGGACCATCGGAGAGATAGAGCAGCATGGTGAACAGCTTGACACCGATATCCGTATGCGGCTGCAGCCAAAAACCGTCCGTGTCCTGCGCATATTCCATGCGCAGATAGCTGCCGTCGAGATCGATCTCGAAGTAGCGTGCGAACGCCGCCGTGACCTCGGGATCCTGAAAGGCGCCGGCGACCGCATCCACCACTGGAAAGTTGGCACGGTTGTCGACATCGAAATAGTGCCGGCCGGCATTGTGCACCTCGCGCGTGCCGGAAACACCGTCGAGATCGATCAACGGAAATTCCAGGTTTTGCAACTCGGCCATCACGTCCGCCGGCAAAATATCCGACGGCAGCCAGTGGCGATAAGGCGCCGACCGCGCCGTCATGCCGTCCAACATATGCAGGATGGATGTCTTGATTTCGTCTTGCTGTTTCGCCATCGGGTCTGCCCTCTTTAGCGATCCCTCATATCACGATTTCTCTGGTGCGACCAAGCGCTCTCGGCTATCGGTAGAAAAGGTGATTAAGATAGGGAAAGGACACCCCATGGACGCGCCCGTTATTGCCGATCGCAAGCCCGTCACCGTCGAGCTTGAGGCGGGCGAGAGCTATCTGTGGTGCCGTTGCGGACGCTCGGCGACGCAACCGTTCTGCGACGGATCCCACCGCGGAACCGAGTTTGCGCCGCTGTCTTTCACGGCGGAGGAGAGCGGTCCGGCCACACTTTGCCAATGCAAATATACCGGCAACGCGCCTTTTTGCGACGGCACCCATGCCCGCATCCCTGCCGATGGGTCGGCACCCGCGCCAGCACAAGACGGCGCTCCCGCAGCGGTGCCGACGCCGGAGGAACCGACCGTCGCGGAAATACACGCCCTGGCGCGGGACGGGCTGGCCAAGGTCGGTCACCATGGCGAAATGGGCGCCATGGGCGTGCCGCGGCCGAGCCTGCCGGACTGGAACGATATCCAGGTCCTGCCGGCCCAATTCGCCCGCAAGCCTTTATTGGACGACAGGCCGGTGGGCACCGAACTGGTGATCGGTCCCAATGCCAAGAAACCGCTAGTGCTGGACATCCCGCTCTTCGTCTCCGACATGAGTTTCGGGGCCCTGTCGGAAGAGGCCAAGATATCTCTGGCGCGCGGCGCGGAACTGGCCGGTACCGGCATCTGCTCCGGCGAGGGCGGCATGCTGCCGGAAGAGCAGCAAGCCAACTCCCGCTATTTCTACGAACTGGCCTCGGCCAAGTTCGGCTTCCGCGAGGAGTTGCTAGAACGGGTTCAAGCCTTCCATTTCAAGGGTGGCCAAGGCGCGAAGACCGGTACCGGCGGTCATCTGCCAGGCAACAAGGTAGTCGGTAAAATCGCCGACGTGCGCGGTCTGCCGGAGGGGACGGCCGCGGTCTCGCCGGCGACTTTCGACGATTTGGTCACGGTCGCCGATTTCCGGCGCCTGTCCGACCGGGTGCGGGAAATTTCCGGCGGCATTCCGATCGGCTACAAAATTTCCGCCAATCATATCGAAGCGGATATCGGTTTCGCGGTCGAAGCCGGCGCCGATTATGTCATCCTCGACGGCCGTGGCGGCGGTACCGGCGCCGCGCCGCTGCTGTTCCGGGATCATATCTCGGTGCCGACCATCCCGGCCCTTGCCCGGGCGCGGCGCTATCTGGACGAGATCGCGCGGCCGGATATCACCTTGATTATTACCGGCGGTCTGCGTACCGCCCCCGATTTCGTCAAGGCCATGTGCCTCGGTGCGGACGGCGTCGCGCTTGCCAATTCCGCCATGCAGGCCGTTGGCTGCATCGCCGCGCGCATGTGCAATACCAATAACTGCCCCGCCGGCATCGCGACGCAAAAGCCGGAATTGCGGGCCAGACTGAATGTGGACGATGGCGCCGACCGGCTGGCCCGGTTCCTCAATGCGTCGGTCGAGCTGATGCAGGTGCTGGCCCGGGCCTGCGGTCACGATCATCTGTCCAAATTCAATATCGACGACGTCACCACCTGGCAACGCGACATGGCCGAACTATCCGGCGTAGGTTTCGGCGGCGTCGGGAGATGAGCACCATCGCCATCGAACCGGGCAAAGTGTCCCTGGCCACCTGGCGCCGGGTCCATGATGATGCTGTCTCGATACAGCTTTCCCTCACCTGCCGGAACGCCGTCGAGGCGGCGCAGCGGTTGGTCTTGGACGTGGCCGCCGGCGACGCGCCGGTCTACGGCATCAATACCGGCTTCGGCAAACTGGCCAATATCCGGATCGCCCCGGAAGACACAGCCGTCTTACAGCGCAATCTGATCCTGTCCCATGCCGCCGGCGTCGGCCCGGCCCTACCGGTGGAGGTGGTCCGCCTGATCCTCGCGCTGAAACTGAATTCACTGGCTCGCGGCGCTTCCGGCGTCAGTTGGGAGTTATTGACTTGCCTACAGGCAATGCTGGCCCGCGATCTGCTGCCGGTGGTGCCAGCCCAAGGGTCCGTCGGCGCATCGGGGGATCTGGCCCCTCTCGCCCATGTCGCCGCCGTGATGATCGGCGAGGGCGAGGCGGATTTTCAGGGGCAACGTTTGTCGGGCCAGGAGGCCATGGCCGCCGCCGGCATCGCGCCGATTGAACTGGGACCGAAGGAAGGCCTGGCCATGATCAACGGCACCCAGGTGTCGACTGCGCTGGCCTTGGCGGCCCTGTTTCGCACCTTCGATCTATTCCGCGCCGCCTTGGTGACCGGCGCCTTGTCGACGGACGCGGCCATGGGTTCCGCCGCCCCGTTCCGGCCGGAGTTGCAGGAGCTGCGCGGGCTGCCAGGGCAAATTGACGCCGCGGGCTGCTTGCGCGACTTGATGGACGGGTCAGAAATCCGCGAAAGCCATCGGGAGAACGACGAACGGGTGCAGGACCCTTATTGTATCCGCTGCCAACCGCAAGTGATGGGCGCGGCCCTGGATATCCTGCGCCAAGCCGCACATACATTGGGCACGGAAGCCAATGCCGTAACCGACAATCCGTTGGTTTTTCCCGACAGCGGCGCGATTTTGTCCGGCGGTAACTTCCATGCCGAACCTGTGGCCTTCACCGCCGACCAAATGGCGCTGGCGATCGCCGAGATCGGCTCTATCGCGGAGCGGCGTATCGCCCTCTTGATCGACCCGGCACTAAATTTCGGCCTGCCCGCTTTCCTGACGCCGAAGCCCGGTCTCAATTCCGGTTTCATGATTGCCGAGGTCACGGCGGCAGCACTTTACGCCGAGAACAAGCAGATGGCCGGCCCCTGTTCGGTCGACAGCACGCCGACCAGCGCCAATCAGGAGGACCACGTCTCCATGGCCGCCCATGCCGCTCGCCGGCTGTTGCAAATGAACCGCAATCTAGCGCGCATTCTTGGCATCGAGCTGATGATGGCGGCCCAAGGCGTTGAAATGCGGGCTCCGTTGAAGACCAGCCCAGCGCTACAAAACGCAATCACCCGACTGCGTCAGGACATCCCGCCCTTGGAGGAAGACCGCTATCTCAGCACCGAACTGCGCCACGCCGCCGTCTTAATCGAGAACCGCGACATCATCCGCGCCGCCGGCGCCGACAAGATTCGTTTGGTTGATACGGAACCTCGATCCTAGAGACGCTATACCACGCCGTCCGCCGCCAACCCAGCAACGACCTCGCCGCTCAGACCGAGCCAGTCTTCGAGAATCGCGACATTGTCGGCGCCCGGTTCCGGATAAAGCTGGAGATCGCTCGCGGCATAGTCGGAATAACGCAGTGGTGAGCTCGGCAGAACCACGTCGCCCAAATCGGGGTGCGTTACGTCATGCAGCATGCCGCGGGCGCGCATGTGCGGGTCGGCGAGGACTTCGCCAATATCGCGAACTGGCGCGATCGGGATGCGGGCGGCGCGGGCTTGCTCGACCACGTCGTTACGGGACTGCGGGGCCGTCCAATCTGAGATCATGGCATTGATCTCCGTTTCCTTCTTGTGGCGCTGGGGCCCAGTGGCATAGTCGGGATCGCCTAGCAGATCCTCCCGTCCCAGCAGGCCGAGCAGACTTTGCCATTGCGGTTCCGAGACGCAGAGCAGCGCGACCCATCCGTCGCGGCATTCGTAGCGGCCATAAGGCGCATTATTGGCGGCCGATTTGTCGCCCCGGCGCGGCGGCAGCTCCCCTTCCCGATAGAGATAGGAATATTCGCTGGCCAAGGTGAAATACATCGCCTCCGCCATGGCGACCTCTACCAAGGTGCCTTGACCGGTTTGGCTGCGCGCGTAGAGAGCGCTGACCAGCGCGCCGTAGAGATGAATGCCGCCCATGATGTCGCACATCTGGCCACCGGCCCGGGCTGGCGGGCCGTCTGCTTCCCCCGTCATACTCATAGTCCCGACGAAGGCCTGCATGGTGTGATCCATGGCCAGCTGATCCTTGGCGGGTCCGGAAATGCCGTAGCCGGTGGCGGTGCCGTAGATCAGTCGCGGATTGATCTCGCGCAGCACCTCCCAGCCAAGCCCCAGCCGTTCCATGGTGCCCGGCGCGAAGTTCTCCACCACGACGTCGGCCTTGGGGACCATGCGGAAAAAGAGTTCCTTCGCCCGATCCCGCTTCAGATCTAGGGTCAGACTGCGCTTGTTCGAATTCAGCATGGCGAAGGCCAGGGGCGTGTTGGCACCGCCGCCACGCCGGGTCCGCTCCCCCGCCGGCGGCTCGATCTTCACCACCTCCGCCCCGGCCATGGCCATCAGGAAGGTCGCATAGGGACCCTGATAGATCTGGGTCAGATCAAGGACGCGGATACCGGAGAAAGGTTGCATGATTCAGGGCTCCATTATGCTGGCGAGACGGAAGGATGCGGATCGGGCCGGCCGATCACGACGCGGCGATATCGGCGAACAGGTTTACCATAGCCCCGAACAATTCGCTGTCGGGCTCACCGAAGGCGCTGCCCATGGAGAAATGATGCCGGCCCGGTTCGACGATCAAGCGGCAGTTGTGGCCGCGGCTTTGGCAGAGGTCATGGAATTCCCGCGTAAGCGTGATAAATCCGTCGGTCTCGTCGCCGCCGACAGCAAAGACGATCGGCGTGTCGCGCCGGGCGGGCGGATTGACCATCGGGCTGACCCGGCGAATTCGCGCGGCGTCGAGCGCCATGTCGGTGTAGCGGTCGTGCAGGCTATGGGGCGTCAGATCGTAAACGCCGCTGGCCAGGACGGCGGCGCGGATATGCACGGCGGTGTCGGGATCGGCCAAGGCCATGCCGGACAGTTGCGCGCCGGCGGACATGCCGGCCAGGACGATGCGCGAGGGATCGCCGCCGAACCCCGGCGCCTGCGCCGCCGTCCAGCGAACCGCCTGACGGATCTCCGCAACCATGGTGTCGAGATCGACCTCGGCGATCAGGCCGTAGCCGGGCAGGACGCAGGTCACGCCACGGGCGTACCAGGCCTCGGCAATGAAGGCGTAGACGGTCTTGTCCAAGGAACGCCAGGCGCCGCCATGAACGAAAATCAGGATCGGCGCATCGGATTGCGCGGCGGGATAGATATCGATCGACTGCCGGGGACCCGGCCCATAGACGACGTCGCGCGGTCCGGGCAGGGCCGCGCGCACCCGCTGGCTCAGCTCGCGCTTGGCCGCCGAATAGGCGGCACCGTCGGGCACGGCGCGGCGCATGTCGAACTGGTCCGCGACCTGCGCTCGTGTCAATCCGCGCCAAACCGCGGCGGTGTCATCGGCTTGCTGCACGCGGCGTCTCCCTTCCTTCAGACAGCCGTCATCCCGCCGTCCAACGGGATCGCCGCGCCGGTGATCCAAGTCGATTCGTCGGACGCCAGGAAGACGGCCAGATGCATGACGTCGTCGACCGTACCCAGGCGTTTCAGCGGAAAGCGCGAGGTCAACATCTCCAGCCGCGCGTCGTCGCGGGGGATGCCGTTGACCATGATGAAATCCAGGGAGCCCGGACAGATCGCGTTGACCCTGACATTGTCGTCCGCATAGGCCGCCGCCATGGCCTTGGTCATCGAGACGATCCCGCCCTTGGAGGCCGCATAGGCATGGCCCGAGACCTTGCCGCCGACCAGGGCCGCCGTCGACGACAGGTTGATCACCGAGCCGCCGCCGGCCGCGACGATCGCGGGGATGGCGTATTTCGAGCAGAGAAACGTGCCGGTCAAATTCACGGCGATGACCTTGTTCCAGGTCTCGATGGACAGGGCCGTCAGCTCCGTATCCCGGTCCGCCGGTGCGCTGCCGCCGGTATTGATACCGGCATTGTTGTAGAGAATATCCAGCCGCCCGAACGTATTGAGGGCGGCAGCGACCATGGCCTCGACGCTGGCCGGCTCGGCGATGTCGGCGGCCTGCGCAAACACCGCGCCGCCGTTCGAACGGACCGACGCCGCCACCGCGTCAAGCTTGTCCGCATCGATATCGGTGAGCGCCACCTTCGCCCCCTCCGCCGCGAAGCGGTGCGCCGCCGCCTGGCCCTGACCGCCGGCGGCACCGGTGATCAGCGCGATCTTGCCCTCCAACCGCATAGGCGCGCCGCTCACGCCTTCGGTTGCGGATTCAAGTCGCCGTCCAGGATCGGGTATCCGTTTTCGTCGGTCGCTTGATCGAGATAATTGACGATCCGCGTCGAACTGTGATGGATGCCGAGCAGTCGCATGGTTTTATTGCCGACGGTGCAGAACGAATGCGGCTTGATCGGCGGCAGGACGATGCAGTCGCCGGCTTCGAGATCGAAACGCTCGTCTGGATTTTCGTGCAGCCAGGCTTGCGCCTTGCCCTCGAGGATCAGCAGATATTCGATGTACGGATGCCAATGGACGGGCGCGATATAACCCGGTTCGGACACCTGAACGCCCGTCCGCGTCGGCAGATCGCCGTCGGTCACGAGGGGGAAATAGTGGGCCAGCGGGCCGAACTCGACGCGCTCAGACTGGCTCAACCGTTTGGCCCGCGCTTCGGTCAATTCGCTTGTCATGTCTTATCCTCCGCGTTCTCGCGTTCTCGCGCTCAGGCGGCATTGGGTGTCAAAGCCAGAGACCGCGTCTGAGTAAACTCCTGTTGGTTCTTTTGCCAGCTCGCGCCGCCGTCGCGACTGGTAAACACCTGTCCGTAGTGGCTGCAGCAGACCGCCAGGTCCGGATCGGACGGATGGTTGGCGATGACCCCATACCGGACTGTTGGGCCGCACGGTCAAATTGGGTTGTGTCCAGCTCTGCCCGCCGTCGGTCGTGCGGTTGAGGGCGCCGGTGCTGCCGACCGCCGCGTCGCCGCTGGCGATCATAATGGCATCCGGATCGTCGCCCCTTAGCGTAATGCCGCGGCAATAGCCGAACGGGAAATGCGGGCCGACTTCCATCCGCCGCCAGCTCGCGCCCTTGTCGTCCGAGAGATAGATATCGGCCGGTGCGCAAACATAGACGCGGCCGTCCCGGGCGACGGCGATGTCGTGGATGTCCATTTGATCCATGCCGCCGGCGACTCTCGTCCAAGTATTCCCACCATCCGCGCTCATCTGCACACCGTCGACCTCAACGCCCATCCAGATCTCCCGCGTATCCGCCGGATTGACGGCAAGGGGAGGTCACCCGAGGGACGCCGACCGCCGGACAGGTCTCGGCCAGATCCAAGGCCAGTTTGTCCCAAGTCTCGCCACGGTCGGTCGAGCGGAACAAGGCCGACGGCCGGGTGCCGGCGAAGATCGTATTCGGATCCGACGGATCGACGGCGATACGCCAGACTTCCCGCCCGTCCGGGATCTCGCCCAGCGCCGTATAGCTTTGTCCGCGATTTTCGCTGCGATGAATGCCTTGATGGCTGCCGACATAAACGACGGCAGGGTCGTTCGGATCGATGGCCAGGCTGTAGACCCGCTGCTCGACCGAAAGGCCGCCGCGGGCCGGCGCCCATGACTGACCGAAATCCGGGCTCTGCCAAACGCCGGTGCCGACAGTGCCGACGAAAATCGAAAAATCCTCAACCAATGTGCCTCGCCCGCCTTGCAGGCTGCGAATTCATGGAAAAAAGCAATTCAAAACCATAGTTGCCGGGGCGTTTCGCTGTCAACGATGGCAAGGCCGTGGCTAGGTTGGCGGCGGCGCGTCGGTCTGCTCCTCGATCATACGGTGCAACGTGTTGACCAAGGCCTGGCCGAACGCTTCGGCGTCGATTTCGAGTTCAAGTTCGGTGACCGGGACGGTCGAGTCCAGCGCCGCGCGCAGGGCCTCGACGAAGACGGCGTCCGTGTCCGGATCGTAGAGATCGCCGCCGGAAACGCTGAGGGTTGACCAGCCGCGGGTCGGCACCAGGACCGCCGCCGGCGCCGTGGCGCGGTTCAATTTCTCCGCCAACCGGCCGGCGATGTCTCTCACCTCCTCTGCCGTTGTGCGCGCCTGCACCCGGAAGCGGTCGGTGATGGAAAGGGCGCGTTCGGCCAGGCGACGTTCCTGCCAGACCGGATCGTCGGTATCTCGCCGCTCGATCGGGCCGCAGCTGATCATGTCGAAACCGCAGGGGGTCAGAATCTGAGGGATACCGGCTTTGGCCGCCGCGTCCAGCCGGTCCGGTCGGGCTGCCCGATTGCCGCCCAGCATCTGCTCGCTAAGACCCGACGGCACCAGATCGACCACGCCGGCGAACAAACCTTGAGCGATCAGGTCCTCCATAGCGTTCTCGCCGACGCCCTGGGCGTGAAAGGGGATGACGGTATAGCCCAGCGCCTCCAGCCCCTTGCTGACAACCCGGCTGCAAGAGTCCGAAAAGCGAAAAGTTGTGAGCGCAATCAAGCGGGCGTCTGCCGACTGGGTGACCGGACCGTCGCTGGCCCGGGCCATGCCGCAGATCGCACCGGCGCCGCGCTTCAGGAAAGCGCGGGTTAGCACATTCAGGCCGGAGAAGTCGACCATGGCATGCATCATGGTGATGTCCTCGGCACCGAAGAAGCGAGCTGCATGGGCCGGCATGGCGGCAGCGCTGGAAATCAGCAGCTTCGGCAATCCGATCGGCAGCGCCGACATGACGCGGCTTGCCAGCGTCGTATTGGATACGCCACCGAAGGAGACAATGCCGTCGCATCGTCCTTGGCTTACCAAGTCGAGGACACAGGCTGTGGCGCCCTGCGTCATCGCCTCCGTCGCGGCATGGGTGTCTTCCCCGGCATGGAAATCCTCCACCCGCGCGCCGGCGGCGGCGGCCACCGCGCCGGCGGTAACATCGGCCCGCATCTTCGCCGGACCGCCATAGCCGGCGTCGACCAATACCGTCTCGGCGCCGAAATCCGTCAAACATTGCCTGAGATATTCGCTTTCCGCCGCCTTGGTATCGAGAGAACTCAGAATGACGATGGTCACCTGTGTCATGGCTTGAATTCCATTGCATAGCCCGTGGGGGCTTTCGAATTAATTCTTAGTATATGGAGGCAGCTTAACACAGCTCCACCATCGCCCAAAAGACAAGGCGGGTGAGCGGCAGCGTATGTCAGACGAAATTCAAGTCGCCGCCGGTTCAGATGTTGGCGAGTTCCGTCAGATCGGCCACGACGCCCTCTCGACTATAGCCGCAATCTTCAGATTGGTGACTAGGCCGGCACTTGGCGCTCAAGGTGAGGGTGCGCCAATATTAGAAATCCCCTATACGCCTTAAAATTTGACAAATAGACTCTTATTCAATCAATCTTATGGACGAAGGGTTTCGCAACCTTGCAGCCATCCGTTTGAATGTGAAGGAAAATTGAAGTTTCCGAACGACAAACTGAAGAAATATGTCGTGGGCGACGTCGTCGCCTATGTCGCGGTCCATGTCCTGTGCCTCGGTGTTTTCTTCATCAAACCGGACCTGATCGATCTTTTGCTCGGTCCTGGCGACACTGTTCGTCGTCTCATTTGGCGTCAGCGTGGGTTGGCATCGTTATCTGTCCCATCGCGCGTTCGAAACCGGCCCTGGGCTTCAGTTTGCGATCGTGGCCTGCGGCGCGTTGGGCGGCATGAAGGGGCCGCTTTGGTTTACCCAGTTTCACCGCCGCCACCATCGCCGGGCGGAGCGATGGGAAGACGTGCATTCGCCCTGGAGCCGCGGCTTCCTCTACAGTCATGTCGGCTGGTTCCTCGACCGCGCCAATCGGGACACGGATTATGACGCCGTGCGGCGCTGGGCTCGGTTTCCGGAACTGGTCTGGCTCGACAAATACTGCCAGTACATCGCCGTGGCGACCGGCGCCGGTTTTTTCGCCGTATTCGGCTGGTCGGGGTTGTTGTGGGGCTATTTGCTGCCGACCCTGTTGGCCTGGCATGGTTTCAAGTCGATCGGCAGCTTCTGCCATGGCTATGGCGGTTACCGCCGTTTCGCGACGCCGGATCGCAGCTGCAACAACCCGTTAGTCAGCCTGTTCACCTTCGGTGAAGGTTTGCACAATAATCATCATGTCGCCCCCTATGCCGCGAAGCTGAGCTATTGCTGGTGGGAGGTCGATCCGGGCTGGACCGTCATTCGGGGGCTGGAGCGGCTCGGCCTGGTCTGGAACGTGAAGCGGCCGCCCGCCATCGGCGCCGGGCGGGATCATCTCGGCCGATTTGCCGCGCGGCTCGATCCGCTGGCGCAGTCGATCCTGGCGCGGGCGGCGGGTGGCCGGGCTGTGCCGGGACAAGCGGAGGCGATACGCGAGCGCTTCGCCGCCGCCGCCGCGGTTGCGTTCAGGGACAGACCATCGAGTCTGCCGAAACTCTTGGCGCGCTATCTCGCCGACCTGGCTGGACAGTTCGGCTTGGACGATGCGGCGGAGAAAGCGCTGCGCCACCACGCGGAAGGGGCCATCGCGGCAGGCGGATACGGCCATCTCTGGCGGCGGCCACGGGCGGGCGAAGGGGTCGCGGCCGGCGAACCGCAAGACCTGCGTCGCGCGGCATGAGCCACGGCTATTTCAGGGACGATCGCATGGCCCGGCCCGTGGCGGGCGCGGCGGCGGGCGACCTGACTCCTGAAGACCAATTCTGGACCTGGGCCTATCGGGCCGCCTATGGCCTGTTCCACCTCGCCGCCCTCGCCGGGGCGGTGGCGACCGGGGTGACGGCGGGCAATCTGCTGCTCTGCCTCTGCTGCTATTTGTTCGCCATGGCCGGGGTGTCGGTGGCCTATCACCGCTATTTCGCGCACAAGGCCTTCCGCACCTCCCGCGCGTTTCAGTTCGTGCTGGCGCTTTGGGGCGCGCTGGCGGTGGAGAAGGGGCCGCTCTGGTGGGCCTCCGCCCATCGTCACCATCACCGCTATGCGGACACACCGAACGACATCCATTCGCCCCTGCATCAGGGCTACCTGTTCGCCCATAGCGGCTGGTTCCTGGACCGGCGCATCCGCAATGCCGACCCGGCGCTCTGCCCGGAATTCGCCAGGCTGCCGGAGCTGGTCTGGCTCAATCAGTGGAACTGGGTGCCGGTGATCGTCTATGCCGTACTGCTGACCGGGCTGTTCGGGCTCGACGGGCTGGTCTGGGGCTTCCTGGTGCCGACGGTGCTGCTCTGGCACATGACCCATGCGATCGGCTCCCTGCTGCATAGCCGCCTCGGCTACCGCCGCTTCCCGACGCCGGATAGCAGCCGGAACAGTCTCCTCCTGGCGATCCCGTTGCTGGGCGAGGGCTTCCACAACAACCACCATTTCTTCCCCTACGCGGCGCGCTGCGGCCTGGCGTGGTGGGAGGTCGATGTCTCCTGGTGGCTGATCCGGATGCTTGAGGCCAGCGGGCTGATCTGGCGCGTGCGCCGGCCGCCCGCGGGCCTGAGTGATCGTCACGCCGCCGCCGGCCGCGCCGCCCGGCAGCACGACCGCTGGCTCGCCGACCTGCGCCGCGCCCTGATTGCCCCCATCGCCGCGCTCCCCGTCGGCAACGACCCCACCCGCGCCCTCCACCGCGACAACACCGCCGGCACCCTCGAACTCCACCTCGACACCCTCGCCGCCGACCAACACCGCCTGCTGATCGAGAACCCGGCCGGGATCGAGGCAAGACTCGCCGCCTTCGAGCGGGAGGTGATCGCGGAGTTGCAGAAGGACGCTGACGCCGACGCCCTATCCGACCAGTGCGACCGCATCATAAGAACAGCAGTCGCCAACCACCCATCGCGTCACCTGTTTGCCACCGACGAATCCCAGCCGCAGGTGGCCTATGGCTAAAGGCGTCTTCGTCCACAAAGCGGACTCGATCTACGACGATTTCCCGGAGGAACGGTATCAGTTTCCCAAGCAATATCTGAACCAAGCGTGAGTCCACGAGGGCATGCGAATTGCAGATCGCAAACGGGCAGCACTGACAGCTCTCGGAGTTATTTCGCCGTCGCCAAGGTGCGGGAGTATAGCAGCTGCCCGTCTGCACGGGACAACCTCACTGGCGTGTTAACTCGTACGTTTTGTTTGGAAGTAGTTTTGTCTTATTTGAGATTTGGGTACACTAAATCTGAGCTATCGAAGGCTAAGTCTGAGATCGAACAAACTTCAAAACCCTACGAACCATTTTCTTTCAACTGCCTAACTAACTTTTGCTTGAGGGCCATAAGCTCACCCTCGCTAAAAGTCGAAGCATTAAGAGTTCCCCGTCGTTCGATTGTCTCTCGCTTTATCGCGTGAGCCTGCGTGTCGATGACGAAAATGAACTCTCGCTGACCGTCGACACGCTTGCGATTAGTTTTCATTGCCGTCTCCCTCACGTCTAATGGGTCTACGAACCCTCAACGCTCATAATATGTTTTATAACCTGTTTTTCGTGCGTTGTGAATCCATCCATTGGTGGCGGCAGTACCGGAATCGCTATCTTTTTGTTCTGCTCAACGGCTTTTCCGCTATGTTTACGCTCAGAGCCATGTTGAAACAGCTTCATCATTCGTTCTGGACCGACTCCTTCATACTGTAGAAACTCAACTTTTCGGTTAGAGTCTGCCAAGTTACCAAGAGCATCGTGATGTAGTTCGAAAGCCAAACTTTTCGAGTATGGCTCAATATAGTACACGGTCTTTATTCCAGCCGCGACGATATGTCTTGCACAATTGTGGCAAGGGAAAGTGCTTGTGTACAAAATTCCCCCCACCATCCCAGATTTACCTGCTCGACTTGCAGAAACAATT
Organism: Alphaproteobacteria bacterium; assembly: GCA_965216645.1. Classification (GTDB taxonomy): domain Bacteria; phylum Pseudomonadota; class Alphaproteobacteria; genus CBDCGJ01. The sequence goes on along the minus strand of CBDCGJ010000069.1, from coordinate 7,208 downwards.
GCCTCCATCTCCGCATGAATTGATCGACTATACTCGATAAGGTTTCTCACTGGTGTCTGGATTAGGGCATCACGAATATCGGCTTGAGTTGTTTCTCTGGCCAACAGGTCATATTCACTGAGTATTGTGAATATTTTCTCGTAGAGATCCTCCTTTTTGTGATCATTGTGACAGATTTTGCCGCCCCACTTATAACAACGATGGTCGTGCTGCCCGTCCTCTACTGTGTACAGTCCTCCATTCGCTTTTGGTACATCATTCCAGCCGACACTTATTAGTTCGTTTTCCTTGGAAAAAATCGCTGCACCAACTTGCCTGGACAAGCAAGCAGACTTGCTTGCCGCTGAAATGGCTGTCTGCATTCCTGCTTCTTGCTTGGTGGGTGTGTGTACTTTGATATTGAACACGATCTCCAAGAATCGCGAAATTATCGTGATCAATCTATCTTCATTCTCACTGTCATTTCTAATAAAGAAATCTGAAAGATAAGTAGTCTTGCTGACCTGCTGCCCGTGATCATCGACATCACTCTCATCCCGGGTAAAAATTCCAGCAAGGTCAGTTCGTTCTATCCCCGTTTTCTTGAGCCTCTCTTCGCGGATGTTTTCGGGAGCAAAAACAGTAAACTGCCAATATATTCCACCGTAGACTCTCCGTAGTAAATTGCTTTCCTTTGGATGCTTTAAAGAGTCAATTATCGTCACTTGCCTCAAGCTTTTTGGCTGAGGAACAGTTGTATCGTCGTCGTAGCCGCCATCACGCTCCCTTTTTGCTGCGATTAATTCAATGGCTTTTCCCGCAACATAGTCCTCTCCGAACTTGTCACGTAACTCTGTGCCTATGTGCTGAAGATCAGTTATCCTTTTTGCGCCGGTATCCGCTGGCTTCTCGGCCCTTACCTTGTCGGCATTATCGCGAATTATTTCACTCGCCTTAACTATTTGTACTTTGTAGCCGTAGTGATCTTCCAACGCCTCTTTAAGCAATAAAGTAGTCTTCGAAACTCCTGCTCCAACAGCACCGACCATACCTACTATTAGTTCAGCCGTTGGTCGGGATACTTCCTCAACAATTTCGAATTGCTCATCAAGTTTCGAAGTATCAATAACATTCATGTCAGTTGTTTCAGCCATCGTAAACTCCGTCAAAATAGTCAGTTTGACCTTTGGTGCAGTACAGAAACAAATCGCGAGGGCAGTATAATTCCTCTTCTACTTTTAATGGAAGTTGAACTTCGACATTGAATTGAAAATAATTCGCTTCACGACCATTTTTAACTAAACAACTCGAAGCTCCAATGATTGGAACAAATCCTACGAGTCTAAAAATTTGCACATCGACCAACCGGAATCGGTACCGTCGCTGACCTATGTTGCGCGGAAAACATGTGTCAGCGAGGCTAGCCTATTGGAAGTGGCCGGGCGGGAAGCATAAAAAAAGGGGGCCGTGATGGCCCCCTTTTTAGGTTGGGTGTTTATGCCCCCTACGCCGCTTCGTCCATCAGGTTCCGCAGGACGTACGGCAAGATCCCCCCATGCCGGTAGTATTCCACTTCGTCCAGGGTGTCGATGCGGCAGAGGAGGGTGAGTTCTTTCTCCCGGCCGTCGGCGTAGGTGATTTTGCAGGCGACGTCCAGGCACCGGATCGACTTAGAAGCGGGCGGTTTTTGCTTTTACGGTGCGTTTTGTCTTACGAATTCGTAGTGCCGGACCATGTTCAATCGGACGGTTCGTCGTGTCAGGCCGATTGTGCTGGGCGCAGTTCCAGGCATTTTCGATTGTCCTCGACGGCTCGATAATGACCGGGATCAGGTGCGGCGGCGGCGAGTATCTGACCGGGCGCCGCCGATTTGAGTAGCGATTGCGCCGACGCGAGGATGCTGTTGAGTTGCCGGGTGGCATCGGAATTTGTCCCGGCGCCGATCGCGCCGACGCCGTTCCGATACGACAAACCGATGCGACAAGACATATTGGCGGCCCCCAGAACCGATAAGTTTTCCACGATCGCCTGCAGGGCCAAAGCTGTCTGAAATGCCCGACTACCAAGGTCGTTTCGTTCGTAACCGCATCCTAAACAGGCGATGATGCGGGTCCCGGCGACGACGCAAACCGATCCGCCAAATCGCTCAACCGCGCCGCATGCTTGGGTGAGTATGTCAGCCATCAATGTCTCAAGCTTGCCGATGCCTAATTGGGCGTTGGGTAAGCAATCAACCTGTTTCCTGACAAGGGTATATTCGACGACGATAACGGCAATTTGGCGCCAATTCGATTGGCCGAGAGTTCCCATGAAATCGCTCGGAAAAATATGCGACACCTCCGGATCGTTACCGGCAATCTCAATGTCGTGCCCGTCGTTCGGGCGCTGATGCGCCAATGCTGATTTCCAAGATTGCAGGGTTTGAGAAAGCTCGATTTTCGATGAAACTTGCAATTTCCGGTATATCGAGGTGATGTGGGTACGCACCGTCGAGGGAGCAATGTACAAACGATCGGCAATCTCACTATATGTCGCACCATTTGCATAAATATGTGCGATTTCAAGTTCTCGCTTTGTTAGAGAATTGATGTGAATTTCATCATTTTGCAACATCGAATACACCACCCTTTTGGCCGGTTTGATTTGTCGAGACCCTAAACCGGCCAGTCGCTCCCGAAACTGCCTATCGAAAACTCCCCCCGGCCGACCCGCATCGTACAGATACGAGACGGGTCATCGTCACAGCCGCGAAACAAGTATTATGCGTTTCTAAAATAAGAATTTTTGACTGTGTAAAAATCTAATATTTCAGACCAATATAATACCAAACATTACATCTAGGTGAGTCATCGAGGTCAACACCAGGACTATCCGGATTTGGCAACAATCTTTCCAACCGGCCTTGTTACAGGCCGCCACTTTCGCTTTCTTGCAATTTCTGGACAGTGGGATATGAGGACGTAGAGCCCTCGACAAATTCGAATCGGCCACCAGCGATCGTCTGGTCCGGTCGCTCCAGCAGCTAAAATTTTGGAAGTTGGCCCGATTCCGACTTAGTCGAACCTGGCGGACCTTAAGGTCTGAGATGGCAATTCGCCGAACAGCCGACGATATTCGACGGCGAAACGCCCCATGTGACGGAATCCATATTTGTTCGCCACGCTTGACACGGTCGCATCCGGGTCGTGGCTGTTGCGCAATTCGGTATTGACCATTTCAAACCGATTGAACCGAGCATAGCGGACGGGCGACGTCCCCAGGAAACGATTGAAGTGGTGAATCAATGTGCGCCCGGGAACGCCCGATATATTGATCAAGGAACCCAACGTCACGTCGCCATCCGTATGAGTATGTATGTATTCGAGCGCTCTAATAACGTCGCCGGGCAGATTGTGCACTGGCACACGCTTCGTTAACGCGCTGGTGTAATTGTGCCGTAGAGAAAGCAGCATATGGTCCAGCAACTCTTCCATGAACTGCTCATAGCCTTCGCGGGTGGGAGAGTTCAATGCGGCGGCGTTGCTGAAGGCTTGAAAGACATGATCCAATGAGTGCAACAGGTATCGCCCGCCGTTACGGAACGCGTTCGGCGCGTGATCGAACTCCAAGCGTTGCCCCACAGGCCGACCCAACAATTGCTCGAGACGGCTATGCACCATGTCGCTGGGCACATAGACGGTTATACGTTGGCATCCAGGGCCCTGGGTTAACGTCAGATGCCTTTCGGGTGAAAACACAACCATTTCGCCCGTGCTTGTTGCCTGGTGAAAGTGACCGTACTCGACCTGAAACGCCCCGCTGATCGGGACCATCACGGCATAGTGCTCGCGCCCCTCATACATCTCCAGCTTCGTTGTCGTTTGAAAGGCCGTGCTGGCGAAATGCAGTTCCGGATACTGGGCGCAATAGAGTTTGATTTGAAAGTCTTGCCAATCGAAGCGGGACGCGGGCGTAAACCCCAATCCTTTGTAAGCCAAAATATCCGCCGCTTCATCGATATTGGCGGTGTCGATCAATGGTTTATCTGAAAACTGCATAAGGCAAAGCCTCGGCCAAAATAACCGGATTCGGTCAAATTCGCACGTCCGATGGTGCGTAAAGGCTGCGACCGCCCGGAGTGATAAGCCTGAACATCAAGGCCGTCGCAGCCACCAATCTATCCGCGCAACCTCTCGGACAGCGTCTTAGAAACTAACATTGCACATATCTAAATATAGATCAATCCATCCAACGTCATTATGAGCATAAAGCAATACTGAAAGGTCAAAATTCCGTGAACGGAAATACAGCAAATGCTGTATTATTTTCCATCACTTGGCTGATAGAGAAGAAAGGCGATCGTTTTGTATAATTAATGATCGGTTTTATGGATTTTCATTGGTAACTCATAATGCCTTACAGAGGTTCAACGCCCCATGATCATACGCAATACTCGATTCGGATTACTATTTTCGGTCAGCCTGACTCTTATCGCCAGTTGGTCGGTCGCGTTCCAGGTCCCTGCGGCAGCAAAGGAAAAATCCGCCAGGAACCTGCCGGACCCGGTTACTGATGGCGATTTTCGCGACAATGGCGAGCCGAACGCGGCCATGGTGTCGCTTGGCCGCTTCTTGTTCTTCGACAAAATTCTTAGCGGGAACAGAAACATTTCCTGCGCCACCTGTCATCATGCGTTGACCGATACCGGCGACGGCCTTTCGCTGCCTATCGGTGAAGGCGGGCGCGGATTAGGGGTCACGAGAGACACTGGCATCGACGGCGATGCGATCCATGAGCGCGTACCTCGCAACGCCCCACCCGTGTTCAATCTGGGTGCCGCCGAATTCGAGACATTGTTCCATGACGGGCGGGTCGAACGTTTGCCGGCGCCAACCCTCGAACACCCAACGGGAGTCCGCAGTCCGGCCGGCACCGCGCTCCCGCCAGGACTAACTAACGTCCTGGCCGTCCAAGCCATGTTCCCAGTGACATCGGCGACGGAAATGGCCGGGCAAGCCGGTGAAAACAGCATCGCCGACGCTGCCGCCGCGAACAACTTGCCGGCCGTTTGGGAATTGATCGCCCAACGACTTCGTGAAACGCCGGACTATGTCGATCTTTTCGTCCAAGCTTTCGACGACGTTGATCAAGCCAACCAGATCACCTTCGTTCACGCCGCCAACGCCATCGCCGCATTCGAAGCCGCCACCTGGCGTTTCGACAACAGTCCCTTCGATCGCTGGCTGCGGGGCGACAAGCTTGCCTTGAGCGGGCAGCAATTGCGCGGCCTGAAACTGTTCTATGGCTCTGCGGGCTGTGCCGACTGCCACAGCGGGAAATTCCAGACTGACCAAGGTTTCCATGCGATCGCCATGGTCCAGATCGGACCGGGCAAAGGCGATGGCATTGACGGCCGCGAAGATTTTGGCCGTGAACGGGTGAGCGGCGATAGCGCCGATCGTTTCAATTTCCGCACCCCGACCTTGCGCAACGTGGAGTTGACCGCACCCTACGGACATAGCGGCGCCTACGATACGCTGGACGCCGTCGTCCGACACCATCTCGACCCGGCGGCATCACTGGAAAGCTATGACCAAAGTCAAGCCGTTCTGCCGCCCCGGCCGGACTTGGACCTGTTGGACTTTGTCGTCATGGACGACTCGGCCCGCCTTGCGGAAATTGCCGCCCGGAACGCACTCAGTCCGGTAGATTTGTCGGATCAGGAAATCGAGGACTTGATCGCCTTTCTGCGCGCCTTGACGGACCCGGCCGCCATTGATCTGCGCCAGGACGTCCCCTTGACCTTGCCGAGCGGTCTGCCCGTATTCGATTGAGGAAGCACAGCGGACTGGGCGGCGCCGGGTAACCAAATTTGCCGACTCGGTCCGCCCCCTACGCCGCTTCGTCCATCAAATTCCGCAGGACGTAGGGCAAAATCCCGCCGTGGCGGTAGTATTCCACCTCGTCCAGGGTATCGATGCGGCAGAGGAGGGTGAGGTTCTTCTCCCGGCCGTCGGCGTAGGTGATTTTGCAGGCGACGTCCATGCGCGGGGTGATGCCGTCGGCGAGGCCGGTGAGGTCGAAGGTTTCGGTGCCGTCGAGGCCCAGGCTCTCGCGGTCGTCACCGTCCTTGAACTGCAGCGGCAGCACGCCCATGCCGACCAGGTTGGAGCGGTGGATACGCTCAAAGCTTTCCACGATCACCGCCTTCACGCCGAGCAAACGCGTGCCCTTCGCCGCCCAGTCGCGGGAGGAGCCGGTGCCGTATTCGGTGCCGCCGATGACGACCAGGGGCACGCCCTCCTCCCGGTAGCGCATGGCCGCGTCATAGATGCTCATCTCGTCGCCCGAGGGCTGATGCCGGGTCACGCCGCCTTCGGTGCCGGGCGCCATTTCGTTGCGGATGCGGATATTGGCGAAGGTGCCGCGCATCATCACCTCATGATTGCCGCGCCGGGCGCCGAAGGAGTTGAACTCCCTGGGCGGCACCTGATGGCCGGTGAGATACTGGCCCGCCGGTCCCGCCTGCGGAATCGAGCCGGCCGGCGAGATATGGTCGGTGGTGACGCTGTCGCCGAGTTTGGCCAACTGCCGGGCGCCGACGATGTCGGCGGTGCCGCCGGCCTCCGCCGGCATGCCGTCGAAATAGGGCGGGTTCTTCACATAGGTGGAGACCATGTCCCAATCGTAGGTCAGGCTGTCGCTGGCCTGCACCGCCTGCCACTCCGCCGGGCCCTTGAAGACGTCGGAATAGCGGCTCTCGAACATCGCCGGGGTCAGGATGCGCGCGACCTCCGCCCGCACGTCATCAAGGCTGGGCCAGATGTCGTCGAGGAAGACGTCATTGCCGTCCGGATCCTGGCCCAGGGGCTCCGTGGTGATGTCGATATTCATCGAGCCCGCTAGGGCATAGGCGACCACCAGCGGCGGTGAGGCGAGATAGTTCGCCCGCACGTCCGGGCTGATCCGGCCCTCGAAATTGCGGTTGCCGGAAAGCACGGAGGTGGCGACCAGGTCGTTCTCGTTGATCGCCTTCGACAGGCTGGGCGCCAGCGGGCCGGAATTGCCAATGCAGGTGGTACAGCCATAGCCGACCACGTTGAAGCCGAGCTGGTCGAGCGGCGCCTGCAACCCGGCGGCCTCGAGATAGTCGGAAACCACTTGGCTGCCGGGCGCCAGCGACGTTTTCACCCAGGGCTTGCGCGACAGGCCCTTCGCCACCGCGTTCTTGGCCAGGATGCCGGCGGCCA
>CBDCGJ010000068.1:0-70893 GCA_965216645.1 Alphaproteobacteria bacterium | reverse complement strand
CTATCGCGATCCGATGGGCAAAAACGTTGAGGGATGATGAGCGCGGATAGGATTTTGATCGCCGGTGGCGGGATCGGCGGCCTGGCGGCGGCGTTGGGTTTGGCCCGGAAGGGATTTCCGAGCCTGGTCTTGGAACAGGCGGCGGAGTTAGGCGAAATAGGCGCCGGCATTCAAATCGGCCCAAACGCCTTCCATGCCTTCGACTATCTCGGCGTCGGCGATGCGGCGCGGGCGCAGGCGGTCTATATCGACAATCTGTTTCTGATGGATGCGCTGACGGCGCGGGAGATTGTACGCATTCCGGTCGGCGAGGATTTCCGCACCCGCTTCGGTAATCCCTATGCCGTTGTCCACCGGGCCGATTTGCACGGCGTGCTTGTCGACGGTTGCCGTGCCCACGACCTGATCGATCTACGTACAAGCGCTCGCGTCGTCGACTACGATCAGGATGGCGACGGCGTGTCGGCCGTGTTGGCGGACGGGGAACGGGTTGCCGGCGCGGCGCTGATTGGCGCCGACGGTCTGCGCTCCGAAATCAGGGCGCGGGTGACGGCCGATGGGGAGCCGCGCGTCTCCGGCCACACCACCTATCGCTCCGTCATCCCGACCGACAAAATGCCGGAGGAGTTGCGCTGGAACGCGGCGACGCTTTGGGCCGGGCCGAAATGCCATATCGTCCATTACCCGTTAAGCGGTTGGAAAGTGTTCAATCTGGTCGTCACCTATCACAATGACGCGCCGGAACCGGTGGCCGGCAAACCGGTGTCGAAGGAGGAGGTGGCCCAGGGTTTCGGGCACATCGCCGAGCTGCCCCGCAAGATTATCGAGCATGGCACGGATTGGAAGCTCTGGGTGCTCTGCGACCGGGAGCCAACGGAGAAGTGGATCGACGGGCGGGTCACCCTGTTGGGCGACGCCGCGCATCCGATGCTGCAGTATTACGCGCAGGGCGCCTGCATGGCGCTGGAGGACGCAGTCTGCCTGGCCCATTGTCTCGAGGCTTTTGGCGGCGATTTCGACAAGTCCTTCGAAGCCTATCGTTTGAACCGTATACCGCGGACCGCGCGGGTACAGATCGGCGCCCGCCTGATGGGCGATCACATTTATCATCCGGATGGCGCGCGGGCGATGTTGCGGAATTCCGTGCTCGGCAACATGCCGGTCGAAGAACTCTACGATCGCATCCAATGGCTCTATGGCGGAACAGGACTGGAAGGAGCGGCCTGATGTTGGATCGACTGCTGGACAACAATCCGCTCTGCCGGCGGCTCGGCATTCGCTATCCGATCTTTCAGGCCGGCATGTTCCATGTCGCCTACGGAAAGCTGGCGGCGGCGGTGTCGAATGCCGGCGGCCTTGGCGTTATCGGTTCGGCTTATCTCTCGGGCACGGAACTACGGGAGCAGATCAAGATCGTGAAGAACGAGACCGATAAGCCCTTCGGTGTCGATATCCTGTTCGCTCAGGTCGGTGGCGACGCGGACAAGGATCAAGCCCAGGCCTATACCCAGGCCGTCGAGGAAGCGATCGAGGTGACGTTCGAGGAACGGGCGCCCGTCCTGGTGTCGGGTCTCGGCAATCCGGCGCGGATCATCCCGGACGCCCATGCTCAGGACATGACGGTGATGAGCCTTGTCGGCACCGCCCGGCAAGCGCGAAAAGTCGTCGAGTCGGGCGTCGATGTGGTCATCGCGTCGGGCCACGCCGGCGGCGGCCATGTCGGCCGGATCGCCACGGTGGTGCTGGTGCCGAAAGTGGTCGACGAAGTCGATGTGCCTGTGCTGGCCGCCGGCGGCATCGTCGACGGCCGCGGTCTCGTTGCGGCGCTGTCGCTGGGGGCGGCGGGGGTCTGGATGGGTACCCGCTTCATCGCCACCCGGGAAGCCCGTGGTCATGACAATTACAAGAACAAGATCGTCGAAATCGACGAGGACGGTACCGTGATCTCGCGCGGCCATTCCGGCAAACCGAACCGCATGATCCGCAACAAGTTCACGGAACACTGGGAAGGGCGGGAGGCGGAGCTCAAACCCTATCCCCAACAGATGATCGAGGTCGGCAATCCGGCAAGCCAGGCCGGCCGCATCGAAGGCGATGTGGAGCATGGTGTGCTGCCGGCCGGGCAGGGCGCTGGTATCATCGACGCAGTACCGCCGGCGGGTCGGGTCGTCGAGGACATTGTTGCCGAGGCCCGCGAAGTCCTACGCGGTTTCGAGCGGGCGGCGGCGACCGAATGACCCGCCAACGGTTAAGAGAGCTCGGTATCCGCATTGGCCGGCTGCCGACCGGGCCCCTCAACGCGATCACCGATGTCGCGGGCGTCGAAGTCGGGCATTTTACCTTGCTCGCCGACGAACCGACGGTGGTGCGGAGTGGCGTCACTGCGATGCTGCCGGCCGGCAAGTCCGGACTTTGGGATCGAGCCGCTTTCGCGGGTACCGACACCTTGAACGGTCATGGCGAGATGACCGGCCGCGCCTGGGTCGACGAGATGGGCATGATATCCGCACCGATTTGTCTGACCTCGACTTACGGTGTCGGTGCCGTCTATCAGGGCGTGACGGCGATCTGCGACGATCTGGATGCCCATTCCTCGACGCATTTCGTCGTGGCCGAAACCTATGACGGTTGGCTCAGCGATCCGGTGGGCTTCCCTCTCCAGCCGGACCATGTCGCTGAGGCGGTCGGATCGGCCGACGGCGGTCCTGTCGCCGAGGGCAATGTGGGCGGCGGCACCGGCATGATCTGCCACGAATTCAAGGGCGGCATCGGCACGGCGTCTCGCAGGGTCGATGAGTTTACGGTCGGTGTGTTGGTGCAGGCCAATTACGGTCGACGGTCGCATCTCTCGGTTGGCGGTATCCCCGCAGGCCGCATGATCGGCGAGGAGGAAGTGCCGGTCCCGAAACGCGATCGCCATAAAGGCGACGGGTCGATCATCGTGGTCATCGCCACCGACGCGCCGTTGCTGCCGATCCAGTGCCGACGTTTGGCGCGGCGCGGTAGCCTGGGTCTCGGTCGGGTGGGCGGTACGGGCGCCAACGGGTCCGGCGACTTCTTTCTCGCTTTCGCCACCGGCAATCGCGTACCGGCGCGGACGTGCGGCCCGATCGAAAATCTGACCATGCTGCCGCATCGGGCTCTCGATCCGCTTTTCGATGCCGCGATTGAGGCGACGGAGGAGGCGATCCTAAACGCCCTTTGCGCCGCCGAGACCATGACCGGCCGCGACGACCGCACTGTGCATGCCCTGCCGCTCGACCGATTGTCAGAAATCTGCGGCAGCTAAAGCAAGTCCGCCGGATCGACTTCGCGGAGCAGCTTTTGTCCGGCGACGAAGCGCTGGATGTTGTCGAGGAACAAAGTATCCCAACGGTCCTGCACACCATTGCCGGCAAACGAGGTGTGAGGGGTCAAGCGCACTTTGGGATGCCGCCAGAACGGATTGTCGTCGGGTAGGGGTTCTTGGTGGAAGACGTCAAGAATGGCCGTTTCGATTTGATCGTCGTCCAGAGCTTGAATCAATGCGGTGTCGTCGACCAGACCGCCGCGGGCGACGTTGACCAGGATCGCGCCGGGTTTCGCCGAGCCAAAAAACGCGGCGTCGGCAAAGCCGCGGGTCTCGTCATTCAGCGGGCAGGCCAGCACGATCACGTCCGCGTCGCCCGCGAAAGCGGCCGCGTCCGCCAGATCGCCGACCCGATCGGCATCGTCATGCGCCCGCTTGCTGCGGCGAATGACGGAAACCTCGGCGCCGAAGGCCTTGACCCGCTTGGCGATGGCGCTGCCGATCGGGCCGAAACCGACGACCAACCAATGGGTCTTCGAAATCTCGCGGAAGGGCGTCACCCGCCAAGCGGTTTCCGCCTGCTGCCGTCGTTGCGTCTCGATCGGTTGCAGCACCGCCAGCGTTTGACCGATCGCATATTCGGCGATCGCGACGCCCTGCGCGCTACTGTTCAGGATGCGCGTCCCCTTCGCCGCCAGCTTCGCATAGAACGGATGGTCGAGCCCGGCATTGAAGGTCTGCAATATGCCGACTGACTTGCAGCCAAGGACGACGTTGAAAATCGCATCGCCCTGATTGACCGCCGTGACATGCTGCGACAGCCAAAGGTAGTCGACCGCCGCCTCCGCCGCCGGCACGGCGCCGTCCGGAAACCGGAACATGCCGTCACCGTCGAACGGGACGATTTGGATGTCGAGCTCCAACGCTTCCAAGCGCTTGGAAATGTGATCGAAAGACAGGTCGTGCATGGCGACGATTGGGGGCATGAAATCCAGCCTCTTCTTGGTATCTACCGGGTTCTGCTACTCTTATCGGATAAATCGCAATCAAATATTGTTCAAGGCCAATGCACGGAACCAAGTCGATAATGAGGTCGAAATCATGTCATCGGATCAAATTAAATCGATTACCGAAGAAGCCGAGAATGCAATTTCCGAAGACCGAGATGACGATGCCTGGGAAGCGATGAATAGACTTAGATCGATGCAGGCGGAACATCGTGAAGCTGCGAAAAGTCTGATCGAAATTTTTGAGCGGCATTCACTCACGTGGGTCGCTGTTGTTGAAATCATGTCGGAAATATTTGAGGCTCACGGAAACGATCTGGAGATTCTCTGCCTGTTGGGCGAAGCGTCGGAGGCCGCACGGGATATCGACGATCTTAACGCCGCACCGCCGACGGATGCCCTGTTCGCCGATATCGTTGCGGCACTTTCGAGCGAACTCGAAGACCAAGATGACGTTTCGGCACGAAAGGCAATCCTGACCGGCTTGTCGACGGCGGCCAGGATGTTGGCGCGACAAGCGGATGAAGTGGCCGAACGCGCCTATCGCGGTCTCGTCGAGATCGATCCCGAAAAGAGTTCCTATCATTACAATTTAGGTCTGTACCAGAAAACACGAGGCCAGTTCGAAGCCGGCGTCCTTTCGAACCAATCCGCTCTTCGCCTGAGCGACGGCGACAACGAAGCTTATCACTGGAACCTCGGTATCTGCGCGACGGGCGCGGGCATGGGGGAGGTCGCTTTAGAGGTTTGGCAGGCTATGGACGTGAAAATCGAGTTGGGGCGCTTTGGCTTGCCGGATGGGCGGTTCGCCATGTGCAAAGTTAAGCTTGCGGAAAACCCGTTGGCGGAGCGGCGACCTGAGAATGATTCGCCCGGCTTGGAGGAAACCATCTGGATCCAACGCCTCAGCCCCTGTCACGGCATTATTCGAAGCGTATTGTACCAGGATCTCGGGGTCGACTTCGGCGACGTGGTTCTGTTCGACGGCGCGCCGATCACCTATCACACATATGGCGGCGAGCAAGTTGCCGTATTTCCCCATTTAGCGACGCTGGTCCGCCAAGGATATCACTATTACGACTTTGCCGGCACGCAAGAAACGGCCGATCAACTGGCCGACGCCAGTGCCGACCTTAGCGCAGATAGCGTCGTCTACTCGCACACGGAAAGCTATCAGATAATGTGTGAAAGTTGCTGGCGTGATCCGGACAATGACCATTTGGACCACGAGGAAACGGAAAAGTTCGTGGTCTTTGGACGGATCGCCGCACCACCGACTATCTCGCCTGAGGATCTCCTCAACGAAATCGATCAGGCCGTGGCAAAACGGGCGCCGGCGGAGATATATGCGCCCGCGCTTTGCCTGGCGGCGGGCCAGGAAGCGCGGGCGGCGGCGGAACGTCGGCAGTATGAGATTCTCGTCGGGTCGGAATAACCGACCCGGGCGCAATACTAGCGGATGATATGCACCAGGGCGTGCGGCTGGTTGCGGGCGATATGGTCGACAGCGCCGTCCCAGGCCGTGGCCGGCGCATGGGTTTCGAGGTGGGAGACCGCCACGTAATCGGACTTGGGATGGCCGAAATAGGTGCGCCATACCTGCGTCGTCGCGTCGATCAGGTTCGCCATCCAACCGGACTTGGCTTCGGGTTTCGCATAACCGGTGGGTTGGTGAAAATGGGTGCTGGTCATCGTCTTTCCTTCACTTACTCGGTTCACTCGGCGGCTTCGTTGCGCCGTGAACATTTGGACAAATTACGTATTAATGTCCATATTGACATTTGGACGCCGTTTGTCAAGATGTTTGCATGAGTTCACGGGAGAAAAATATCGTCGACGCGGCGCTTAACGTGTTTTCGCGCTATGGCGTGAAGCGGGCGACCATGAACGACATCGCCAGCGAGGCCGGGATCGCGCGGCAAACGCTGTACAACGCCTTCGCCAATAAAGAGGAGGTTTTGCGGGCAACGATCAGGCTGCACGCGGAAAGCTCTTTTGCAGCGATCGAGACCGATTGCGCCGAAACCGACGATCTTTCTCGACGGCTCGATGCGGTGTTCCAGCATCTCGTGGTCGAGCCGTACGAGCGCATCGTGGTGGCACCCCATGCGGAAGATCTGATCTACGGCTTCAATCACGCCGCGAAGCAGGAGATCGAGGCGTCTTACGCGCAATATCGCTCTGTCTTGACGACAGTTTTCGCGCCCTATCAATCCGCCCTGGAAGAGAATGGGCTGACCGCCGAAGCTTTAGCCGATTGCGTTCAACATGCTTGCGTCGGCCTGAAATACAAAGCGCGGGACAAAAAGCATTTAATGTCCTTGTGGCGTAGCTTGAAGTCCTTGGCCTTGATGGCGGCAGGTCAAAACGAAAGCCGCTGACGCGCGGGATAATTGCGCGTATATCTCCCTTTCGAGCATGAGATTGGGGGAGCGACGATGAAACGGAAACTCAAGCCGGAAGATTTACGCAGCCACCGCTGGTTCGGCGTCGACGATCTGCGTGCCTTCGGTCATCGCTCGCGGGCCAAGCAGATGGGCTACGCGCGAGCCGACTTCGCCGGCAAACCGGTCATCGCCATCATCAATACCTGGTCCGACCTGAACGCCTGCCACATGCATTTGCGGCAGCGGGCGGAGGAGGTGAAGCGCGGCGTCTGGCAGGCGGGCGGCTTTCCTGTCGAGTTGCCGGCCATGTCGCTCGCCGAACCGATGGTCAAGCCGACCACCATGCTCTATCGGAATTTCCTCGCCATGGAGGCCGAGGAGTTGATCCGCAGCCACCCGATCGACGGCGCCGTGCTGATGGGCGGCTGCGACAAGACCACGCCGGCCCTACTGATGGCGGCAATCAGTATGGACGTGCCGGCGATCTATTTTCCCGCCGGGCCGGCGTTGCGCGGCAATTGGCGGGGCCAACATCTCGGCAGCGGCAGCGACGCCTGGAAATACTGGGCGGAACGGCGCGCCGGCACGATCACGGAGGCCGATTGGGATGAGATCGAAAGCGGCGTCTCCCGCTCCCCCGGCACCTGCATGACCATGGGCACGGCCTCAACCATGACCGGCGTGGCGGAGGCGCTGGGCCTCACATTGCCAGGCGCCAGCTCGATCCTGGCCGCAGAATCCGATCATGCCCGCCTGGCTACGGCCAGCGGGCGGCATATTGTCGATATGGTCTGGGCCGACCTGAAACCGTCGGACATTCTCGACGAGCGTTCCTTCCGTAATGCCTTGGCGGTGACCATGGCCTTCGGCGGCTCGACCAACGCGGCGGTGCATCTGCTTGCCCTCGCCGGCCGCGCCAAGGTGCCGATCGCGTTGGACGATCTGGACGCCGCGGCGAAGGAAGTGCCGTTGCTCGCGAATGTGCGGCCTTCGGGCACATATCTGATGGAAGATTTCCGTTATGCCGGCGGCATCCTCGGCCTGTTGACGCGGATTACGGACGTCCTTGCTTTGGATGCCCGCACCGTGTCCGGTAGGCCGTTCGGCGACGGTTTTAGGGACGCGCGGGTCTACGACGACGATGTCATTCGCCCGCGCGATAATCCGGTCTCCGACCAGCAGACCGTCGCCGTGTTACGCGGCAATCTGGCACCGGACGGCGCCGTGATCAAACCGATCGCCGCCGACCCGGCCTTGCTTCGGCATACCGGTCCCGCAGTGGTGTTCGACGACTATAACGACCTGGCGCGGCGGCTGGACAGCGACGATCTTGAGGTCGACGAGAATTCGGTTCTCGTCCTGCGCAACGCGGGGCCGCAGGGCGGGCCGGGGATGCCGGAATGGGGTATGATGCCGCTGCCGAAGAAGCTGTTACAGAAAGGCGTCCGCGACATGGTACGTCTGTCCGACGCGCGCATGAGCGGCACCAGCTACGGGACGTGCGTCCTGCATATCGCACCGGAAAGCTTTGTCGGCGGTCCGCTGGCGTTGGTTCGTGACGGCGACCGCATTCGCTTGGACGTGCCGAAACGCCGTCTCGACCTGCTGATCGACGACGAGGAATTGGCAGCGCGGCAGGCTGCCTGGCACGCGCCCGAACCCCGTTATGCCCGCGGCTTCGGGGCGATCTACAGTCAGCATGTCACTCAAGCCGACAAGGGTTGCGATTTCGAGATTCTATCCGACGACGCGGCGGTGCCTGAGCCTGAAATCCATTAAGTCGGAACTTGGCCCGACGGCTGGCAAATCGCGCGCCAACGGCCGGGCGTCAGGCCGAAGGCGGCCTTGAACTGCCGGGTCAAGTGGCTTTGATCGGCGAAACCGCAGTCCGCCGCCACCTCCGCTAACGATAGACCCTTGGCGATATCCGTCCGTGCCGCGTCCAGTCGGCGCATCGTTAGATAGCGGTGCGGGCTGGTCCCGAAGGCGTGCTTGAACTGGCGCGCCAGCTCGAAGCGGCTTAAGCCGGACACCACCGCCAACTCGTCGGACGTCACGGTCCGGCGGCAATGGTCGGCCAGATAGTCGCGTGCGGTTGTCACGGCGGACCGATTGATCGGTGACGTGCGGGCGGGGCGTATTCCTCCATCATGCGCCGCCAGCGCTTCCGCCACCGCCAGGACGATATGATCGGCGGCCAGCGGTGCCAATTCGCGATCCGATAGCTCGAAGGCCTGTTCGAGTACGCCGCGTAATCCGCTGTCTTTAACAATGCCCGTGGAGATGAAAGGCAGGCATTGTCCCGCCTGACCCACCGCTTCCCAGATCAAGGCGGGTTCCAAATAGAGCATACGATAGCGAAAGCCGCCGTCATCGCCGGACCGGCCGTTATGGCGCTCATCCGGGTGCAGAACGATCACGTCGCCGGGCAGGCTGTCATAGGTGCGGCCGCGATAGTCGAATCGCTGCACGCCGGTCAGGGTGTAGCCGATCGAATAACTGTCGTGGCGGTGCGGACGGTAGGCTTCGTCGGCGAAAAAAGCTTCGATACGCGCGATCCCGGCCTGCGTCGGGGCGACGGCGATCCAATCCTGTCCGGCTTCCGCGCACGATCGTTCAAGACTGGCCTGACGATCCGCTGATATCAAACTCCCCATGAGCTATGATACCAAAGTCGCCATCGTCGTGCGATGCGATCTCGAGACCTGGCAGAAATTGAACGTCACCGCCTTCCTGGCCGGCGGTTTGGTCGGGTTGAGCCCGGAATTGCCGGGTTTGCCCTACAAAGACGCCTCGGGTCGGGTCTACGGCCCTTTAATCCGCCAGCCGGTGCTGATCTTCGAAGCCGACCTGGACAAATTGCGCACCGCTTTGGCGAGAGCCGAACGGCGCGCCGTCCAGCCGACCATTTATACCCAGGAATTGTTCGCCACAGGCGGTGACGAGGACAATCGCGCCGCCGTTGCCGATGTAGCGACGGAAAATCTGAACCTTGTCGGCCTGGGCTTCCATGCGGAACGCCGGCAGGTGGATAAGATCCTGAAGGGATTCAAACTACACGGCTGATCGGATGTGGGAGAACTTGCTGCTTCTTTACGCCGCGGCTTTGCCATTGATGGGGAGCCCGGGCCCGGCAACCCTAAGCTTGGCCGGCTTCGGCGCGGCCTTCGGCTTTCGGCGCAGCGGTCGTTATCTAAGCGGCATCATTCTCGGCACCTGTTTCGTCCTGATATTGATTGCCACCGGCGTCACCGGCTTGATCCTCGCGGTCCCGGCGCTGGTTGTCGCGATAACGGCCGTGGCGGCCTTCTACATACTCTATCTCGCCTTCCGCATCGCCACGGCGCCGCCGATTTCGCGGGTGGATAACGGAACGCAACGGCCGTCTTTCCTGAACGGATTGTTGTTGGCTGTCTCCAATCCCAAGGCTTTTGCGGCCATTGGCGCGGTCTTCGCCAGCCGGCAGATATTGACCGATAGCGATTTGCTGGATGCGGGTGTGAAAGTATTGGCCCTGTCGATGGTCGTTGTTGCCGTCAATGTCGGATGGCTTGCGTTCGGTACCGGCTTATCGTCTATTCTCACGCACCCGACCGCGAGCCGGATCGCAAATCTGACGTTCGCTGGCCTGCTGTTACTGTCTGTCGGTCTGGCATTGTGGGATCTAGCGCCGCCGTCGCGCTAGGCGACATCCTTGTCCTTCTTCGGGGCCGGTCCCAGGAAGGCGGCGACCGGTTGAGACTTCGGATCGATCTCCAGCGCGAACTTCAAGACCAAGGTCAAGGGCACGCTCAACAACATGCCGACGGGGCCGAGCAGCCAGCCCCAGAAGATCATCGATAAAACCACGACCAGTGCTGACAATCCCAATCCGTCGCCCATAAAGCGCGGCTCCAGCACATTTCCGATCCCCACATTGATTGCCAAATAAAGTCCCGCGGTATACATCGCGACGCTCGGCCCGAACTGGATGAAGGCCAGAATAACGCCTGGGATCGCGGCGATGATCGAGCCGATGGTCGGGACGAAATTCAGGAAGAACGCTAATACGCCCATGAAAAGCGCGTTATCGACCCCCAATGCCCAGAGACCGACACCGACCAAAATGCCCGTCAGCAGGCTCATCACCGACTTGATCGAGACATAGCGGCGGACATCCTGGAAATTCTGATCCAGGGCCGCGATCGTGTCGGGTTGGATATTCGGGATCGCGTGAAGCTTGCGTTCGAATTGTGCCGCTTCCATCAGCATGAAAGCGACGACCAGGAAGATGATGAAGACCTGCCCGATCATCCCGCTCAACGCGCGGGC
The DNA here is from genome assembly GCA_965216645.1 of Alphaproteobacteria bacterium. GTDB lineage: Bacteria > Pseudomonadota > Alphaproteobacteria > CBDCGJ01. Next base: position 59,899 of record CBDCGJ010000068.1, on the reverse strand, counting down.
GAGGCGGCCGGCGTAATTCATGGCCAATTGCGGGTTCAGGTTGTCGGCAATCAGCTCTCTCGGTACCTCGATCCCGAATTCGGCCAGCAATTGCCAGAAATTCTCCAGCTGCACCCGCAGATTGGCTTCATAGGTCGGCAAGCTGTCGATGAACTGGTCGAGAGAGGAGCGCAGCACCGTTACCGTCAGAAAGCCGAGGACGGCCAAACCGGCGATCATGGCGAAGAGAGCCAATCCGCTATGCAGGCCGTGACCCCGCAAGGTGACGAAGGGCGGCGACAGCAGAACCGCCAGAAAGGTCGCCAGTAAGAACGGCACGACCAGCGAGGAGGCCGCTTTCAGTCCTGCCAATACGACCACGATGCAGGCGAAGATGATGAAAAATCGCGTCATAAGGGTTTAACTCATTGACTTATTTAAGGTCTGCCCGTCGCTATACAAGCGGCGAGACAGTCGTTATGACTTTACACCAACGTCCTACGACCATCCGAGAGGAATTTCCGTGCCATTATCGCCCGCCCAAGACCGCGAGCTGTTGCATCGCCGAAACATCGATTTGAAGGCCTACCGCCGTAAGGACGGCCAATACGATATCGAAGGCCATATCATCGACGTGAAACCGTTCACCCATTATCTACTCGACAGTCACCGCGCCGCCGGGGAGCCGGTGCATGACATGTGGCTACGGCTGAGTGTGGATCGGTCGTTGACCGTGCAAGCCTGCGAAGCGCGCCTCGATGTCGGCGCCCATTCGATCTGTCATTTGGTCGAGCCGAATTTCGCCAACCTGGCCGGCCTCAAGATCGGTCCCGGTTGGAATCGGGCGGTGCGCGAGCGACTTGGCCGTGGCGGCGGCTGTACGCACCTTGTCGAGATGCTGGCGCAGATGGCCACCGTCGCCATGCAGGCCATGTGGTCGGAGCGGGCACCGGACGGCGAGGTGAAAACGCCGCCGAAGGAGCGCACGTTGTCACCAGGGATGTTGAATTCCTGCTACGCCTACCGGGCCGAGGGACAATTCGTGCGCGACTTCTTCCCGCAACATTACGAACCGGCGGACGCCACATGAAGATATGCATATATGGTGCTGGTGCTATTGGCGGTTATGTCGGCGCCTTGCTATCTAAAACGGAGGCGGAAGTCAGCCTGATCGCCCGCGGCCCCCACATGCAGGCGATCCAGCGGGACGGGCTACGCCTGCGAATGGCGGGGGAGGAGCGGACCTATCACCTGCCTTGTTCCGACGATCCGGCGGACTTCGGACCCCAGGACTATGTGATCGTGACCTTGAAAGCCCATTCGGTGCCGGTGGTCGCGCCGCAGCTTCCAAAGCTGTTTAATGACGACACGTCGGTGGCGATGGCGGTCAATGGGCTGCCCTGGTGGTATTTTTACGGCGTGACCAGCGACTATGCGGGCCACCGTCTGGAGAGTGTCGATCCCGGCGGTGACCAGTGGCGGCATATCACACCCCAGCGGGTGATCGGTTGCGTCGTTTATCCGGCCTGCGACATGCCGGAGCCGGGTGTGGTCGAGCATATCGAGGGCGATCGCTTCAGCCTGGGCGAGCCGAGCGGCGAGAAGACGCCGCGCCTCGAAGCCCTGGCCGCCTGTTTTCGCTCTGCAGGTCTGAAAGCCCCGATCCGGCCCAAATTGCGCGACGAAATCTGGATTAAGCTGTGGGGCAATCTCAGCTTCAATCCGATCAGCGCATTGACTTCCGCGACCCTTGAAGACATATGCGGCGATACGGAAACCCGGGCCGTCGCCAGGGCGATGATGGTGGAAGCGCAGACTATCGGCGAGAAACTTGGAGTTCGTTTTGCCGTCGATGTGGATCGGCGTATCGACGGGGCCGCCGCGGTCGGCGCCCATCGGACCTCCATGCTGCAGGACCTGGACAAGGGGCGGGCAATGGAAATCGACGCACTGATTACGTCGGTTCAGGAACTTGGTGTATTGACGGAAACCCCAACCCCGTCGATCGACATCGTGGCGGCTTTGGTCAAGCTTAGGGCACGTGAAGCTGGATGTTATTAATTTAAAAGATTTAATGTGATGATAGATATTCCTAACGGTTTTTTTCAAATACCTCAAAGCGGTGCGTTCGCTGATGACGTCGGGCCGTTCTATGCCCGTGAATCGGGGCCGGGCCGTTTCGACTATGGCTTTGTCGCCGAGCCGCGGCACGAAAACCCGAACGGCGTGTTGCATGGCGGGGCCTTGAACACATTCGCCGACCATTTCCTCGGTCATGCGGTCGTCCACGCCACGAAGCGGATGTGCGCGACCGTCAGCTTGAATGCCGACTATGTCACCGGTGCCAAAGCCGGGCGCTTCATCCAGGGTGCCGCGGAGGTGGTGCGCGAGACCCGCACGATGATCTTCATGCGTGGCACGGTCTATCATGGCGAGGAGGTCTACCTCAGCGTCAACGGCGTGTGGCGCCTGTTCGGGCCCTTTCAGCCGCCGGGGTGAGGCCATGATGGCGGCGCAGCTGGATCGAGTGTCGACGCGGCTGGCGCCCAACGGCTTGATCGTTCGGGGCGTTTGCCAGGCTTTGCCCGACGACAACCTGCCGGATGGTTCGCGCTACCGCGGCATCATTTTGATCGGAAACGTCGATGAGGTCATGTGGCGTTGCTTCGAGGGGCGGCAAAAGGACGACAACCCGCATCCGTTGGACGACTGGTGCCGCCGGGTCGTGGCGCCCATCGCGGCGGAATTCGATTGCCGGGCCCTATTTCCCTTCGAAGGCCCGCCATATTGGCCGTTTCAACGCTGGGCCGCGCGGGCCGACAATGTTCATCCGTCGCCCATCGGGCCCATGATTCATCCGACCTACGGCCTCTGGCACGCCTACCGCGCCGCCTTGTTGACCGAAGACGAGATTTCGACGGGCGAGGAAGCGGGCGAAAGTCCTTGTCTCGCCTGTTCGGACCAGCCCTGCTTAACCACTTGTCCGGTCGACGCTTTCAGCCCCGGAGGCTATGACGTCTCAGCTTGCGTCGACCATATTACGAGCCCGGCCGGCGAAGATTGTCTTGAATTGGGCTGCCGCGCCCGCCGCGCCTGTCCCGTCGGACAGGATCGCGTTTACTCGCCGGCCCAGGCCGCTTTTCACATGCACGCCTTCCTGCGGGCCAACCGATAGCTTAAATCAAGGCGATCGCGGAGATTTGGCGCCCATAATCGGGCTCGTCCCGATGCACGCTGCGCCGGTAGCTGAAGAACTCGTTCTCGTTGGCATAGGTGTCCAAGTTCAGGTTGTCGATCCGCGCCAGTCCCAGCGCCGCCAATCCCGCCTGTACATAGCCGGTGAGATCGAACTGGAAATGTCCCGGCCGGACGCCAGATGCGAAAAACCGGGCGTTCGCGTCGTCCGCCACCAGGAAACGCTCCCGGTAGTCGGCGCCCACTTCATAGGACGCTTGGGCGATCGCCGGTCCGACGGCCGCGACGATCCTATCGCGCTGCGCGCCCATCGCCTGCATGGCGTTCACCGTCGCCGCCAGGACGCCGCCGAGCGCGCCCTTCCAGCCGGCATGGGCGGCGCCGATGACCTGGCCGCCCTCCTCGGCGAACAAGACCGGGACGCAGTCGGCGGTCAGGATTGCCAGCGCCAAGCCCTGTTGCCGGCAGATCATGGCATCCGCATTCGGTCTAGCGTCGGCGGGCATATCCGCGGTTATCTCGACCACCGTGTCGCCGTGGACCTGATAGAGACTATGCAGGGACCGCACCCGATCGCTCAAGGTCCCGCAGACGATATCGCGATTGCGGGCAACCGCCGCGCCGTCATCGTCGGAGCCGGCGCCGCAGTTCAGCGAGGTGTAAATTCCGGCGGATACGCCGCCGCGGCGGCCGAAAAAACCGTGCGCCACCCCGTCGATCCGAGACAGTGCGGGGGCGTGGTGAACTGGGGTCATGACAATTCCTCAAATCCGGCCGGCGCCGGCGCGTTCGGCGGCGTGATCGCCAGCACTTTGAACAAGGTTCCCATTTGCGCGGCGTCGGTCAAGCGGGCTACGGCCCGGTCGATGGTTTCGCGCTGGGGACCCGTCGCCGCGCGGCGCAACGTCGCCGCCCGTTCCCGGATGCCGAGGGCGAAAAGGAAATCCCGCTGCGAGACCGGTCCCCAACAGGCGGCGCCCTCGGCGCCCCCGCTCAGGGCGTGAAAATCGACATGGCTCGTCAGATCGGCCGTGCCCGGCGCGGTCAAGGGATCGTGGAAGCGATGGCGCCTCACCGCCTGCAACGTGTCGCCCAGCCCGGGCTCCGCGAAGCCATAGTCGACGATCAGCGCGTAGTCGGCATGCGCTGCGATCGACCCGACCGCCGCCTCGCGCGCCGGCGCCAGCTCGAGAATCGATCCGCCCGGTTCGGCACGCCGGGCCAAGGGGGTTGGGTTTGGCGCGAGAACGAAGGCCAGCGTATCGTCGACGCGGCCCACCATGCGCTCATACCAGCGTCCGTCGACGGCCTGAAACTGATGGATCGGCAAGGCATCGAGAAATTCGTTGGCGACGACGATGCTCGGCCCCTTCAGATCCGCCGGCAAGGCGTCATGCCAGCGCGGCGACCGGTTCGGCAGGGCCGCGGCCTGGATATCCCGCAGTTTTTCGCTGGTTTCCACCAGATGCAGGTCGATGGCGGCCGCGAATTCGGGAACCATATCCGCAGCGCGCAGCAGGTCGGCCATCAGGATGCCGCGACCGGGGCCCAGCTCGATCAGATTGACCCGCGCCGGCGCTCCCATCGTCTGCCAGCAGCTGGCGCACCAGAGGCCGATCAGTTCCCCGAACATCTGACTGATTTCCGGCGCGGTGATGAAGTCGCCGTCCGCACCGAAGATATCGTCCCGCCGGTAATAGCCGCTGTCGGGATGCTGCAGCACCTCATGCATGTACCGGGCGACGGTCATTGGACCGTCGATCTCGATTAGACGCAGCAGATGATCTTGCAGCGACATGGCCGCTCTAGGCCGGCTGCCGCCGGGACCACCAGATCAAAAAGGCGCCGCCCAGGATCATCGGGATGGAAAGGAGTTGCCCCATGGTCAGCCCGCCGGCCAGGAAGCCGATATGCGCATCCGGTTGCCGGAATAGCTCGACAAAGGCTCGGCAGGCAGCATATCCGACCAGGAATAATCCTGTGATCATACCGGGATACTTCAGAAACTTAGCAAAATAAATTAAAGCATTGAGGATAATGAAAAGCAGCACGCCTTCCAAAGCCGCCTCGTAAAGTTGGCTTGGATGCCGGGGTTCGGGGCCGCCGGTCGGGAAGACCATGGCCCAGGGCATGTCGCTGACCCGGCCATAGAGTTCGGCATTGATGAAATTGGCGATGCGGCCGAAGAACAGACCGATCGGTACCGCCGCGGCGATCAAATCGGCGAAGTTCAATAGCGGCAGTTTGTGCTTTCGGGCGAACAGAACCATGGCCACGGTGACGCCCAACACGCCGCCATGGAAGGACATGCCGCCCTGCCAAACTTTGAGCGCGTCGCCGGGATTGGAGAGATAGTAGCCGGGGTTATAGAACAACACATAACCCAATCGGCCCCCAAGAATCACGCCGATGGCGATCCAGACCAAGGCGTCGTCGAAGCGCGCGGGATTGATGATATCTTGCTGCTTCTTACTGACCCAAACAAGCCAGCGCCAGCCGAGCAGCAAACCGGCCACATAGGCCAGCCCGTACCAGCGCACCGCGAGGGGCCCGAGGGAGAAGATCTCTCCGTCGATTTGAGGATAGGGTATCGCCGCGAAAACCAGAGGGATCAGGTCCATCACACACTCGAACACTTGCTTCGGCCAACCTTCTGGCACATATACAAATCAGACACCCGAACCGCAAGCGTGCGCGATCAACCAGGAGAATGGTCCATGAACGCCCGGCGTAAGTTTTTCGACGACGTTTCCAAGCTGGCCAACAGCACCGCCGGCGTCCTGCAGGGCGCGGCCGGCGAAGTGGAAAACCTGATCAAACAACGGGCCGAAGCCCTGATCGACCGCATGGACCTGGTCACGCGGGAGGAGTTCGACGCCGTCAAAGCCATGGCCGAAACCGCGCGGCAGGAAAACGAAACCCTCGCCAAACGCCTCGCCGCACTGGAAGCCAAAGCCAAGCCGGCAAGGGCTAAGGCGACGAAGGCGAAATCGTCTACGGCAAAGACCAGCCGCACGGCAACAGCCCGAAAAAAAACATCGGCAACCAAATCGACGCGCGCCAAGCCCACCGGTAATACGAAGAGCACGACACGGAAAACGGCCGGTAAAGCAGCAACGAAGAAGAAGCCGACAGCCACGAAATCTCGCTAGGGGAAGTTCTGACTTGTTGTTTGATACGTACTAGACACACTTTTCTAGTGACATAGGCCAATTACTGAACTCGATACAACAAGCACAACATTTTTACATTGCATGTTGACAGTCCGCGGCCTCGTTTTTAGAAATTCGCCATGACCATCTATCGCACTTTTCCATTTGCGGACATGATGATGCCTCGTTTTTATATCGGGGCGGGTAGCTTTTGCGCAAATTAGCGGTAAGGACATAGAACAACAGCGGAAACCGTCTCGGAATGAGGCGGTTTTTTTTGCTCCACCTCATTCTGATCATGGAGTGGAGAACAACATGCAAGATAAACCAGCAAATCCGTGCCTAGAGAATACAACCCAGAAGGATACTTGGTACATAACTTCCTCGATTCCTTATGTGAATGCCGAACCTCATATCGGATTTGCTATGGAAATGATTCAGGCGGACGTTCTGGCGCGATATCGCCGGAGGCAGGGATATCGCGTACGATTTCAAAGCGGTGCCGACGAAAACAGTCTAAAGAATGTGCAAGCTGCGGTTCGCCACAACATGGAAACAACGACATTTGTCGCGCAAACCAGCGAAGCCTTTAGCGAACTGAAACGATCGTTAAATTTGTCGACGGACGATTTCATACGGACAAGCGTCGACCCGCGACATCGAGTTGCCGTCGAAGCCATTTGGACTGCTTGCTACGACAGCGGGCATATATATAAGCGACAGTATGAAGGCCTTTACTGCGTCGGCTGCGAGCAGTTTCTACGCGACGAAGATCTGATTGATGGGCGCTGTCCCGAGCATTTTGTCGCGCCCGAACCGGTTTCGGAGGAGAACTATTTTTTCCGCCTGTCGGATTTCCAGGACCGTTTGGAAAAACTGCTTCGTTCGGATCAAATTCGGGTACACCCATCAAGTCGCCGCAACGAGGTTTTGGGTTGGATAACAAGCGGTCTTGACGATTTCTCGATCAGCCGGTCGAGCACCCGTGCCCATGATTGGGGTATTACGGTACCAGGCGATCCCTCGCAAACCATCTATGTCTGGTTCGATGCTTTGGTGAATTATGTCTCCGCACTTGGTTACGGCGGCAAAGCTGAGGATTTTGAGCAGTACTGGACAAACGCCGACCGACGTCAGCATGTCATTGGCAAGGGGATCAGTCGCTTTCACGCGTTGTACTGGCCCGCTATGTTGCTATCTGCCGGGTTGCCTTTGCCGACAGATATCTTTGTCCATGGTTACGTCACCATCGACGGTAAAAAGATAAGCAAGTCAGGCGGACAAGTGGTCGCGCCAACCCCATTGGCCGGCGAATTCGGGCCGGATGCCGTGCGATATTATCTGCTACGACATATTCATAGCACCAAAGACGGGGATTTCTCCCGCGAGCGGTTAGCGCAATGTTATCACTCGGAGCTTGCAGGGCAGCTTGGGAACCTTGTGCATCGGGTGACAAGCATGGTTGCGCGTTACAGCGGAGGATCGGTCCCGAATATCGAGCTGGATCAAAGCGAAGTCGCAGAATTTATTGGCGTAGCGGATTTGCTTGAACAACGGGTCGAGACATACGTCGATCGATACGCGTTCAACGATGCCCTTTCCGATATCTGGAGATTCGTAGGGGCGGCAAACAAATATGTTGCGGATCAGAAACCTTGGGAACTGGCCAAGGAAATTGAGCATGCGCGGTTACGGGGTTTTGCTGAGGCGCCGGAAAGAAAACTTGCTGTTTGCCTATTTAACATAGTGATTGCGTTAGCCCACATAGCCCATTTCCTCGAACCTTTTCTACCGAACGCGAGCGGATTGATAAATCGACGGCTGGGCACAATGAAAGAGCGTGGTGTAGATGCTTTTGCCGGTCACGAAATCACTGTCGGGGAACATTTGTTTCCGAAATTATGCGGATAGAAGAACAGCATCCAGCAGGGCTAGAAACTGCTCACTTGCCGCCGCGCGAGAGAATAGCGGGATAAGGATCTATCTGTTCCTGCATTCCCATTCACCGGGGCTGGCGAACGAAATGGCCATATTATATTCCCTTGCGCGGGCCCCGAGATTTTGGCAGGGTCGGCATATGAAGCGGTTTTGTGTCGAAATGAACAATATATTGTGTGCATCGCCGAACGGCGCCGGCGCGAAGGGCTTTTATTCCGACCATGTGTGTGTGCCTGCGGGCAAGAGGTGGGGACTTTGTTATGAGTATGCTGTCGAACGATTACGCCGAATACGATTTGAATCCCCTGGATATCGTGGAGGAAATTGTCACCGCCCATGAATGGGCCTTCGATCGGCAGGGCGAGGGGGAGCTGTCGGTTTGCGTGGCCGGCAGTTGGTGCGACTATCACCTCGGCTTCTCCTATTGTCCGCAGCAGGGCGGCATTCAGATCGCCTGCGCCTACGACCTCCGCATCCCGGCCAAAAAGCGGACGGCAATTTACGACCTCTTGGCGCAGATCAACGAGCGCATGTGGCTCGGCCATTTCGATCTTTGGAGCGAGGAGGACATACCCATGTTCCGTCACGCGCTGTTGACCGGCGAACTGCGTCAGCTCTCGGGCGGCGAAGTCGAGACCTTGATCGAAATCGCCATGTCCGAATGCGAACGCTTCTACCCGGCTTTCCAGTTCGTCATCTGGGGTGGTAAAACCGCTCAGGAAGCGGTCGCCGCTTCCATGCTGGAGACCGTGGGCGAGGCATAAAGGCGCACAAATTATGACTTTGACGTTGGACGGGACGCTGCTGCTGGTGGGCTGCGGCAAGATGGGTGGCGCGTTGCTGGCCGGCTGGCTGGCACAGGGCGTGCGGCCTGATCAGGTCTTCGTGGTGGAGCCGGCGCACGATCCGGCGCGGATCAGTATCCCCGACGGCGTGCAGGTCCTCGCCGATGCCGGCGCGCTGCCGGCCGATCTGGCGCCGACCGTGATCGTATTGGCCGTCAAACCCCAGGCCATGGCGGAGGTGACGCCGGCCTATGCGCGCTTTGCCGATGGCGGTGCGGCCTATCTCTCCATCGCGGCGGGCACGCCGATCAGCTTCTTTGCCGATCAATTCGGTTCGACCGCCGCCATCGTCCGGGTCATGCCGAACACGCCGGCCGCCATCGGCCGCGGGATGAGCGTGCTGTGCGCCAATGCCCAAGTCAGCCCGGCTCAGCGGGAGCTTTGCGGCGCTCTGATGGAAGCGGTGGGCGCGGCCAGCTGGCTCGAGGACGAAGCGCTAATGGACGCGGTGACCGCGGTCAGCGGCAGTGGCCCGGCCTATGTCTTCCATATGATCGAATGCCTGGCCGACGCCGCCGTTGCGGTCGGTCTACCGGCAGAGATGGCCCGGCAATTGGCGCTGGAGACCGTTGCTGGCGCCGGCGAATTGGCGCGCCAGTCGGACGACGATCCGTCGCAGCTTCGCGTCAATGTTACCAGTCCGGGCGGTACCACCGCAGCGGCGCTGGAGGTGCTGATGGCAGCGGATGGCCTGAAGCCGCTGATGACCGCCGCCGTGGAAGCCGCCGAGCGGCGGGGCAAGGAACTCGGCGCCTGAGAAGCTTCAGTTTCCGACGATCCGCATGATCTCGTCGTCGGCTAGGCCAACGCCGCGCGCCGCCTCCAACAATTGCGACCAGGAGCCGTCGTCGATTTCGATGCCGTTGGCGGTACGGTTGGCCCTGGCCTTACGCTCCGGATCGCCGGGCACCATGACCTCTTCGACGCCCGGCGCCGGCGGCGAGGCCTTGACCCATTCCGTATAGTCGTCGACCTCCTGAAAGAAATTGTCGGCGCCGCCGAAGACGTTGGGATCGATCAGGATTGCCAGCATATTGTTGATCACCCGGTTGGGGATCACCTGACGCTGGGTATAGGCGCCGCCGCCGGAGAACGCGCCCGCCAACAGATCGCAGACCAGGGCCAGGCCATAGCCTTTATGCAGCCCCATGGAGCGCATGGCGCCTTTCGGCTCATTGAACAGCACGCTGGGGTCGTTGGTCGGATTGCCTTCGTGATCGATCAAGGATTGCTCCGGGACCTCGCGGCCGGCCAGAAAGGCGACCCGTGCCTTGCCATGGGCGATATTGCTGGTGGCCATGTCGAGCAGCAGCATCGAATGTTTGTCCGTCGCCGGGATCGCCGTGCAATAGGGGTTCGTGGTGAAGCGGGCGTCGCTGCCGCCGAAAGGCGCGACGATGGAATTGGGCGACAGGGCGTTGACGTAATGGATGGAGATGAAACCCGCTTCCGCCGCCATCTCGCCATATGCGCCGATGCGGCCGATATGGGCGCAATTTCGCAGGCTCAATACCGCGATATGCTGCTGCTTGGCATGCTCGATGGCCATGGTCATGGCCTGTTTGGCGACCACTTGGCCGAAGCCTTGATTGCCGTCGACCAACAGGAACGGGCCGTTTTCCTGCACCAGCTCCGCGTTGGCGTCGACGATCAGGTGACCGGCCTTAACACCGCCGCAATAAGCCGGCAGCATACCGACACCATGGCTGTCGTGACCGGCCAAGTTGGCGCCAACCAAATGCTTGGCCACGATTTTTGCCGTTTCGTCGCTGCCGCCGGCGTGACGGACGATCGCCTCGGCCAAATCGGTCAGCCGGTCGACGGAAATCAACATTGGGGAACTCCTTCCTCTGAAAATCTGGCCGGAACGGCCGGTTGCGGGCATCCGGAGCGGGGATTATCATCGATACGAAAGGACGGTGCCGGATGGCCGCAAAGAAAACCAAACGCAAGGCGAAATCGAAACCCGCGCCCCGGGAGGCGTTTTTGGATGCTGCCCTCGACTTGATCGAATTGCAAGGCTGGCGAGGGCTGACCATGCGCGACATCGCCGAGGCCGCCGACCTGCCGTTGGCCGAGCTGCGCCGGGAGTTCGCCAGCAAGGACGCTCTTTTAGCCGGGTTCATGGCGCGAACGGATGGTGCCATGATGGCTGGCCTCGACGACAGCCTGGCTGAGGAGAAAGTACGGGCGCGCTTGTTCGAGGTCATCATGTCTCGATTGGATACGCTCACGCCGCGCCGCAAGGCGGTGCGGAACCTGATCGCCGACTTGTCGAAGGATCCGCCGTCGCTGGCCTGCTTCTTGGCCGGGCCGATGCGGCGCAGCGTACGCTGGATGCTGGAGGCGGCCCATGTCGATGACTGGGGACCGCTGCAGCCGTTGCAGGAGAAGGGGCTCGGGCTGCTCTATCTGGCGACCCTGCGGGTCTGGCTGAAAGGCGATGAGGTCGATGACGACAAGGTCATGGCCGCACTTGACCGCGGCTTGACCCGGATCGACGGCATTATCGGGGTGTTGCAGCTGCGTCCGTGCCGACGGGGGAAGGAGGCGGAGGATGAGCGCGCCGGAGATTGATTTCGAAGATTTTCTGGCTGTCGACATTCGCGTCGGCCGCATCGTCAAGGTCGAAGATTTTCCAGAAGCACGCCGGCCGGCTTACAAAATCTGGCTCGATTTCGGACCTGAGATCGGCGAACGCAAGTCCTCCGCGCAAGTCACGAAAAACTACGACAAGGACGAACTGCTTGGTCGGCAGGTGGCCGCCGTCGTCAACTTCCCGCGCAAGCAAATCGGCAAATTCATGTCGGAGGTGCTGGTACTCGGTTTTCCCGACGACGAGGGCGAGGTCGTTTTGATCGCGCCGGATAAAGAGGTCAGTCCGGGCGCGCGCCTTTACTGATCGACCGTGACCACCAACTTCCCCGTGGCCCGTCTTGCCGCCATGTCGTTGAGTGCCCGCGCGCCCTCGGCCAAAGGGTAGGTTGCACCGATCAACGGCTTCAGCTTGTCGTCCTGCCATAACTCGAACATCGCCTGCATATTCGCTTTCGACTGCTGCGGGGCGAGGCGGGTGAAGCGTTGAAAGGCGACGCCGACGATCTGTAGGCATTTGATCAGCACGTAGTTGCTGCGCAGGTCGGCGATCCGGCCGCCGGCAAATCCGATGATCAACAGCCGGCCGTCGAAAGCGAGGCAACGCATCGCCTGGTCCGTGGCATCGCCGCCGACCGGATCGAAGATCACGTCCACGCCGCGATTCTCGGTCAGGGCTTTGACCCGATCGCGCAGATCTTCGCGGGTATAGTCGATCACCTCATCGGCGCCGTGGGCGCGGGCAAGTTCGAGTTTCTCCGGTCCGCTTGCCGCCGCAATGACGCGGGCACCCAATTGCTTACCGAAGGTACAGGCGTTGATGCCGACGCCGCCGGCGGCACCAAGGACAAGAAGCGTCTCACCCGGCTTCAGGGCACCCCGATCGTGCAAGGCATGATAGACCGTACCATGCGTAAGGCAGAAACCGGCCGCTGTGACGTCGTCCATCTCTTCCGGCAGTTTATGTACCAGGTCCGCTGGCGCCGCCACTTGCTCGGCCAGGCAGCCGCGCCAGGGATGGGCCGCGACCCGGTCGCCGGGCGACAGGTCCGTTACCTCTGGGCCGACTTCCACAATTTCGCCGGCGCATTCCATGCCGGGCGCGAAAGGGAAGGGGGATTTGTATTGGTATTTGCCCTGGATCATCAACAAGTCCGGGAAGTTCAAAGCCGCTGCCCGAACGGCGATGCGGACGTCATTCGCGCCGATCTCGGGCGGCGGTAGGTCGCCGTAGACGAGATCGTCCGGCTCGCAATAGGCCTGACAGTAAAGTGCCTTCATCGGTTCTCGCATTCGGGCTATCTTGGGGATCCGCAGGGGAACAGGGAAGGATACTATCGGCCATGACCGACAGCACCGCAACATACAATCAAGTGGTCTCGGAAGTCGAAGGACTGCATGACTTCTTCATGGACTGGTATGCCGGGCGCTGCCCCCGAGACCAAGCGGTGTTCGCCAATGGCGCCGGAAGCCGCATGATCGACGGCTTCACGATCGTCATGCCGGGCGGCGGTTTTCTGTCGCGGGACGAGATCCTGCCGTTGATCGAGAATGGCTACGGCATCAACGACAGGTTCAAGATCAAGATCCGCAATGTCCAGGTTTTGCACGAGACAGCGGACATCGTCCTCGCGTCCTATGAAGAATGGCAGCGCGAAGCGGTCAATTCGACGCCGCCAGAAAATGGCCGACTTTCCAGCGCACTCTTTCTGCGCGATCCCAGCCGGGACAGCGGCCTGATCTGGCGCCATGTCCACGAAACTTGGCTGCCGGCGGATGTCATGGCCGCCGGGCCTTACGATTTCTGATCATGGTCTAAACGGGTAAACTGATCCGGGCACGCAGGCCGCCCAGGTCCGAGTCTTCAAGCGAAACCTCCCCACCGAATCCGCGGATCGTATCCCGTGCGATGGCAAGGCCGAGGCCGACGCCGCCGGTGCCGGGGTTGCGCGAGTCTTCGATCCGGTAAAACGGCCGGAACACGTCGCGGCGTTTTTCCGGCGGGACGCCCGGTCCATTATCGTCGACGTCGATTTGCACCCGGCCCTCACGTTTGTCGGCGCTGACCCGAATCTGACTGCCGAAGCGGCGGGCATTATCGACGAGGTTTGTGATGCATCGTTTCAGGGCTTTGGGCCGGCATGCCACGGGCATCGGTTTGGTCATCTCCAGCGCGACCTTGCTGCCGTCCCGCTGCGCTTGCGTAACGACATCGTTCAGCAAATCGGCCAAGTCGATCTCCTGAATTTGCTCGCCCTGGGCGCCGCGGGCGAAAGCCAGATATCCTTCGACCATGTCTTCCATTTCGGTGATGTCGGCTTTCAGATCCTCGACCCCGGGCTGTTTGCCAAGCATGGCCAGTTCGAGCTTCATTCGGGTCAGCGGGGTCTTCAGATCGTGACTGACCCCGGCGAGCATTTCGGTGCGCTGTCGGATCTGCCGTTGGATGCGCTCGCTCATCTCCAGAAAGGCGGCGCCGGCTTGACGGACTTCGCTGGCCCCGGTCGGCCGATAGTCCTCCACATCCTGGCCCTTGCCGAACTTTTCCGCGGCTTCGGCCAACTGCCGGATCGGTTTGATCTGATTGCGGAGGAACACAATGGCAATGGCCAGGAAAAGCGCGCCGCCGCCGACCACCCACATGGCCAAAATGTGGCTGGTCGACGTGGTGAAGCGGTTGAATGGAACAATGGCGAATAAGGCACCATCGTTGACCGGCACGTAAATCTCGTAATGCTCGCGCGCGGAATTTTCGTACGCCATGTAGCCGCGCGGCAGGCCGTCCTCCAGCGTTTGATAGAGCAGTGCGTCCAGCGGCGTCATGGTTTCGGGTCGGAACGACTTGTCGATTTTCTTTCCCTGCACGAATGTCAGCGACATGTTGAGATTCTGTTCCGCTTCCCGCAGCAGCTCCAAACGATCCGCCTCCGCGGCGAAGTCGTCGAACCGAACGGACAGAAAGTTCAAATCTCCGGCGACGGATTTGGCCAGCCGTGTGGTCACGCGATCCAGGTGACGATCGAAAAAGACGGTGATCAGAAGAAGCTGCAGCAACAACACGGGTATCAAGACGATCAGCAGGGAGCGTCCGAACAGGCTGCGCGGCAGGAGTCGCTTCAACACGGTTCTACGCCCCGGTCATTCGAGCCAAAGGACATAACCGCGGCCCCAGACCGTCTGCAAATGACGTGGCGTCTTCGGATCGGTTTCGATCTTCCGGCGCAGTCTGTTGATCTGCACATCGACGGCGCGCAGATTGTTGGCGCCGGAATGATTGATCAGATCGGCGCGGTCGATGGTGACGCCGGGATTGCGGGAAAACACGCGCAGAAGCTCCGTTTCGTTGGCCGTCAGTCGAACGATCTCGCCGTCGCGCTGAAGTTCGCCGCGCTCCAAATGGAACTCGCAATCGCCGAAGACGACAGTCCGGCCATCCCGGCCGCGTGCCCTTGCGCGTTTCAGGATCGACTGGATCCGAAGCACGAGTTCCCTCGGCTCGAACGGCTTCGCCAAATAGTCGTCGGCACCGACCTCGAGCCCGGCAATTCGATCCTCCGTTTCGCCCATGGCGGTCAGCAAAAGAATGGGCACATCGTTGGTCCGGCGAAGATCCGCCGTCAGTTCAAGACCGCTTTCGCCCGGCATCATGAGATCTAGGATCAGAAGATCGAATTCAAGCCCGCCAAGTTTGCCGCGTGCCTCTTCGGCGTCAGCGGCGGTTGTGACGCGAAAACCTTCCTCGGTGAGATACCGGCGCAACAGGTCGCGGAGCCGATTGTCATCATCGACGACAAGGATGTGGGTTTCGCTGTCGATCACGGCCGGTTCGCGCAAGCTAATCAAGGTCGATTGATTGAGGCGATAATGTCATCTTTTTCCAATTCATCGATCAATCCGACTAGAACCTTTTGGAAGCCGGCGACCGCATCGGCGCCAGCCTCGCGGTAGGCGCGCGAGACCCTGGCCCTCTGCGCCGCCGACAGGGAGCCTTCCAACTCCCGCCCTTTATCGGTCAGATAGAGCAGGCGTTGGCGGCGGTCTCGATGGCCTTTCTCTTGCAGGACAAACCCTTCGCTCACCAGCTGGCTCAAGACCCGACTTAGACTTTGCTTGGTAATCTTGAGGATAGCGAGCAATTCTTTGACATTCATGCCGGGATTGCGACCGACAAAATGTAGCACGCGATGATGGGCGCGACCGAAGTTGAATCCTGCCAGTATTTTGTCCGGATCGCCGGTAAAATCTCGGTAGGCAAAGAACAGCAATTCAATACCACGGCGCAGCTCTTCATCGCGCAGGAACAAGGGGTTGGGGCCGCTTCCAAGTTCGCTCATGGGTGCATGCTAGCAAAAATCTGTCAGCAATGCTGACATTTTTTAGGTCAGCATTGTTGACATATTTTAGAGCGAATGTTACATGGATCGCCAATCGGACGAAATTTTCGAACCCTGGAGCAAGTGAAATGGCAATTTTACCTCACGACCAGCTTGACGGCATGATTTGGGTCAACGGCGAATTGGTGCCGTGGCAGGATGCCAAATTTCACGTGCTGACCCATGGCATGCATTACGCGTCCTGCGTCTTCGAAGGCGAACGTGCGTATGACGGGCATATATTCAAAAGTGAAGAGCATACGGCACGTCTGTTCAATTCCGCCCGTGTTCTGGATTTTGAAATCCCTTTCACGGAAGATCAGGTCAACCAGGCGAAACGCGAGGTGTTGGCGGCGAACAAGCTCGTGGATGCCTATGTCCGTCCGGTGGCTTGGCGCGGGTCGGAGATGATGGGTGTATCCGCACAAGCCAATAAGATCAACGTCGCCGTTGCGGCATGGGAATGGCCCTCTTACTTCGATCCGGAAGCGCGGATGAAGGGTATTCGCCTGCAAATCTCGAAATGGCGCCGGCCCGATCCGATCTGCGCACCGGTGATTTCGAAAGCGGCCGGCCTTTACATGATCTGCACCCTGTCGAAGCATGCGGCCGAGAAGGAGGGCTATGACGACGCCCTGATGCTCGATTGGCGCGGTCAGGTCGCGGAATGCACGGGCGCGAATGTGTTCCTGGTCATTGACGGCGAAATCCATACGCCGATCCCGGATTGCTTCCTCGACGGCATCACGCGACGCACCGCGATAGATTTGGCGCGGGCCCGCGGCTACAAAATACATGAACGCGTGATCATGCCGGAGGATCTGGCGAAGGCGCAGGAATTCTTCATTACTGGGACGGCCGCGGAGGTAACTGGCGTTTCGGAAATCGACGACTATCGGTTCGTTGTCGGCGAGGTCACGCAAAACCTGATGGCGGACTATGACGCCGTTGTGCGGATGAAAAAAGCCGCCTAAGATCGATGCCGAAATTTTGATGACGGACACGCCACGTCTTCGTGGCGTGTCTTCTTTTGGCGAAGGAATTTCCAGATGTTGATAGAAAGCTTCGGTACCTCGGCCTATGGCGGCGAAAATTGGTCGCCGCGTCTTCGCAACCATCGGCAGGAAATCGGCGACTTATGGGCCGACAGCGGAATTGACAGCGAATATGCGCCGTTGAAGTCCGTGGTCCTGCACAGGCCAGGTGAGGAATTGGCGGCATCTGAAGAACCGGAAGCGGTACAGATGCTGGCGCCGCTGGACGTCGGTAAAGCGGTCGCCCAACATGACGCCATGGCGGAGGCGTACCGTACCAACGGCGTATCGGTCCATTACGTGGATCCCAGCGAGACGCCAAGCCCAAACCAGATGTTCTGCGCCGACTTGGTTTTTCTTACGCCGGAAGGAGCGATCATGGCGCGGCCGGCGTCGACGGTTCGCGCCGGGGAGGAGCGTTGGGTCGCCCGCCGCTTGGCCGATCTCGGCGTGCCGATCCTGCGGACGCTGCGCGGTAACGCCACCTTCGAAGGCGCCGACGCGGCTTGGTTGGATCCAAATACCGTGCTGATCGGTCGCGGCTTGCGGACCAACGCAGAAGGCGCCGCTCAGGTCGCACAAGCGGTGGAAGACATTGGCGGCGAGGCGATCGTCGTCGACTTGCCCTTCGGTGCCATGCACTTCATGGGGCTGATGCGTATTGTTGACCGGGACCTCGCGATTGCCTGGCCGAAGCGCACGCCGTTCGCGGTCGTCGAGGCCCTACGATCGCGGCAGATGCAGGTCGCCTTTTTGCCGGCATCGGACGAGTTCGAGTACCGGAGCGCGTTCAATTTCGTCACGCTGGGTCCGCGCAAAATCCTCATGGTTGGCGACAATCCGGAAGCCGAAGCGTTCTACGGCAGCCTCGGCATCGACTGCGTCACCACGCCTTGCGACGAATTGCGCAAGGCGGCAGGCGCCGTCGGTTGCTTGACCGCTATCGTCGGGCGGGAATTGGTTGGCTAGAAACGGTTGTAGCCGCCGTCGATAACGAACGTGTCGCCGGAATGGTAGGCACTGGCGTTCGACATCAGATAGACGGCGATCCCACCGAAGTCTTCCGGTTCCCCCCAGCGTCGCGACGGGACGCGCGGTAACACATTGGCCGCGAATTTATCCCAGGCAAAGGTTCGTTCGGTCATCGCCGTTTCGATCCAGCCTGGCAGGACGACGTTTGCCGTCACGCCCCAGCGCGCCATCTCCACGGCGAGGGCATAGATCATCGAAACCATACCGCCTTTGGTCGCCGCGTAATGTTGACCGCGGGCTTGGCCGGAGATCGCCGCCAAACTAGCGGTGCCGACCAACCGGCCGCCATCGCCCCGGTCCCGCATATGCCGGCAGGCAGTGCGGAAGGTGTAAAAAGCACCGTCCAGGTTGACGGAGGTGACCCGCTTCCATTCCTCCGTGGTCATCTCCATGAAGCTGTCGGCGCGGCCGCCGGTGCCCGCATTGGCGAAGCAACCGTCAACGCGCCCGAGTTCGGCCAAGGTTTCGGCAAAGCAGTTCTCGACCTCCGCTTCGTCGGCCACATTGCATTGTAACGCCATGGCCTTGCCGCCGTGAGCCTGCAACTGGGCGAGGGCGGCTTCGTTCTTCTCCGCATTGGTGCCCCAGATACAGACGTCGCCACCGGCCTGCGCCACGGCATCGGCGAATGCCAGACCGATGCCGCTGTTGCCGCCGGTAACCAGGGCGACTTTGCCCGAGAGATCGAAGGGTTGATATGCCATGTCTACCTCAATTGTTGGATATGAATTCGATTACTTCCGTTGCCAGCGGGCAGCGGCCGCGTCGTCGCTCTGCCGGGCTTGTACCCAATCGCCATCATCGCCGGATTCCTCGTATTTCCAGAACGGCGCTTGGGTTTTCAGCCAGTCCATCAGGAACATGCAGGCTTCGAACGCGGCATGTCGGTGGCTGGAGGTGGCGGCACAGAGCACGATCCGATCGCCCGGTTCGAGCCGGCCGAAACGATGGACAATAAGAACATCGTTGAGTGGCCAACGCGCGCGCGCTTCGGCTTCGATCTCTTCAAGCCGCTTTTCGGTCATGCCCGGATAATGCTCAAGGGTCATGGCGTCGAGACCGCGGCCTTCGTTCATCTCCCGCACCAGACCGACGAACGAGGCCAACGCGCCGATGTCTCGACGACCCTCGGTTAGCCGAGCCAGTTCGGCGCCGACATCGAAGTCCTGTGCTTGAACCCGGACAGCCATTCAGCCTCCGGTCACCGGCGGGAAGAACCCGACCTCGTCGCCGTCCTTGATCGTCGCGTCCTCGGTCGCAAACTCCAGATTGACGGCGCAACGGACCGTTTTCATGTCGGCGAAAACGCCGGCATGGGCGGGCGATCGGTCGCTCAGCCAACGAACCAAACCGCCAACGGTTTCGATATCGTCAGGCGCCTCCACGGATTCGCTGTTGATGCCGAGATTGCTTCTCAGCCAGGCGAAATAGACGATGTCGAGCTTCATCCCATGACCTCGGAAAACGGAAGAAATTGTACAAGATCGCCTCGATCGATCCGGGTAACGTCTTCCGGGACTTCGATCAGGCCGTCGCTTTCGACCATCGATCGCAAGACGCCGGAGCCTTGCTTGGCGTATCGCTCCACGACCTGCGCGCCGCTGTCGTTGCGGGACAGGCGTGCGCGGATCCATTCGCGTCGCGCCGGCTTCTTGTCCATCTCGAATCCGGCCGGGAGGGCGAAAAAATTCGGTGTCGTCAGAGATGCGTCGCGGCCACCGAGTTCCAGAATTATACGGCGAGCGAACCTCAGAAAACAGACCATCGCCGCCACCGGATTGCCGGGTAAGCCGATAAATGCCTTACCGCGAACTTGGCCGAGCGCGACGGGCCGTCCGGGCTTTATCGCCAGGCGCCAGAAATGCAGGCTGCCGAGCGCTTCGACCGCGGCCTTGATGTGATCCTCGTCGCCCGTCGACATGCCGCCGGAGGTGATCAGCAGGTCGTGTGTCTCGGCCGCCTTGGCAAGGCCGTCGCGCACCGCTTCGAAGCGGTCCGGCAGGATCGCCACATCGCTAACATCGCAACCTAATCCGCTAAGCAAAGCGTGAATAATATAGCGGTTGCTATCGAAAACGGCGCCTTGGCGTAGCGGTTGCCCGGGTTCCAACAATTCGTCCCCGGACGAGAACACGGCGACTCGTAGCGGCCGGAACACCGGCAGTTCGTCGATCCCGACGGAGGCGGCGAGGCCGATATCCTGTGGCCGCAATCGATGTCCTTTTGCCAAGACCGTGTCACCGATGCGTGTGTCTTCGCCGGCCAGGCGCCTGTTGGCGCCGGCTTTCAGCCCCGGCGGTACTCTGATCGTTTCTCCCAGTCTTTCGGCATCTTCCTGCATCACGACGCAGTCGCCGCCATCCGGCATGATCCCACCGGTAAAGATCCGAACCGCGGTGCCGGTAGAAACCGGTTCGGCGCTCGGATGACCCGCGGCGGCCCGACCGACGACCCGCAGCTCGGTCGGACCGGACGCATTCAAATCTGCATGCCGGACGGCATAACCGTCGACGGCACTATTGTCGTGGGCGGGGACATTGATCGAAGAGATAAGATCCGCCGCGAGGATGCGGCCTAGACCCTGCTTAAGTGGAACCCGCTCACGCTCGGCGATGGGCGCCAATCGGGCCGACAGGATGTCCAGCGCTTCGGCCATAGGCATCAAACTGTCACCGAAGGCGAAGCAATCGTCGCGCAATTGGGTCATGCTGCCCGCTCCTCCAGCCGGCAATGACGGAGGATGAAGGAAAATATCGCCTCGGTATCGTTCAAATCCAAGCGCGGCACGGTCAAGCCGGCGATTTCCGTATCTGCGGCGACGGCGACGATGTTTTCGTCATGCGGCTGCAGGATCGGTTTTCCAAGCGTTTGGCGATGAACTTCCAGTCTGTCGTGCGGTTCGGTTTTAAAGCCTTCGACCAGCACCAGATCGACCGGGCTCATACGGGCGACCAATTCTCTGAGCGGGGCTTCGCCGCCTGTCCGGTTCTCGTGCATCAACGCCCAGCGATTGGCGGAGGAAATCATCACTTCCGTGGCGCCCGCTTCCCGATGGTGCCAGGAATCCTTGCCGGGCATGTCGACATCGAAGCGATGATGGGCGTGTTTCACGGTCGAGACAGACAGACCTCGCCCGGCGAACTCAGGCAGCAGCCTGATCATCAGCGATGTCTTCCCGCTGCCGCTCCATCCCGCCAATCCAAAGATCTTCATTGCGTTCGATCCGCCGCGCGATCCGCCACATCGTCGCGGCGATCATCCTTGGTTATATGTGTCAACCCTAATCTAAGATAGTCATAGCCGGTGTAAAGGGTCAAAAACGCCGCGACCCATAGTCCGGCAATGCCGATCTCCCGGGCCGGAATATTCCAGAACGCGGCGTCGCCCACGATCAGAAAACATATCGCCAGCATTTGTACGGTGGTCTTCCATTTCGCCAGTTTGCTGACCGGCATGCCGACGCGCAATTCGGCGAGATATTCGCGCAGGGCGGATACCGTGATCTCTCTGCACATGATGACCACGGCCGGCAAGATCGTCCAATCGGAGATCTGGTCGGTATAGACCAACATCAGGATTGTGGCGGCGACAAGAAGCTTATCCGCGACCGGGTCGAGAAAGCGACCGAGGCCGGAGACTTCGTTTAAGCTGCGGGCCAGATAGCCGTCAAAGTAATCCGTAATCGCGGCAAAAGCGAACAGGCCGAAAACAGTCCAGTTCGACACGGGCGCATCCAGGTAAAAAGCTGCGATCATTGCCGGAATCACCACGATGCGGGACAGCGTCAAAATATTGGGTATATGCTTTAACATTTTATTCCGTCGCCTGACCGGGCGTAGCCGCCAATTCGCTACACCGGTCCTAACCCCGCGTCAATCGTCGGGATGGAAGAAATCATAGATCTTTTTTGCCACCGATCCGGATATGCCGTCCAGTGCCTGCAGATCGCTGAGGGCGGCGCGTTCGACCTCGCGCGCCGAACCGAAATGATTGAGAAGGGCACGTTTGCGCCGTGGACCGATGCCTTCGATTTCGTCCAGAACGGAGGCGCCGACCCCCTTGGCACGGCGTTTGCGATGGGTACCGATGGCGAAGCGATGCGCTTCATCCCGCAAACGCTGGATAAAATACAGCACGGCGGAGCGTTGCGCGGGCAACATTGGCGCTCGGTCGGGTAGGTGAATTTGCTCCCGACCGGCATTCCGGTCGGGGCCCTTCGAAACGGCGGCCACGGCGACGCTTGTGATCCCCAACTCGTTCATCACGTCGAGGGCGGCGGAGAGTTGCCCCTTGCCGCCATCGATCAATACCAGGTCCGGCCATTCGCCCGCGATCCGGCTGTTTTCGCCGTTGGCGTCCTCATCCGCGGACCTGAGCAACCGTGAAAAGCGGCGGGTCAGGACCTCCCGCATCATGGCATAATCGTCGCCGGGCGTGAGTTTACTGCTTTTGATATTGAATTTGCGGTAGCCGTTTTTCACGAAACCGTCCGGACCGGCGACAATCATAGCGCCGATGGCGTTGGTGCCCTGGATATGGCTGTTGTCGTAAACCTCTATTCGGTCCAATTGGCCATCGATTTCGAGCAGCGCCGTCATCTCGTCCAGCAGGCGGCGTTGGGTCGCGCTCTCCGCCAGGCGACGTCCGAGCGCCTCTCGGGCATTGTGGTGCGCCTGTTGTACGAGTTCCCGCAATGTCCCGCGCTGCGGACGATGGACGCGGACGCGTCGGTCGGCCTTCGTTGAAAGAGCGTCGGCGATCAGGTCGGCATCGTGAGGTTTCTCGTTGACCAGGATTTCGCGTGGCGGCGGTTTGTCGTCGTAAAATTGCCCTAAGAAGGCCGTCAACACTTCTTCTGGACCTTGGTCCTTGCCGTGGCTCGGGAAGTAGGCCCGGTTGCCCCAATTCTGCCCGGCGCGGAAGAAAAACACCTGGACGCAACTTTGCCCACCTTCTTGGGCGATCGCAATAATGTCGGCGTCTTCGACCCGTGTGACATTGATTCCCTGATGCGACTGGATATGGGCTAAAGCCTTCAGCCGATCCCGGTACAGCGCCGCGGTTTCGAACTCCAATGCCTCGCTTGCCGCCGTCATCTTACGCTTCAAATCCTCCTGCACCCGATGGCTACGCCCGGACAGAAAGTCTGTGACTTCGTCGACCAGATTGGCATAATCCTCGGCGTCAATTCGGCCGACGCAGGGGGCCGTACAGCGACGGATTTGGTACTGCAAACAAGGCCGCGTGCGTGCCGAGAAGACGCTGTCTGTACAGGGGCGGATCGGAAACGCCTTCTGTAAGGCGTTCAGCGTACGGTTTACCGCACCGGCGGAGGCGAACGGCCCGAAATACCGACCTTTCCGACTTCTCGCCCCGCGATGTTTCGTTATTTGGGGCCATTCATGATCGCCCGTGATCAGGACGAAGGGGAAGGACTTGTCGTCCCGCAGCAACACGTTGTAACGCGGCCGCAGGCGTTTGATCATATTGCTTTCAAGCAATAACGCTTCGACTTCCGTATGGGTGCTGACAACTTCCATTGCGGCGGTCAAGGCGATCATCCGCATCGTACGAAAAGTCAAACCCGACGCGTTGACGTAGTTTTGCACCCGATTGCGCAGGTTCTTGGCTTTGCCGACGTAGAGCGCATCGCCCTTGGAATTGATCATGCGATAGACGCCCGGTCCTCGTGGCATGGTCTTCAAGGCTCTGCGGATCACCTCCCGACCGTGTTCGTAATTTTCCGCCTTTACTTCGTCGCCTCCGGTCTGTTCTTGGTAGGCTGCCGGGTTTTCGGCGAACCCGCGGGTAGACGGGGCGGCATCGCCAGGTAAATCGGTTGGCGCGTGATCGGGCCTGCGAGCTTTTGACATGCCATGAATCTGCGGCTTCACCGGACCTGATGCAAGCGGCAAACACACAAAAATATGAAAGAATACGGCGCCTTATCACGATATCCACGCTTCCTGTGGATAAGTTTGTGGGAGAAATCGGCGCATGTGGGCAGTATTCTGCTTATTTCGTCGATCTGATGTTTTTGCCTATATATTGGGCATTTTTCTAAGAAGTTGATTTTTATCGTCTTTTTTTGATTTTCTCAATTCTCGCCAGTGAAATCGTTAAGATAAACAGGTTCGGATATTAGAAAATCCTGAAGCGAATCGGCCTGTGCATATTTACCCTCACTTTTGACAAATCAAGGCAATTATTGACAGAGAATTCAGCCTCGCGTTCCCAAATCAAACGACCGAAGGACCTGTCAGCCAGCGCCGTCTATAGGTATTGTTAAATTTTTATGAAGTATTGAGGACTGACAGAATTGGTCAACACATTGGTTATTCTGATTCGGAAATCTTGCTGCTGTAGATCAAATGCTGACCGCCGTCCAAGGCGAGCATTTGTCCAGTCATGGCGTCTGCGGACAATAAATATCGAATGCCGTTACAGAGGTCTGTTGGCGATGCGCCTCGCTCCAAAGGCATAGATTGCCAACGGACTTCGAATTCCGCTGCCGTCATTTCTGTATTCGCCATCACAGGTCCGGGCCCGATCGCATTGACGCGCACATTCGGCGCCAATGCTTGCGCCATTGTTCGGGTGAGGGTCCAAAGACCTGCCTTGGCCACCGTGTAGGAAAGATAAAATGGTGTCAGCCGCCATACTTTCTGATCGATAATGTTGACGATGTTTCCTTTCCGATCCGCTGGCAGCGCCTGCGCGAACGCCTGCATAAGCAGCATTGGCGCCCTTAGATTGACATCTAAATTCTCGTTCCAGCTCTCGATCGTGAGATCCTCGACCACGTCGCGACGGAAAATGGAGGCGTTGTTGACCAGCACATTCAGGTCGCCAATACCTTCCCGCGCGCGTGACACCAGGTCCAGACAAGCTTTTCCGTCCGCGAGATCCGCTTGTAGCGGGAGCGCCCGACGCCCGGCCTTCTCAATCTCGCGTGACGTGTCGGCGGCGCCTTCGGATGACGTATTGTAATGGACCGCAACGTCATATCCATGGGTCGCTAAGTCGATTGCGATCGCCCGGCCGATCCGCACGCCGGCGCCGGTGACGAGGGCCGAACCTTTTCGTTCCGATGGCATATCAGAACGCAATCTTCAATTGAGACGCCAGATCGCCGTGCCCTTTGAACAGGAAGATGATGTAAACCACATAGGCGAGGGCAAATATCAATCCGGGAAGGCGGCCGATCGGCTGACAACGCAATGCGAACGGGGCCAATGCCAACGCCGCGGCCATCATCACCCAAAGGTCGATTTGCAGAAAATGGTTGGGGATCGGGATCGGCTTGAAAAGGGTGGTGATTCCCATGATCGCCAATATGTTGAACAGGTTCGAACCTACGACATTGCCGACAGCGACTTCGCCATGCCGGCGTATGGCGGCGACCATGGACGTGGCCAACTCCGGTAGCGAGGTGCCGAGGGCGACCAGCGTCAATCCGATAATCGCGTCGGAGACGCCGAAGCCGCGGGCAATATCGACAGCGCCGTCGACAAGCAATTCTGACCCGATCACCAATCCGATCAAGCCGCCGACGACAAAGGCGACCGAAACCCGCCAGTCCTGCGGCCGCCCCTCCATCCCGTCGAAGTCGCCGAGTTGATCGACTTCATCATGGTTATCTTGACGATTCTTCCGCGCGTTCGCGTAGGACCAATAGAGGTAGCTGACCAAGACAGCGACCATCACCAGGCCATAGTGCCATGTGATCTGTTTGGTCCAGCACAAGGCGATAAACAATGCGCTGACAATAATCATCACCATGCAGTCGCGGCGTACCGCGTCGGTTTCACAAGCGATAGGAAAGATGATGGCCGGCACGCCAAGGACGAGCAGAACGTTGGCTACATTGCTGCCGACCACATTGCCGATCACCAGTTCCGGCGCGCCGGCGAACGCCGCATTTAGGCTAACGACCAGTTCCGGGGCCGACGTACCGAATGCGACCACCGTCAAGCCGATGACCAATTGCGGCACTTTCAAAACTTCAGCCAGAGTAACCGCGCCACGGACCAGTATGTCGCCGCCAACCAAGAGAAGCGTCAATCCGACGGCGACCATTAGATACATCATGATAAGTCGTACTGCCCGTCTGCTGGTCGCCTAACGCCCATGCCAATCGCCCCAAAATCCAACATATTCAGTGATATATATGAAGAAATACGCCAAGTGGAAGGTCGAACACCCTAGGAAATCGACAACGATCCCGCAAACTGTCTGTTTTTGTGCGATTAGGACCGGCGCGATTTGAACTTCAATGCCCGAGTGCCGGGCCGGCCAGACTTGGATCGGCCACGGGTATTTTTTGTCTTCTCCAACATTTCGGGCGTGATCGCGGTTGTCGGTTCTTTCGGGGGGGCGGGGGCGCCGTCGCGGCGATATCGCTGCCGCTGTTTTTTCGGTCCGGCCCGGCCGGCCACCGATAGACCATCGTCCCCGTCGACGCTGCCGTCCATGCCTTCCAATTCGAGATCCTCCAGCCGTCGCAGTTCGTCGCGTAATCGGGCCGCCTCCTCGAATTCCAAATCGGCCGCGGCCGCGCGCATGCGCTGCTCGAGGTCTTCCTTGTAGGCTTGCAAATTGTGGCCGATCAAATGCTTGCGTTCCTCGTCGCCGGTTTTGACCGTGACGTGATCGCCTTCATGTACGGATTCGAGGATATCTCCGATATTCTTACGAACGGATTCCGGCGTGATTCCGTGTTCATCGTTATAGGCCTGTTGACGAGCCCGTCTGCGGGCTGTTTCGTCGATCGCATTGTTGAGGCTTTGCGTCATCACGTCGGCATAAAGAATGACCCGTCCGTCGACATTGCGTGCCGCGCGGCCGATGGTTTGGATCAGCGACGTCGTGGAGCGTAGATATCCTTCCTTGTCCGCATCCAGGATAGCCACCAACATGCACTCCGGAATATCGAGACCCTCGCGCAGCAGATTGATTCCGACCAACACATCGAACACGCCGAGACGAAGATCGCGAATGATCTCAATTCGTTCCAGGGTTTCGATGTCCGAATGCATATAGCGGACGCGCAGACCCGCCTCGTGCAGATATTCTGTTAGGTCTTCCGCCATACGCTTGGTCAAGGTCGTGACCAGCACCCGGCCGCCGGCCTTGGCTACGTCCCGGCATTCGGCGATCAAGTCGTCGACTTGGGTCTCCACCGGCCGGATAATGCATTCGGGGTCGATCAGTCCGGTGGGGCGAATGACCTGTTCGGTGAACACGCCGCCGGTCTGTTCCAGCTCCCATGAACCGGGCGTGGCTGACACGTATATGGTCTGCGGTCGAATCGCATTCCATTCCTCGAACTTCAACGGCCTGTTGTCGACGCAGGAGGGGAGGCGGAAGCCGAATTCGGATAGCGTCCATTTGCGTCGGAAGTCGCCGCGGAACATACCGCCGATCTGCGGCACCGTGACATGGCACTCGTCGATAATCATCAACGAATCTTCCGGCAGATATTCGAGCAGCGTCGGCGGCGGATGGCCCTGTGGCCTGCCGGTCAAATAGCGCGAGTAGTTTTCGATGCCGGGGCATGAGCCGGCGGCCTGCATCATTTCCAGGTCGAGCATGGTGCGCTGTTCCAGACGTTCCGCCTCCAGCAGATAGCCGCGATCGCGCAATTGGGTTAGCCGTTCCGATAGCTCCGCCTTAATGCCTTTCGCCGCCTGCTGCAGGGTTGGGCGCGGTGTCACATAGTGGCTGTTGGGATAAATCTTGACCTGGTCGTAGGCGTCGGTTTTTTGGCCCGTAAGGGGGTCAAACTCGATGATCGAATCCAATTCGTCGCCGAATAACTCGAATCGCCAGGCCCGGTCAGACAGGTGCGCCGGCCACAACTCGACCACGTCGCCACGAACACGGAACGTGCCGCGGTCGAAAAAGTTGTCGTTGCGCCGATACTGTAGCGCGACCATGTCCTTGAGCAGACCGTTGCGGTCCAGCTGCTGGCCGTTTTTCAGGGTCACGGTCATCTGGGCATAAGTTTCCACCGCCCCGATACCGTAGATGCAGGAAACGGACGCGACGATCACGACGTCGTCCCGCTCGAGAAGGGCCCGCGTGGCCGAGTGGCGCATCCGGTCGATCTGGGCGTTGATATTCGCTTCCTTCTCGATATAGGTGTCGGTGCGCGGTACATAGGCTTCCGGCTGATAGTAATCGTAGTAGGAGACGAAATACTCGACCGCATTGTTGGGGAAGAAGCCCTTCATCTCCCCATACAACTGGGCCGCCAGCGTCTTGTTCTGGGCCAGGATGAGAGTCGGCTTCTGAACGTTTTGGATGACATGGGCCATTGTGAAAGTCTTGCCGGAGCCGGTAACGCCGAGCAGAACCTGATTTTGTTCGCTGTCGAGAATACCTTGAGTCAATTCGGCGATCGCCCGCGGCTGGTCGCCGGCGGGTTCGTATTCGGAGTTCAGTACGAAAAGCCGCCCGCCTTCGCCTTTTTCCGGGCGCTCCGGACGCAAGGGGATCCAACGGGCTTCTTCCGCTTTCACGAGCGCCGCGGTGAATTCGGCGTCGGTTTCCTTCATCGATGTATGTGCCATGGCCTCAACGTATCGGATTGTCGCTTTGTTGTCCCGGCGGGATTGCGGATTGGCCCCCGGCGGGCGAATAATAGCCGATATTTCATTTAAGGAGGAATTGGCGATGAGCCAGAAAAAATCGGGCTATGACACCAGCGCGGAGAATCTCGCCGCGCTCTCGGAACAATTGATCCAGATGTTGCGTATCCGAACCATCCCGATCGGTATGAAGCTCTTCAAGAACGCCAAGAAGATGATGGAAGTTCCCGGCATCCGCACACCCAGAGACGGCTGCCATTTCACCATGTGCCAGTTAGTGGGCCAGGCGCGATCCGCCGGATTCACGTTGGGCATCGTCCACGAAAACACCCGTATGAACAGCAATTGCGGCGGCATTGTCGGCCTCAACAAACCGAGCGCCGATTTCTTGAACGGCAAACATATGGACGGCGTTTGGTTCGAAAATCGCCGCGCCTCAAAAGCGCATCAAACCCATATGACCAGGGTCGAGCCGAAATTTTCCGGCGTCTGCGTGTCGCCGCTTCGGACCGGCCGGCTCGATCCGCCGGATATCGTGTTGTTCTACGCCAATCCGGCGCAGACCATTCTGTTCGTCAATGGCCTGCAGTGGAAGCGTTACAAGCGCTATGACATGACGATCACCGGCGAAAGCGCGTGCTCCGATTCCTGGGGGCGGGCCTTGGCGACCAAGGAAACGTCGATTTCCATACCCTGCTATGCCGAGCGGCGCTATGGCGGGGTCGCGGATGACGAGATGCTCCTGGCGATGCCGCCGAAGGAATTCGTCCGCGGCATGGAAGGCATGGTGGGTCTGTCGAAAGTCGGCTTACGCTATCCGATACCGCCCTATGGGACGCAGAACGACCCCGCGGGCGGCATGGAGGTGAGCTATCCCGGTAAGCAGAAATCGGCCTAAATATCGAGCGGCCGAGATTTTTCCTCATGGCGAGAGCAAGAGACGAAGACGGTGAAGGGTGCGCCGACTTCGATCTGCTCTTCACCTTGCGACAAGTGCATGGTCTTCGGAGCGAGTGCCAACGCGAAAAAAATCCATAGCACCAGCAAACCGGCGAGCATCTGTCCGAACAAACGCGTATCGCCGCGCGTCGCGATGAAGCCTCGGTAACGCAATTCGCCGAGATTCGATTGGAGCCGTTGGATCATGGCGACCTCCCCCTATTCTGTTTCCGTATTTTCGACGCTAAATGGTCGTCGCGGCCAAAGCGAGACGGGGATAAGGCAAAATTGTGGCAGGCCTAAACTAGACAAACCAAACGCCTATTTCTTGCTGGCGGCTCTCAGTTCTTTGTACATGTCCGCATAGTCGAGCATGTCGTGGGTCTCCATGCCTTCGGGCGTGACGAATTCAACGGCGATGTCGTCGCCGGAAATGACATATTCGACAATCCCGCAGAATTTTTCACCGACAGGCGGTTGTAGTTCGTCGTTTAGAACGAAGGCAGTGGTCGGTGCCCAGACGATGGCCATATCGCCAAGCTTCATATCCAAAGCTTGATGGACGTGACCGCTCGCCATGAGACGAATCGGTTGGTCTTCAAGGCTTTCGAATAATCGTCTGCTCGCCCGGCCTTGAAGATATCGGCGCGGAGAATTTTCGTCTTTAAAGCCTGGAAGATAAAAGGGTTTGTGTAGGAACAGCAACGTGCGTTGCCCATTGCCTTCTGCCAAGGCGTCGTCGAGGAAGCGCCACTGATTCTCTTCCTCCTCGAGCCCAGTATCGAACAATTGCGTGTTCATTCCGATCAACCGCCAGCCCTGGAACGCCTCTTTCCAATAATCTGGGCCAAAGGTGTCGAGCCAAAGGCGGCGGCGCGCGTCATCGGCGGGTTGCACATCCGCTTGACTGGACCCGCATGGCGCCTCGCCCATATCGTGATTGCCCGGCAGGATTAGCCAAGGTACCCCTAGGCTTTGCATACAGTCCAAACTATAGGCCATATCGTCGGAAAAGCCTGCGCCATCAAGCGAAACGTCTCCGGTATGGATGACGAGATCTGGCTTCGTCTCGTTGATATGCCGTTCCGCCGCCTGCCAATTCTTAACGAAATAGGGGCGGCGGCGGCTGAGATGGGTGTCGGAAATCTGCGTAATCTTGAAGCTGGACATATCCGGGAAATTTCACCATAGCCGTTAACCTTGAGCAACGAATTTTGTCTGGCCTTGCCACGGCAAATTATCGATACTGCGGGCGGGGCGTTACTGTTTAGGTATTGATGGAGGCTGATTGTTATGCCGATTTTTAAACAAGTCGCGATCGTCGTATGCGCGTCTTCCCTTCTAGTTGCCGGTTGCACGCGGAAGGTTGAAACTGCGGAGGTCGATCCGCAAACCTGTAAGCCGGTGGTCAAGGAAGAGCCGAACCGGACAGCGATCGGCGCAATCAGCGGCGCGGTGATCGGCGCCGTGGGCGGCGCCGTGATTGGCGGTCGTAAAGGCGCGCTGATCGGCGCCGGTGTCGGTGCCTTGGCCGGCGGCGGTGTCGGTCTTTACATGGACAAGCAGGAAGAAGATCTGAGGGCGAGCCTGAAGAACACCGACGTCAAGGTGACCCGGGACGGTGACAGCCTGATCCTCAACATGCCGAGTACCGTGACATTCGATGTCAACAAGGCCGACGTGAAGCCCGATTTCTATCCGATCGTGGAAGACATTGCCGAAGTTCTGACCAAGTATCAGCAGACCTATGTCGACGTGCTGGGGCACACGGATTCGGACGGCTCCGCCGAACACAATATGGACCTGTCGATCCGCCGCGCGGAATCGGTCGCTTACCTCTTGGTCGGCGGCTGCGTGCAGAAAGAGCGGGTTGCGGCCAAGGGATTTGGCGAAACGCAACCGATCGCATCAAACAAGACGCGTGAAGGCAAGGCGCAGAACCGCCGTGTCGAAATCAAGCTCATTCCGCTGACCTAGTCGGACGAACTTGAACTTGTAGGTTTTGGTTACGAAAGCCGGTGTTTCACCGCGAGTGGAACACCGGCTTTCTCTTTTCGACAAAGGCTTTCGTGGCCTCTTTGTGATCTTCGGTCATGCCGCAGCGCGAATGGTGCATGGCTTCAAGGTCGAAACATTGCGCCAGTGAGCCGACTTCCGCCGCGTTCATGTTCTTCTTCATATAGCCGAGCGCGATCCGCGGGCCTGAGGCCATTTTCTGTGCGAATGTTTGGGTGGCTTGCTCGAGTTCGTCGTCCGCATACACGCGGTTGATCAGGCCGATCCGTTCGGCTTCCTCCGCCAAAATGATGTCGCCTGAAAAATAGAGCTCCCGCGCCTTCGCCGTGCCCACCAATTTCGTCAGAAAATAACTGCCGCCATAATCGCCGGAAAAGCCGACATTGATGAAGGCGCTGGTGATTTTCGTTCCTTCGGCGGCGAACCGCATATCGCAGGCCAGCGCCATCGACAGGCCGGCGCCGGCCGCCGCCCCGCGCATCATCGCGATCGTCGGCTTCGGCATTTCGTGGAGCCAGCGGGAAACTTCCATACCCTTGCGGAGACGGCTTGCGCGTTGTTCCAAAGTCTGTTCGCCTGTACTGGCCGCCATCGCTTTGACATCGCCACCGGCGCAGAATGCTGGGCCGGCACCGGTCAAGATGATGACACCGACATCCGGGTCTTCGGCCAATCGCGGCAGGGCCTCGGCGAGGCCGGTCATCATCTCCGCCGACATGGCGTTGCGTCGCTCAGGACGGTTCATCGTCAGTGTGGCGACACCATTGTCGACGGTTTCCAGCAGATCGCTCATGGCTTTCGTTCTCCAATCCTTTATGTTCAATCGGTCAAATCTTATCACGCGGACAAGGGAGCGCTAGATGCGCCTTAAGGGGAAAGTTGCAATCGTTACCGGCGCGGCTTCTGGGATCGGGCGGGCCATCGCCCGACGTTTCGCCGGGGAAGGGGCGCATGTCGTACTGGCAGATGTCCGCGAGGTGCCGCGCGAAGGCGGTCTTCCCACGATCGATGTCATTCGAGAGGCCGGCGGCAGTGCGCTGAATTTGCCGACGGACATAACCGATTGGGGCCAAATGGACCGACTGGTTACGCAATCTGTCGAGCGGTTCGGTAAGCTCGACGTCATGGTCAACAATGCCGCGATCGGTGTCGGTAAACCCCTGCTGGAGACCAGTGAGGAAGAATGGGATCGGGTCATGGCCGTCAACATCAAGGGCGTGTTCTTCGGCTGCAAGCGGGCGGTGCAGCAGATGTTGACCCAGCCGCTTGTTGGCGACACGCGCGGCCGCATCGTCAATTTGTCCTCTCAACATGGCATGGTCCGCGCGCCGAACGATCTGGCCTATGGTGTGGGCAAGGCCGGTGTCGTTTACATGACCCGCCAAATTGCTGCCGACTATGCGAAGGATGGCATTGTCTGCAACGCGGTCGCGCCCGGCAAGATCGAGACCGGGAAGGGCGGTCCGGCGGCATCGCCGGAAATCCTGGCTTACTCCCGCGCGCGCACGCCTTACCCGCGCCTCGGCCGTCCCGACGACGTCGCCAACGCCGCCCTGTTTCTCGCCAGCGATGAAGCAACGTACATCACCGGCGAGAATCTGATGGTCGATGGCGGTTGGATGGCGAGCTGACGCCGCTTCAGTCGGTTAGTTGAAGGTAATGACGCTGCGGGCGATAGCGCCTTTTTTCATCTCCTCGAAAGCGTCATTGATTTGGCTCAGTTCGATCTCCTGGCTCACCAATTCGTCGAGTTTCAATTTGCCTTGCAGGTAGAAGTCGACATACCGCGGCATGTCCACCGGGAAGCGGTTGGAGCCCATTGCGCAGCCTTGGATCTTGCGCTCCGGCAGCAGGGCGGCGCCATGAATTTGGATCATTTCGCCGACGGGGACCATGCCGATAATCGTCGCGGTACCGCCGCGTTTCAGCATCTTGAAGGCATCTTCCGCCGTTTTCGCCAGACCGATGGCTTCGAATGAATAATGGACACCGCCATTGGTCAAGGCGAGCACTTGCTTGGCGGCATTGCCGTCGGAAGCATCGACCACGTCCGTCGCGCCGAATTCCTTCGCCAGATTGAGCTTGGATCCCACGGTGTCGACGGCGATGATGCGGCTGGCGCCGGCGATCGCGGCGCCATTGATGCAGGACAAGCCAACGCCGCCGCAGCCGATTACGGCGACCGTGCTGCCGACTTCGATTCTGGCCGTGTTGTGGACGGCGCCGACACCGGTGGTCACGCCGCAACCAATTAGCGCGGCCTGAACCAGCGGCATGTCTTTGCGGACTTTCACCAAGGCGTGTTCGTGGATCAGCATTTGCTCGGCAAAAGAAGAAAGATTGATGAACTGGTTGATCCGCTCATCCCCTTTATGCAGACGCGGTGGGCCTTCCGGATCGCGGCTCGTCTCCGGATTGTCGCAAAGCGACATATGCCCGGACAGACAATGTTCGCAATGGCCGCAAAAAGCGGACAGGCAGGTGATGACGTGGTCCCCAGGTTCGAAGCCCCGGACATCGCTGCCGACTTGTTCGACGATGCCGGACGATTCATGACCAAGGACAGATGGCAGCGGATAGGGATACTTGCCCTCGATGAAATGCAGATCGCTGTGGCAGACGCCGACAGCCGCCGTGCGGATCAGGACCTCGCGCGGCCCCGGCTTCGAAATCTCGACATCTTCAATTTCCAGCGGTTTACCCACCTCGCGCAATACGGCTGCCTTCATAATCACGTCTCCCTTTCAAAAACGGTTGAGTAGATTTGGCCGGATTGTGCGATGGATGCGGGATGCGGTCAAACCTAATCGCCGTCGGGCAGGTCCGGCTTCAATTCGCTGTCAATAACCGAAAGCAAGACGGGGAAATATCCTTCCCCGACATCGGCTTCGATGGCTTGTCGCAACAAAGCGTCAGCCGCGTCGGCACCTTTGGTGTCTATGCCGTACTGCCGGGCGAGGTCGCGGGCGTAACCGAGATCTTTGCGCATATAGGTGGCGGGAAAGGCGCGTTTCGGAAAGACGCCTGGTAACATCGCCTTCATACCGTGATTTCGTAAGGCAAAGCTGTCGGCCGACCCTTTGGCTAGGGTCTCGAACAGTGTCTCGCTGTCGACACCGGCGCGGCGTGCGATGGTTAGAGCTTCGGCCAATGCGTTCACGGTTTCGACCAGTACCATGTTGTTCATCAGCTTGACGACTTGCCCACAGCCAATCTCGCCACAATGCGTGATGTCGGTGGCGTAATGGGCGATTAAGGGACGAATGCGTTCGAACACGTCGGATCTCGCGCCGACCATCACACTGAGTTTTCCGTCGCGAGCGGCCTGCCTGGTCCGGGCGATCGGCGCATCGGCGTAATCGATGTTCTTGGCCTCGAACTCGGCGGCGAGCTCTCGCGTCAAGTCGACCGGCGCCGTCGTCGTATCGACCACCGTCGTACCGCTTCTCATATGAGTGAGCAGGCCGTCCTCACCGCGGCAAACTTGCTCGAGCGCTCCGCCGTCGGGAAGGGATAGGAAGACGATGTCGGCGGAACGGGCGATGGTTTCGACGTCGCTGGCTTCCAGTCCGTCTTCCGCGAGGCGTGCCAGCGGCGCCGGATTGAGATCCGCGCCTAAGACGGGTCGGCCGCTTTTGCGTGCGAGATGCCCGCACATGGGTTCCCCCATTACGCCCAAGCCGATAAACCCGATTGTGTTTATGTCTGTCATAGAATCTTCTCCGCCATGAAATTACCGGCAGACTATGTCGATGGGCGGACTTGGAAAAGCC
Source organism: Alphaproteobacteria bacterium (assembly GCA_965216645.1). Taxonomy (GTDB): domain Bacteria; phylum Pseudomonadota; class Alphaproteobacteria; genus CBDCGJ01. Next base: position 24,436 of record CBDCGJ010000068.1, on the reverse strand, counting down.
GGAATTTACTGTCCTCATCAAGGTTGAGCGGCCATTCCTTGAGCCAGGCCGGCAGCGCGCCTTTTTCTAGCCTGTCAAAAAATGTGCGCCCCTTGTCTCCGCGATAGGTCTTGTTTTCGCCGTCCAAAGGGCAAATCAGTATTAGGTCAACACCCTGCTTGACCAAAATCGCACGCGCATGCGTCATGTCGGTTGCCCGCATCACATCGAACACAGCCAAAATTCCGGCGGCATTGCGATGATAAGGCGTTGCCACCACTGAATGTTGGGTGCGGTAAAGCAGTTCCGGGCCGCGAAAGTTCGACGCTAGAATAGTCTGCGGCTTGTCGAAGTCGTGTAATTGGACGGCTAAGGTCCGCATGTCGCAATGCCCCGAACTCGCCGTTTGCTCTGGTTTGACATGGAATGCTAGGCCGATAAGCATGGGACAAAATAAAAACGCGATCATCGTGAGAATACGGGCGGGGACGCGAAGCGGTAACGACCATCTGCCCGCAAATCCGAGGCAGCTGTATAAGGCAAAGCCGAAAGGTATGCAGGTGAGGAGTTGCAGATAAGTACCCCATCGTTTTTCCTGCAGCGTCAGAACCGCGACGGCCGCGATCAAAATGGTAACGGTCCACCAACAAGCACGATTTTCGATTGTCGATCTTAACGCCATGGTTAAGGCAACGGGCAGGGCGACAACCAACTGCAGAGCATAAGTCACCGCGACCGGGCTGATCGTGTCGGTATTACGCCAGTTGATTAGGGCGCCGACCTCGGCATTGTTTGCCAACCATTCGTTGACGACTCTGGGATGTACGTCGGCCAACGGTCCGGACAAAAGTTTCGGATAGAAATAGTAGCTCAGCGCAAAGACGACGCTTATGCCGATTGAGACCAAAAAGAGCTTTGCCGCGAATCCATTGGGTCGCCCAAGAAACGCGATCAGCACCCAACCCATGGCGGCAAACCAGAGAGGTGCAAGCTGGGCAATGGAGATCTTGTCATACTGCACCAACCACCAATTTGTTGGCGCATGCTCCAGCGCGATGGCGATCCCGGCACAGATTGCCAAAACGACACCGAAAATCGCAATTCTGTCCGTATTGTCCTCATCCGATAGCAGCCATGCCAAGCCCAAAGCTCCGTATAGGAGCGCGACGGCGAATAAACCCTCGATACTCACCCAAAGAGCCAGCGACGCGAACAGACCGGCGTCGACGGCCACCCATCGACCGCTTGCGGGGCGGAGCAGGCGGAATAGGCTGCCGAGGCAAAGGCACCAAAACAGTAAGATGAGGCCATGATGGTCTGGCCGTCCGACGGCTAAATAAGTGGCGATGGTAAGTTGGAACGCAAACACGATCCCGACCACCATACGGGCGGCTTTGTTCAAGATCGGCGCTACCGCCCAAAGCAGAGCGGCCAGAACACCAAGATGTAAAATCGGACTGACGAACAGGCCGGCGAAATACAAAGCCTGGCGGTCAGATAGAAAGAGACGAAAAAGTTGTGTCAGCAGCAATATGACGCTGTCCAGCGCACGGCTCCAATGCAACGTCTCGTCGGACCGTGGCGAGTAGGAATCCCACCAAGGCGCCCCGTAGAACAACTCCTCCGCCCGAACCATGCGCATATAGGCGTCTGGGCCGATCAGTTTTCGTCCATCTTCAAGGAAGCCGCCGAATCCGGCATTGACCCCGTGCAATGCGAGCAGAAGCAGTGCCGGAACGGCGAACTGAACGAATGGGCGTGGCCCTTCGCCGGTCATTGGCGAAGGACGCGGAAAAGCTGGAAAGCGCGGGCTTGGCTCCCTGACGTATCTACTCGTTCGAGCCAATTTGGAATCTGTCCGTCAGCTAGGTTCTTGTGAAAAGAGTCACCGTCCTGCGGTCTTTGGTAGATTCCAGCCTCGCCATGACCAGGACAGATTGCTACCAAATCGATGGATCTCCGCGCGGCGATCCTTCGCACCGCCGCAAGGTCGTTACCACGCATGAAATCGAAACCGTCGAGAATGCCGGCCGCATTTCGGTGATAGGGCGTCGTCACAACCTTATGTCGCGTGCGGTAAATGAGTTCGGGGCCGAATCCATTGTAGGTCATTACGGTCAGAGCCGGGCCATCCTGGAAGTTTTCATTCAAAAATCCGGCGAGGTCTTTGGATCGGCATTGGGCAACCTGCGCCCCGCCGGTGCCGGGTTTTCCGTTGGCGGTAGGACCGTCGGCAAGGAACAGCATACCCAGGAGAGGCGGACCGATCGTGACCGCTAAGACCGTGAAAGCACGTGCCACAGGGGTCCATATACCGGTTGTCCGTCGTGTCACGGCGTCTAACAAACTCAATATCAATCCGACAACCGGATATACGGCGAACAGCTGTAAATGCCCTGTCCATCTGATTTGGCCCAAGCTCAACGCGAAACAAAGTGCGAAACCGAGGGTCAAAAAGACCCAACGCCAGCGTTCCTCATCGCGGCTGGTGCGTATGATATGGATTAGGTAGAGGCCGCCAATGATCGCCGTGCCGAAGTGTAGAATGACGATATGCGTCGCCTGGCCGACACGAAGGTAATTAACTAGCCCCTGGATTTCTTGGTTGTTCAGGAACCATTCCCGATAGACCCGCTCATTCATATCGACAAGAGGTCCGGCGAAGAACTTAGGAAATGCGAGCCAGAACAATGTCATGTATGCGACAGCGAAGGCGATCGTGATCAATATGCGATCTTGCCGCGTGGACGTTTTCGGCAACGCCATGACGAGAAACCAGAATACGGCGGTGAGCGCTAGCAGATAGAAATGGACGAGCGAAATGCTGTCGTATCGCGGCACAGGCCATTGCGACGGTGGATATTCAAGAATCAACGCCACACCGACCGTCAATACCAAAGTCGCCGCATAACAGCAGCCATGCCGTACGAACGCTTCGCCCCGCCATATCCAGGCTAGCCAGAGCATGGCCATCACGAGGCCGGCGGCGAACAGGCCTTCCACCCCGACCCATATGCCGACACCGCCCATGACAGCAGCGGCAACGCTTAACCGTAGGGGCGCGCCAGGCTTCAGCAATCGCAGCATGCATCCGGTCATGCCGGTCAATAACAGAGCCAGCAGACCATGGTGATCGGGTCGACCGAGTGCGAACTGATGCGACACGAAAAACTGAGCAGCGAAGATGATGCCGACATAGACGCGGCCGTAGGCGGGAAACACCGGGGCGCAAGCCCAAAGCAAGACGAAGAGCGTGGCCAAGTGAAGGATTGGGCTGACGAACGCGCCCGAATAAAAAAGCGCGTCCCGCCACTCCAACACCGCCGCAAATGGTATGGCGCCGACCACGATCAGTACATCCAAGGGACGCGTCCAATGTAGTTCGTCGCCGTGGGGCGCATTGCTACGCGCAATAGTCCGGTCGTACCAACCTTCCCCATCGGTGAGTTCGATGACCCGGGTCATGCGGGTGTACGAATCCGTTCCAACCAACATTCCATCCGCGACAGGCCAGTCTGTGCGGACCTGCGTCAGAAAATGAGCCAGAAGTATCAAAAAGATTGGAAACAGGGCTGTGCGTAGAAATTGAGACATTGGCTCTGGGCCCTGACGTTACCAGGCGTCCGGCTACTTTTCCTCGTGATATTCGGATTCGGTATTGACGGACCAGATGTTGTCTTTGTCGGCGATACCGGCGGCAATATTGTCGACGGCGACCATGGCGGTAAGCATGGAGTGATCCTGATTGTTGTAGCGGTGCATGCCGTTGCGTCCGATTAGATATAGGTTTTCGAAATCGTCGATATAGTCGCGAACCCGGTCGAAATGATCGTAAGCGCCGAAATAGGCTGGGTAAGTCTTGGGCACGCGGATCACCACATGATCGACGATGTCGTCGACTTTGGAAATATTGATCTGTTCCAATTCCCGCTTGGCGAATTCCGCGAATGCGGCATCGTCCATGGACCAAAGCTCATCGCCTTCGTCACAAAAGTATTCCAGCCCTAGCCACACGTTCTCTCTATCCGCGACCAGATAGGGGCTCCAATTATTGAAAATCTGGAGACGGCCCAGCTTCACGTCGGGTTCTTGAATATAGATCCAGTTGTCCGGGACTTTTTCGGCCACATCGGCACCGGTCGCACCGCCGCCAAGCAGCAACCGCTTGGTCAGAATTCCAACGGTGATAAAATCCCGATAGATCAAGTTATCCGATATCTCGCGAATCTCAGACGGAGCTGTTGGAGACAGACCGGCTAGCAAAGCCCGCATATCCGTCGTCGAGAAAAAATAGTCGCCGGTTTCCTGACTTTCGTTGCCATCCGGACCGACGATTGTGGCGGAACTCACGCGGCCGTCGGTGTGCGACAGTCCGGTGACCTTGTGGTTCATCCGCACTTCGCCGCCGGCTTCCTCGATTAATTCGACCACTTTGCGCCACATATGGCCAGGCCCGAATTTGGGATAAAGAAACTGTTCGATCAAACTGGTTTCCGTATCTTTCTGTGCAATAGAACTCGTCGCTTTAAAGATGCTTTTTACGGCATGGACAATCGCGCCGAGCAGCGACAGACCCTTAATCCGCTGCGCGCCCCATTCGGCTGAGATCTCTTCGCAAGGCACGCCCCAAACCTTTTCCGTATAGTCCTTGAAGAAGGTCAGATACAGCTCACGACCGAAGCGGTTGATGAAGAAGTCGCGCAGACTTACTTCGGGCTTGATCTGAAACATGTTGGCGTAGATGTAACTGAAACCGATTTTCATCGTCGCGATGGGGCCTAGCTTTGCCAGCGTCCCAAGGCTTAGCGAGATCGGGTAGTCGAACATCTTGCCGCGAAAGAGAATTCGGGATGTCCGCGCGCGCACCAGCATGACGTCGTCGACGACGTCCGGGTTGGGTCCGTCGGCGGGCATGTCCAGCCAACGCTTCTTGTTCTGATAGGTGATCTCGATCTTGTTGGCGGCGCCAACGCCCTCGACATTGTAGGCACCCTGAAGCGGCAGGATGTCGTCCCACCACTGCATCACCCGATCGGACTTGGAGAAAAAACGATGGCCGCCGATATCGATGCGGTTGCCCTTGTATTCATGGGTCCGGGCGATGCCACCGACATCGTCATCGCCTTCAAATACAATCGGCTTGATATCCGTCCGGCGTAAAAGTTCCAAGGCAACGGTAAGGCCGGCGGGCCCGCCGCCGATAATAATGGCACGCTTTTCACTCACTACGGCGATCCTCGCTTCGGCGAATCGAATCGACAAATATTGACACATCCTGCCAGTTCGCGCGATGCAGCTCTTTGCTGCCGACCGGCGTGCCAATATGTCTCTTGTCACCTTGGATTTGTGAAAAAATGAATAGAATTTTAGATGGTTTGCGAGTCGTCGAAGGATCTGCATTCGTCGCGGCGCCGTCCGCCGGTATGACCATGGCTCAAATGGGGGCGGAAGTGATCCGTTTCGACCCGATCGGCGGCGGTCTGGATTACCGCCGTTGGCCGATCACGGAAGACGGGACTAGCCTGTATTGGACCAGCCTGAACAAGGGCAAGAAGTCGATCGCCATCGATATTCGACGACCGGAAGGGCGGGAAATCGCCGTCGCTTTGATCACGCAGTCGGGCCCGGACAACGGTATTTTTCTGACCAATTTCCCCGCCGCCGGCTGGCTCGACTTTGACGCCTTGAAGGCGCGGCGCGAGGATCTGATCATGGTCAATGTACAGGGGGATCGGGACGGTGGATCGGGTATCGACTATACCGTCAACAGCGCCGTCGGATTCCCGCTTGTGACCGGCCCCGCGGACATGGAAGGTCCGGTCAATCATGTGCTGCCGGCCTGGGATGTGGCGACCGGACTGTATGCGGTCAATGGATTGCTGGCGGCCGAGCGTCACCGCGGACGGACGGGCGAGGGGCAGTTCGTGTCGGTCGCACTCTCCGATGTTGCCTTCGCGACGGCCGCCAATCTGGGCTATGTGGCCGACGCGCAGATCAATGGCGCCGCACGTCAACGCAGCGGCAACGATCTCTACGGTTCATACGTACGCGACTTCGCAACCCGGGACGGGCGTTATGTGGTGATTACGGCACTGACCCCAGGCCATTGGCGCGCCTTGGTCAAGACGGCGGCGTTGGAGGAAATGGTCGCTGCCTTGGAAACCGAACGCGATCTCGACCTGACGAAAGAAGGCGATCGCTATCGGGCCCGGCGGGAGATCTCTTCATGGCTTGAGCCCTGGGTGGCGGCCCGCCACTTCGATGACGTGGCAAAACTGTTGGATGATGGCCGTGTGCTTTGGGGGCCGTATCGGACTTTCAATGAGGCGCTTGCCTCCGATTGGCGTTTCTCGACGGAAAATCCGGTGTTTCAGGAGGTGGCGCAGCCAGGCGTCGGGCGCTATATGATGCCGGGCTTGCCGATGGACTTTGGCGCTTACGAACGGATAGATGTTCGACCGGCGCCCTTGCTCGGCGAACATACCGACGAAATCCTGGCCGATCATCTCGGCCTCAGCGGCGCGGACATTGGAAAATACCACGACACTGGTCTGGTCGCCGGTGTGGGAGAGGAGAACTGAGTATGGCGGACGTGGATTATCGGGATTGGATCGGCTCGCGGGAAGAGGTCGAGGATGTCGTCACATTGAGTGTCTGCCGGCAAATGGCGGCGACGCTGGACGATGTCGATACCGAATTTGACGTGGGCGACCCACTGCCACCCATGTGGCATTACTGCTATTTCACGCCCTGTGCGCCGATGCGGGAAGTCGGACCGGACGGCCATCCCAAGCGTGGCGGCTTCCTGCCGCCGGTAGCGCTTCCACGACGCATGTTTGCCAATGGCACGTTAGAATTCCATACGCCGTTGCGGATTGGTTCGACGGTGCGGCGGGTATCTGAAGTCGTCGACGTACAGGAGAAGCACGGCAAGTCGGGCCAGTTGGTTTTTGTCACCGTCAGGTTCGATTTCTACGATAATGATCGCCACTGCATTGAAGAAACGCAGAGTTACGCCTATCGGGAGATGGGTGCCCCCAATCCAGCCCCGGAGCCGTTGGACGATTGGCCTGCAGTCCCGCCCGGCGCCTGGATGCGCGAGATTACGCCGGATCCGGTCCTGCTGATGCGGTATTCCGCGCTGACGTTCAACGGACATCGCATTCACTATGATCGACCCTACACGACCGAGGTCGAGGAATATCCTGGATTGCTGGTGCAGGGACCGCTGATCGCGACATATATGTCCGAATTGGCGCGTCTCCACGACCAACCGACGTTGAAGAGTTTCAGATATCGGGCATTGGCCCCAATCTTCGACATCAATCCGTTCAGAGTTGTCGGGAACACGGAGAGCGACGGCAAGTTGACACTTCGCGCGCTTCGTGTCGACGGTCAGATTGCGCAGGAAGCGGTTGCGACGATCTAATCCGCTTACCAGACGCCGATATAGAAGCCGCGTTTTTTTTCGCTGCCGGTACGTTTGGCGATTTCCGTCTCGCTCATGGTCCCGCGAATGGGTCGGGTGCGAAGCCATTGGAACAGGCGTTCGTGCAGATCGGCGCGGATGGCGGCATGACTTGGACTTTCGCCCAGATCGTGGAACTCTTCCGGGTCATTCTTCATATCGAAGAGTTGCGGCCGGTATGTTTCGTAGTGGATGTATTTCCAATCCGCCGTTCGGACCATAAATGCCCGGCATTCATGGGGTTCTAAATCCAGGGTCAATCGGGCGCCGCGGATCGCGTACTCGGCCTCGCTGAAGGCGGCGTCCCGCCAGGGCACGTCATCCCCACCATCTCGCGTTAAGGACAGCAAGGAACGGCCCTCCAATCGATGCTGCTGATCCTCGATCCCCAGACAATCGGTGAAAGTCGGCAATACGTCGATGAGTTCGACAAACCTATCGTCGTGCCGGCCGCGTGTGCCGTCGGCGGTCGGGTCCGGATCATATAGAATGAGCGGGATGCGCGACGACGGTTCGTGGAACAAATCCTTCTCGCCCAACCAATGATCGCCCAGATAATCCCCGTGATCGCTGGTGAAGACGATCATTGTGTCATCCAGCCGCCCCGCCTCCTCGAGAAACCGCATCAGGCGTCCAATATGGTCGTCGATCTGCTTGATGAGACCCATATAGGCAGGGATCACATGACGGCGCTTCTCGTCGTCGGCGAAGTTACGGCTGTCCTCATGCTGCATGAACGCATCGACGACGGGGTGCGGGTTTTCGCGCTCCGCTTCAGATTTCACCACGGGCAGGATTTGATTATCGCCGTACATGTTGTGATAAGGCGACGGCGCGACATAGGGCCAATGGGGTTTGATATAGCTTAGATGCAGACACCAAGGCGTTTCGTCGGCTTCGCGGATAAACGCCATCGCCCGGTCCGTCATGTAGGCTGTTTCCGAATGTTCTTCTTTCACACGTGCCGGTAAATGTGCGTAACGCATGTGCCAACCGCTGAGCAGCTCGCCGTTGTCGCCGGTCGCCGAGTTGGCGAATTCGTGCCAAGGGTTGTCGCCGTCGTAGCCTTGCTCTTTCAAGTACCGATTGTAGGCGAGGTTCGGGTCGACCGCGACATCAGGATGCAATCCGTCGTCGCGCTCATAAGGTTCGAAGCCGCACTGGCCGATCAAAACGCCCAATTCCGACAGCGGATCCAGCGCCAATCTTTTCATACCGTCCCGGTCGGCGACATGATGGGTTTTACCGACCAGGGCGGTCCGGACGCCTTTCGACCGCATGTAATCGCCCATGGTCAGTTCGCTGACCGACAACGGAATATTGTTCCAAGTGGCGCCGTGACTGACCATGTATCGGCCGGTATAGGCAGACATGCGGGACGCGCCGCATACCGGCGACTGGCAGTAGGCGGTAGTGAACAGAACGCCGCGCGCCGCCAAGGCGTCGATATGCGGTGTCTCGAGATGCGGATGGCCGTAACAACTGAGATAGTCGAAGCGCAGCTGATCGCACATGATGAACAGAAAATTTCGAGCTTCCGCCATAATGCCCTCTAATTGGTCAATAAATCTTCCAGGAACTTCGGATGGGCGAAGCTCGCTTTATGAATTGTCGGCGTGTAGTAACTGCAGTCGATATTCGCCGCTTCCAGACGTCGGCGCAAGTCAGCTTCCTCGACTTGACGATGCGCCGCCTGATCGCTGCCCCAGCCGAAAGCCATAAAGCCGCCATAATAGGTGGGCACCGGCGCCAAATAGACGGTGAAATCGTCGAACACGCCGCCAAGATTCCGTTTTAAGGTCCGAATACGTGGTTTCTCGAAGGCCGGGACACCCGATTGCATCGTCAGAATGCCGCCTTCGGTCATGCAGCCCTTACAATCGCGATAGAATCCTTCGCTAAACAAGATATCGCCCGGCCCGCCGAGAGGGTCTGTAGAATCAATGATGATGACGTCGAAGCGGTCTTCGGTGTCGCGGACGAAGGCGCAGCCGTCGCCGGCAATATATCGGCCGCGAGGATGGTCGAATGCGCCGGCATTGTGGTTCGGGAGATGTTCGCGGCAGAGGGCCACCACCTCTGGATCAATGTCGACCATTGTAACTTCGATATCCGGGTGCATCAGCGCATGCCGCAGCATGCTGCCGTCGCCGCCGCCGATGATGAGAACCTTCCTCACAGCGCCATGTGCGAGAATCGGAACATGGGCGAGCATCTCGTGATAGACAAACTCGTCGACTTCCGCGCTTTGAATTATGCCGTCCAAAACAAGGACGCGCCCGACCATTTCGTTTTCGAAGATTTCGACTTTCTGAAATGCGGTCTGTCCGCGATATATCCACCGGTCGACTTCGAAGGTTTGTGCCCAGTGCTTAGTGTATTCCTCTTTGTACCACTCGGTCATCGTCAGTCGACCTTGTCGTTCACCGAAGCTGGGAAAGCGCCTTGCCAGAGGCCGCGCCGGCGCGCTTTCGCGTCCTTCTCCAACTTTTTGTATTTAGCTGGCGCATCTTTGGCGGCCCGCGCCCAGCCGGTATAGATCATGCCTTCGCTAAGATCATAGCCGCCGGCACGGCAGAGGCCGTCGCTTGTGTCGCAGACCACGACCGCGCCGGCCGTCAAATCCTGCAGCGCGGTTTTGGCGATCAAACCGCAATCGATTTGCCGATCCTTGAACGCGCAGACATCGCCCGGACGCGGTGTGTGGATGTGCGGTAGTCGCCATCGTTTGCCAGCCAGTTCCAACTGCTGTGCGTCGATAACGTTTGCAGTCTCCCGCGCCGGTCCCGCCTTGACGCAGCCAGTATGGGTGGCAAACAACATCAGCAAAATGGCGAGCCTTCTAGTCATGCCAACCCTTGGCAACGAAGTGGGGATTTTCGAAGCCCGGTTTGCCATAGCGCATAGGCTTACCATTTAGCTCGGTGACATCGCCGCCGGCACAAGCCAGCACCGCATGTCCCGCCGCGATGTCCCATTCCATCGTTCGGCCGAGACGGGGATAGAGATCGGCATCGCCACGGGCCAGAACGCAAAATTTCAAGCTACTCCCCGCGTCCTTGGTCGCCTTCACGCGATGTTGCGCCAGAAATTCGTCGGTCTCCGGGCTTTTGTGGGACCGGCTAACCATGGCGACCATACCGTCGTCGTCGGGTCGCCGCGTCGCAACGGGCCGGGGCGTTTGTCCATCCTCCTCCAGTGTCACGTCGCCGGCCCCGGCGGCGGTAAACAGCCAGCCTTTAGCCGGAGCGTAAACGACGCCGAGTGCCGGTGCGCCGTTTCGGATCAATGCGATATTAACTGTGAATTCGCCATTGCGGCTGATGAATTCCTTCGTGCCGTCCAGGGGGTCGACCAACCAAAATTGATCATTAACTTCCGGGACATCGCCCGCGGCGACACTTTCCTCCGCAACAATGGGTATGTCCGGCGTGAGTTGCTTAAGGCCGGCGACGATGACAGCCTCGGCTTTTTCATCCGCTTCAGTAACCGGCGATTGATCTTCCTTGCCGCGGACTTCGAAGTCAGTCTCGTAGATCGCCATGATGACCTTGCCCGCCGCCATGGCATATCCGCGAATAGCCTGCGCCAGATCCCGATCGCTCATACTCATTTAGCGGCCACCCGCGACGTCGATGATACTATCGGTGACGTATCCCGCTTCCGGGGACAGCAACCAGATTACCGCTTCCGCGACTTCTTCCGCCGATCCTGACCGCCCCATGGGGACGCTTGGTCCTAGTTCGTGGACCCGGTTGGCATTGCCCATGCTGGCATGGATCTCCGTATCGATCAGCCCCGGCCGAATGGCATTGACCCGTATTCCCTGCCCGGCAACCTCCTGCGCCAGGCCGTGATTGAAGACGTCGATCGCCCCTTTGGATGCCGCGTAGTCGATAAACTGTCCGCCGCCGCCAAGCCGTGTGGCGGCGGAGCTCATATTGACGATGGCGCCGCCGCTGCCGCCTTGTTCCGTCGACATCCGTGCCACGGCTTCGCGAGCGCAGAGCAGCATGCCGGTGATATTGATCGAAAACAGTCGGGTCAACCATTCTTCGTTAAGCTTGCTGATCGGTCCGTTGGGGCCGACAATCCCGGCGTTGTTCACAAGTGCGGTCAGCGTGCCGAGCTCGCGGTCCATCGTTTCGAAAAGACGGACGATCTCCGTTTCCCTGGCAACGTCGGCTTTGACGGTTATGGCCCGCTGCCCAGCCGCGCGGATATCGGCGGCAACCGCCTCCGCCTGCTCCTCATTGCTGGTGTAGTTTACGCAGATGTCATAGCCGCGGCGACCGGCCAGCCGCGCGCAGGCGGCGCCGATCCCTCGGCTTCCACCGGTCACGAGAAGTATTCCAGACATGCTTGTTCCTTCGATTAGTTTGCCGGACATGACCATCCCATTACCCATCGGTCAAGACCCGTCGGAGTCGAAATCGGACTGGCGCCACCGGCGGCTCAAATGTTAGCAAACAGGGGGGCGGCGGAGATAAGACGGAAATACGGGAATGGCGGTGACCTTCGACGAAATGAAAACGGATAGCGGTGGATCCAGGCCGGCCTATGCGGGGCTTGCCGATTGGTTGAAATGGACACCGTCCGACCATTTCGACGCCAAGCGAAAAGAGGCCGAAATCCTGTTCCGTCGCACCGGGATAACCTTCGCGGTATATGGCGAGGGCGGCGATCCGGAGCGCCTGATCCCCTTCGACATCGTTCCTCGGGTCTTGACCGCGACGGAGTGGGAATTCGTCGATCGCGGCTTGAGGCAGCGAGCTTCGGCACTGAATGCGTTTCTTCAGGATATTTACGGTCCGCAGGACATCGTCAAGGCGGGGATAGTTCCTGCCGCACTCATTCATGGCAACGACGCTTATCTCGCCGGCATGCATGGTCTGCAGGTGCCCGGCGGTGTTTACAACCATATCAGCGGTATCGACCTGGTGCGTGTGTCGTCGGACGAGTTTTACGTATTGGAGGACAATGTGCGGACACCCTCGGGCGTGTCTTATATGTTGGAAAATCGGGAAGTGATGATGCGGCTCTTTCCCGATCTGTTTTCGCGCTATCAGATTGCGCCGGTGGACAGCTACCCGGACGCCTTGCTGGAAACCTTATGCGATGTCGCACCGCCCAATTGTCCGGGCGAGCCGACGGTCGCACTGTTGACGCCGGGCCGATTCAACAGCGCTTACTACGAACACAGCTTTCTTGCCGATAAGATGGGTATCGAACTGGTCGAGGGTCAGGACCTGTTTGTTCGCGACGATCATGTTTACATGCGGACGACGCAGGGGCCGATGCGGGTCGATGTTATTTACCGGCGGATCGACGACGATTTTCTCGATCCGTTGATGTTCAATCCGGATTCCGTTCTAGGCGTACCGGGCATCATGCATGTCTATCGGGCCGGCAACGTGACCGTTGCCAACGCCGTCGGGGTCGGTGTCGCGGATGACAAGGCGGTCTACACCTATGTACCTGACATGATCCGTTTTTATCTCGGCGAGGAGGCGGTGTTGAACAACGTCCCGACTTGGCGGTGCGGTGAGGCAGACGACCTTGCTTATGTTCTGGAACATTTACCTGAACTTGTGGTCAAGGAGGTGCACGGTTCCGGCGGATACGGCATGTTGATCGGACCGTCGGCGAGTAAGTCCGAACTCGAAAAGTTCCGCGCCGTCGTCTCAGCCAAACCGGACGCATATATCGCTCAGCCGACCCTGGCGCTCAGCACTTGCCCCACCTTCGTCGACAGTGGCGTCGCGCCGCGACATGTGGATCTGCGTCCGTTTGTTTTGCAGGGAAAGGATATCCGCATCGTGAAAGGCGGGTTGACGCGCGTGGCGCTGCCCCAAGGATCGCTGGTGGTGAACTCCTCGCAAGGCGGCGGAACCAAGGATACTTGGATCATTGAAGAAACTGGGGTTGGCTAAGTCATGCTGTCCCGTACCGCCGACAACCTTTATTGGCTTGCCCGCTATATGGAGCGGGCGGAAAACCTAGCCCGACTTCTCGAAGTCAGCGACCGGATCGCCTTGATGCCCAGCGTCGATGACAGTTTCGAGAGCAGCGAGTGGCAATCCGCCCTTACGATATCCGGTTCGGAACCGCAGTTCGCGGAGATGGGACAGCCGGTCGAGGCCTCCAATGTCATTAACTTCATCGCGCGGGACACGGACAACCCGTCCAGTATTTTTTCCTGCCTGAAACTGGCGCGCGACAATGGCAGGGCCGTCCGCAACGCAATCACCACGGATATGTGGGAAAGCCTGAACGGCACGTGGCTGGAGCTTGAGCAGCATTGGAATCTCTCCCGGTCCCGCGGCCAAATTCGTCCGTTTCTCGACTGGGTGCGTGAACGGTCCTCCTTGTTCCGCGGCGCGACTTCCGCCACCATGTTGCGGGACGAATCCTATCACTTCACGCGCCTGGGCACGCATATCGAACGTGCCGACAACACGGCGCGGATTTTGGATGTCAAATATCACGTTTTATTGCCCGATAGTGCCGAAGTGGGCGGTGGCATCGACTACTTGCAATGGACGACGATCCTGCGGGCTTTCTCCGCACTTGGTAGCTATCACTGGCTTTACCGCGAACATCCGAAACCTTGGCGGATCGCCGAAATGATGATTCTTCGGCCGGAAATGCCGCGCAGTTTGATTTCCTGTCTAAAGGAGATCGACGAGCATCTTTCCGCCATTGCGGTGGCCCATGGCCGTTCGCGGGAGTGCCATCGGATGGTCGGCAAGCTGTACTCCCAACTGCGTTTTTCTAACTCAGACGAGATTTTCGCCAATGGTCTGCATGAGTTTCTGAGCGGCTTTATCGCGAGTAACAATCGCCTCGCCAATCAGATTTCAAACGATTATTTGATTTTGAACTGAGGAGCCGGGTACGTGTTGATCGAGGTTTCCCATCGGACGATTTATCGGTACGAGCAACCCATTGCCTACTCGATCCAGAGCCTGCGCATGACACCGAAGAGCCGGGACGGCCAACAGGTCCTGTCCTGGATGATCGACGCGGGCAGCGAGGCGACGTTGAGCGCCGGACGGGACGGCTTCGGCAATATCGATCATCTGCTGGTCATTGATCGGCCCCATGACGCCTTGGAACTGACGGTGCAGGGGGTAGTGGAATGCGAGGACCGAGCCGGCGTCGTCAAAGCTCGGACCGGCGACCTGCCGCTGGGCTACTATCTACGCGATACGCAACAGACAGGTTTCGCCGAAAATATGAGCGATTTGGTCGAGCCGTTCGAAGAGAAAGCCCATCTCGACCAACTTCATACTCTTATGCATCGTGTCCGCGATCGGGTCGACTATGAAGTCGGCGCCTCTGACGCTGCAACGACCGCGGAGCAGGCAGTCGCCCAAGGACGCGGCGTTTGTCAGGACCACGCACATGTCTTTCTCGCCTGCGCGCGGCGTTTGGGTATTCCAGCCCGATATGTCAGTGGCTATCTATGCGCCAATCCCGACGAAGTTCAGGATTATGAGGCGGCCCACGCCTGGGCCGAAGCTTTTGTTAACGGTTTGGGTTGGGTCGGTTTCGATGTTGCCAACCGAATTTGCCCGAACGACGCTTATGTTCGGATCGCTGCGGGATTGGACTATGGCCAGGCTGCGCCGATCCGGGGCGTGCGTCGCGGCGGCGGCGAGGAAGAGATGCAAGTCAATGTCCGCATCGCCGATCAATCCCAGGCGCAAAACCAAGCTTGAGTTTTTTTTGGAGTAGTTTCCGTGACCTATTGTATCGGCCTTTATCTCGACCAGGGCCTTGTATTGTTGTCGGATACCCGGACCAATGCGGGCGTCGACAACGTTTCCGTTTTCCGCAAATTGCACGTTTTCGAAAAGCCCGGCGAGCGTGTGATCGCGCTACAAACCGCCGGCAATCTGGCGGTATCTCAGGCGGTACTGACACTGCTGGAGGAAGGGCTTGACGACGAAGAGGCCGGCGCATTCCAAGGGCAGACGATTTGGACCGTGACATCGATGTTTCAGGCCGCACGGCTGGTCGGCGAGGCGGTCCGCACCGTCTGGCGTTCCGACGCCGAAGCCATGCAAGAGCAGGACGCCGGCTTCAACGTGTCTATTCTTTTGTCCGGCCAGATCGAGGGCCGCACGATGCGGCTTTTTCAGATTTACAGCGCCGGTAACTTCATTCAGGCGACCCACGACACGCCGTTTTTCCAAATTGGCGAGCATAAATACGGCAAGCCGATACTCGATCGCGCGATCGGGCATGAGACCGGCTTGACGGACGCGGTCAAAGTGGCGCTGATCTCCATGGATTCGACCCTGCGCAGCAATATGTCCGTTGGCTTGCCGCTCGATTTGCTCGTCTATCGGCGCGACAGCTGTAAGGTCGCGCTGCAGCATCGGATCGATACGGGCGACGATTATTACGCGGAAATTTCGGAAGGCTGGTCCCAGGCGCTTCGCGACGCCTATTCGAATTTGCCGCCGCCGCCTTGGCTGAACGGGGCTTATACCAAGGCTCGAAGATAGATACCTATTTGACCGGCTTTCCAGGACCACCGGACGTCGTTGCCGGCCGCTTGTGGTCGTCGGACCACGGCGCGACCCGCGCCTAGCCGGTGAACCTGGAAAGCCGGTCAAATAGGTATCTATCTTCGAGCCTTGGTATCAGGCCAGCGCGTATTTCAAGTCGGCGATCAAGTCTTCGATATCTTCGATACCGACGGACAGACGGACAAGCCCATCGTCGATCCCGAGGTTGGCGCGGATATCCGGTGGGATCGAGGCATGAGTCATGATTGCCGGATGCTCGATCAGGCTCTCGACGCCGCCCAAGCTCTCGGCCAGAGCGAAAAGCTCGGTCCGTTCCAGGAAACGTCTGGCCGGTTCCAAGCCGCCGGCGATGATGGCGGTGACCATGCCGCCGAATGCATCCATCTGCCGTTTGGCCAACGCATGCTGACTGTGGCTGGCTAGGCCCGGATAATAGACCTTCTCGATTTTCTCATGCGTCGACAGGAATTCGGCAATGGCGAGGGCGTTCTCGCTGTGCCGCTGCATTCGGATCGGCAAGGTTTTCAATCCCCGCATGGCCAGGAAACTATCGAACGGCGAGGCTACGGAGCCGATGGCATTGTGCAGATAGGCCATTTGCTCCGCGCGCTCCCCACCTTCGCGGACGACGGCGACGCCACCGACCATATCGCTGTGACCGTTCAAATATTTCGTTGTCGAATGCATGACGATGTCGAAACCCAATTCCAACGGCCGCTGGATATAAGGCGACGCGAACGTGTTGTCGGCGACCGTTACGATCCCGCGCGATTTGGCGGTCTTTGCGATGGCTTCGAAATCGACGAGGCGAAGAAGAGGGTTTGTTGGGCTTTCCACCCATATCATCCGAGTTTCCGGTCGGATCATATCCTCCAAGCGGCTGGCATTCGATAGGTCGACATAGCTGAATTCCAAGCCGGCGCTGCGTTTGCGGACATTTTCGAAAAGTCTGTATGTCCCACCATACATATCATCCATGGAAATCACGTGGTCGCCGCTGTCGAGAAGTTCGAGAATGGTGCCGGCGGTCGATAGCCCGGATGCAAACGCATATCCCTGGTTGCCGCTCTCCAGGTCGGCCATGCAAGCCTCGAACGCCATGCGCGTCGGATTTTGACTGCGAGAGTATTCGTAACCTTTATGGACGCCCGGACTGTCCTGGACATACGTCGACGTCGCGTAAATCGGTACCATGATCGCGCCGGTAGTTGGGTCCGGCGACTGGCCGGCATGGATAGCGCGGGTCGATATGCCGCGGCGGTTGCTTCGGTCGGTCATCGAGCTCTTTGTCCGTTCCTTGATTGTCAGGCAACTTGCTGGCGTAGATGGTTGAGAAAATCAATCTTTGTCACAAGGCCAAGAAACTTCTCACCGTCGACGACGATGGCGACGCGGTCCGCGCGTAAGACGCCGATCAGCGCATCCAGGCTGTCGGACGGTGCCAACACTTGCAGCTTTTCCGTCATGAAATCTCGAACCGGCGCGGCAAATTGATCCTCGCCATGCATTACTGCCAGCAATAGATCGGATTCGTCCAGAATACCGACGATGCGTTCGCCCTCCAGCACCGGCAGTTGGGAGATATCATATAGACGCATTCGCCCGTAAGCGGCCATGAGAGTATCGCCAGGCGCGGCGGCGACCACGGCATTGTCTTCCGACCGCCGTCGAATTAAGTCGCGGAGATCGTCGAACTTCGGCAAATCGATGAATCCCTGATCGATCATCCAGTAGTCGTTGAACATTTTCGACAGGTATTTATTGCCGCTGTCACAGACAAAGGTGACGACGTTCTTTGGTGTCGATTGATCTTGGCAATATCTCAACGCAGCGGCGAGCAATGTACCCGTCGAAGAACCGCCCAATATCCCTTCTTTCCGCAGCAAGTCCCTGGCCGCCGCGAAGGCCTCGCTGTCGGAGACTTTGTAGGCCTTATCGACCAAATCCAAGTCGCAATTATCGGGCACGAAATCCTCGCCGATGCCTTCGACAAGCCAGGATCCAAGGGCGCCGAGTTCACCGGTCTCCACCTTGTCCGCCAACACCGAACCGACGGGATCGGCGAGAACGACTTCCAGGTCTGCGTTGACGGACTTAAGGTATCGTCCAACCCCGCTGATGGTCCCGCCGGAACCGACGCCGGCGACCACGGCATCGACCTGGCCGTCCATCTGGCGCCAGATTTCCGGGCCGGTACCGGTCTCATGGGCCGACGGATTATTGGGATTTTCGAACTGATTTGCCCAGAATGCGCCGTCGATCTCTGCTGTCAGGCGCGCGGCGACATCCTGATAATACTCCGGATGGCCTTTGCCAACATCCGATCGGGTCATAACGACATTGGCGCCAAGCGCTTTGAGATGGAAGATCTTCTCCTGGCTCATTTTGTCGGGAACGACAACCAGCATCTTGTAGCCTTTTTGAGATGCCACAAGCGCGAGGCCAAGGCCGGTATTGCCGGCGGTCGCCTCGATGATGGTCCCGCCCGGTTTGAGTTTCCCTTGCCGCTCGGCGGCTTCCACCATCGAAAGTCCGATACGGTCCTTGATCGAACCGCCGGGATTTTGATTTTCCAACTTGGTGAAAAGGCGGCAGGAACCAGTGTCGAGATGCTTCAACTCCAAAATCGGCGTTTCGCCGATCATCTCCAGTACATTGCCGTACACCGCCATCATACGCTCCAGATTATTGCTGCCGTTAAGATATGGGCGGTCTGCAACCTGAATCCAATCATGTCGAAGTCATCGCCCTTGCGAAGCGACACCATTGAAGGCTACTTATAGCGTGAACAACAAATCTAAAAGAACCAAAAAGGGGAGACAGAGCCGTGGCGCTAAGTCGCCGGTGGTTCTATCGCAACAATTTTCTCGATTTAGGAGGATTCACAATGGCAAGAATCAAAACCAAAGACTTGACCCGGCGCGACGTGCTGGCCGGCGGCGTCGCCGTAGGCGCGATGCTCGCGGCTGGCCCGTTGTCGAGCTCGGGCGCGATGGCCGCACCGAAGAAAGGCGGAAAATTACGGGCCGGTTTAGGCCACGGCTCAACGACGGATTCTCTGGATCCAGCGACTTACGAAAACGGCTTCATGGGCGCGTTCAAGTCGTCGGTGTATCACAATCTGGCCGTGACCGATGACAAAGGCCAGATCAAGCCGGAACTGGCCGAAAGCTGGTCGGCCTCTGACGATGCCAGCGTCTGGAATGTAAAGCTACGTCAAGGCGTCGAATTCCACGACGGCAAGACGATGGATGCCGACGATGTCGTCGCTTCCATCAATCATCATCGCGGCGAGAAAAGTAAGTCAGCCGCGAAGCCGCTTTTGAAGGCGATGAAGGATATTAAGGCCGACGGTAAAAACAACGTTGTGATCACGCTCGAGTCCGGTAACGCCGACTTGCCGTGGATCCTCAGCGACTACCACCTGGCGATCGGCGCGTCCGATGGCGAAGGCAAAATCAATTGGGAGAAACCGAACGGTACCGGCGGTTACAAGCTCGAGAAAATCGAGCCGGGCGTGCGTGCCTCCTTCAAACGGTTCGCCAATTTCTATCAACCGGACAGCGCCTATTTCGACGAGGTCGAAATCATCTCGATCATCGACGTCACGGCGCGCACCAACGCCTTGACCAGCGGCGACATCGATGTGATGGACCGTTGCGATTTGAAGACCGTGCATTTGCTCAAGCGCAACAAGAATGTGGTGATCGACGAAGTCACGGGCACCAAACACTACACTTTCGCGATGGATACCCGGAAGGATCCGTACAGCAACAATCATGTCCGCATGGCGTTGAAGTTGGGGATCAATCGGGAAGAGATCCTGCAGAAAGTGTTGCGCGGTCACGGCGCGCTCGGCAACGACCATCCGATCTCTCCGGCCAATCCGTATTTCCACAAGGAGTTGGCGCAGCGGCCCTACGATCCCGAAAAGGCGAAGTGGCATGTCAAACAAGCCGGCCTCGACAAATTGCAGGTCGAGTTAAGTGCGGCCGACGCGGCTTATCCAGGCGCCGTGGATGCGGCGGTGCTGTACAGCGCGGCGGCGGAGAAAGCGGGTATCGAGCTCAAGGTGATCCGGGAGCCGAATGACGGTTACTGGTCCAATGTCTGGATGAAGAAACCTTGGTCCGCCGTTTATTGGAACGGTCGGCCGACCGAAGACTGGATGCTCTCCACCGCCTATGCCGGCGGCGCGCCGTGGAACGACACGTTCTGGAAGCACGACAAGTTCGACAAGGTGCTGGTGGAAGCTCGTGCCGAACTGGACAGCGCCAAGCGCCGCGAAATGTATGCGGAGTTGCAGACCATCCTGCATAACGAAGGCGGCGTGGTTATTCCGATGTTCGCCAATTATGTCTGGGCCCGCGGCAAGAACCTGATGCATGGCGAGAATCTTTCGCCGACATGGGATCTGGACGGCGGCAAGTATATGGAGCGTTGGTGGTTCGCTTAGGTTGGACGATCGGGCGGTGCCGGTAGGGCCGGCGCCGCCCGGTTTTCGATTGCTTATTCAACCGAGGGAGGGGCCGCCGAAACCGGCGCGCGAACCGCTAATTTATGAACTCTTTAGTCAAAATGATTTTACAGCGCCTCGGCTTGGGGCTGCTGACGCTTTTCATTGTTTCATTGATCATCTTTCTGGGCGTGGAACTGCTGCCTGGCGATTTGGCTGAGGAAATCCTCGGTCGGTCGGCGACGCCTGAAACCGTCAAAGCCTTTCGTGAAGAGCTGGGCCTGGATCGGCCACCGCATACGCGGTACATCGAATGGCTTGGCGGTATGCTGCAGGGGGATTTCGGACGTTCGCTTGCCAACAAACGAGAGATATCCGAACTCTTGGCCGTGCGGCTTGGCAACACGCTGTTTCTGGCCGCTGTGGCCGCGATTATCTCCGTACCGATCGCCCTCTTCCTCGGCGTCCTGGCCGCGCTGTATCGCAATAGCTGGTTCGACCGGACGATCAACGTGATTACGCTGACGTCGATTTCGACACCCGAATTCTTCGTCTCCTACATCTTGATTCTGTTTTTTGCCGTGAAAATGCAGGTCTTTCCGGCGATCTCCAATATCGCGCCGGATCTCGATTTTTGGGAACGGGTGTATCGTACCCTGATGCCGGCCATCGGCCTGACCCTTGTTGTTGTCGCACATATGATGCGCATGACACGTGCGTCGATCATCAATCTGTTGGCCAGCCCCTTCATTGAAATGGCGCAATTGAAAGGCATCAAGCCGGGGCGCATTATCGTCAAGCACGCTCTCCCCAATGCATTGTCGCCCATCATCAATGTGGTGGTCCTGAACTTGGCTTACCTAGTCGTCGGCGTGGTCGTCGTCGAAGTGGTGTTTGTCTATCCGGGCTTGGGACAGTTGTTGGTCGATTCGGTGTCGAAGCGGGATTTACCGGTCGTGCAAGCCTGCAGTTTGATTTTCGCGATGACCTATATTCTGCTGAACTTGACCGCGGACATACTGTCTATCGTCAGTAACCCCCGTTTGATGCATCCGCGATAGGGGCGAGCAATGGACGGGTTCAAAAAACTTTTTTGCGGCGCGCCGGTTAGCGCCTATTTTGGTCTGGCGGTAATCCTTTTTTATGTGTTCGTCGCCGTATTCGCGCCTTTGATTGCGCCCTATGGCGAAACTCAAATCGTCGGCGCCGAGTTCGAGGAATGGGGCGGGCAGTTTCTGTTCGGCACGGATAATCTCGGCCGCGACATGCTGACACGCATGATCTACGGGGCCCGCAATACCATCGGTATTGCCTTTGCCACGGCGCTACTCGCGTTTTTTCTTGGCGGAATTGCTGGCTTGGTGGCGGCTTCTTTGGGGGGCTGGATCGATCAGATTCTCAGCCGAATCGTGGACATTTTGATGGCCGTGCCAACGCTGGTTTTTGCCTTGATGATTTTGACCATCGTCGGGACCACCTGGCAATCGCTGATCCTTGTCATCGCGGTCTTGGATTCCACCCGCGTGTTCCGGCTTGCCCGCGGTGTGGCGCAGAACATCGTAGTGATGGATTTTGTTGAAGCGGCGCGGCTGCGCGGCGAAGGGTTGTGGTGGATCGTCAGAAGCGAGGTTCTCCCGAACGCCATGCCGCCCCTGGTGGCCGAATTCGGTCTGCGCTTCTGCTTCGTGTTTCTGTTCATCTCCGCCCTCAGCTTCCTCGGCCTGGGTATCCAGCCACCGACCGCGGATTGGGGCAGTATGGTGCGCGACAACGCGACCTTGATCACCTATGGCGACATCACGCCGCTATTGCCGGCCGGCGCGATCGCCCTTCTGACCGTGGGCGTCAATTTCGTGGTCGACTGGTTCCTGCATAAAACGAGTGGTATTCGCGATGAGCAATGAGACCGGGAACGACGTCCTTGTGGACATGTGCGGTGTCGTTATCCAAGGCTTCACCGACGGCGGTTGGATCGACATCGTCAAGGGCCTGGATCTGCAGCTGAAACGAGGCGAGGTCCTCGGCTTGATCGGCGAATCCGGTGCCGGAAAATCGACATTCGGTCTTGCGGCCATGGGCTACGTCCGTGGCGGCTGTCGGATCAACGGCGGCTCGATAAAGTTTGACGGTGTCGAATTGACCACGGCCGGCGAGGCGGAAAAGCGTGCCCTTTGGGGTGCCCGCATCGCCTATGTCGCGCAAAGCGCGGCCGCGGCTTTCAATCCTGCACATAAGTTGATCGACCAATTCACCGAAGCGCCGGTCCAGCATGGCATTCAGGCGAAGGCGCAAAGCGAAGCCGAGGCCAAGACATTATTCGCCCAATTGCAACTACCGGACCCGGATGGGATCGGTTACCGCTATCCTCATCAGGTCTCGGGCGGTCAGTTGCAGCGGGCAATGACTGCCATGGCCATGTCCTGCAAGCCGGACTTGATTATTTTCGACGAACCGACGACGGCCCTCGATGTGACGACGCAGATCGAGGTGCTGGCGGCGATCCGGGAAGTGGTCGAGCAATATAATACGGCGGCGATTTACATCACCCACGACCTGGCGGTTGTCGCGCAGATGGCCGACCGGATCATGGTGCTGCGATACGGCGATTTGATCGAAGAGGGCAATACGCGGCAAATGTTGGATGCCCCGAAGCAGGAATACACCAGGGATCTGCTATCGGTTCGAACATTCAAGAAAGATCAGGCGGATCGCCCGGAGGGAGAAACGCCGATATTGGAAATCCGAGATGTCACGGCGGCATATGGCGACCATGTGGTCCTGCGCGACGTCGGATTCTCCATTTATCGGCAACGAACCGTCGCCGTTGTTGGCGAATCCGGTAGCGGCAAGAGCACGACGGCGAGGGTCATCACGGGGTTGCTGCCGCCCTTGAAGGGCGAGGTGCTGTACAATGGGACGCCGTTACCGGCCGATTACCGGCAACGCAACAAAGATCAACTGCGCCAGGCGCAAATGATCTACCAAATGCCGGACACGGCGTTGAACCCGAAGCAAAAAGTGCGCGATATCATCGGCCGGCCCGTTTCCTTCTATCTCGGCCTGCGAGGCAAGCAGCGGGACGAACGCGTACGCGAACTGCTGTCCATGATCGAAATGGATCCGGACACATTCATCGATCGGCTACCCGGCGAGTTGTCCGGCGGTCAAAAGCAACGGATCTGCATTGCGCGCGCATTGGCAGCCGAACCGCAACTTATCATCTGCGACGAGGTCACGTCGGCACTCGACCAATTGGTGGCGGAGGAAATTCTAAAGCTTCTGCAGCGTCTACAGGAAGAGCTGAACCTGTCCTACATGTTCATCACGCACGATATCGGTACCGTGCGGGCGATCGCCGACGAAGTGGTGGTTATGTTCCAAGGCGGTGTGGTCGAAGCGGGACCGAAGAACGATATGTTCCAGCCGCCGCACCACGCCTATACGGACCTTCTGTTGTCTTCGGTACCGGAGATGGATCCGGACTGGTTGGACAATCTACTGGCCGAGCGGGCCGCAGGTGGCGCTGGCGCGGAGATGGCGAAGGATCTGGCCGGAAACTGATATTCGGTCTATGTGCCGGACGAAATCGGAACGGCATCGAAGGCGACGCTCATTCGTCTCTCGTCCGCGTCGAACGGTAACACGCGGTGATAGACGTAAGAGGGAAACAGGACCAATAACCCGGGTTCGGGCTTGACGATGCGGATCGGTCCTTCAACGGTTTGCTTGATATGGTTTGGCGTTCTGCCGATTTCGAGATAACCGCCCGTGGCTTCATCGTCAGCCAAGACGTTCTGAGGAAGCCGAGGATAGTAGACCCCGCTCAACCAAGCGTCCGGATGTATATGCGTCGTCTCGCCTTCAGCCACTTCTCGGGTAATGGTGCCCCAGGCTTCGATCCGCCATTCCGCGGGTGTCGTGGCGATCAGCGGGTGCGTGGGATCGTCCGGTAGCGCGTCGATATAACGTCTAACGGCATTGTTTATCGTTTCT
>CBDCGJ010000067.1:0-92478 GCA_965216645.1 Alphaproteobacteria bacterium | reverse complement strand
TTCGAAGTCAAATATTTTCGGCAAGTCGACGGATATGACAACGAATTCGGCGACAATCCACCGAATCTCGAGAAACAGATCTACTTATATGCCAAAAACTTTGGCGCGGAGATTGTCAGCCTAGAATCGGAACCCATCGATTATTGGTTGAACTACGACCGGTTACCGATGGTGGATCAAGTGAAACTGGTCCAGCAGACTGTTGCTGGGATTTCGGACCGACAGAATTGGCAAAACTGGTATCTGGACAAAGTCGAAATGTATCTTGACGGTGACCTCGTGGGGCTGTGCCGGTTTTCGAAATGGCGGAACCTCACAGATGAGGGCCGCCTAGTCTACCAAAATGAAATACTGTCAGACAGCAACGCACGTATGGTGAAAGCCGCGGCACCGATGATGCAGGCCGATGGCGGCTATATGTTCATCGCCGTCGATTTGGAGATGTTAATCGGCGAATATGGTCTATTGCGCCATTTTGAAAAGGCTGGCTTCAAAGTCACAGCGGCGGACTAAATTGCCGTTTGATTTCGCGATTACTTGCCGTGACCGGTGAGACGGATCATAATCCACCATGACACCTGTTAACCTAATCGCTTAGGTGGTATGTAAAGTCATGTTTGATCGTATCTTGCCATTGACCGGAAAATTTCAGCGTGCCGCCGTTTGTTTGATTGTGGCGTTGTCGCCGTTCACTAGCGCAATCGGCCGACGAGGCGAAAGGGGCCTATTGCGGATCGCCAAAAAACCTAACGAACGCGGACGGGATTTTGTGGAAAGTCGAGAAAGAGGGCGCTTCGGCAAGCTACCTGTTCGGCACGATAGCCTCGGACGATAAGCGTTTGTTGAAACTACCGCAACCCGTGCTCGACGCGTTCAAGGAAAGTAACACAATTGCATTTCGGACGCGGCCGGTTCGGGTGGTAATGACAAAGCGCGAGATTTTCTCGGGCAGGTATCATCACTATGTTTTTCGCGATGGCCAATCGGCGCGTCTCCTACTTAACGAAGATCTTTGGAATGCCGCGCTGGAGATCGGCGAACCACGCGGTATTACCAAAAATATGCTGTTTGTCATGAAGCCCTGGGCCTTGGCACGGGTTCTTTATCTGCAAGCCAGCAGTAAACGCCAATTGAAGAAATCGCCAAGGCTGGCGAATACGCGCTTCCCCATCATACATGAACATCTATTGAAGGAAGCCGAGGAAGCCAACCTTTACATCGAGACCTTGGAGGACAGACCTTATAAACCGCTGCTTGCGTTGGATCGTTTGTCCACGGAAGATCAAAACGCATTGGTTCAATACGCTGTCGACGATTTGAGGAAGCTGACAAACAAACGCCGGGCGAAAACGGAAGATAAGAAAGACTCCCGGGCTGCCAGATATTTAGACAAAAACATTAAAGGCGTATGCGAGTTGGAGCCGTGGAGCCGGCTCTCCAAATCCGGGTCTCGTATCTTTCGCGACAAGTTTTTGAAGTTAGCCAATCGTCGTCTCATCAACACCGCGGAGCCGATGTTGAATTCGCCGGATGATGACGGCGCATTGTTCATCGTTGTCGATATGGTGCATCTCTATGGCACGCAAGGCTTGGTCCAGCAGTTAAAAGACGCGGAATTCAAAGTAACGCCAATTTATTGACACGCCTATTTTAGACGGGGCGACTAAATTGAGTTGCCCGCAACAATCGGATTGCAGACGATGACAGCGTTGAAAAGAACCGTAGCTGTTCTGGCGGTTTTACTTGGGGTATTAGCCTTTGTTCCCCTTTCCAGCATTGCCGAGGAAGGCGAAGAAGACAAGAAACTCATTTACAGCGATGCCATCCTTTGGAAGTTGGACAAGGAAGGATCGAAAGACAACTATCTTTTAGGCACTGTCCATATCAACGATGACAGAATTCTGGACGTGCCCGAGCCGATCTTGAAAGCCCTGAAAGGGTCCACGACAGCGGCATTCGAGATCATAACCGTCGGCAAAACCTTTGGTGGCGGTGAATCCACGCACCCCTATTTCTTTACCGACGGTAGGTCGCTGCGGCTGGTGATTGGCGACGAAATGTGGCAACGGGTCAAAGCGATTGGCCGGCGTAAACGGCATTCACAGTTATTTGCTGTCAGTGACCAAGCCATGGGCGCTGATATGGATTCTCACGCTGAAGGATATTAGCCAGCAGGAAGCCGACGACATGCGACCCGTGCTGGATACGCATTTGCAAAATGTCGCCAGCCGCTATGGCATGGCGTTGGAGCCGCTTGAGGGCGAAGAGCATGAGCGTCTTCAAGCCTTCGAAAAAATCTCCGAAGCGGACCAGATCGCGATAGCGAAATATATTGTTGAATTGATGGAATCCGAGGACGAGGAAGACGACAAATTCGAGCAATTCATCCTCGACTATCTGGATCGCGACGTGAACGCCATAATGGCCGATAACTGGTATGACGAGGTTTCGGACGAGGGCAATAAGATCATCAACGACGAGTTTCTGGTCGAACGCAACCGCCGCATGGTCGACAGGGCGCTGCCGTTAATGGCGAACGGTGGTTTCGTGTTTATCGCGGTCGGTCTGGCGCATTTGCCCGGCAAAGGGGGCATGCTGGAAATGTTCGAACAGGCCGGTTACAAACTGACGCCGGTTTACTAGAACCCCAATTGGAGCGCGGACTGTCTTGAAAACTCGGTTTCTACTGCTGCTCGGTCTGATTTGCTTTTTCGTCGCGCCGGCGCTGAGCCAAGACCTGTTGAACGGGCAGGGCCGGTTCTGGCGTCTGGACAAGGCGGGGCTGCCGCCGTCCTATCTGTTCGGGACCATTCATATCCCGGACCCGCGCGTGACGGATTTGCCGCCGGCGGTCGAGGAGGCGATGCGGCAATCGCGGCAGTTCATTTTCGAACTGGTTCATGATGCGGATACGGATCGGCGCGTGGCGGTGCGCATGGCATTGCCGCCTAGCCAAAACCTCCAGAACATTCTACCGCCCAAATTGTTCGCGAATACGGTTGCCTACGCCCGCCGCTACGGTCTACCGGAAGCACAAGTCCGGCGGTTCAAACCATGGGCCCTGGTGTTGGTTTTCGCCTTGACCCCCGAGCAACTCGCGCAAATGGCGCAGGGTGGGGTGCCATTGGACTTGAAGCTTCAGCAGATAGCAGCCAGCTTAGGTGGCGGCTTGAACGCCTTCGAAACCATCGACGGTCAACTCGACGTTTTCGATACCATGGCGCTCGAGGATCAGGTTCGTTTGCTTTCGAGCACCGTGCGTCTCGCCGATCGGCAGCAAACGCTGATGCGCGACATGATCGCTAATTATTTGAAGGGCGATCTGAGCGCGATTTACGCATTGATGGAGACCCAGTTGGACCCGGAAGGGCAGGCTTTCGCCGACCTTTTCAAGCAAAAACTGCTCAACGATCGAAACCGGCAAATGGCCCGCGTGGCGGCGGATTTCCTGCCTGAGGGTCGGGTATTTATCGCCGTCGGCGCGCTGCATCTGCCGGGAGAACTGGGGTTGGTCAATTTGCTGCGCCAGCAAGGCTACACGGCGACGCGGATCGAATTGGCGCAATAGCACCAATCGTTATTCCACAAGCTCGGTTATTCTGAGATCTCGCGGCGGATGGTGGCGAAAACCTCGTCGAACATCGCTTCCGTGAGGCGTCCCGTATTGGTGTTGTAGCGCGAGCAATGATAGCTGTCGACGAGCTTCAGCCGCGGCGAGATCGTCTGCACGGCGCCATGGCGGAACGGGTAATCCTTCAGCCGCAGCCCCAGGCCCCGGACCACGCTGTCATGGGCGATGCGTCCGAGCAGCAGGATCGCCCGCAGGTTTGCCATCGCGTCGATTTCCGCCAGCAAGAAGGGGCGGCACGCGTTGATTTCCGCCCCAACCGGTTTGTTCTGCGGCGGCAGGCATTTCACCGCGTTGGTGATGCGGCAATCCGTCAATCGCAGCCCATCGTCGGCCCGCTTGTCGTAGTCGCCGACCGCAAAGCCGTGTCTTAACAACGTGGCGTAAAGGAGATCGCCGGCGAAATCGCCGGTGAAGGGACGTCCCGTCCGGTTCGCTCCCTTCATCCCCGGCGCCAGGCCGATCACGAGAAGGCGCGCATCCATATCGCCGAAACCCGGTACTGGCGAATTAAACCAGTCCGGATGCTCGGCCCTCAGGTCGTCGCGGAAGGTAGCCAGCCGGGGGCATAACGTGCAGTCCGCCCCCGGAAACGGATGGGACATATAGGGTTAGGCGGACTGCCGCTCCCGTTCGATGCCGACGCGATCTTCGCGATCGTGGTGCGGCACGTTGCGTCGACCGATGTCGTCGATGAGGGATTGCAGCTCCGATGAACGAGTCGGCTTGCCGGCGCAGCTCGTCCGCGGCCATCGGCGGGGTCGATTTCACGGTCGAAACCACAGTGACGCGCTTGCCGCGGCGTTGTATCGCTTCGACCAGAGACCGGAAGTCGCCATCGCCCGAGAACAGGATGATATGGTCCAGGGTATCGGCCATCTCCATGACGTCCACGGCGATTTCGATATCCATGTTGCCTTTGATCTTCCGCCGACCGCTGGCGTCGGTGAACTCCTTCGCCGGTTTGGTCACCATGGTATAGCCGTTGTAATCGAGCCAGTCGACGAGCGGCCGGATCGGCGAATACTCTTGCTCCTCGATCAAGGCCGTGTAGTAGATCGCCCGGACCAGAGTCCCTTTCTCGGCAAACAGCGAGAGCAGACGCTTGTAATCAATATCGAAGCCGAGCGCGCGCGCTGCCGCGTATAGGTTCGATCCATCGATGAAGAGAGCCAAGCGTTCGTGCGGGTAAAACATAACCAAATTCCTTCTAACTGCAAAAAACCCAACTTCTATGTAATCGGCGTGTGTCTGGCTGAGATGTGCAGATCACGTGAGTTTCTTGGATTACTGTTATGCGTCAAAATGACGCCTTTATTGAAATTATGATGTATACAAACAAAATACAAGCATAAAGATGAACAATCCATATGGGAACGGGGAAATTTTCGAATCCAGTGCTGATGAAGCGGTTTTCTCCGACAATTTTGTGAATGTTTTAGAAACCCCAAATATAGACTAAGTGCTTGCTTTTGCATCGTATCGGGACTATGTATGCGGAAATTCCCTGAAATTGGAGTCCATTCCTATGGCGCGAGTAACTGTTGAAGATTGCGTGACAAAAGTGCCGAATCGTTTCGATTTGGTGCTGATGTCGGCGAACCGGGCGCGGCAAATTTCCGCCGGCGAAGAAATGACGGTGGAAGAGGATCGCGACAAACACCCGGTTGTCGCGCTTCGCGAAATCGCCGGCGGCACCATAACGCCGGACGAAATGCGTGAGGAAGTGATCAAGGGCATGCAGCGCCATGTCGAGGTCGACGAGCCGGAAGAGGACAATATGGAAGCGCAAATGCTCAACCATGTGTTTTCCGACGATGTCGATCCGGACGCGGTGGAAGCTGGTGGAAAATCGTCGCCGACAGGCGGCGCTTGACCGCGGCGTTTACGGAAATTATTTCCTAAACAGGCCGGCTGCGTTCGCGGGGCCGGCCTTATTCATGTCAAATCGGCGCCTAAACGGTTGTTCATTCACCGATATCGTGCAAATTATCGAGTTTGGATAATTTTTTGCCGTCCATCGTCGGGCGGATAGCGTCACGACATCATGATCCGCCAGTTCGAGCTTCTGGAAAAAGTCCGATCCTACGATCCCAACGCCGATGAGGCGATGCTGAACCGCGCCTATGTATTTTCCATGAAGGCGCATGGCACGCAGACCCGGGCGTCGGGCGATCCGTATTTCTCCCATCCGCTGGAAGTCGCGGCGATCCTGACCGACTATAAGCTCGACAGCGAAACCATCGCGACGGCGCTCCTTCACGACACGATCGAGGATACGGTCGCGACCCTCGACCAGATCGAGAATATGTTCGGCGAACGGGTCGGCAAGCTTGTCGACGGTGTCACCAAGCTATCGCAACTGGAAGTACGGTCGGAGGCCAATCAAACAGGCTGAAATTTCCGCAAATTGCTGTTGGCCATGTCCGACGATATCCGGGTGTTGTTGGTCAAATTGGCCGACCGCTTGCACAATATGCGGACGATCCACTTTTTGAAGAAGCCCGAGAAACGCCGCCGCATCGCCGCCGAAACCATGGAAATCTATGCCCCGCTTGCCGTCGTTTGGGCATGCACGACGTCAAGGAAGAGCTGGAAGACATTTCCTTTCGGGAGCTCAATCCCGACGCGCGTAAATCGGTGATCCGGCGGATTGATTATCTGGCCGCCGACGGCGAAAGTTTGATCGACGAGGGTGATCGACGAGCTGCAGGCCACAGTGGTGGCCGAGGGGATCCAGGCGGAAATTACCGGGCGGCGCAAAAAAGCCCTACTCGATCTGGCGCAAGATGGAGCGCGAGAACATTTCCTTTGAGCAGTTGATGGATATTGTCGCCTTCCGCTTGATCGTGGCGGACGTGCCTACATGTTATCAGACGCTGGGCGTCGTGCATGGCCGCTACCCGCATGGTGCCGGGCCGCTTCAAAGACTATATCTCCACGCCGAAACGCAACGGGTATCAATCGATCCACACGGCGGTGATCGGTCCGGGCAACCGGCGCATCGAAATTCAGATTCGCTCCCGCGAGATGCACGCGGTGGCGGAGCAGGGGGTGGCGGCGCACTGGACCTATAAACAGGGCATCGATCCGGCCGACGGGCGGCGTTACCGTTGGCTGCAGGGACTTCGGGAGATCCCTGGACAGCGCCCATTCGCCGGAAGAATTTCTCGAGCATAGCAAGCTCGAAATGTTCACCGACCAGGTGTTTTGCTTCACCCCGAAAGGCGACGTGATCAGCATGCCGCGCGGCGCGTCGCCGGTCGACTTCGCCTATGCCGTCCATACGGATGTCGGCAACACCATGGTCGGCGCGAAGGTCAATCAAAAGGTCGTACCCCTCCGCACCGTGCTGCGCAATGGCGATCAAGTTGAGGTGCTGCGATCCAAAACCGCGACCCCCAGCGCGGCCTGGGAAAGTTTTGTCGTCACCGGCAAGGCGCGGGCGGCGATCCGAACCTTCATCCGCGATCAGCAGCGGGAGGAATATGCCCAACTCGGCCGCAATGTGGCGGAGAAGGCCTTCCGCGACGCGGGCCGGGAGTTTTCGGAGGAGTCGCTGGACCACGCCGTTAAGGCGTTGAATCTACGCGATGTGGTCGATCTATATGTGGAATTGGGACGCGGCGAGTGACCGGCGCGCGGCTGTTGCGCATCGTCTTTCCGGGCGACCGGCGCTGGGACGCGCGCAACGCCATCGGTGCCATCAATCGGCTGCTCCGCCGGGTCGGCAGCGACAAAAACTCGGTTCCCGTCACCGGATTGAAGCCGGGCGTCGCCGTGCATTATGGCGAATGCTGCCACCCGCTGCCGGGCGATCGCATCGTCGGCATCATTCGCAAGGGCAAGGGGGTGATCCTGCATACGATCGATTGTCCGAACCTGGAATCCTATTCGGACGAGGAGCGAGCGCTGGGTCGATGTGCAATGGGATGTCGATCTCGATTCCGATGCCATGTATGTGGGCCGCCTGAAAACCGTGGTCCCGAACGAGCCCGGTAGCCTTTCCGCGGTGGCCGCGATGATCGCCAGCAATATGGGCAATATCTCCAATCTGCACTTTACCGAGCGGAGCCGGGATTTTTTCGAAATGCAAATCGATATCGAGGTGACAGACGTCAAACACCTAACCAATATTATCGCCGCGCTACGGGCGACGCCGATTATCTCCAAAGTCGAACGGGTGATGGGTAAGTGTTGACGGGATCGAGTTTGTCCAAATTTGTCTATGAAGCCGTTGAAGTCGTAACGTGATGTTTGCCGTCGGCGAAAACTTTCGATCTTGACGCGCGTGTGGGATTTCTTTTGGCCCCGCATCGGCTTCCGGCGTTCGGCGATCTATATCGGACATCGCTTGGCGCGGTTGCCCGGCACGCCCTATTCGATCGCCGGCGGTTTCGCTGGGGGCGGCGATCTCCTTCACGCCGTTTGTCGGCTTTCATATCATTTTGAGCGGCCTTTGCGCTTGGTTTACGCGTAGCAACATTCTGGCCGCGGCGATCGGTACCGTCGTCGGCAATCCTTGGACGTTCCCCTTCATCTGGGCCTTCGTCTATAGCGTCGGGGCGACCATATTGGGTATGGACACGGAGGCGGCGGGCGATCCCGTCGAGACGCTGGCGCTGTTCTTCGAGGAATTATGGGATCTGTTCGGCAAGCTTCTGCAATTTATGGGCGGATTTATCGAGGCCAGCGAGCTATCCACCGGCGAGGCGATCGACAGGTTGAAAAGCCTTGGAGTCAACGTTTTTTGGCCCATGCTTGTCGGATCCGTGCCGACCGGTACACTGGCCTGGATTGTATTCTATCTGCCGCTCAAGTACCTTGTAGCCGGCTATCAGGCGACCCGCCGTAGCCGTATGGAGAAAGCGAAGCGCAAGGCCATCCGCAAGCGAAAGGGTGGAGGGTTAGATGATTTCGAAAAGACTTTAGACTGGGTGTCAACATCGATCATGTCGCCACGATCCGGAATGCCCGGGGCGGCCATTTTCCGGATCCGGTGCGCGCGGCGCGCATGGCGGCGGAGGCCGGCGCGGACGGTATCACTGCTCATTTGCGGGAGGACCGGCGCCATATTTCCGATGACGATATCACCCGTCTGACCAATGAAATCGATCTGCCGTTGAATTTCGAGATGGCGGCGACCGAAGAGATGCTGGAGATCGCTCTGCGCCATCGCCCGCACGCGGTCTGCCTGGTGCCGGAGAAGCGGGAGGAACTGACCACGGAAGGCGGCTTGGACGTGCTCGGCGGGCGTAACCACCTGAAGAAATATGTCGACGAACTAAGCGCCGCCGGCTGCCGGGTATCCTGTTTCATCGACGCCGACGCGGCGCAACTGACCGCGGCCCATGAACTCGGATCGCCGGTTGTCGAACTGCATACAGGTAAATATTGCGAGGCTGTCGGCGCGGAGCAAGACCGCGAACTCGCGCGACTTGTCGCCGGCGCCGCGGTGGCGGAACGTCTCGGCCTCGAATGCCATGCCGGACATGGTCTGACCTTCGATACGGTCGGGCCGGTCGCCGCGATCGAAAGTATTATGGAGCTGAATATCGGTCACTTCCTGGTGGGCGAGGCGATCTTCGGTGGTTTGGATAGTGCCATCAAACGCATGCGTGCGTTGATGGACAAAGCCCGCGCCGACGTCGCCGGCAGCCGTTCGGCCTAAGTCGACCAAATAGGCATAGGATAAAGCGTCGGTGATCATCGGTATCGGCAGCGATCTGATCGACATTCGACGGATCGAAAAAACCCTGGAACGCTTCGGCGACCGCTTTGTGCAACGGTGTTTCACCGAGATCGAGCGCAACAAGTCCGGACCGCCGGCGTTTGCGCGCCGCGTCCTACGCCAAACGATACGCGGCGAAGGAGGCATGCTCGAAAGCGCTCGGCACCGGATTCCGCAAGGGCGTTTACTGGCGCGATCTGGGTGTGGTCAACGCGCCCGGCGGCAAGCCGACCATGCAATTGACCGGCAATGCATTTATTCGCTTGCAGGAAATGGTGCCGGCAGGCATGAAGGCGCAGATCGATCTGACGATCACGGACGAGCCGCCGATCGCCCAAGCGCTGGTGATCATCACGGCGGTGCCGGATCCGGATCAATCGTAACCGACGAAGGTAGACGAAGGTAACTGTCCGACATGGCCAGCGACAGCGACGCCGAGGCGCGCCGGGGCAAACCGGAGAAGAGCAAGGAATCCGTCTGGGACATCCTGAAGACGATCTTTTACGCCGTGGCCATCGCCATCGTGTTGCGGACCTTGCTTTACGAACCCTTCGTCATCCCGTCGCGGTCCATGCTGCCGACCCTGTTGGCTGGCGATTATGTGATCGTGTCGAAGTTTGCCTATGGCTATTCCAAACATTCCATGCCGTTCAGCCCGCCGCTCTTCACCGGCCGCCTGTTCGAAGATCCGGTGGCACGCGGCGATGTCGCGGTCTTCAAACTGCCGACGGATAACTCCACCGACTACATTAAGCGTATCATTGGCCTACCCGGCGACAAGCTGCAGGTGACGGATGGGGCGCTCCACGTCAATGGCAAGGCGGTGACGCGGGAATTCGTCCGCGAAGTCTCGGTTCGGCAAGCCTCCGGCCACTACACACGGGCGCGGATGTATCGGGAAACCCTACCCAACGGCGTCACCTATATGACCCTCGATCAAGGCCGCTCCTTTGGCGACAATACGGAGGAATATGTGGTGCCGCCGGGCCATTATTTCGCCATGGGCGACAATCGGGATGACAGCACGGATAGTCGGTTCCTCCGCCAGGTCGGCTACGTGCCGGCGGAAAACCTGGTCGGTCGGGCGCAAATATTCTTCTTCTCCACCAACGGCAAAGCGGCGATCTGGGAGATCTGGCGCTGGCCTAAAGGGATCCGCTTCAACCGCTTGTTCGAAGGCATCGGGTATTACGAAGAAGGCTTGAGCGTGGTCGAGTAGCGCCGGCCATGACCACTCTCCCACGCATCGATAATCGAACCGCCCGGCGCCTGTTTCTGGAACGTCAGCAGCTCAGCCGACCGCCCCACCGGAAACTGGACCAAAACGGTTTACTCGATCTCATCGACGCCCTCGGCTTCGTGCAGATCGACAGCATTTCGACGGTGGAACGGGCGCATCACATGATCCTGTTCGCCCGCAACCAGACTTACCGTCGGCCGCATCTCTATCGGCTGCTCGAGCGGGAGCGGATGCTGTTCGAGAATTGGACCCATGACGCGGCGATCATACCGACCCGCTTCTATCCCTATTGGCGCCATCGTTTCCAGCGCTGCGCACCGGTGTTGCTGGATCGGTTACATCGGTATCGACGTCGAGGCTTCGAACAGGCTTTCGACATAGTCCGCGAACATGTGACAGCGAACGGCCCGACCATGGCGCGTCATTTCGCCGAACTGGAGACACAAAAGTCGAAGAGTAAAGGACAGGGCTGGTGGGATTGGCACCCGTCCAAAACCGCGCTGGAGTTTCTCTGGCGTACCGGCGAGCTGGCCGTGGCGCGCCGACAGGGGTTCCAGAAAGTCTATGACCTGGCCGAACGTGTCATTCCCGAACCGCATCATGATCATCGGGTCGATGAAGCGGAATTTGTCGACTGGGCCTGTCAAAACGCCATGGACCGGCTCGGTTTCGCCACCTCGGGCGAGCTGAAGTCGTTCTGGGATTTGATTACGGTGGACGAGGCCAAGGCGTGGTGCCGGGACCATCTCGACCGGGACATCGTCGAGGTGGAGATCGAACCCGCGGACGGAAGCCGGCCGACGAAAACATTCATGCGGCCAGAGACTCTAGACACTCTCGCCGAGATAGCGCCGCCGCCCGAACGGTTGCGGGTGATCAGCCCCTTCGACCCGTTGATCCGCGACCGTAAGCGGCTGCTGCGTTTGTTCGATTTCTTTTACCGCATCGAAGTCTTCGTGCCGGAGAAGAAGCGACAGTATGGCTATTATGTGTTCCCGTTATTGGAACGGGATCGGTTTGTCGGGCGTATTGACATGCGCCACGATAAGGACAGCGGCGATCTCCGCGTCGACGGGCTTTGGTTCGAGCCGGGCGTGCGCGAGAGCAAGGGGCGCCGGCGGGCACTTGCCGCCGAACTCGAACGTATCCGCCGCTTCGTCGGCGCCGAGCGGGTGCGGATGCTGGTTTAGCGGGTTACGGCGCGTGGTTGATCGCGATATCGAGCCGCTTCATCAATTCCGGCACATTGTCGACCATGGGCACCAAGGCGGATACCGGCTGCTTGTCGCGGGTCGCCACGGAGATTTTCAGTTCGCCTTGAGACGTTAAAAACCTCCCGATCGTCTTGGCATGTTGCTCGCCGACCTGCTCGCCGAAGAGGCCCGCCAGCAAGAAGGCCGCCTGCGCCTCCATCGCCTGTTTCAAGTCCGCCGCCTTGCCGCCCTGTTGCGCGGCGGCGAAAGCGAAGGCGACATCGATCAATCCATGATCGCGCAGGTTCAGATCGATCTTGTCGAGCACCACCGATTGTAAGAGCGCGGCGAAGGCCGAGGGATCGATATCCTCGGGCGCCAATTTCAGCACCTCCTCGCGGTAGGCGCGGATCTGCTGCATGGTCGGCAATTCGCTGGCGTCCAGGTTCAAATTCAGCGACGCGCCCTTCACCAGGTCGTAGTTCTGGACGTACCGCATGGTCTTGGCGGCCGGGTCCCATTTCACGGCGCCGTCCAGAGAAAAATCCAGGGTTTCGACTTCCATATGGGACAGGACGGCCAGCAGTTCGGGCGGTGCCGTTTCGCCCGGTTTGAAGGTAATGTTGTCGATATCGTAGGTGGCGTCGGTGGCGAATTCCTCGATCCGGCCCTTCACGGTCACAAGAACCTTTGCCAAGCCGAAGTCGCCGGCTTCCGGGACCGAGAGGCGGCCATTCGTGGCCGAGACTTCATCATAGATGCCGTCTTTAACGCCGGCGATACGGATGGCGTCGATGCCGCCAGTGCCATCCTTCGAGTCCGCGTCCAGGCGGTCGATCACGAATTCGGCTAAGGTCAATGCGCGCATGAGCCTGTCGAAATCCTTGACGCCGGGGTCTTCCAGTTGGCTGGCCTCGACACCAAGTTTGATCGCATTGGTATCTTTGACGCGGAGTTCGGCCAACCTGATATCCACCGCATGTTCGTCGGCCAAGTCCAAATCAACCTTTTTGACCAGGAACGCTTTGAGCGTGCCTTGATCGAGACTGTCGAGATCGATCAATTCGACCGTCATGTCGCCTTCCTCCAGATTGGCCGTAAGCTTATTGACGCGCCATAGCCCGATTTTCAGTTCCGAGAGGAGCTTCAGACCGGCTTCGTCGGAGACCGGTTTGCTGAGGTCCAGCGCCTTGAGCTTGGCCAGGAGATTGAAATCGGCCACTTCGACATCGCCGAGAGTGATCGATCTGTTGCCTTCACCGTCGACTTTGACGTTGCTGAGATTGGCCTTGCCGATCTGCCGATCCGTCCAGTCCCTGGCCGTCAGTTTTTCGATGGCGACGGTGCCCTCCCGTTTCGAGAAGACGACGCTCTCTGCCTCCAGCTTACCCGCCTGCAGCTTGCCGAAAATCTGCGCGGGCGTGGCTTCCTTCGCCTCCAGCAGCGCCATCAGATTACTGTCTTCGGCCGTTACCTTGGCCATCGTCAGGTCCGCCGGTTCTTCGGTCGCGTCGCGGATATGCAGATCGGTGATGGTGAAGCTGCGCAGCTGCGGGCCCAGCGGTTGGCCGGTGTCGAGCTCCCGGATGTTCGGAAACACGACCTGCCTAAGCTGCAGGATTTCGCCTTTTTGATTCTTGAGGTCCAGATCGTTCAGGACCGCCCGGTTCTCCAGCAGGTCGACCTCGATGTCGCCAAAACTGAAAGTGGCGCCGTCGGCTTGTTGCCTGGCGAAATTCTCGAGGCCGCCGCGGATGCCTTCGGCCGCTTGATGCTGAATGAAATAGTAGCCGCCGGCCGCCAGAACGATGAGCGCGACGACAGCAAGGGCAATCTTTTTCATGCCACCCCCAAAACTAGATTACAAAAAAAAACGAGCTTACCCGGTCCGTCGGTTCGCAGGCAATCGCCGGTTAGGAACCACCAACGCGGGCCGCCACGGCGAGGATCCGGTTCATTTCCCGCAATACCGGTTTTTCGATCAGCTTGCCGTCGACTACCACCAGGCCGGTATCGGCCGCCGCGAAGGCGTCGACGATTTTTTGCGCATGGGCGATGTCGTCGGCGCTGGGACTGAAGATGTCGTTCAGGACCGGGATCTGGCTCGGATGGATCGCGCCTTTGCCGCTGAAGCCGAGATCGGCCGCTCGGCGCGCTTCCTCCGCCATGCCTTCGAGGTCATTGAGATCGAGATAGGGGACGTCGATCACATCCAACCCGACGCCGGCCGCCGCATGGACGAGGCGGGAGCGGGCGTAGAGCAGGGGATACCAATCGTTCTTGGCCCTGAGCTCCGCCGCCATGTCGACGCCACCGAAAAACATGGCGTTGATCCGCGGGCTCGCCTGCGCGATCTCGTAGGCCGCTTCCAAGGCGTCGTTGGTTTCGACGATGACCTGGAACTGGATGTCATTGTTGCCATGCTCGGTGAAAAGCTCGTCGAGCGCCCGCACTTCCTCCGGCGATTTGACTTTCGGCAGCATCAGCACCGGTGGCGGATTTTCGGCCGTGGCGATGGCCTGCACGTCGGCCATGCCTTCCACCGTCCGCAGGCAGTTGATCCGCACCACCCGTTCGACGCCGTCGTCGGCTTGCGGCGCGTCGAACAGGGCCAGGGTTTTGGCCCGCGCCTCGTCCTTATGCTGCGGGGCGATCGCGTCCTCGAGGTCGATGCACACGATATCGGTGCCGGTGCGCAGGGCTTTGGGGAACATGTCGGGCTGCAGACCGGGCGCAAAAATAAAACTACGGCGGGGTTGCATAGGAACGGAGTTGGACATGGCGTTTCGATTTGTTGTTTGCTATTGAGCACATGCTTTAGAAAGTCTGACGCGCGCCGTCAATCAACGGATTACGAATGTCCGAACTGGAAGAAATAATACAGCACAAGTTCGCACGTCCCGCCCTGTTGCGGGAAGCGTTGACCCATTCCAGCGCCGTTGGCGAGGGAGAGAGTGACTATCAACGGCTCGAGTTTCTCGGCGACCGCGTGCTCGGCCTGGTGATCGCCACCGAGCTGTTGGAGAAGGAACCGTCATTGCCGGAAGGCGATTTGGCGCCGAGACTCAATAATCTGGTGCGCCGCGAAACCTTGGCGGAAGCCGGTCTCGCCATCGGCCTCGACCGTTACCTCAGGGTTGGGCCGGGCGAGAAGGACAGCAAGGGCCGCGGCCGCATGTCCATCGTCGCCGATGTGTTCGAGAGCGTTCTGGGCGCCATCTATCTGGACGGCGGGCTGGCGCCGGCTCGTGACTTCACCCTCCGCGCTTTAGCGAAACGGATCGCCACAGTCGACGAATTGGAACCGGAACCGAAGAGCAAGCTGCAGGAATTGCTGCAAGGTCGCGGCGAGGCACTGCCACGTTACAAGACCGTGGACCGCTCCGGCCCCGACCACCAACCGCATTTCACCGTCCGCGTCAGCGCCGAAAACGGCGACAGCGCGGAAGGGACGGGCGGCTCGAAACGGGAGGCCGAACGCAACGCCGCCCGTGCCTTGCTCGAGGCGCTGAGCAAATGACCGGCCCGCGCTGCGGTTTCGTCGCTTTGCTGGGGGCGCCGAACGCGGGCAAGTCGACCTTGACCAACCAACTCGTCGGCGCCAAAGTCACGATCGTGTCGCCGAAAGTGCAGACCACCCGGGCGCGGATTACCGCCATCGCCATCCATGACGAAAGCCAGATCGTCTTCGTCGACACCCCCGGCATTTTCGAGAAAGCGAAGCGGCGGTTGGAACGGGCCATGGTTCAGGCCGCCTGGGGCGGGGCGCAGGACGCGGACGTGTTGGTGCTGCTGATCGACGCGGCGCGGGGCCGGGACGAGAATACCGACGCCATCATCGCCGGTTTGAAGTCCGAAGGCCGCCGGGCCGTTTTGGCGATCAACAAGATCGATACGGTGAAGCGGGAGAGCCTGCTTACGCTCTCCGAAGATCTGAACGCGGACGGTATCTTCACCGATACCTTCATGATCTCCGCCCTGAACGGCGATGGCGTTATGGACCTGAAGCAACATCTGGCCGCCGCCGTGCCCGCCGGTCCCTGGCATTATCCGGAAGACCAGTTGGCGGATATCTCCGAACGCCTGTTGGCGGCGGAGATCACGCGGGAAAAACTGTTTCAGCGGCTGCATCAGGAATTGCCCTATGCGCTGACCGTTGAGACGGAAGGCTGGCAGGAGCGCAAGGACGGCAGCATCAAGATCGATCAGGTCATCTATGTCCGCCGGCCGACCCAGAAGGCGATCGTCCTCGGCAAAGGCGGGCGTCAGGTGAAAGAGATCGGCCAACAGGCGCGGGAGGAACTGTCGGAGATCCTCGGCACTAAAGTTCATCTGTTTCTTTTCGTGAAAGTGCGCGAAGCCTGGGCCGACGATCCCGAACGCTATCGGGAGATGGGGCTCGACTATGTCCCGGATTGACGATCTCGCCAAGGAAGTCCGGGCGAAGCTCGCGGAGCTGGGCACGCCGGAACGGGCGGCCGGAGAGAAAAAGTACCAGAAAAGCGAAATGCGGCATTACGGCGTCACCTTGCCGAACCTGCGCAAATTGGCGAAGAGCTACAAGCATCTCGATGACGACACCACGTTGGCGCTCGTGCGGGCCCTCTGGGACAGCGATTGGTACGAAGACCGCTCCTTCGCCATCATTCTCTCGGGGCAGATCGCCAAGCGGCTGGATGCGGGGCACATCCGACACATATTCGAACCGTGGTTGGCGGACATCGCCGGTTGGGCCCATCTCGACAGTCTGACCGCCGAAGTCATCGGCGTTATCGCGCAGCGCCATCGCGACGTCATGGCGACCATATTCGGTTGGCGTAAGTCGGATCATCTGTGGACGCGGCGGGCGTCGCTGGTCTCCCTGAAGCCTGTCCTGCGCGACGGCAGCGTCGACGAAAAGCAGTTCGCACGGACCTGCCGGGATCTGGCGCCGGAAAAGGAATTCTTCGTCCGCAAGGCCATCGGCTGGATGCTGCGGGAATATGCCAGCAAACATCCCGACGCCGCGCTGTCGATCATCCGCGATCTGGCGCCGGTGCTGTCGCCCCTCAGCCTACGCGAGGCAATACGCAAATATCCTGACGCCGTGCAAGACGAGTTCCGGTCATGACCGTCACCCGCCGCGCCGCCACGGATGACGACTTCGAGTTCTGTTTCAGGGCGTTGAAAGAGGGGATGAGAAAGTATGTCGTCGCGAGCTTCGGCGCGTGGGACGACATACAGCAAATCCGTTTCTTCCGTCATAAGTTGGAGACCCATACTCACGAAGTGATCGAAGTCGACGGTATCGATGCCGGGGTGCTTTGCGTCTTGCACCATCCGAACTACGTCCATCTCGAACTGATCTCCTTGCTCGAGGAATTTCAGGGGCGGGGTGTCGGTGGCGAAGTGATCCTCTATCTCATGAAAACGGCCCGCATCCGCGGTGTGCCGCTCTATCTACGTTGCCTGAAATCGAACCCGGCCAAGCGCCTCTACGACCGTCTCGGTTTCGACGTGGTTGAGGAGCAGGAGATCCGCTGGGTCATGCGTTACGATCCCTGATCACCTATTCCGCCAAGTCACGTTCAGCTTGGTTTTTGGCGGAATCAGCAGCGGTTCATGGCCCGCCGGGGCGATGTTCAAAATCGTCTTGTTGGCGCTTTCCAGAAACGACACGTTGTTCTTCACGCGTTTCAGCCGGAAGTTTACCACAGTGCGATAGGTGTCTCCCTCGCTTAGGTAACGGATGGTGATCGGATAAACGTCGCCTCTTTTAGCGTTTCTGGAAAGACCGCGCGCATAATGGAACGTGAACTCGCCACCGACGGTTCCGTAGTAGGGGACCGGAACCACATGTTTGGTTTCTACTGACGCCGGAATGGGGATGGGTACAGGTTCGGGGAAAGGATCCTCTTTCGGGTCCCGAATAGGCTGTTCGACCGGGTTTTCGATCGGTATGACAGCGCCGATCAGCAGCCCCATCAACGCCA
This sequence comes from Alphaproteobacteria bacterium, assembly GCA_965216645.1. Taxonomy (GTDB): domain Bacteria; phylum Pseudomonadota; class Alphaproteobacteria; genus CBDCGJ01. Next base: position 74,714 of record CBDCGJ010000067.1, on the reverse strand, counting down.
GGAGACGTAGTTTTTTCGCAATCCTTCTGCTGGCTCTCGTGAGTTCGCCGCGCATGCAGAACAGATAGATGACGAGACCGGCTTCATTCCGGAAAGCTTTGATGAACAGTTCGATCTCGAATTCGTCCACCTTGACGGTTGTGATCGGTATTTCTTCGGACGGGTCGTAAAACGTGCCGCGTGTGTAGGGCAGGCCGAATCGTTTGTAGGTTCTGTCGAGATCTCTGAGCTTTCTTCGCCCGCTACTCCGACCGCTGCGACTGTCCGGTTTGATTTCGAACATCTGTTGAATATCCGTCGTATGACGGATGATGTCGGGACGACGGAACTGGCCCCGCTTGCGCGCCGCCTTGCGCATCTTCTTTTCGTCGTCGTCGGTTAGCGCCGGATTGAACATCCTGTAATAGCCGATGAGGTCTCTTAGCCTGGTACGATAGTCAAAGAAGTCGTAACGCAGCGATTTCTCGACGGTATAGGGTTGGCAGTTTTCGAGTCTGCAATAGTCGAGATCGATCCATCTTTCGGCGAAGGCTCCGAGAACCGAACTGTATTCGCGCCTTGAGCGAGCCGGCAAAGGCAACGCGAGTTGACCGGGGGCGACGCAGATTTCCTCGATCTCCGGCCCGACGTCGACGACGTCGTCGCCTTGCAGGACACGCAACGGCGGCTTTGCCGCTTGAGCGCCAGCGTCGATCACATCGGCGCCGGCTCTGGCCACGGTATCGGCCGGTTGACGGGCGGCGATCAGGCCGTATTCCAGCGGATCTACATTGTCGTTCGCCATACGGTCGCCACCTATTCAATCGCCGGGTTTCAGTCGGCCATCGGTTTCGTACTGGATTGTTATTGCGGATCCTCAGCGGCGCCACCGGCACTTTTTTCGTTGCCGCAGGGGCAGAGCAGTTTGGCCAATATCTCGGCCTTGTCGGCATCGCCGTCGGAGGCGATTTCGTTCAGCAGGCTCTGCTGATCGACATTGGCCTGCATTTCCTGGATTTCGATTTCCTTGCGCTCGACCTCCAGTTCCTGCAGCCGGGTCGCGTATTTGTCGAGGGCGATGCCTTCGCCAAGGATGGCTTCGACGATCATGCCTTCCGTGCGCATCACATGGCGGTTGACGGCGAGCAGGATGCCCGGAATCTCGTATTTCGTCTTCGTATCCTTGTCGAAAAAGGCGTCCTCGATCGAGGTATCGAACTGGATATATTCGTCGGCGGTGCCGGCATTAATGGTTCTCAACACGTTTCGTTCGGCACCCAAATGATCGCGGACGCCGCGCAGTTGCTCGAGAATGATGTCGCGCGTGTCGGCAATGGCGGCGGGTTTCACGACCTGGTTCAGTAGGCGGTCGAGGGCGGAGATCGGAACTTCGATGCGGGATTCCCGCCGCCCGTCGAAATAGCCGATGCGCACGTCCGTCAGATGAATGAAGGAGATGAAGGCCTGGTTCATCTGCCGGAAGACGAAATTCAAGGTGCGGCTGAGATTGATATTCTCCAACTGCCGCTCGATCGACATCTCCTCGCCTTCTTTCTCGGTCACTTCGTAGGCGGTGTCGATATCGATTTCGCGTTTGGCCGAGGCCTTGGAGGTATGGGATTCCACGGCCTTGGAAATATTCTTGACCGACTCCTCCCGGCTGGAATTGCTCGCGCCTTTCAGGCCGGCCTTGGCGGAAGCGCTGCCCCAGCCCCAGCGCGCCTTTGCCTTCACGTCGGCGTAGTACTCGAACGACTTTTTGAACGACCGCTGGTCGCTTTGTTCCTGCTCCAACGAGGTTTGAAGATCGTCCGCGCTTTCGGTGGTGAAGGAATCCAGGACGCTGGTGGTCTGCTTGCGCGTGCTCTCCCGCTGCTTGAAGGTCTTGATGCTGATCTTGGTGTCTTCGCCGGGCAGCAGGGTGAAGGTCTTGACCACGCGGCCGGCGCCATAATCGCCCAGGAACGAGGTCATCGAGATGGTCTCGACCAGATAGATGTGCGGGTCCGGTTCCGGCGGCACCGGCACGGTCGTGACATTTTCGTCGCCATGAAGGTTGTCGGTCAAAACCAGACGCTCGCCCTTCTGCAGCTTGTCGGCAATGTCGTCCAGGATGAGGTCGCGGACATTGATGCTGTCGTCGTCGGGCTCCTCGATATCGTCGCCCGGTGGCGGGATGATCGTACCGACGCCGAGCGGCCGTGACTGCCCGAGCTCGAAATTCTGCGAGATGCCGTAGGTCAGAAAGGATTTGACCTTGGTCTTGATCGTCTCTGTGGGTTGACCGACCAGGGACGACTGCTGCGGTACCGCATCCGTCTCGAACAAAGAGTCCAAATAGACCTCTTTGGGATCGTCGAACTCAAGCTCGATCAGGTTGGCGCCGCGATAGGAGGTCGGTTCCGGCACGTCGTAGCGCAGAACCGGCGCCGCGCCGTTTTCTTCGAGTTTTATAAGAGGGGCGGGTTGCTCTTGAGACAATGGATATCTCCTTCTTCTCGCGCCGCCCCGATGCGGGTGGCGATTTTTTTAATGCGATCCTGGGATCGGCCGATAGACGACTGCCCGTCCGGCGATAGCTTGAACCAGGATTTGCTAATATTCAAGTCGATGTTTGGGTTTTCTCGTCACCGCGCCGTCCAGCCGCCGTCGACGGGCAGCGTAACACCTGTGATCATAGCCGCGGCGTCGGAGGCGAGGAAGCCGATGGCGCTCGCGACTTCTTCGGGCTCGACAAGACGGCCCATGGGCGTGTTGTCGACGATCTGGCGGGCCATTTCGTCGTCCGCCAATAACTGCGTGGTCAGTGCCGTGCGGGCGAAGGTGGGGGCGACGGCGTTGACCCGGATACCGCGCGATGCCCATTCCAGCGCGAGAGTGCGGGTCATGTTTACCAGACCGCCTTTGCTAGTCTGATAGGCCGCATTGGGATAAAGCCCGCCGCCGACCAATCCCATGATCGAAGCGACGATAACGATCGCGCCAGAGCCCTGGTCCAGCATCGGTTTGGCCGCCGCTTGGCAGCATTGGAAGGTGCCGGTCAGGTTCACGTCCATGACCCGCTGCCAGGTCTCCACCGGCATCTCCTCCGCCGGCATGCGCGCGCCCATACCGGCATTGGCGACCAGGATATCCAGCCGATCCAAGCCCGCGATTAGATCGTTGACGGCGGCGGCGTCACAGATGTCGAGTTCGGCCGGCTCCGCCTGAAGACCTTGTTTTTGCAGATTTTTTGCCGTCTTTCCGACCGCATCGCCGTCGATGTCGGAGAGAACCACACGGGCGCCGAGACGGCCCAGTTCCCGCGCTGTGGCCGCGCCGATGCCGCGGGCGGCGCCGGTGATCAGCGCGGTTTTGCCCTCGAAATCATACGCCATCGGCTACCCCGGCAGCGGCGAGACGCCGAACAGATAGGGATGCAGGAAGATGAACACCGCATAGACGACGCAGCCGCCGATGATCGGCTTCAATTCCTGATACATGGAGATCGGTTCCGGCACCTCGTAAGCGCCGTCGCGGCGGTTGATGACGACGATTTCCACCAAAGCCCAGATAATCAGGCCGCCGAACAGCGCCACCGAGCGGTTTTCGCCATTGCTGAGCAGATGACCGATGCCCCAGAGCACCACACCGGTCAGCATCGGATGACGGATCGTGCGCTTGATATTGGATTTCATATTGGCGGCGGCGAAGAAGATGAAGGCCACCAGCACCAGCAGGCTGGTCACCGGATGGCCCCATGCCGGCGGTTCGTAGACCAGCTCCACGTCCGTTGCCTGCCAGCCGAAGACGATGATGACGATGGAGAGAACCAGGGCGAGGGAGAACAGGCCCTTATACCGATTCTCCCCAAATCGCTTAGCCAATCCGTCGCGCAGGTCCGGTTTTACCCCTTTGATCAGATGCAGGACGGCGAACAGAAGGACGCCGATTATCAAGAGAGCCATGCCTTACCTCAAAACCGAATCCGTCATTCCGGCCGCAGCGTAGCGAAGAGCCGGAATCTCGTCGAGTTGTTGGCTCGAACCTCCAAGAGATTCCGGCGCAAGGCCGGAATGACGTCTTTTGTGGACAATCCCACGCTAGCACGGGTGGGCCGCTTTCGCCTACAGTCGGCGCCATGGAATGGCAGGCGGACGGCATAATTCTTTCGGTGCGCCATCACGGCGAGACCTCGGCGATCGTGTCGCTGATGACGGCGGATCATGGCCGTCATCTGGGCCTGGTGCGCGGCGGTGCCGGCCGCCGTTTGCGCGGGGTGCTGCAGGTCGGCAACGAAGTGCGGGCGACCTGGCGCGGCCGGCTGACGGAACATCTGGGGACCTATACGGTCGAGCCGCTGTTGAGCCGGGCCGCGCTGCTGTTGGACGACGCCGACCGGCTCGCTGCACTCTCCGCCGCCTGTGCCGTCACCGACCGGGCACTGGCCGAGCGGGAGGTTCATGCGCCGATCTATCATGGCTTGAAAGCACTGCTGGAAACCATTGAAAATACGGAAGATTGGCCGGCTGTCTATATCCGCTACGAGGTCGGTTTGCTGCAGGAGATGGGCTTCGGCATCGACTTCTCCCACTGCGCCGCCACGGGCCTGACCGACGATCTAAGCTATGTCTCCCCGCGATCCGCCCGCGCGGTCAGTCGGCAAGCCGGCGCGCCTTATAAGGACCGGCTGCTGCCCCTGCCGCCGTTTCTGCTTGGCAGTCAGATCGGCGCGGTCTCGGCCCAGGACATCCGCGACGGCCTGAAGCTGACCGGCTATTTCCTCGACCGAAACGTCTTCGTCCACCACCGCCAGGGCGCACCCGCCGCGCGCACGCGACTGGTAGAGCGTTTTTCGCGTGCAACCACAATATCTGGTGATATAGTCCCGCCATGACCGATACACACGACCCGACCGACAGCGAAAATATCCGCGAAACCCCGCTGGCCGACGCCTTGTCGGAGCGGTATTTGAGCTACGCCGTGTCCACCATCATGTCGCGCAGTCTGCCGGACGTGCGCGACGGCCTGAAACCGGTGCATCGCCGCCTGCTCTTCGCCATGCGGCAGCTGAAGCTGAACCCGGATCAGGGCTTCAAGAAATGCGCCCGCATCGTCGGCGACGTGATGGGTAAGTTCCATCCCCACGGCGATCAGGCGATCTACGACGCCCTGGTGCGCCTGGCCCAGGAATTCGCCCAGCGCTATCCCCTGGTCGACGGCCAGGGCAATTTCGGCAATGTGGACGGCGATAACGCCGCCGCCATGCGCTATACGGAAGCGCGCATGACCGCGGTGGCTGAGCTGCTGCTGAAGGATATCGACAAGGATACGGTGGATTTCCGCGCCACCTATGACGGCGAGGATGACGAGCCGGTGGTCCTGCCGGCGGCCTTCCCGAACCTGCTGGCCAATGGCGCCCAGGGCATTGCCGTGGGCATGTCGACCAGCATTCCGCCCCCATAACGTGGTCGAGCTGTGCCAGGCGCTGTTGCATCTGATCAAATATCCCAACGCCACCGTGGATAAGCTGGTCAAATTCGTGCCCGGGCCCGATTTCCCCACCGGCGGCGTCATCGTTGAGCCCCGGGCCGGCATTCTCGATGCCTATAAGACCGGCCGCGGCGGCTTCCGTCTGCGCGCGAAGTGGCAGGTCGAACCCGGCAAGCGCGGCACCTATCAGATCATCGTCACCGAGATCCCCTATCAGACCCAGAAGGGCCGGATCATCGAGAAGATCTCGGAGCTCTTGCAGAACAAGAAACTGCCGCTTCTAAGCGATGTCTGGGACGAATCGGCGGAGGATATCCGCCTGGTGCTGGAGCCGAAGAGCGGCAAGGTCGAGGCCGAGATGCTGATGGAGCATCTTTTCAAGCTGACGGAGCTGGAAACCCGCGTCTCCCTCAACCTCAACGTGCTCGACGCCAACCAGACGCCGCGGGTGATGAGCCTCAGGGAAGCGCTGCAGGCCTATCTCGACCACCGCCTGGTGGTGCTGCGCCGGCGCACCGACTTCCGCCTGGCCCAGATCGCCCGGCGCCTGGAAATCCTCGACGGCTATCTCATCTGCTACCTCAATCTGGACGAGATCATCCGCATCATTCGGGAGGAGGACGAGCCCAAGAAGGTCATGATGAAGACCTTCAAGCTGACCGACCTGCAGGCCGAGGCGATTCTGAACATGCGCCTGCGCGCCCTCCGGCGGCTCGAGGAAATGGAGATCCGCAACGAACATAAAGCCTTAAAGGAAGAGCAGAAGGCCTTGAAGGCCTTGATGAAAAGCGAGCGGAAACAATGGGCCGCGATCGCCGACGAGATCCGGAGCTTGCGCGATACCTTCAAGAAGGACCCGGAGCTCGGCCCCCGCCGCAGTCAGTTCGCCGACGCCCCGACCGGGGAGCTGGTGCCGCTGGAGGCCATGATCGAGCGGGAGCCGATTACCGTCGTCTGCTCTGATAAGGGCTGGATCCGCGCCCTCAAGGGCCATGTGGAGAATGGCAGCGACGTCAAATACAAGGACGGCGACAAGGGCCGCTTCTGGCTGCACGCCCAGACCACGGACAAGCTGCTGATCTTCGCCACCAACGGCCGCTTCTACACCATCGGTTGCGACAAGCTGCCCGGCGGCCGCGGCCATGGCGAGCCGGTGCGCCTGATGATCGACCTGGGCAACGATCAGGACGTGATCGCCATGTTCGTCGCCGAAGCGCCCGGCGAGGCGCCCGAGAAAGCGGAGAAGGGGAAGAAAAAGGCGGCGGCGGGCCGCCGGTTCCTGGTCGCCTCAAGCGACGGCCGCGGCTTCGTCGTGCCGGAGGCGAGCGTGCAGGCCCAGACCAAGAACGGCAAACAGGTCCTCAACGTCGCCGGCGATATCGAAGCCGTCGCCTGCGCCCCGGTGGAGGGCGACCATGTCGCGGTGGTCGGCGACAACCACAAACTCAACATCTTCCCGCTCGACGACCTCCCCGAAATGAACCGCGGCCGCGGCGTCGTCCTGCAAAAATACAAAGACGGCGGCCTCGCCGACGCCAAGTGCTTTGAGTTGGCGGCGGGGTTGCAGTGGAAACAGGCGGGCGGGCGGACAAGGACCGAACACAAGCTGGAACCGTGGCTGGGGAAACGGGCGAATGCGGGGCGATTGGCGCCGAAAGGGTTTCCGCGGAATAATCGGTTTGGGTGAGGGGAAACAGAAGGTTTAGCTTGATATAGGTTCAGTTTTTTCAAGTAACTTTGAAAGAATAATTTTACACTGTCCCAAGATTTCGCGATAAACATAGCCATATATATTAACCGAATTTGTTCGAGGTAAATTGCTAATTGTGCGATTTTGAAATATTAGCATCGTGATTATTAAGGACCTTTTTGTTTAATCACATAAGATTCTCAAATTCATTAATCCAAAATGCAAAGCAAAAACGCTTTTTCACATCGCAGATATTCATATTCGCTTTGGATCGCGGCCTGTTGCGTCGGTCTATCAAGCCTCAGCTATGCCGCTGTTCCCGTGGTTTTGCCCATCCTTGCCAGAAAGCGCGGGATTTCGGAATTCGAAACCGGCACGATTATCGGATTGTCGGCTTTTGTGTTTATCCTGGCGGCCCCGGTTTGGGGAAAAATAGCGGATAGCCGCGGCGCCAAATTCGTACTACTGACCAATATGGCTGGTTATACCATAGGAGGTTGTTTTTTCGCGGCCGGTACGTATGCTGGCTTGAATTCGCTCATCACGAAATTTGAATTGTTGTGCGCATTGGGAGCCGCTCTTGCTATCAGTAGCGCACTTGGCGCCGGAACCTTCCCGGCGGCTGTCTCCGTCGCGGCATCGGTCAGCAAGAAGGAGAACCGCGCGAGCGCCGTTGCCGTGTTAAGCGCGGCTTTCAGCGTAGGTATGGCCATTGGGCCCGCTGTCGCCGCTTTTTTTGCCGGTCACAGCCTTTACGTGCCGCACATTGTCATAGCCATTCTTGCCCTTGGCGCATGCTCACTTTGCGCGTTTTTGAGGTCGGGCGGGCGGGAGAGGCGTGAAACGAAGAACATCGTCGCCGTTAAGTTGCACGATAGAAGAATTCGTCCGTTCCTTTTGATGACATTCGGGATTTTCTTCGTCTTATCTGTACTTAATCTTATTCTCGGATTCACGGTTCAAGACAAGCTTGGCCTGGAGGGGCCGGCGGCGGCTTCGCTTACGGGCAACTTGTTCTTCGTTCTGGGGTCATGCGTGTTCGTCGCGCAAGTCCTTCTAGTGCGGATGCCAAGTAGGCCTGCCTCGATGGTCATTGGTGCCGGTACGGCCTGCGCGGTGGCTGGGTTAGTCTTACTCTGCCTTAGCAGCCATCTACCGCTGTTTTTTTTCAGCGTCGGCGTAATAGGTTTCGGTTTTGGCATTTCAGGACCGGTGATCAGCGCAGCTTGCAGCCTAAATCTGGCGCCGGACGAGCAGGGCAGCGGCGCCGGCTGGATGAGCAGTACACGAAGCGTCGGTGGAATTCTGGGCTCGTTTCTGGCCGGCTATCTTTATTCGGTTGATGCCCTGTTTCCTCTGATTGTGGCAACATTGATTATTTTATTCGTTTTTATCGTTGCCCTAACGCACCCAACCTCCGGCAACTAGATGAGTTGCAAAACTAACTGGCTGCTCAGTAATAGACCGAATGAACTAAATTCGAGGAGAGTAGCCGATAATTTCTTCTACTAAAGTCGCCAATCGCCCGTAAAACGTGTTAATTGGAAGAAAGTGATTACTACCGCGACTAAATAAATGTAGCATTTATGAAAAACAATACTACTCCAAAAACTGAACTCAACATCTTCCCGCTCGACGGCCTCCCCGAAATGAGCCGCGGCCGCGCCGAAGCCAAATGCTTCGAACTGGCGGCGGGCCTGCAATGGAAACAGGCGGTCGGGCGGACAAGCACGGAATACAAGCTGGAGCCGTGGTTGGGCAAGCAGGCGAATGGCGGGCGCCTGGCACCGAAAGGATTTCCGCGGAATAATCGGTTTGGCTGGGTGGACTTTTTGGCGTGGCGGAGAAACTTATTTTATATTAATGTTTTTAATGTGTATCTTTTGGGCGATGGGTGAGGATGTATTCCTGGGCAGAACTCCGGGATCCAATAGCAGGTGTAAAGAACGAATATCAGGTATTGTCATCCTGCGGCCAGATAACGTCGCTGGTGAGTTCGGGCCAAGCAATATCTCGAGAAGCCAATCGTGCCGCCGCCGCTGGTGCTAATTGATCATCCCATTGCGCGGCAATGATCCGTTTGCCGTTAAAACCGAAAGAGTCATCGGACAATAACCAGGCAATCGGTGGTCCCATAATTGACGGTCGAAGCATCTGATGACGCGGGATTCCGGCTTCGTCGGCAATAAAATCGGTATCCGTCGGACCTCCGGGAATTACAACATTCACCGTGATACCGGTACCGCCGAGTTCTTTCGCCCATATGGCGGTCATTGCTTCCATTGCAGCTTTGCTCGCGCCGTAAGGCAGAATCCGTAACATGGTCAGAAAGCTTGTTGTATTGTTGACGATCCGCCCCCAAGCCGCCTGCTTCATAAATGGAAGGGCGGCGCGGGTTGTCAGCATGGCCGCCCGGACATTGATGTTGAAAAACCGGTCCCAAACCTCGCCGGTCAACTCTTCGATCGTGGGCGGATTGACCTCTGCGTCCGGGCGAATAGAGCTGATCCCAATCCCGACATTATTGACGACGGCTTCCACCCGTCCAAAACGGGTGACTGCTGAATGAACGGCCTGCTCGCAGTTTTTTGCCAGCGAGAGATCTGTCACCACTGTGTGGAGTCGATCGGCCTGATTTGTCAAACGGGCCAAACCCTCTTCATCTGCATCTACAGCGACGACCGCGTGATTGCTCGCCATCAGCGCTTCGACGATCGCCGAGCCAATGCCGCCGGCCGCGCCTGTTACGATGGCGACACGCTGAACACCATTTTCGTAATGCATGGAAATAACCGAGATTCCGTTGAGCTGAGACCGTGACTGTCAGTCCGCCAACGTACCGCTTACAACCATTTCAATCACCGTGCCGGCCGTCGGTAATTCTGACACGGCGATGCAGACCCTGACCGGATAGGGCGGTTTGAAATAACGCAGATAAACCTCGTCGACAGCGGGCTTATGCTCGAGAGAGGTCAGATAAATTTGTACCAGCGTTACATCATCTATCGCCGCCCCGGCTGCTTCCAGCGCCGCCTGCATGTCGGCGAAGGTTGTTTCCGCCTGCGCCATAGCGCTGCCGTTTTCGACGGACCCGTCTGGCCGTATTGGCACGTGCACCGATTGAAACACACCGTTAGAAACGACTGCCCAAGAATGCGGCGCGTCCGGTTTGACCAACCCGGAGTCGATGACTTTGAAACTGCTCATGAGTTTTGTCCTTTCGTGCCCGACGGGACATGTCGTATGCCAGTTATGCTACATTAGGGATTTGTGAGAAGAAATCCAAAAAGGTCCCGCAGACTACATGCCATATCAAATCGATTATCGCGAAATCTACAACACCGCACCTGACATGTGCCTATCCGTGGAAGCAGGGACGGGTAGGGTGATCGAATGCAATCAAACATTGTTGGACAGTCTTGGGTTCGCTAAATCCGAAGTACTGAAAAAGTACGTTACGGAGATGTATCACCCAGATTGCTTTCAGCTCGTTTCGGAGAATCTGCGATCGTTCACGGAAAGCGGCACTCTCACGCATCCGGAACTGCTGGTGTTGAAAAAAGACGGCGGCACGATCGAGGTCAGCATCAACTACACTGCTGTGAAGGACACCTCCGGGAAGATCCTGTACAGCAACGCGGTACTACGAGACATCAGCGAACTCAAGAACACTCAGCGCGCACTCCAGTTCGAAAGGGAGAGATCCGAAAGTCTGTTGTTGAATATCCTACCGAGCTCAATCGTCGACCGTCTCAAGGACAATCCGGCCGTCATCGCAGATGCGATCAGTGACGCCACGACTTTGTTTTGTGACATTGAAGGATTTACTGAATTGTCCGGGCGGGTGTCGCCAGACGAACTGATCACCACTTTAAACATCATATTTTCTGAGTTCGACGGACTACTGGACAACTATGGCCTCGAAAAGATCAAGACGATAGGCGATGCGTATATGGTGGCAGCCGGGCTGCCGCTGCCCCGCCCCGACCATGCGGAGGTGATGGCTGATTTGGCGCTTGAAATGATGCGAGCGAAAGAGCGGCTCAACACGCTGCTGAAAAATTCGATAAATATCCGAATTGGCATCGATTCCGGCCCCGTCGTTGCCGGCGTGATCGGCAAGAAGAAATTTTCTTATGACCTCTGGGGCGAAAGCGTCAATACTGCGTCGCGGCTTGAATCACAAGGCGTTCCCGGCGAGATCCAAATCGGGAGCGGGACTTACGATCTAATCAAGGACAAATTCGTTTGCGAAAACCGCGGCGAAATCGAGGTCAAAGGTATTGGCAAGATCAACGCCTATTTATTGAAAAAGAGGAAGGCTCTTTAGGGAAGGTTTGACAAGATTCCAAAAGATACCTTTGATCATCTTCCGCCGATTTGACCGTCTCTCAACGATGACCGGTTTCGGTGGTAGTTGACCGTGAAGAATTTCCAAGCATCTGAATTTCTTTAGCGTTTTCGGGTTTTCCCACCTTCAAAATTGCAAGAAACTGACTTTGTTGGGTTGGTTTTCTTGCAATTTGCGCGGGCCTTTTTGCTGTGATTCAATTGTCTTGAATCGCTTGCAGGGAGGGGTTTTATGCGGCCGAGGGAACCGGAAGATCGCGGACAACAGGATATGTTCCGCTCGCGCCTGGATCAGATTTTGGACCTGGAGCACCCCAAGGCGATTTTGGCGGAGAAGATCGACTGGCAATTTTTGTCCGAGAAGCTGGGCGAGGTTTATGAGCACGGCCCCGGCCAGCCGCCGCTGCCGACACGCCTGATGGCCGGTCTGCATATCCTCAAATACACCGACAATCTGTCCGACGAGGAACTCTGCGCGCGCTGGGTGGAGAACCCCTATTACCAATATTTTTGCGGCGAGGAATTCTTTTGTCACCGGCTGCCCTTTGACCGTTCCTCAATGACCCGCTGGCGCCAGCGCATGGGGGATGAACGGCTGATGGCGCTGTTACAGGAAAGCCTGGCGGTTGCGGTCAAGACCAAGGCGGCCAAGCCGTCGGACTTTACCCGCGTCATCGTCGATACCACGGTGCAGGAAAAGAACGTGATGTTCCCGACCGATGCCAAGCTGATCCACCGGGCCCGCGAACGGCTGGTGCGGCAGGCCAAGGCCGCCGGCATCAAACTGCGCCAGAGCTATGTGCGGGTCGGTAAAAAGGCCTTGATCGCGCATCAACGCTATGCCCACGCCAAGCAATACAAGCGGGCCAGGAAACAGTTGCGCAAGCTGAAGTCCTTTCTGGGCCGGACAATCCGCGACATTCGCCGTAAGACCAAGGGCAACGAAGCCTTGCAAGACGCCTTCCGCCGGCCGCTCTGGCTGGGCGAACGTGTGATGACACAAAAGTCGCGCGAGCCTTTGCCGAAAATCTATAGCCTGCATGCGCCGGAGGTGGAATGCATCGGCAAAGGCAAGGCGCACAAACCTTATGAGTTCGGCGTCAAGGCCTCCATCGCGACCACGGAAAGACGATGCAAGGGCGGCCAGTTCGCCGTCCATGCCATGGCCCTGCCGGGCAGGCCATACGATGGGCACACATTGGAAACCGTGATCCCGGCCATCGAGGCCGCAACCGGCGGCACCCTGAAACGGATCCTGGCAGATGCCGGCTACAAAGGCCACAACGCGCCTGGAAAATACAAGTTCAGGGTTTACACCACCGGCCAAAAACGCCGGGTCACCCCCGCCATCAAACGTCAAATGCGGCGACGGGCAGCGGTCGAACCAGTCATCGGCCACATCAAGAATGAACACCGGATGGGCCGAAACTATCTCGCCCACAAACACGGAGACGCCATCAATCCGATCCTGGCTGCCGCCGGCTACAACTTCCGCCTCATCCTAAACTGGATCAGGCTTCTTTGCGCTTGGATTAGGGCCGCGTTCATCGCGGAGCACCGACCTAAAATAACCGCTTAATCGCTTTTCTTCACGGTCGACGTGGTACTCAGGTCATAAGCAGTCGATCTCCGCAGTTCTGACGAACCACGTCCGGATTGTCTTTGTTGCCGGACGATTTGCGGGAGATGCGAGGTCGGCCGGGAAGTGCCAGAAGCAGACAATGACCGGTGCGACTTATTGATAACTTTGTAGAAGTCGATTGGCTTGAAATTGCAGATTTGTTTCCTTCCGGAAATCTCGAGTGATAATAATCATGACCCCCAAAGAAACAACTATCGTTGCGCTTGCATTCTAATTGGGCCGAAGTGCAAAATAAGCGAAGGCTAATAATATATGAAAGCCCGCTATCCTACGTCATCAGACGACGAAAACCGTTTCTGGGGAGATATCTATGATTAGACTGTTTGCCGCCTTAATTTGCGTCACACCTGGATTGATAACTGGCCCCGTCGCCCATGCTGCTGAACCCATTCGAGATGACGATCCTGGGGTGCGTAGCAATGTATACATCGATGATACACGAGATGGTTATGTCTCTGGTTGGAAGGCAATGTTGACCAACATAATGCCGGACAAATTGCTTGTCTCTGGCCGTTGGTTTGAACCCTCGCCGGTTCCAAGGCCCTTTGCCGTTGCGGATAAAATGACCCCCATATCCGACGGGATGAGGGCGCGACTGCGGGACAACTCCACGGACGGCTTGATCGTCATAAAGGATGGCGTGATTGTGCAGCAATATTTCCGATATGGCTTCGCCATCGACGATATTCACCTCGTCCACTCTACCGGCAAAGTTTTCACCTCCTTCGCCATCCAACCGGTTTATGACCGGATTGGTGCGGAAGGCCTTGACCAACCTTTAAAGACCTATCTTCCTCGCCTTAACGGCAAGTTTTTTGGTGAATCTACGCTACGACAAGCGCTCGACATGAAAAACGGTATGGAGTGGACCGAGAACTATGAAGACCCGACCACGGCTACCATGCTTTCAGGCCCGGTCGGTGGCTGGGACCCGCTCGATCCTAAGAAAGGGCCGGAAAGCTGGTACGAACGGATGTTCGACTTCAAGAAGTACGGCGACCATGGGAAGACATGGGTCTATTCAAGTTCATCTGTTATAGCCTCGTCTTTTGCCGCAGCGACAATCGCTGGGCGTCCGTTCAGTGATCTTGTGCAGGCTTCCTACAACAGGCTCGGATTCGAAGATCGGAGTTGGTGCGTTTCTAATGCCTACAACGAACTCTCGGCAGAAGGCGGTCAGGCGATGTCGACCCGGGATCATGCAAAAATTGGTCGCTTTATGCTTGGGACTGAAGGTTCCGCCTATGTCACAGATGTTTGGAACACAACAGCAAACAAGCAAGACCCAGCCGATGCTATGTTCCTTAAAAAGTATGGTGCACTGGGCCTCACAGGCAACAAAAACTATTGGTACACAATGGGCAGCGATGTGATCCTCGCCTTGGGATCTAGCGGCCAATTTTTGTACGTCAACCGCCAAAAAAACCTGATCATCTCTAAGTTTTCCAGCTTCGTTCAGGGACAAGGTGCAGAGGAATTTGCCGAAGCTTTAGCGATCATAAAAGCGACAGCTGAAATGCATTAAACTTGCGCTTGCCTTATGTCCGCAATGGGTCACAACCCTAACGATTACCGCTTGGTATCGTCCGGATTGGTCTCGAAAGCAGCCGAAGTTTGCACAAAATTGGATCTCGAATCCAGGACGGCCGGAATAGGGGTAAGACTGGACGACTTAAGTAGAAGCTGGTCTAGTCTGAAAGTGCCAGAAGGCGACATCTTGTCCTTCTAATGAGGCCGCGGGATTCGGTAGAATTTGATGTATCGACAATGTTCGATACCATAACCGAAACGGCTAAGGAGAGAACTGATGGAAGCTTCCAGATATGCTAAAGCCGCGATAGCGTTTTTACTCATCATCGCCGTTGCTCACATTTGGACCATGGTTTCATCCGTATATAAGGCCCCTTGGCAACCCTGGTTGCCGCTTGTGCCACTTATGAAGCACATTGTCGTGCCTTTCATGCACGAGATATATCGCCCAATTCTGATCGGCTTCACCGGGCTTGCGATCTATTGGATGTGGGACGGACGCCGCGTCGGCTTCGTTTTGTCCATGTTGTTGACGCTCATTTCGGCGGCCTTCGGCGTATTGATCACCTTTTTCAACGGCATGGCCGGTGAATGGTCCGGCTGTTTTACCGCCGCGGTGGCGGTCGCCTACCCGTCGATCATGGCCCTTTGGTATTCGTATCAGGGCTTCCGCCATTGCGAAGGCAGTGGTTAAAGTGCAGAGCGTTAAAACGCTTAGGACGACCAACCGACACATATTTGCTAAGAGGTGAAATTGGGCGCTAAACCAAATGCGGATGAGGTTTGGCAACGGATTCTAAACGGACGGGTTCCAGGATTACGTTACTTGCGCCGGCTTTACCGGCTGCTTCCGGGAAAGAAACGTTGCAAGAATTGTTATGTACCGTTGAGCGGGTTCACGGCACCGGTGTTAAAACTGATCGGCCGCCGGCCTTATGAGAAAAATCCGAACTACTGCAATTGGTGCATGTGGCTCGGGAAGGTTTATCCGGGCGGTACCGAAATCGAAATCTCGCTTTTGTTCGCTGATGTCCGGGGTTCCAGCAAGCTTGCCGCATCCATGAGTCCGTCCGAGTTTGGACAGACCATGAATCAGTTTTACGAAGTCGCCTCGAAAATACTCATCAACTCCGATGCATTTATTGACAAAATGGTTGGTGACGAAATCATCGGACTTTATTTTCCCGGTTATGCGGGCCGTCGACACGCACGCAAGGCCGTCATCGCCGCGCAAAGGTTGGGGCAGGCCATGGGGCACGGTTCGGCGGAGGGTCCATGGCTGCCCGTGGGGATCGGCGTACATACCGGTACGGTTTTCGTCGGCACGGTCCATGGCGCCGAAGGTTCGGCAACGGATTTCACTGCCCTTGGAGACAATGTCAATATCGCCGCGCGGCTTGCGGAAAATGCCGAAGCGGGGCATATCCTCGTCAGTGACGCGACCTACCAATTGACCGGCCTCGATTTCAGTGGCGTGCAGCAGCGCGATTTAGCCCTAAGAGGTATGTCCGCTGAGATATCGGTGCATGATTTTACTTTGTAAACCCTTTCATCAACCCCAGCGTTTCACGTCAGCAATGCTGGAGATTCGAGAAGGTAGGTCGGCTAAGAAAATGTCGTAGTTGGGTCATCTTTCTCCGTCACAATGCTCGGTAAATCACGACCGGTTTCGGGGGCACTCCGGTCATGAACGGCCGAACTCCTTAGTTCTGACACGCGATGTCAGCTTTGTCTCCGAACCCGGACGACTTTGGGTAATTGCGAGGTCGGCCGGTTAGTGCCAAAAGTTGCCGTCCAGCTGGTCTGGATTTTCTCATCCAATAGGATAAGATTTCCCGCGAAGGGAGTTTTGATTTTGGAACGCCGTCTTGCTGTCCTGATGTCCGCCGACTTGGTCGGCTTCACCCGTTTGATGGAGCGGGATGAAGCTGGTACTTGGGCACAGCTTCGAGCACTCAGGAAAGATGCAATCGATCCGGCTATTGACCAAAATGGCGGCGTTATCTTTAAAACCACCGGCGACGGAATGTTGGCGGAATTCAAGAGCGCCGTTGATGCCGTGCAGGCTTCTGTGGCAGTACAAAATGCAGTTTACCTACGGAATAAGGAAGTTCCACCGGAGCAACGCTTAACCTTCCGGGTCGGCATTGATCAAGGAGACGTCATTGTCGATGGCGATGACTTGATCGGTGATGCCGTCAACGTGGCGGCTCGTCTCGAAGGAATTTGCCAGCCAGGCGGCGTCTGTATCTCGGAAGTCGTCCATACTGCCGCGCGACGCAACTGTACGATAGCCTTCGAAGATATTGGCGACGTCAAATTACACAACCGCAACGAGCCGGTACATTGTTATGTTTGGCGATACGGAACATCTCTGGACACGGACGAAGCCTGGCACACCCTGAAGGTCGTAAGAACCACGGGCAGTATAGAGAAACGCCGACCGAGCGAAAGGCGCAGTTCAACTGGCTTGAAATCGGTTGCTGTCTTGCCGTTCCAAAATTTTTCCAACGACGAAGATATGGAATATTTAGGCTCGGGCATCGCCGAAGACATAACCACCGAACTCTATCGCTTCAAAAGCTTCTCCGTCATTGCACGTACTTCTACATTCCTCTATAGCGACGAAAACCTTGCGGCTCAGGATATCGGCCGTGAACTGGGAGCCGACTACGTCTTGGAAGGCAGTATACGGAAACTAGGCGAACGCCTGCGGATAACGGCGCAATTGATCGACATCGATAATAACGATCATATCTGGGCCGAGCGTTTCGATTTGAACACAGCAGATATCTTTGATGCGCAGGACAAAATTATTGCCCAGATCGTCGGCACCATGAGTAACGACATCGACCGTCACAGGTTGCGAAAGAGCAGACATTTGTCGCCTGCTGAACTGGAAGCCTACGAACTGATGCTACGCGGCCTCGAGTTGCACAAGCAAGGCTATGTTTCTTATGAGCATGCGGTAGAGGCGCACCGGCTGTTTTCCGAGGCTGTCGCAAAAGATCCCAGTTTGGCCCGCGCCCGAGCCTGGAAAGTTTGCGCTGCTTCTCGTCTGATCCCAGCTTCTGCGCCGTTGGAAGATGTCGGCGCGGTCTGGCAAGAGTACTTAGATGAACTGAAAACAGTATTTGAGATCAACGAGGATGAGCCAGAAGCACACCGCATCTACGGAGCTATCAGCCTTTACCAAGGGGAATTCGAGCAGGCTAGGTTTCATGTCGAAAAAGCCCTAGCCGCCAACCCGAACAACCCTCATATCCTTGCTAAATCTGCCAACTTTTTTTCCCACTACGGCATGCCACAAAAATCTCTGGAGCTGCTGAACTACGCCGTCGCCATTAATCCCCATCACCCGGACTGGTATTGGCAGGAGTTCGGCCTCGCCCATTGGGTCAGCGAGAATTACGCCGCCTCTATAGACCATTTTAGCCGCTCGACCTCCCTAGCGGATTTTGATCATGCCTATATGGCGGCAAGCCATGTAGGGCTCGGTGAAGACAATGCGGCAGCCCGAAATGCTCAACACTTCCGAGAGATAAACCCGGAGACAACCGCCGATATTTTTGCCGTGCGACAACCCTTCCGAAGCGAAGAAGTTCGCCAACGCCTGAAGCAACAGCTTGTCGAAGCCGGCATGCCGGAATGACTGCGTTGGGTCATCTTTCTCCGTCACAATGCTCGGTAAATCACGACCGGTTTCGGGGGCACACCGGTCGTAAACGGTCGAGATAAGGAGTGCTAACGGTGGACGTCCGGTCCACCTCTCAATTCCGACGACATTCGGCAAATACATGGACGTCCGGGAAGTGCCAATGGCGGACATGTTCTCCGTCGTCAATCATGCTTGGATTATTGAATAAGTTATCGCTAATATCGCTTGCAAATGAAAAAGGGGCGGTCATGAACGAAGACGAAGTCGAAATTCGCTCATTGATTAAAAATCATTTCGAAGCGATGCGTTGGAACGAGTCCGAAGAGCCGGACTGGTCAAAGTTCCGTAGTGACTTCTATCCCGAGGCAAAGCTTTTCGGTGCGGCCAGGCCGGTGCAAGCCCGAACGCTAGATGCCTTCATCGACCGAATGGAGACCGTCGCGCGCGCCAATTTGGAATCCTTCGAAGAGCACACCAGGGGCATGCAAGTTCTGCATTTCGGAAATGTGGCTGTCGTCTTGGCAATGTCGGAATTGCTGGAAAATGGCACCGAGACCAATCATGACATCAGCGGTTACTTATTGGTGAAGTCGGAGGGCAAATGGCGCATAGCCGCCCATGCGTGGGATCAGGCAGGTGACGAAAATCCTGTGCCCGACGAGCTCAGATAGCCGGTATTGCAGATTTCTTTTCGTAGAGTGGGGTTGTGTCCACCGCTATGATGGAACGTTGAGTATTCTCCTTGGCGCCCCCAAACACCACAACGTTGTTTGGATGGCCAACAACATGGGAAGCAACGCGTCATGACCCGAGATCAGATGGTCGAAAATATTCGCGCGGCTAATGATGCTGCACGCAGCGCGGCCGCACATGGCCACCATCCATTCGGTGCGGTGCTGGTCGGCCCCGACAACACGATGCTCATGCGCCAGGGCAATATCGACACGATGCATCATGCTGAAACCGAGCTGGCCCGTCGGGCCGCCGCCGCCTTTACGCCGGCATTTCTCTGGACCTGTACGCTGGTCTCGACTTGTGAACCCTGCGCCATGTGCACCGGCGCGCTCTATTGGGCCAATATCGGCTGCTTGGTCTATGGTTTCGAGGAGGAGAAACTCCTTGTCCTAACGGGCGACCATGCCGAAAACCCGACCTTGAGCTTGCCCTCTCGCACCGTGCTTGATGCCGGCCAAAAAAATATTGAGGTGCACGGCCCGTTTCCTGAAATTGAGGACGAACTCATTGCGCCGCACCGTGGTTTTTGGCAGTCGTAAGCCGGTGCCGCACCGATCCATTTCAATTGATGTCGGAAATGGATCATGACTCCCATAGTAAGCTGGACAACCATGATGTCCAAACTGTCCAATAATCTGGGACCAGCTCACTAATTTTATTGCGGTTAGATTGGACAAAACCTGGATGCAGCTGACACAACCTAGATAAAAATCGTCATAAACCAATAGTTTACCAAAACTCTCTCACCCTAATGCTTTGGACGTCGCCCAATCAAACGCGGGCAGCGATGTTGACCTATTCGCGCGGGCAGGCGGGTTGGGGAGAGGGCGTCCGGTGTAGGGTCGGCGGGTGAGTGTCGGCCGCCACGTCGGACGAAATGGCCGCTTGGGCCGCGGGTCGCCGGCGGTCACCGGTTAGCCGGCCGGAATGCCGCGGTTGGATGCCGCCACGAACTCGATTAGTTCGTGGACGGGGGCGCAGTTGCCTTCCTGCGCTTTCGCCGCGGCCATTCTTTCCGCCTTGGTGCCGTTGCGCCGGAAGAGGAGGCGGAAGGCCCGCCGCAGGGCCATGATATCGGCTTCGGCAAAGCCGCCGCGCTTGAGGCCGACCTCGTTCAACGCGACGAGCCGGGCCCGGTCGCCTTGTACGAGGCAGAACGGCGGCACGTCCTGAGACAGCATCGCGCCGGCCGCGACATAGGCATATGTCCCGATCTTCGCATGCTGGTGAACGCCGCAGAGGGCCGCGAGTATGGCATGGTCGCCGACCTCGATATGGCCGGCGAGGGAGGCGACATTGGCAAGGATAACGTGATTTCCGACCCGGCAATCATGCGCGACATGGGAGCTGGCCATGAACAGGTTGTCGTCGCCGATGGTCGTGACGCCGCCGCCATCCGCCGTTCCCGGCTGAAGCGTGACATATTCCCGGATGATATTGCGGCTGCCGATCAGCAGACGGGAGTTCTCGCCGCGCCATTTCAGGTCCTGCGGCGGCGCCCCGACCGAGGCGAACTGAAAGACCTGGTTGCCGTCGCCGAGCACGGTGTTTCCCATCAGCACGGCATGCGGGCCAATGTCGTTCCCGTCGCCGATCTCCACATCGGGGCCGATCACCGCATAGGGACCGATCTTGTTGTTTTTGCCCAGTTTTGCTTGCGGATCGATGACGGCCGTCGGATCAATGATCGCAGCCGCTTCCATCTTCGTTCTCGTCATACCATCCATGCGCCAACCTATGCGCCAACGATTGTGCCGCGCCATAGCAACACGGGACAGGGGCCGTGAAAATTCAAAAGGTATGACGAATTGTTACCCCAAATGCTTTTTGGAAATCTGGGGCAGCGATGTTGACCCAATCGCGTGGGCGGTCGCGGCCGTGAGTTGTATCCAGCCGTCGACGGGGCGGTGGGGTTGGGATAGCTTGGCCGACCGCAACCATGAGAACTCGCGCCTGCCCATGTCAGACGACCTTGATCGCACCATCCGTCCGTTCCGTTGGGACCTGAGCCGTCGGGAGCAGTTGGGCGATTTGTTGGCGGGCGAGGCGGCGGCGTTTCCGGGGGAGGATCTGGCGGAGTTGCGGTCGGTGACGGCGCGGGCCGTCGCCCTGGCCGGCGATAGCGATCTGGTTTTCGTCGGCCGCTCGCCGGAGAACCTGTTCGACTATCTGAGCGGGGCGTTTGCGGCCTTGAAACAGCCGCGCTCGCTGACCTTGCTGCAACTCTCCATGCCGGGTTACGGCGAGGCGGACCCCGACCCTGGCGAGCTGGCGCCGCTGCTCGACTATTTCCGCGCGGAGAAACTGGACCCCCAGGCGCTGGCGTCTTACGGCAAAGCTGTCCGCTTCGTCGATGTGGTCGATATGGGCAGCACATTTCTTTGGCTGCTGCAACTGCTCCGGGATTGGAGCCGGCGGGAGGGCGCGGATTGGAACGTGGTCCGCCGCCGCATCGGCTTCATCGGCTTGACCTGTCGGGAGAAGAGCTCGCCGAACACCTATCGCTGGCAACAGCACGACGATTGGCGCGCTCAGGGCGCCAAGATTTCTGCCAAAAATGTCTCGGTCTCGCCGGCACTCTGGAGCCATATCGCCGGCACGGGCGTGAAGGTCACGATCTCCTATCGCCGCGACCGCTGGGGGCGGGGGGAGGCGGCGCGACCCCCGCGCACGGATGAAGCCCTGAAAGCGCTGCGCGGCGCCGTGGAACTCTACGACCTGGCGCGGACCCGGGCGGAGCGGCAGGCCTTCGCGCGGACCCTGTCGGCGCAACCGGCCATGGCCGAACCCTGGCTCCGCCACCTGGTGCTCGATCTAAAAGCCAGCGGGGCGAGTTGAGACGACGCGACCGCGGTCACGTTTCCGAGCCCCCGGGCACGGGAGAACGCCAAACTACCCCGGCGCCGGCAGGCAAGCGACGGTGGCTCTGACGATCACGTCCGAAGATGTTGGGTTAAAGGCGGTGCAGAACCAGCCGCTTTTCGACGTCGGTTGGGAATTGTACGTAATGTTACTGCCGCCGAATGACCGATAGGTGACTTCGGGCCGCGGGCTTTGGCAGATGCCCGTCAGGATGACATCGTCCGGGTCGTTACACTGCGCGGATGCGGTATTTTGGTGCCCCGGCGCCACCGTGATCGTTTCGGTCACTTCATAAATATTGTCCTTGCGCAATTGGGCACCAAGACATCCGGCCATCGTCAGCGACAGCAGGGCCACCATAGAAAGCATTAATTTTTTCAATATCTTATCCATAATATTTCCTTGATCGCGAGGCAATCCGGGTTCGGCGGGACCGAGATGTGGCTCGGCCTGCCCCCATCGCCTGCCCGCCTCGAGCCGCAAACCCGAAACCAACAGGAGAATTTATGCCGCTACGGTTCGATCAATCCCCCCTAAAATAAACGCGGTTTCAGCAAAATTAAATTGAACTAACTCGGAGAAATAATAACCGAAACGAGCGACGCTTTACAAACGATTTTTCCTCACCAACCACACAAAGACAAAGAACAACAAACGTCTTCCGCGTCCTCCGGCACCCCCAACCGATCCCCGCCACTTGCGTCGAACCAGCGGTGGGATCGCGTTGGAAATAGGCGGGCGGCCGGACAAGGACGGAGCACAAGCTGGAGCCGTGGCTGGGGAAACGGGAGAATGCGGGCCGCCTGGCGCCGAAAGGGTTTCCGAGGAATAATCGGTTTGGATGAGGGGCGCGGTAACAGCTGAGGATGATCGATTAGGCGCCCCACCCACCGACATGGGCCAATATCAGGCCCGCCAACAGGACACCCAATCCCCCATTGACCGCCCGAAACACCCGGCCGGCACGCCTGTCGCGGTTGAGCCATTGTCCCGCCAGCAGCCCTAGCGGCACGGCAACCAACAGTCCGCCGCTCATCAGATAATGCCCCACCGACCGATACGCCCACCCCAAATCACCCTTGCCGATCGGATAGCCCACCCCGCCGGCAAGCGCGAATTCCGCGAGATCGATTAAGACGATAAACACCGAAACGACCGGCCCGATCGAGCAGGACAGGCTGGCGAGGCGATTGTTGGTGGGTAATTGATCGTCCATTTTCGTCGAAGTAACCGGACAATGTAGGCAAAAAGATGATGAGTCAGAGTGGCTGCAATCTAATTCGACGGTAATCCGAGAAGATAGATCAGAATTCAGCGCGGGCTTGTAAAAACCAGCAAACGGCGGTATTGCCGACGCCAGATATTTCGAACAGGCGGCGGGCCTGCAATGGAATCAAACCGACTTCCGAACGCGAATCAATCACACGTTGATCCCTTAGTGTGGAATCGGGCGAACATGTGATGCCTTGCGCTAAGCTCTTACTGCGCAACAACCGGTGTCGATGAAGGACGCAAACAGAAAGTTTCGCCCGACTTTGATTCTGTTTTCTCAAGTAAACTCACGAGAAAAAATTGGACATCTCTAAAAACCTCCCCTTTTTCGCTCTGATCTGATTCAATCGTTGTATTGATTCGTTGAGGTGTTGCGATGTCTGGTCAGATCGGGTTTTGGGATTTGGAGGATCGTTATCGGTTGTTGAGTGCCGCCGGCGATCCGTTGGAGCGGTTGGCTGGGGTGGTGCCGTGGGCGGTGTTCCGCAAGCCGTTGGCGAAAGCGCTTCGGCGCTCGACCCGGGCCAAGGGCGGGCGGCCGCCGTTCGAGCCTGTGCCTCGAGCGCTCGCTCGGACCGATGGCGCGCACGCTCTCGGTGTTCAAGATTCTGGTGCTGCAGGCGCTCTACGATCTGTCGGACGATCAGGCGGAATATGTCATCAACGACCGGCTGACGTTTCAGCGCTTTCTCGGCCTCTCGCTGGGCGACAAGGTGCCGGACGCGAAGACGATCTGGCTGTTCCGCGAACAATTGAGCCGGGCTGGCGCGGTGGAGAAGCTGTTCGCCCGCTTCGAGCGCCATCTCGAAAAGGCGGGTTATCTGGCGATGGGCGGCCAGATCGTCGACGCCAGCCTGGTGGCCGCACCCCGGCCGCGCAACACGGACGGCGAGAAGCGGCAGATCAAGGACGGCAAGACCGCCGCCGAGATCTGGCCGGACGATCCCCACAAGGCGGCGCAGAAGGACACACACGCGCGCTGGACGGTGAAGCAGACCAAGGCCAAGACCCGGGCCGACGGCGGCAAACACAAGACCGACCTCGCGATCCCGGTATTCGGTTATAAGCGAGCAGGAATGTCGCGCCGGTGGCGCGGCATAAGCCCGCGCAGCCACATTTGTATCGACCGCGAGCACGGCCTGATCCGGCGCTACAAAGTCACCGACGCGGCCCGCTATGACGGCGCGCAACTGGCCGAGCTGCTGGACCGCAACAATACCGCTTCCGGGGTCTGGGCGGACACCGCCTATCGCTCGAAGAAGAACGAGACCTGGCTGGCGCGGCACGGCTTCCGCTCCCACATCCACACCAAAAAGCCGCCGGGCAAACCGATGAGCCGGCGCGCCGCCGCCGCCAATGGCAAGCGATCGAAGATACGCGCCCTGGTCGAGCATCCCTTCGCCCGGCTGAAGGGGCCGATGCGGCTCACGATCCGCTCGATCGGCCTGGCCCGGGCCGAGACCCGGATCGGCCTGGCCAACCTGGTCTACAACTTCCAGCGCTACCTCTGGCTCGAGAGCCGAGCCGCGCCCGGATAACCGGAAAAAGCCGGAAAACCACCGGAAAACACACAACAAACCGCCGCAAAACGGCGACAATCCCGGCCGCCTCAAGCAACACCGCCACAAACTCCCCAATCCGCCGACAATATCCGGCAAATTCAAGCGTTCTTAGAGGTGTCCACCAGTATTTTCTATTTTGGGCACGGCTGGATTGGACATAACTTGGACATGACTAGAATCGGGGAGGTTAGAATCCTCACAAAATCAACACCCTACCCCAACCCCCACATCCCCAAACTTGGACATCGTCCAGAAAAAGTGGGCAGCAATGCTGACCTATGTTTCACGTGAAACATAGGTCAGGGATGTTGACCTATTTGCGCGGGCGGGTGTCGTGGTGGCGGACAGGGGTGGTTGGGATCTGTTAGGCTGACGTGTCTGGGAATGCCGCCGCCGCGGGCGGCGGTAGGGAGGAATTGGATGGTCGACCTGCTCTACACGCTGCTGGCTTTCGCTGCCGGTTATCTGCTTGGCAGTGCGAATGCGGCGGTGATTGTGGGGCGGTTTTATGGGACGGATATTCGGCGAGTGGGCAGCAAGAGTGCCGGGCTGACCAATGCTTTGCGGGTCTTGGGGAAGGGCGCGGCCGGGCTGGTGCTGGCGGGCGATGTGCTGAAGGGTGTGCTGGCCTGTCTGTTCGGGCTCTGGCTCGGCATTTATGTCTCCGTTGGCGGGGCGGCGGTCGGCGACGCGGTAGACTGCGTCAGTTTGCTGGCGGCCGGGGCCGGGGCGGTGATCGGGCATAACTGGCCGATTTACTTCCGCTTCCAGGGGGGCAAGGGCATTCTGACCGGGGTGACCGTGCTGTTCATGGCCGACTGGCGCATCGCGCTTATCTGCCTGGCGCTCTTCGTCGCGTTGGTGGCGGCGACCCGCTATGTCTCCCTGGCCAGCATCTCGGCCGCCGCTTTGTTCGCCATCCTGTCCTTCGTCCCCGTCTTCGGCCACACGCCCTGGTTTGCCGTCTTCGCCTGCGCCCTGGCCGCCATCGTCATCGCCAAGCACCGCACCAACATCCAGCGCCTGCGCAGCGGCACGGAAAACAAGCTGGCCTTCTGACGTCTCCCGCCAAACATCCGCCACCGCCATGAAACCGCCCATCCTCGTCAACGAAAGCAATGATCGCCGAGAGGTCGGCGATTGTTCGGTGTACGCGACCGTGGAGGCGCTGAGGGACGATATCGAGCCGTGGTATGCGGAAGAGAGCTACTTCGCCTTCGATATCGAGGGGCGGGCGCTCCGCCTGCGGCCGGACGACGAACGGTACTCCGTACACGTCGTCCCAATTGACGGCGCCGCGCCCGACCCCGGCCTGGTACGGCGCTATCTCCTGCATTTGCTGGCGGCACGCCGGCCGCGGCTCTCCGATACCGACTGGCGGCACCTGAACGCGCCGGGGCGGTTCAGCAATGGGGAACTCGCGTCGATTTTGCTCGCCGGTGCCGCGCAACGCTAACGCCGCCGCCGCGTCCAGGCTGTCCGAAAAATCGACGCCCCCAACTCCGTCCCCATGGCGGCGGACAGCCGGTCAACGTCCACGTCGCCAAAGTCCATTGCGGGCGGCGCCGGCGGGTGCGGCCGGCGGATGCGATCAGGAATTACTCAGGATTTACTTAGGATTTGCTTAGGATTTTGGCGCGTTTCTTGTCGAAGCGGGCGTTTTCCTCGTCGACTTTTTTCTCAAACATGCCATAGGCCTTGTCCACCTTCTTGGCCAGCTTCGCGCGTTTCTTTTTCACTTTTTCCGGCTTGTCCTCTTTCGCCGCCTCGCGCTCGAACTCGGCACGCGCCTTTTCCAATTTGCGGTCGAGTTCCGCCTCGAGCTTGGCGACTTTTTTCACATGCTCTTCTTTCAACTTGGCCAGCTCGCGCGCCTGCGCCTCGCTGGCCCGGCCCGGCCCGGCCCTGCGCCCTTGGCATGCGGCTTATCGCTTTTACCGCGGGTTTCCTTTGAGCGGTCCTTTTTGCGCCGGTCTTCGCGGGCGTCTTTGCGGCTGACGTTGGATTGGACCGGATCCACCTCGGCCACACGCTCGACCTCGCGCCGGGCCCGATCGGGGGCGCTGACGACGACATCCTGCACGATTTGGTCGATGCTCTCCTGAACGGCGCTGGAAGGTTTGGCCATCAACGCGGAGATCGGCAGGAAAACGGCGAGGCAGGCAACGGCAAGATATTTCGCGTGGGTCATTACACATACGCCGAATATGATTGGGCTCCGAATATGATTGGGCCCGGACGGGCAAAAGAATTTGTCTCATCGTTAAACGTCGGCAATCGCGCGATCCGTCGCAGTTTAAGCTATTTTGCCTAGTCGGCGCAAAAGCGCCGCCAGCTGGACGCCCGGGCTCAGTCCACCAGCGCCTGATAGACCGCGGCGCGCAGTTCGTTGCGCAGGGGATAGAAAGACGAGGGCACCAGTTGCGTCATCATCACCACGAACAGCGCCTCCGCCGGGTCGATCCAGAAGGCGGTGCTGGCGGCGCCGCCCCAGAAATATTCGCCCTTTGAGCGGACTACCTGGGTGGCGGCGGGGTCGACGACCACGGCCATGCCGAGGCCGTAGCCGATGCCCTCGGCGCTCGACTCGCTCCAAACCGGCTGGCCCATGGCGGCCATGTCCCGGTTGCCGGGCAGGTGGTTTTCGGCCATGAACTCGACGGTCTTGCGGCCCAGGATGCGGCTGCCGCCGAGCGTACCCTTGTTCAGCAGCATCGCGCAGAAGCGGCCGTAATCGCCGAGGGTGCCGACCAGGCCGCCGCCGCCGCAGAAGGTCGCGGGCGGCTCAAGGAAGGCGCTCTCCGCCGGCGCGTCGCTTAGTTTCACGCCGATGCCCGCGGTTTGCCGCGCCGCCGAGACGGTTGTGGCGCCGATACCGCCCAGGCCGCCGCCCTCGGTCGGCTCGTAACAGGCGGCGAAACGGTCCAGCTTTTCCGCCGGGACCTGGAAGGCGGTGTCGGTCATGCCCAGCGGCTCGAAAATCCGCTCGGCGAAGAAGCGGTCCAACGGCTGGCCGGACCAGACCTCGACCAGCCGGCCGAGCACGTCGATGGCAACGGAATAGCCCCAGCCGCTGCCCGGCTGCCGGATCAAGGGGGCGGCGGCCAGGCGGTCGGTCATGCCGGCCAGATCGGCGCCACCGTCGCTCTGGCGCGCCGGATTGAAGCAGATGCCGTTGTCCCGATAGAACGCCTCCACCGGCGTGGCGGTGATGAAATCCAGACTGAATCCGGCGGTATGGGTGAAGAGCTGACGCACGGTGATGGGGCTGTCGGCGGGCACCGTGTTCAGCGCGTCCGGGTTGCCGTCCCAGACCTGCATCTCGGCGAAGGCCGGCAGGAAGCGCGCGATCGGATCGTCGAGCTGAAATTGGCCTTCCTCATAGCAAATCATCGCCGCCACGGCGGTGATCGGCTTGGTCATGGAATAGATGCGGAAGATGGTGTCCGGCGCAACCGGCTTGCCGGCCTCGCGGTCCATCTCGCCGACGCAATTCTGATAGACGTCGCGGCCGCGGCGGTGGATCAGCAGCGACAGGCCGGCCAGGCGGTCGCCGTCGACTTGCCGCGACATCCAGTCGTCGACCCGCCTTAAACGCGACGCCGACAGCCCGGCGGCCTCCGGTTCGACAATGGTCATGGGCTCTATCCTTATGGAACCCGCGCCGAGAGGGCGCGGATGGGAAAGCCAAACTGGCAGACCCGATCCAACCTGTCCAGCATCGACCCCCACCCCTTGACAGGCGCCGGGCCGTGCCGGCAGGGTTGGGGTATGTTGCAATGTCTAGCCGCGGCCATGGGGTCGCCATGATCCTGCCCGTCTCCGTCAAAGGCGTCATCCTTGATGGCGGCCGTTTCCCGCTGCTGCTGAATGAGCGGGCGGAATGGGAATTGCCCGGCGGCCGACTCGAACCGGGCGAGACGCCGGCGGATTGTCTGGCGCGCGAGATTATGGAGGAGTTGGGCGCCCGCGTTCAGGTGGAGGCGATCCTGGACGCTTGGCTGTATGAGGTGCTGCCCGGCCGCTCGGTCTTCATCGTCAGTTATCTTTGTACGCTAACGGCGCCGGCGGATTGGCGGATCAGCGACGAACATCGGGCGTTGCGGTTGTGCCGGCTGGTGGAGATCGAGGATCTGCCTTTGCCAGCGGGATATCGGCGCAGTATCCGCTTGGCCCTCGCGCGGGGTGACTAAGGGCAGAGCCCGGTCTGCGGCTTGCCCTTGTTGATGCCGCGGGCGCAGATATACTGCACGCCGGCGCTGCGCAGGTAGAACAGATCATCCTTGCGGTAGACGATCAGGCGGAAATTCTCGCCGCTGATCGAGTCGTCCCGGTAGCCGCGCGCTTCCATATCGAGCACGGAGAAGGGGCCGAGCTTCGGCGTGTCGCGGACGATCTTCACATCGCCCTCGTCGGCCACGTCGCGCCAGGCCAGGAAGGCGCCGGCGAGAGCCGGCTTGGTCTCGGCGGACAGGCTATCGAGTTTGACGGCCAGAATATGATAGCCCTTCATCTCGGCCACGGAATCCAGTTTCGTGGCCTTGTGATGCCGCACCTTGCCGCGCCGCTGATCGATGCACGCCGTCAGCAGCGCCGCGGCGAGAAGGAAACTAAGCAGAATTGAGAAAATCGATTTTATCCGCATATCGGGAGAGAGTCTTACCCGGACAGGCGGTCGATTTGAAGTCCCGGTGTAGAAACACTTGCCGTTCGGCCGGCCGCAAGGTGCCGAGCCGGTGCATCGGCGGATAGCGGCCATAGCTCGGATGGCTCGGGTCGCGGCGGAGCCAGCGCAGGAAGCGGCCGAGATTGTCCATCTGCGCCGCCATGTCGATGTCGCCGGTCGACAGACGCTCGAAATCGCCGGCGAAGGCGACAGCGACGCCGCGGCTGTTGTGGCCCTTGGTATGGGCGCCGGCCCGGTCCTCGCCGCGTCCTTCGCAGATCGTCAGCCGGGTGGGGGCGGTGATGAAGGCGACAAAATTATACGGCACGTCCAACCCCAAATCCGGCCTGATCGTCTGCAATTGCCGCATCCGCCGGACGATGTCGCGCCGGTCTTCCCAAATATTCGGCGTTTTGTCGCTATCGGGCGTCACCGTGTGGTGTAGGATGACATGACTGCGGCGGCGCCGATCCACCAGCGCGCCCAGGCGAGGGAGATTGCTATTCCCGTGCCACACGGTGCGGGAGATGAAAGTTAGTTTTTCGGATATGTCGAATATGGCCATTTTATCGGTTTTTCCACGAATGTTCCCTAAATGTTCTGAATTGGATGTAGGAAGTTATTCCGATTAGACAATATTTAGACAGTCTAAATTGCGGGTTTTATTGAGATTGGGAGAAAATGTTATGCCGAACCTGGAGTGGATGAAATGCAAGGCCCATGAATTGCGGGCCTTGGCCAATGAAGATGCGGTGGTGATCGTGCCGGTGGCGTCGATCGAGCAGCATGGGCCGCATCTGCCGACCATGACGGATACGCTATTGGCGTCGGAGACCTCGATCCGGGCGGCGCAACTGGCACGCGATGCGGGGACGCCCACGGTGGTGACGCCGACCGTCTGGACCGGCTTGTCGGAGCATCACGTGCCCTACGGCGGCACATTGACCGTGGATTATCAGACTTTCTACCTGATCCTGCGCGGCATCACGGATTCGCTGACCCGTCAGGGTTTCCGCCGCATTCTGATCAACAATGGCCATGGCGGGAATATCGACGCCTGCAAGATGGCGGTGCAGGAACTGACCCACGAATTCGACGTGCCCGTGGTCACCACGACATACCCGACGGCCGCGGATTTCGCGGCCTTCAGCGCGGTGCTGCAGGATCAGAAATTCATCATGCATGCGGGCGAGGCGGAAACCAGCATGGTCCTGGCCCTGGCGCCGGATCTGGTCGACGACAGCGACCTTGCCGCCTGCGCCAATCCGATGCAACGGGATCCCACGTCGGAACGCAGAAGCTATCGATGGAAGGGGTTTCGCGCCTTCTCCGCCAACGGCGTCGCCGGCGATCCCAGCCGGGCCAGCGCCGAAAAAGGGGAGAAGCTGCTGACGCTTTGTGCCGACGGCCTCAAGGAATTGATCTGCGACCCAGCGACCTGGGCGCCGGAGGTGGATCTGCGGATCGCGGAAACCGGCGGCGTGCCGTTACGTGATTGATGACGCCACGCCGCCGGCCTGCGGTTTGTCGGCGTTTATGCCGCGGCGGTCTCAAGCCGCGTCAGGCCGCGATGGGCTTTGACGATCTCGATACAGGCGTCCGCCGCCTCCTTGCCCTTGAGGACAAAGTGGTCGCGGAAAAACGCCTCCTGCGGTGCGGTCTCTTGAAAATTGTGGGGGGTCAGCACGGCGGAAAGCACCGGCAGGCCGCTGTCCAAGCCCACCCGCATTAAGCCGTCGAGCACAGTGCGGGCAACGAAGTCATGGCGGTAAATGCCGCCGTCGACGATCAAACCGGCCGCGACGACGGCGTCGTAGTCGCCGAGTTCGGCCAGCTTCTTGGCCATGAGAGGTATTTCCAGCGACCCCGGCACGGCGAAGGTTTCCACGCCGCCGGTGTCGTAGCCCTGCCGGGCGAATTCGGCCAGAAAGCCTTTGCGGCATTGGCCGACGATGTCGTGGTGCCACTTGGCTTCGATAAAGGCGACGCGAAGGTAAGGTTTGCTGTGATTTGTCTGATTCATGTCAATCTCCGTTACTTAGGTAGACAAATGACGTGAATCAGGGCGTGCAACTAAACAAGCAGGCGCGCGGACGCGCCCGACGGTCAGTTGTTCTCTCCCATCCGGACTGTCACCGTCGGCTTCGGAATTTCACCGAATCTGCTGACCCTTGCCGTTGATAGGCAAGGCGCTCGCGGGCTTCCACGGCATCCGCTGACGCGGTTACGTGATCACCGCCGGTGGGGAATTTCACCCCGCCCTGAGAACACAATCACAAGCTATTCGTGGGATGACGTGGCGTCAAGGCGCCGCCGATCCTCAGTCTTCCGCGCTCTCATCCAGCCGGACGTCGCGCCAACCGTCGGGCCCGAACATTTGGGCGCCTTTGAAGCGGGATTTGTATGCCATCTTGCGGCTTTCCTTGATCCAATAGCCGAGATAGACATGCGGCAGGCCGCGCCGCCTCGCTTCTTCGATATGCTGCAGGATGATGTAGGTGCCGGGACTGTCGCCGGCCCGGTGCTGATCGAAGAAGCTGTAGACCAGGGACAGGCCATCTTCCAACAGATCGGTGACGCAGACGCCATAAAGCTTGTTGGCGTCGTCACGATACTCCATCAAGCGGGTCTGGATCGGCGTGTCCTGAACCATCGACATATAGTCGTCGAAACCCATATTGGCCATGCCGCCGTCGCCGTGGCGCGACTGCACATAATCGGCGAATAGATCGAAATGCTCGATCAAGGCTACCGCCGGCAGCTGTTTCGCGCTCACGTCCCGGTTGCGCCGCCTAACCCGGCGTAGAGACTTTGACGGATCGAAGCGGGCGACGTCGATGCGCACCGGCACGCAGGCCGAACAGGCGGGGCAATTGGGTTTGTAGACGATGCCCTGACTGCGCCGGAAGCCGGAGCGGGAAAGCCGGTCATGCAGATCCGCCGGCAGCTCCGCGCTCGACAGATCGGTAAAGATCATCTGTTCCGTCTGCCCGGGAATATAGGGGCAGGGGGCGGCCCGGGACATGTAGAAATAGGCCAGGGTTTTAGGACTGAAAAGCTTCATGGCGGTCGTATCGGGTCTCGGGTCCATCGTCCTTTCAGAAGCCGAAATACCAGGGTGCGAACAGCGAATACACCAACCAAAGCAGTATGACCAAAGGAATGCCGGCTTTCAAGAAATCCGCGAACCGGTAATGGCCCGGCCCCATCACCAATAGATTGGTTTGATAGCCGACCGGTGAAGCGAAAGAGCAGTTGGCGGCGAAGATCACGCCGAAGACGAAGGGCATGGGATCGACGCCGAGCTGGTTCGCGGTGCTGATGGCGATCGGCGTGAACAGGACAGCGGTGGCATTGTTGGAGACCACATTGGTCATGGCCGCGATGGCCAGAAACAGCGCCGATAAGGTGACCGCGGGTCCGAATTTGGCGAAAACCGAGATCAGCCCGTGCGCCAGATAGGCGTCGCCGCCGGTTGCGTGCAGGGCCGTGCCCATGGCGATTGCCGCCGCGATCAACAAGGCGATCCGCCGGTCGACGGCGCGCGCGGCTTGCCGCACGTTGATACAGCCCGACGCGATCATGGCAATGGCGCCGAGAATGGCGGCGAGGACGATCGGCAGCAAGCCGACCAAAGCGGACAGCACCACGCCGGCGAAAATCAATCGGGCCCGCATGGCATGCCAGAACATCGGCACGTCATGGCTCGACCATTCCAGCAGGACGACATCCCGGCTGTTCCGCAGGTCGGAGATATCGAGACGGTCGCCATAGACGAGCAAGACATCGCCGGCTTCCAGGCGGATTTCGTCCATGGCGGACCGCAACATGCGCGACCGTCGCTGCAATCCAAGCACGAAGCAATGGGTATGATATTCGAAGCCGATCTGTTTCAAATTCCGGCCGATCATGCGGGAGGCCGGCGGCACCACCACCTCGACTAGCACCGGGTCCATTTGCTGCCCGCTTTCCCGCCGACGTTGCATAGCGGGACTTTCGGCGATCACGTCCATCAGCGCGGTTTTGGTGGCGGCGACGACCATCGTATCGCCGGGCTTGATCGTGAAGTCGTCGAACGGGGGGAGTTCTTCCTGATCGCTGCGCCGGATCATGCGCACCGTGATGTTGCGCAAGGTCGGGAACAACCCGGCGACGGCGCGCTGGCCGACCAGGCGGCCGTCGGGCGGAATGGTCCATTGGGCGATATATTGTTGTCCGCCGCTGGCCTGCGCATCCGGATTTTCACGCTCGCCAATGATCCTCGGGACGACAAACCGAACGTAAACAAGGCCCGTCAAGGCAAGCACCAATCCCGGGATGGTGAAGTCGAAAAAACCCAGCGGCCGACCCATTAGCGTTTCGTAACTGCCCGCGACCAGCAGATTGGTCGATGAGCCGATCAAGGTCGTCATGCCGCCCAGAATCGCGGCGAAACTCAGCGGCATCATCAACTGGCTGGTATTGCGGCGGTAACGCTCCGCCATGGCCGCGACGATGGGGATGAAGATGATGACGATCGGCGTGTTGTTCACGAAGGCGCTGAGCGCGGCGACCAGAACGAAGACGAATGCGATCATCAATGCCGGCCATCGCACGCCGGCGGCGGTCAGCCGCTCGATCGGCTCCTCCAAGGCGCCGGTGCGGATCAATCCCTGACCGACGATCAGCAGGCTCAGGATCGCGACCAGCGACGGTTCCGCGAATCCCGCCAGCAAGGCCCGCGCACCCAACTTGCCCTCGCCGCCAGGGGGGGTGACCGGAAAAAAATGAAACAGCAATAGTGCCGCGCCGATGAAACCGAACGAGGTCAATTCCAACGGGGCTTTTTCGCTGGCGTAGAGTATGATCGCGACGCCGATCAGGGCGAAAACCGCCCACATTTGCCAAGTTGCTTCAATCACAAGAGATGCTGGATGCTGCCAAATGTCTAAATTATGTTTCCATCATGGACGTTTGTCGCCGCGCTGCCAAGCGGGAGAGGACGGGTGAGCGAAATAACCAAAGCCGCCGTCGACGCCGCCGCAGAGAACCTGGCCGGCACCATCGTGCGAACGCCATTCAACCATTCTCGCACTCTATCGGAGATAATGGGTTGTGAGATTTTCGTGAAGTTCGAGAATCAGCAATTTACCGCGTCGTTCAAGGATCGCGGTTCCCTGAACAAACTGCTCAATCTCACGGTCGAGCAGCGCCAGCGCGGCGTCATCGCCATGAGCGCCGGCAATCATGCCCAGGGTGTCGCCTATCATGCCCAACGGCTGCAAATTCCGACCACCATCGTCATGCCGGAAGGCACCCCCAATGTGAAGGTCGAGCAGACGAAAGGCTTTGGTGCGTCGGTTGAGGTGATCGGGCAAACGGTCGATGATTCAGCGCTTTACGCCCGAAAAATAATGCGGGACCGGAATTTGACTTTCGTCCATCCGTTCGACGATCCGGATGTCATTGCCGGTCAGGGGACGATCGCGCTCGAAATCCTCAAGGACGGTCCGGAACTCGACGCCTTGGTGGTGCCGATCGGCGGTGGCGGCTTGATTGCCGGTATCGCCACCGTGATGGCGTCGGAAAGTCCGAAGACCGCTATCTACGGCGTCGAAGCGGACATGTTTCCGGGCGTGAAAAACGCCCTGTCCGGTCTCGATCCTGTGTCCGGCGGCCAGACCATTGCCGACGGGATCGCGGTGAAGAAGCCAGGGACGCTGACCTTGCCGATTATCGAGCGTTATTGCCGAGAGGTCCTGCTGGTACCGGAAAACGACATCGAGCACGCCATCAACCTCTATATCAGCATCGAGAAAACCGTGGCGGAAGGGGCGGGCGCCATCTCCTTGGCCGCGGTGGCGATCAATCGGGAGCTGTTTGCCGGTCAAAAAGTGGGACTGATTCTCTCCGGCGGCAATATCGATACGCGCATTCTCGCCTCCATTCTGATGCGTGGGTTGATCCGCGACGGCCGGATCGCCCGCCTGCGGATCGAGATTTCCGACCGGCCCAGCACGTTGGCCGAGGTCGCCCGGATCATCGGCGACAATGGCGGCAATATCCTGGAAGTGCAGCATCAACGCATGCTGATCGACGTGCCGGCCAAGGTCGCGGAGCTGGAAATCGTCATGGAATGCCGAGATTCGACGCATGTCAAAAAGATCATCGACGAACTGCGCGAAGCCGATTACGCCGTCATGCGCTTCGCGCACTAGAGATTCGGGTCAGCCAATCCCCGCATAGCCGCCGCGGAAATAGAGCAGGGGGGCCGAGCTATCGTCGGCCTGGGCGATGTCGATCACTTTGCCGACGAAAATAACGTGGTCGCCGCCGTCATACTGCGCGAAGGGCTCGCATTCGAAGACGGCGAGGCAGCCGTCGATGGTCGGCATACCGCTGCGGCCCGGACTATGGGGCACCAGATCGAACCCGTTCTGGCCGGATTTGGCGAAGTCGGCGGACACGGACTGCTGCGCGGCGCTCAAGACGCTGACGGCGTAATTGTCCGCGGCGGTGAAGCAGGGCAGCAGCGAGGCTTCCCGGTCCAGGCTGAACAGGATCAGCGGCGGCTCGAGCGAGACCGAATTGAAGGAGTTCACCGTCATACCGACCGCTCGGCCGTCACCGTTCAAGGTCGAGACCACGGTAATCCCGGTCGCGAAGCAGCCCATCGCATCGCGCATGGCGCGCGCATCGACAGTCATTGGCCGTTACCCCATCGTTAACCAATTTGTGTTCTTATGCAGCGGTTATTGATAAGGCGAATGCTGGGATAATCAAGATGAATGACGAAGAACCGCTTATTTTGTGGGTTTTTTCATGGCGATTTTTTCGGCGCGCCGGGTAAAGCGAGTGAAATAGGGTAAATCACATGTTTTTTCTGATCGGTGTGGCCATTGTTGTCGGCAGCGTACTGGGCGGTTATTTGCCGCACGGCGATCCGGGCGTTCTGTTCCAGCCGCTCGAGCTGTTGATTATCGGCGGCGCGGCGGTGGGCGCGTTCGTCATCGCCAACCCAAAGGATGTCATCCTCGGCACGGGCAAGCATATGGGGCGGCTGTTGAAAGGTTCGCCTTACAAAAAAGACGATTACGTCGACTTGCTTACTCTCTTGTTCACCCTTTTTAAGCTGGCCAAAAGCAAGGGCGCGCTGGCGTTGGAAGCGCATATCGAAAATCCGGAATCCAGCACGATCTTTCAGAACCATCCGAATTTCATGAAAAATCACGAAGCGGTCGAGTTTCTCTGCGACACGCTGCGGCTGATCACCATGGGCACGGAAAATCCGCACGAACTGTCGGATATGATGGACGAGGATATCGCCTCCCGCAAACATGAGGCGGAAGCCATCGCCCATGCCGTCGGCACCATGGGCGAGGGGCTGCCGGCCTTCGGCATCGTCGCCGCGGTATTGGGCGTGATCGTCACCATGGCCTCGATCTCCGAACCGCCGGAGGTTCTGGGCGCCCTGATCGGCGCGGCCCTGGTCGGAACCTTCTTGGGTATTCTGATGTCTTACGGCTTCGTTTCGCCCATGGCGAACAATCTGGAAAACTACGCGGAAGCGGAATCGAAATATTTGGAATGCATCAAGGCCGGCATCATCGCCCATGTCTCCGGCTATGCGCCGGCGGTATCCGTCGAGTTTTCCCGTAAAATCCTGGCCGGGCATGACCGGCCGACCTTCGCCGAGTTGGAAGAGGCGACGGCGAACGTCCTGCCGGCCTAAGCGCGAACGGCGGCGGAAAGACGGCTCATGTCCGAGGAACAAGTCCAACCGATCATCGTCAAGAAGGTGATCCAAGGCGGCGGCCATCACGGCGGCGCCTGGAAGGTCGCTTATGCCGATTTCGTCACCGCGATGATGGCCTTCTTCCTGCTGCTCTGGCTGCTGAACGTCACGACCGACGAGCAGAAAAAGGGCATCGCCGACTATTTCGCACCCAGCTCGGTCAGCCGCTCGCAAAGCGGTAGCGGCGGCATCATGGGCGGTCAGACCATGTCCAAAGACGGCGCCCGCATCGGCGACGCGGCGGCGCCCACGGTCGTTGTCGAAATCACCCCACCCCGGGTCCGCGATTCCGGCGAAGCGGACAAGGAGCAGGAAGACGAGCCGGAAGAGAACGAACATAAGAAAAAGACCGGCGAGGAAAACGACGGCGACCTGAACAAGGGCAAGAACGAGGAAACCGAAACCGAGCGCGAGAAGTTCAAGGAGCCGACCCAGGAGGAACTGCGCGAAAAGCTGGCGCAGGACGAGCAGAAGGCATTCGAGCAGGCCGAGCAGGAACTGCGCGAGGTGATGGAGGATTCCAGCGAGTTCGAGGAATTGAAACGCCATCTGATCGTCGATAACACGCCGGAAGGCCTGCGCATCCAGATCGTCGATCAGGACGGCCGCTCCATGTTCCCGAGCGGCAGCGCCGAAATGCACGGACATACCCAGAAGATCCTCGAACAGGTTTCCAAAGTCGTGGCCACCATGCCCAACAACCTGTCGATCACGGGGCACACGGATTCCGTCCCCTTCCGCAGCGGCGGGCAGAAATACGGCAACTGGGAATTGTCTTCGGACCGCGCCAATGCAAGTCGGCGCTCTCTGATGGACAGCGGCATTCCCGCCGTCCGGATCGCTCGGGTTTCCGGCCTGGCGGACACCGAACCGCTGATTTCCGAGGATCCGGCCCATCCCAGCAATCGCCGTATCTCCATCGTCCTGTTGCGCCGGGCCGCCCCCTTCCAATCGGAAAAACCCGATCAAAAACAGTAGGTTATCAAAATTATAGTTGCGCGGACGCGGTGACACACTATCTATGGTGTAGCGATCACTGGAAAAGGAGCCCGCAGCATGAGTGGTACGATTGTCCCGACTGAGCAAAGCCAGGACGATGCGCGCTGGGATTTCAACGCAGACACGGAACACTTTGATGAGGCGGCTTACTTCAACGGTATCCGAACCAAGCGGACGATCGCCTATGTGCTCGATCTGCTTTTCGTTGGCATGTTCGTGCTTATCGCGGCGGTGATCGGGTTCTTTTTCGTCGTCGCGTCGTTCGGGCTGTTGTTTCATCCCTATGGATTCGTCTTGGCGGCGATCCCGTTTCTCTATCACACCTTCACGGTCGGCGGCCGTCATTCGGCGACCTGGGGCATGCGGATGATGGGGCTGCGAGTTTACAACTGGAACGGCGGCGAAGTGAGCTTCGGCCAGGCTTTGTTGCTGACCATCGCCTTCTACGTATCCGTCGGCTTCACCAGCTTCCTGATCCTGGTGATTTCGATCTTCAACGAGCGCGGCCGCTGCCTGCACGATTATCTCTGCGGCGTGGTGATTGCCAACCAAATAGAACCGCGCTAAACCTCTGAGCAACGGGCGGCCAGGTATGGCCGCCTTCCCATATCGACTGTGGAGTTTCACCCGGCGCGCACCCGCGCCGGGCCGTCTGGTTGGAGGAGGGGCGAATGGCCAAAAAAGTCGCGTTTTTGGGCTTGGGCGTGATGGGATATCCGATGGCGGGTCATTTGGCCAGCAAAGGTTACGACGTCACCGTGTATAACAGGAGCGCCGCGAAGGCGGAGAAATGGACCGCCGAACATGGCGGCGCCAGCGGCGCCACGCCGAAGGCGGCGGCGGAAGGCGCGGAGATCGTGTTTTCCTGCGTCGGCGCCGACGATGACATCCGGCAAATCGCCTATGGCGACGAAGGCTTGTTCGCCGGCATGGCGCCGGGCGGTATCTTCGTCGATCACACCACCGCATCCGCCACGGTGGCGCGGGAGATGTACGGGCACGCCAAACAGCACGGTTTCGGCTTCGTCGACGCGCCGGTGTCGGGCGGACAGGCCGGCGCCGAAAACGGCGTATTGACGGTGATGTGCGGCGGCGATCAGGCCGACTATGACGCGGTCGCCGAAGCGATCGACAGCTATGCCCGCATGTGCCAGCTCATGGGCGGCGCCGGCGCCGGCCAGTTGACCAAAATGGTCAACCAAATTTGTATCGCCGGATTGGTCGAGGGCCTGGCGGAAGGGCTGAACTTTGCCGTCAGTGCCGGGCTCGACGGCGCCCAGGTGATCGATGTGATTTCCAAGGGTGCGGCCCAGTCCTGGCAAATGGAAAACCGCTATCAAACCATGCTGGATGGCGACTACGATCACGGTTTCGCGGTCGAATGGATGCGCAAGGATCTGGGCATCTGTTTCGCCCAAGCCAAGGAAATGGGCATCTCGCTGCCCGCCGCGGCCCTGGTCGACCAACTTTACGGCGAGGTCGAAGCCATGGGCGGACGGCGCTGGGATACCTCGAGCTTGCTCGCCCGTCTCGTGGCCATGCGGCCGAAATCCGGCTGATCCATGGACTTCGCGCTCAGCGAAGAACAACAGGCGTTTCAGGACGCCGCGCGCAGTTTTGCGACGGCCGAAATCGCCCCGCATGCGGCCGATTGGGACGAGAACAAGACCTTTCCGGCGGAGACCCTGCGCGCCGCCGCGGCGCTCGGTTTCGGCGGCATTTATGTGGCGGAGGATGTCGGCGGCTCCGGTCTCGGCCGGCTCGACGCCACGGTGATCTTCGAGCAGTTGGCGGCGGCCTGCACCTCCACCGCCGCCTATATCTCGATCCACAACATGGCCAGCTGGATGATCGACCGTTATGGCGATGACGCGCAGCGGGAGACATGGCTGCCTAAGCTTTGCGCGATGGATCACTTTGCCAGCTATTGCCTGACGGAGCCCAATGCCGGCTCCGACGCGGCGGGGCTGAAAACCAAAGCGGTCCGGGACGGCGACGACTATGTGTTGAACGGGTCGAAAGCGTTTATTTCCGGCGGCGGCATGTCCGATATTTATGTCGTCATGGTCCGTACGGGCGGCGAAGGCGCCAAGGGAATTTCCTGCCTGGTCGTCGAGAAAGACACGCCGGGTCTCAGCTTCGGCGCACAGGAACGCAAACTGGGTTGGAACTCGCAACCGACGGCCCAGGTGATCTTCGAGGATTGCCGGATCCCGGTGGCCAACCGGATCGGCGCCGAGGGAGACGGCTTCAAGATCGCCATGCAAGGCCTCGACGGCGGCCGTCTGAATATCGCCGCCTGCTCCCTCGGGGGCGCACAAAGCAGCCTTGAGGCGGCCATCGAGCATCTGAAGACGCGCAAGCAGTTCGGTAAGGAGTTGGCCGAATTCCAGGCGCTGCAGTTTCGTATTGCCGATATGGCGACCGAGTTGGAAGCGGCCCGCCTGATGGTGCGGCAGGCCGCCAACGCCGTCGACCGAAAGGATCCGAATGCCACCCAACTCGCTGCCATGGCCAAGCGGTTCGCCACGGACGCCGGCTTCGACATCGTCAATCAAGCCCTGCAGCTGCATGGCGGCTACGGTTATCTGAAGGATTTCCCCATCGAACGCTTTTTACGCGACGTGCGGGTGCACCAAATTCTGGAAGGCACCAACGAAATCATGCGCGTCATCGTCGCCCGGCAGTTGCTGCGATGAACGATATTGTCTTAGAGCGGCGCGGGCCGGTCGCCCTGATCACCTTGAATCGGGAGAAGGCACTGAACGCGCTGAGCCATGAAATGGCGCTGCAGCTGCATGCCTGGCTCCGCGATTTCGAGCAGGACGATGACGTGGCTTGCGTCGTCGTCCAGGGGGCCGGCGACAGAGCCTTCTGCGCCGGCGGCGATGTCCGCCTGCTCTATGACGAAGGCCGGGCCGGCGGTACGTATCCCTATGACTTCTACCGCGACGAATACCGATTGAATTCGGACATCTTTCACTTTCCGAAGCCTTATGTGGCGCTGATGGACGGCATCGTCATGGGCGGCGGCGTCGGGGTGTCGGTTCACGGTTCCCATCGGGTGGCGACGGAGCGGACCAGTTTCGCCATGCCGGAAACCGGCATCGGACTGTTCCCCGATGTCGGCGGCAGTTATTTCCTGTCCCGCTTGCCGGGTAAGATCGGCCTCTATTTGGCGCTGACCGGCGCGCGCATGAAAGCGGCGGATGCGGTCTATACCGGTGTTTGCGACGTGCATGTGGCAAGCGATCGATTGTCTGCTCTGATCGACGATCTGGCGGCGGCGGATTATGGCGGCGACGCCTTTGCCGCGGTTGATAAGACGATCTCCGCCCGCGCCAGCGACCCGGGCGAGCCGACCTTGTCTTATCTGCGCGGCGCCATCGACAAGGCGTTCGCGGGCGATAGTCTGGATAACGTTATGGCGGGGCTGCTGGAAAACCAAAAAGACGAGTGGGCCCTGGCCAACCACGCCACCATGTTGGCCAAGTCGCCGACCAGCATGCGCATCGCCTTCCGCCAGATCACCAGCGGAGCGAACTTGTCTTTCGATCAATGTATGCATATGGAATACCGTATCGCTTGCGGCTGCATCGAGGGTCATGATTTTTACGAAGGCGTTCGGGCGGTTGTGATCGACAAGGATCAGCAGCCGAAATGGCGGCCGGCCAGCCTTGCCGATTGCACGGATGAGGATGTGGCGCGCTATTTCGATGCGCCGGCGAGCGCTGGCGATTTGACATTCGCGCGCGCGCGGGACAAGAACTATGTCCGTCGACGGATGAGTGTGGGAGAAATGGAATGAGCGTGATCGGATTTATCGGGGTCGGTAATATGGGCGGCCCGATGGCGCGCAATCTGATCGCCGCCGGTCATCAGGTGAAAGTGTTCGATCTCGCCGCCGCCGCCGTCGATGCTGTCGTCGCCGCCGGCGGCGAGGCGGTGCCGTCGATCGCGGCCGCGTCTGCCGGTGTCGATACGGTGATCACCATGCTGCCGGCCGGCAGCCATGTCCGCTCGGTCTATCAAGCCGATGACGGCGTCATCGCGTCTGCGGATGAGGGAACCCTGTTCATCGATTCGTCGACGATCGACGTGGAATCGGCCCGGGTCGTCGCCGCTGCGGCGGCCGAGGCGGGTTATGAGATGCTGGACGCACCGGTCTCCGGCGGCGTCGGTGGGGCGGAGGCCGGGACGCTGACATTTATGTGCGGCGGTCCGGATGATGCCTTCGCGCGCGC
The DNA here is from genome assembly GCA_965216645.1 of Alphaproteobacteria bacterium. Taxonomy (GTDB): domain Bacteria; phylum Pseudomonadota; class Alphaproteobacteria; genus CBDCGJ01. Next base: position 32,279 of record CBDCGJ010000067.1, on the reverse strand, counting down.
TAAGCCGTTGTTGGACATCATGGGCGCGAATATCGTTCACGCGGGCGGTTCCGGCAACGGACAGGCGGCGAAGATCTGTAACAATATGATCCTCGGCGTCTCCATGATCGCGGTCGGCGAAGCCTTTGTTTTGGCTGAGAAACTTGGCCTCGATCACCAGAAACTTTATGATATTTCATCGACGGCCTCGGGTCAGTGCTGGTCCCTGAACACCTATTGTCCAGTGCCCGGACCGGTGCCGACGTCGCCCGCCAACAACGATTATCAGGCGGGATTTACGGCGGCGATGATGTTAAAGGATTTACGTTTGGCACAAGCCGCCGCGCAGGCCTCGGACGCGGCCACGCCCTTGGGCGCGGCGGCCTCGTCGCTTTACGCGTTATTTGAAAATGCCGGGCATGGCGAAGTTGATTTCTCTGGCATAATCAGAATGATTCGTGGCGAAGCCTGAAAAGCGGTAAGGTTGACCTCGCTGTGCCAGTTGCAGAGGAAAGTAAGTGATGTCGGAAGAACATGAATTTGTATTGGATCGCGCGTCGTATTGGGAATGCCTGACGCTCATCGAACGGCTGCACCGCCAATTTTTGGACATCATGAAGGCGGACCTGGAACGGCTTGGATATTCGGATATAAACAACGTTCAAAGCTTAATCCTTTACAATGTCGGCGATGAGACGTTGACCGTCGGCGATTTGACTTATCGGGGTTATTATCTCGGCTCCAATGTCTCTTACAATTTGAAGAAGCTGGTTGAGAACGGCTATCTCGATCAGGAACGGTCCCAGCATGACCGCCGCTCCTCCCGCGTCCAATTGACGGAAAAGGGACGGGCGTTAAGGGAAATCCTGCGCGATCTGTTCGAGGAGCATGTCGACAAACTGGCCGAAAGCGGTCGGGTCGACGGCGCCGAATTGAAAGAGATGACCAATACGCTGAAAGCGATGGAGCGGTTCTGGGCGGACCTTACCCGGTTCCGCTAAGCCGCTGTCCAAACAGCCGTTTCAGATTCGGCATCGGCATGACCGCCGTCATGCTGAGCAGGATAAGCCCGAGCGCGACATATTCCGGCCAGCCGAGGAATCGCTCGATGGTCAGGGCGCTGGACAACAATCCGACGACAGGAACCAACAAGATGCCGAGGGTGGTGACGCTGATCGGCAGCATGCGCACGATCGCGAAAAACAGGGTGACCCCGATACCGACCCCGACGATCCCCACATAGGCCATCGCCAGCCAGGCGGTGGTCGAAATCTCGCCTGGATCGAATGTCTCGAAAATAACCGCGACCAGGCAAACCGGCAGCGTGCCGAAAACCGTCTGCCAGCCGGCGAAAGTCAGGTTCGGCATCTGCCAATCCCGCATTTTGATCAGGACCGTGCCCAGCGCCCAGATCGCCGCCGCCATGATCATGGCGACAAGGCCCCAGGGCGCGGCGAGAAAAGCCTCATAGTCCTGCGACACCATGATTAGGACCCCGGACAGGCCGATGGCGAGGCCCAACCAACGTTTTGCCGTCGGTCGTTCGCCAAGCAGGAAAATTCCCAGAATGAAAGACCAAAGCGGCATGGTGTAGGCGATCAGAGTGGAGCGGCCGGACCCGATCGTCATCACGCCGACCGCGCTGAGCACGAACCAGCAGGTGGTGGCGACCAGCGATACGCCGATCAGCGGCCACAAATGTTCCCGGGGAAACCGCAGATTACGGCCCGATAGGAGGGCGACGAGCAGGATAAAGGCCGCGCCCAACATGCCGGAAAGCGCCCGGAAGGAGAAGAGCGGCATTTCCGCCAGCGCGACCTTCATGACCGGCCAGAAGCTGCCCCAGCAGAGTGACAGCATGATGAGCATCAGGAAGCGTTTTGGCGTGACCCGGTCCAGCGGGTCGTCAGATGACATGCCGCCTTAGGCCCTTTAAGCCTTACGGGTGAAGGCTTGGACGCCGGTCTGCGCCCGGCCCAGGATCAGCGCATGCATGTCGTGGGTGCCCTCATAGGTGTTCACGGTTTCCAGGTTCAGGACATGGCGCATGACATGATATTCGGCCGAAATACCATTGGCGCCGTGCATATCGCGGGCCGTGCGGGCGATATCGAGCGCCTTGCCGCAAGCATTGCGTTTGATCAGCGATATCATTTCCGGTGTCGCCCGGCCTTCGTCCATCAAACGGCCGACGCGCAGGCAGGCTTGCAGGGAGAGGGCGATTTCGGTCTGCATGTCGGCCAGTTTCTTCTGCACCAGTTGATAAGACGCCAGCGGCGCGCCGAACTGCTTGCGCTCCATGACATAGGTGTGAGCCGCCCGCCAGCAACCTTCCGCGGCCCCGGTGGCACCCCAGGAGATGCCGTAGCGGGCCCGGTTCAGACAGCCGAAGGGACCGCCGAGGCCGGATGTGTTGGGAAGAAGGTTCTCCTCCGGCACGAAACAGTCCTCGAGCACGATCTCTCCGGTGATGGAGGCCCTTAGCGACAATTTATTCTTGATTTCCGGCGTTTCGAAACCCTTGAAATCGCGTTCGACGACGAAGCCGCGGACCTTCTCGCTATCGTCCTTGGCCCAAACCACGGCCAGATCGGCGATTGGCGAATTGGTGATCCACATCTTGGCGCCGTTCAGCACATAACCGCCGTCGGCCTTCTTCGCCCGGGTGACCATGCTGGCGGGATCGCTGCCGTGATCCGGCTCGGTCAGACCGAAGCAGCCGACCCATTCGCCGGTCGCCAGCTTAGGCAGGTACTTCTGCCGTTGCTCCTCCGACCCATAGGCGTTGATCGGATGCATGACCAGGCTGGATTGGACGCTGGCGGCGGAGCGGTAGCCGCTGTCGACCTTCTCGATTTCGCGGGCGATCAGGCCATAGGCGACATAGCTCACGCCGGCACAGCCATAGCCTTCGATGGTGGCGCCGAGCAGGCCGACCTCGCCCATTTCGTTCATGATTTCCCGATGGAAGTGGTCGTTCATGGTCGCCTCGACCACGCGCGGCAGCAGTTTGTCCTGGCAATACTCGCGGGCCGTATCGCGCACCAGGCGCTCTTCCTCGGTCAGCTGTTCTTCCAGCAGGAACGGGTCTTCCCAGTTAAAACTATCAAGCGATACGCCGGCATTTCCGCTCATGGGGCAAATTCCTTCCTGGCTGGCTGCAATTAAATCCGGGGGCGGGGTTTGATTTGAAACAAAGCACCGATAACCTCGGCGTTATATGACTTTGCCGCATGGCTGACTAGGGGATAGATCAATTGCCGGACGGCATCTGGTCAACTAAGTGTTAATTGACGTTTGCTATATTTGTGGTGTTGGTCTTAACCGATATTGCTTGCGGGATTAAGCGGTGCCGCGCGCGACCGGCAATGCCCGCAAATCTGGGATATTTGAAATGGATTACGACCGCATTTTGGCCGATAGCCTTGAGGATTTACATCAGGAAGGCCGCTACCGCGTGTTCGCCGAACTGTCCCGCAAGCGCGGCGCCTTTCCGGACGCGATCTGGCATGACGGCGACAGCGAGCGCAATATCCGGGTTTGGTGTTCCAACGACTATCTGGGCATGGGGCAGCACCCGGCCGTGCTGGCGGCGATGCACGAGGCCACGGATCTCGTCGGCGCCGGTTCCGGCGGCACCCGCAATATCTCCGGCACCACCCATTATCACGTGATGTTGGAACGGGAACTGGCGGACCTGCACGGCAAGGAGGCGGCGTTGCTGTTCACCTCCGGTTATATCTCCAACGAAGCGACCCTATCCACGTTGGCGAAATTGCTGCCCGGTTGCGTCATCTTTTCCGATGCGCTCAACCATGCCTCGATGATCGAAGGAATCAGGCATGGCAATTGCGCGAAAAAGATTTGGCGGCACAACGACTTGGCGCATCTGGAAGAACTGCTGAAGGAAGCCGATCCGGCGGCGCCGAAGCTGATCGCGTTCGAGTCAGTTTATTCCATGGATGGCGATATCGCGCCGATTGCCGAGATTTGCGATCTGGCCGATAGATACAACGCGTTGACCTATCTGGACGAAGTTCACGCGGTCGGCCTTTACGGGCCCAGAGGCGGCGGCGTTGCCGAGCGCGAAGGGGTGATGCATCGGCTCGATATCATCGAGGGGACCTTGGCCAAGGCTTACGGCGTGATGGGCGGGTTCATCACCGGCAGCGCCAATATCATCGATTGCGTGCGCAGCTACGCGCAGAGTTTCATTTTCTCGACGTCCTTGTCGCCGGTGCTGGCCGCCGGTGCCCTGGCCAGCGTGCGGCATTTGAAGGCGTCCGGGCGGGAGCGGGAAAGCCATCAGGAGCGGGCGGCGCGGCTCAAGGCCCTGTTGCTGGACGCCGGTTTGCCGGTGATGGTGTCTGAGAGCCATATCGTCCCGGTCATGGTGGGCGATCCGGTGCTGTGTAAAGCCGCGTCGGACAAGCTATTGGAACAACACGGAATATACGTTCAACCGATCAATTTTCCGACGGTACCGCGCGGGACCGAACGGCTGCGTTTCACGCCGACGCCGTTCCATGACGACGCCATGATGCATGATCTCGTGGCCGCGCTGAACGCGGTATGGCGCGACCTCGGACTTCAGAAAGCGGCCTAAACCATTTCCAGGCGCAAGCAATTCTATCTGGAGTTCATCCCGGCCGGGCGGTATGTGAAAGTCATCGCCATCGACCCCGAATCCCGACTCGAGGTGTCCATCGTCGGCGACGCCAATGCCAGTCAAAAACGGCTGGAAGAGGTGGCGATCAACAAACTTTTGTATGTTCTGCGGAAGAAACGCGGCGATCCGGACGCCGCGCGCCGTGACGGCTTGATGGTATAACCTAGTTTTTCCGGCGGCGGCCCAGCCCGATGGTTTTGGCGAAATTGGAACGCTGCTTGGAGTAATTGGGCGCAACCATGGGATAGTCCGACGGCAATCCCCATTTCGCGCGATATTCTTCCGGCGTTAGGTTGTATTGCGTCCTGAGGTAGCGCTTGAGCATTTTCAGCTTCTTCCCGTCCTCCAAACAGATGATGTAATCCGGCTGGATCGACCGACGGATCGGCGCGGCGGGAACCGGATCAGGCTCCGGTTTATTCTCAGCGTCCTCGTGCTGATCCTTCAAAGTCTTATAGGTCGAGACAATAATTTTCGGTAAGTCGTCCGTCGACACCGAATTATTACTCACATAGGCCGCGACTATATCCGTCGTTAGGTGCAGTAAATCCTGCGTGTTCGATTGTTCTAGATTATCCATCCTTCAGGTCGCCACTGTTGTTATTGATAAGATACATAAGCTTAAAAAAATTGATTAATTCGTTTATCTTTGTCGCGGGTCAAATTGACTAAATTTTCTATTGCTTCCGACAAAATTGCGTTGCTGCATGAACAGCACCAAATTATGTTTCGAATTGACTAGCTTATTTACGCCCAAAGCACAACTGTTTGTCAGGAAAAGTTTTCTGAGGGGCGGATTTTAGATCTATTGTCCGCCATCCAAGCGTCCGAATGCCCGATCTGGTAATCGATACCTTCACTGGAGGGCGCTGCCGTGTTATTCACAAGATATCGTGGCAGCGTTCCGGCGTATTGGGTCGGTACGCGGCCAAGCGATCAAGCCATTATACGGCAATGCTGAAGCGTCTTTTTGTTTTTTGTTACATGCGGTTATATTAGGAAACGAATCCATGACCTCAAACACGGCCATAGCTGGCGACTTGCTTCCTGTTGGTTTTTTCAATGACGACTTGGAAGACGCCGATCCCGAGATCTTTGCGGGTATCGAGGGCGAACTCAAACGCCAACGGTACGAGATCGAGTTGATCGCCTCGGAAAACATCGTGTCCCGCGCGGTATTGCAGGCGCAAGGCAGCGTAATGACCAACAAATATGCCGAGGGTTATCCGGGCCGGCGCTATTACGGCGGTTGCGGGCATGTGGATGTCGCCGAGAACTTGGCGATCGAGCGGGCGACGAAGCTGTTCGACTGCGCCTTCGCCAATGTGCAGCCGCATTCCGGCGCGCAGGCGAATCAAGCGGTGTTTATGGCATTGCTGCGGCCCGGCGATACCTTCATGGGGCTTTCACTGGCCGCCGGCGGGCATCTTACGCACGGCGCGCCACCCAACCAGTCCGGCAAGTGGTTCAATGTGGTTTCCTACAATGTCGATCCGGACGAACATCTGATCGACATGGACGAGATGCGCGACCTGGCGCGGGAAAACAAACCGAAACTGATCATCGCCGGTGGCTCCGCCTATCCGCGCATCATCGATTTCGCCGCCATGCGGGAGATTGCCGACGAGGTCGGGGCCTATTTGATGGTGGATATGGCTCATTTCGCCGGTTTGGTGGCGGCCGGCGTGCATCCGAGCCCGCTGCCCCACGCGCATGTGGTCACGACCACGACCCACAAGACGCTACGGGGGCCTCGTGGTGGTATGATTCTGTCCGATTCGCCGGATATCGGAAAGAAAATCAATTCAGCGGTCTTTCCCGGCCTGCAGGGCGGGCCGCTGATGCACGTGATCGCCGCCAAGGCGGTTGCTTTCGGCGAGGCCTTACGGCCGGATTTCAAGATCTATGCCCAGGCCGTCGTCGATAATGCTAAGGCGTTGGCCGAAGTCCTGCTGGACCGGGGATTGGCGATCGTCTCGGGCGGTACCGATACGCATTTGATGCTGGTCGATCTACGGCCCAAAGGGTTGACCGGCAATGTCGCCGAAACGGCGCTCGGCCGCGCCGCCATCACCTGCAACAAGAACGGTATCCCCTTCGATCCGGAGAAGCCGATGGTGACGTCCGGGATCCGCCTCGGCACCCCGGCCGGCACCACCCGCGGTTTCGGTGTCGCCGAATTCCAGCAAATCGGTCACTTGATTGCCGATGTTCTGGATGCGAATGCCGCGAACCCGGATGGCGACGCGACTGTCGAGGCCGAAGTCAAGGCCAAGGTTGAGGCGTTGTGCACCGCCTTCCCAATCTACTGACGGAATAGGATTGAGCCATGCGTTGCCCGTTTTGCGCTTCCAATGACACGCAAGTGAAGGATTCCCGTCCGACCGACGACAACACGGCCATTCGACGCCGGCGATTTTGTCCCGATTGCGGCTCTCGCTTCACCACCTTCGAGCGGGTGCATCTCCGTGACCTGACGATCATTAAGCGCAACGGCAAGCGGTCGCCCTTCGACCGGGATAAACTGATGCGCTCGATCCAAATCGCCTCTCGCAAGCGGCCCATCGATGAGGAGCGGATCGAACGCATCGTCAACAGCATTCAGCGCCGTTTGGAAAGTTCCGGCGAGACCGAGATCAAGTCGGTCTATGTCGGCGAGCTGGTGATGGAGGCTCTCGCGCAGCTCGACCCAGTCGCTTATGTCCGCTTCGCGTCGGTCTATAGAAATTTCCGCGAGGCTCGGGATTTCGAGGAGTTCGTCGGCGAGCTGACGGATTCCGACTGATCGGACCGGCTGACCGTCATGGGTGAGGAGCGGGACCGGCGTTATATGGCGCTCGCACTGCGCTTGGCCCGGCGCGGCCTCGGCAATGTCTGGCCCAATCCCGCGGTCGGATGCGTGATTGTCAAGGATGGCCGGATGATCGGCCGGGGCTGGACCCAGCCCGGCGGCCGGCCTCACGCCGAAACGGTGGCCCTCGAACAGGCCGGCGCCGGAAGCCGGGGCGCGACGGCTTATGTCAGTCTCGAACCCTGCAGTCATCATGGTGAGACACCGCCCTGTGCCGAAGCGCTGATCGCGTTCGGCGTGGCGCGTGTCGTAGCCGCGGTCGAGGACCCCGACCCACGGGTTCGGGGGCAGGGGTTGGAGAAACTGCGGGCGGCCGGGATCGAAGTAGAGGCTGGAACGTTGGGGGACGCGGCGGAAAGCTTGAACGCCGGTTTCTTCAGCCGGGTTCGGCGTGGTCGGCCGCTGGTCGCCATGAAACTGGCCACAAGCCTGGACGGGCGGATTGCCACCGCGACCGGGCATAGTCAATGGATCACGGGGCAGGACGCGCGGGCCTGGGGACATTATCTTCGGGCTGGCTACGACGCCATTTTGACCGGTATGGGGACCGTCATCGCGGACAATCCGTCGATGACCTGCCGCTTGCCGGGGATGGCGGGGCTCAGTCCTGTGCGAGTCGTTTTGGACGGACAGGGTCGCCTTGACCCGGAAACGGCGCTGGCGGCGTCCGCCGATGAGGTGCCGGTCTGGCGTTATTGCGCATCCGGTGTCGAAGCAACGATGACCGGCGTCAAAACGATAACCGTTCCGATGGGCGAAGACGGGTTGGATCTGGCGGCCGTGCTCTCGGATTTGTCGGCGCGGGGGATAACCCGTTTGTTGGTCGAGGCCGGCGCGCGTCTGTCCGGCGCGTTTTTGAGGGCAAAACTGGTGGATCGCCTGTACTGGTTCCGCGCGCCCATGGTGCTTGGCGGCGACGGATTGTCCGTTTTCGACGCGCTCGACATCGAGAATTTGGCGGATGCGGCGGCGTTCTCCCGTATCGACAGCCGGCTGGTCGGCAAAGACTTGTTTGAAATCTATGACGTTCAGGCTTAATTAGGGGCATGTTTACAGGCATCATCACCGATGTCGGCCGCGTGCGAGAAATCGAGCGGGCCGGCGACGTACATTTGACCATTGAAACCGCCTTCGACCTGGAGAAGGTCGAAATCGGGGCCTCCATCGCCTGTTCCGGGATCTGCCTGACCGTCGTCAGTAAGGGTGACAAGGCCTTCAAGGTGACGGCTTCGCAGGAAACCCTCGATTGTACCAATATGGCTGACTGGCAAGCCGACAGCGGCATCAATCTGGAACGTTCGTTGAAGGTCGGTGATGAGATCGGCGGCCACATCGTCTCCGGCCATGTCGACGGCGTCGGCACCATCGCCGGCAAAACGCCGGAAGGGGAATCGATCCGCTACCAGTTCGACGCGCCGGACGAATTGAGCCGCTTCATCGCTTCGAAAGGCTCCATTGCGATAAATGGCGTTTCATTGACGGTGAATGAAGTCGAGGGTAACCGCTTCGGCGTCAATTTGATCCCGCACACGCTGGAGCAAACCACTTTCGGCCGCGCCGAGGTCGGCGACCGGGTCAATCTGGAAATCGATATGCTGGCGCGTTATGTCGCGCGCCTGCTGGAAAGGGAAACTTCGTGAGTCAACCGCGCAGCCTGGCCGCTACCGTGAAACGTCACGACTACTTGTCGGATATCGACGAGATCCTGGAGGATGCCCGGGCCGGGCGAATGTTCATTCTGATCGACGACGAGGATCGGGAAAACGAGGGCGACCTGATTATTCCGGCGTCGTTTTGCGATGCCGAACAGATCAATTTCATGGCCAAATACGGCCGCGGTCTGATCTGCCTGGCGCTGACCGGCGAACGGGTCGAGGAACTCGGCCTCAATCTGATGGAGAAGCGCAACCAGTCCCGTCTCGGTACAGGCTTCACCGTTTCCATTGAAGCGCGGGACGGCGTCACCACCGGTATTTCCGCCGCCGATCGGGCTTTGACCATCCAAGTCGCTATCGATGATGAGAAGGGGGCCAAGGACATCACCACACCGGGCCATGTCTTCCCGTTGCGTGCGCGGGAAGGCGGCGTGCTGGTGCGGGCCGGCCATACCGAGGCCGCGGTCGACATCGCCCGCATGGCCGGCCTCAACCCTTCTGCCGTGATCTGCGAGATCATGAACGACGACGGTACCATGGCGCGGCTGCCGGATCTGGTCCAGTTCGCCCAGTTCCACGGCCTGCGCATCGGCACCATCGCCGATCTGATCCAATACCGACGGATGACGGAGAAATACGTCAAGCGGACTTTGGAAGCGGATCTGGATAGCCTGCATGGCGGCCATTTCCACATGTATGTTTATGTCAACACGATTCACTATTCGGAGCATATCGCGTTGGTGAAGGGCGATTTGAGCCAACCCGGGCCGGTGTTGGTGCGCATGCATGCCTTGGATGTCCTGAGCGACGTGTTGGGCGATCTCGGCGGTAAGGCCAATCTGCTGCAATCGGCAATGCAGATGATCGCCATGGAGGAGCGCGGCGTGGTCGTGCTCATTCGCGAGGCGATGCCGAAAGCGGTCTCCGACAATGTCCGCAAGCGGGTCGGGCAGCCCGTGGAGCAGGTGCGTCTGCGCGATTACGGCATCGGCGCGCAAATCCTGGCCGATCTTGGCGTCCATGAGATGATCCTGGCGACCAACAGCAAATACAATATCGTCGGCCTGGAAGGTTACGGCCTGAAGGTCGTCGGCACCCGGGAAATCGACATGCCAGGGGGCTGAGCGGATGGCGGACGAAGGCCTCAAGTTCCTCATCGTCGAGGCGCGGTTTTACGAGGATATCGCCGACGAGTTGGCGGCCGGCGCGATCGAGGAGCTGGCGCGCGCGAACGCCGGCTATGAGCGCATCGAAGTACCCGGCGCTCTGGAGATCCCCGGTCTGATCGCGATCGTGGCGAAAGCGATGGAAGAGGGCGTGGACGGTGTCCATTATGACGGATTTATCGCCTTGGGTTGCGTGATCCGCGGCGAAACCGCCCATTTCGATCATGTCTGCACCCAATCCGCCCGCGGGTTGATGGATCTGACCACAAACAAGCAGCTCGCCATCGCCAATGGCGTGCTGACGGTGGAAAACCGGGATCAGGCTTGGGCTCGCGCCTCCCGCAATGACAAGAACAAAGGCCGCGAATTCGCCGCCGCGGCCCTGACCATGTCCCGCGCACGCCAACGTTTCGGTTTGGCCGGGTGATGACGAAATCGCCGACAGTCAGTTTCGGCCGCCGCAGCGCCGCGCGATTGGCAGCTTTGCAAGCGGTTTATCAATTCGAGGACGGTGCCCAGGATATCGAAAGCATTATCCTCGAGTTTCTGGCCCACCGGTCCGGCGCCACGGTGGAGAAAGACGGCCAGGATCCGACCGCGCTCGATATGGATCGGACCATGTTTTCCGATGTCGCCCGCGGCGTCAGCCGGCGCCAGGGAGAGCTTGACCGCTATCTCGCCGCCGCCCTGCCGGAGCGCTGGCCGGTCGAGCGTCTGGAGAAGATTCTGCGCAATATCATGCGCTGCGGGGCCTACGAACTGCAGATGCGCCCCGACGTGCCGTTTCGCGTGATTATCAATGAATATGTTGAGTTGGCGAAGGATTTTTATGGAGAGGACGAGCCGGCGATGGTGAATGCCGTACTCGACCGCGTCGCCAAACAGTTGCGGCAGGAAGAACGGGGCGCCGGCCATGGCGACGACAGCCAAGCCGCCAATAGGTGAATTCGATCTGATCCGCCGCTATTTCCGGCCGCTGGCCGCCGCCGCGCCGGATGGTTTGGAGCTCCGCGACGATGCCGCCGTGACCCGATTGCCGCCGGGGCGGGAGCTGGTGACCACGGCGGATGCCATGGTCGCCGGCGTGCACTTTCTCCCCGACGATCCGCCCGACCTCGTCGGCCGCAAACTATTGCGGGTCAATCTCTCGGATTTGGCCAGCATGGGCGCCAAACCCCACGGCTATCTGTTGACGACGGCGTGGCCGACGGCGATCGACGAGCGCTGGATCGCCGCTTTCTGCCAAGGTTTGGCGCGGGATCAGGACGAGTATGGCATTGCCCTGCTCGGCGGCGATACGGTGCGTACGCCGGGTCCTTTGGTGCTTTCGCTGACAGCGCTTGGGACCGTGCCCGAAAGGACCGCGCTCCGGCGCGACGGGGCCCAGGTTGGCGACGCGATATACGTGTCGGGTAGTCTCGGCGATGCGGCCTTGGGGCTGGCAGTGTTGCGGGGGCAACTTGCGACAAATGGGGCGGATGAGCTGAAAAACCGTTACCGACTGCCCCGCCCGCGCCTGTCGCTGGGCCGAGCGCTGCGCGGTGTCGCCCATGCGGCCATCGATATTTCCGATGGATTCCTTGCCGATCTTGGCCATTTGTTGGAGGAATCGAAGGTCGGTGCCCGGGTACGCCGGGATCAATTACCTCTGTCCGCCGCGGCGGCCGCGATCGAGCGCTCGCCCGATTTCTGGCGTGCCGTGATCGCCGGCGGCGACGATTATGAGCTGCTGTTCACCGCGCCCGCCTCCTGGCATCCCGCATCCGAGATCAAGACGCGGACTACCCAAGTCGGGCATATCGTCGCCGGTGAGGGGGTTCAGCTGCTGGACGAGGCGGGGGAGAGCCTTGAAATAAGTGACCGGGGCTATAGGCATTTTTAACCATTCGCCGGCTAGACTGCTTGGGTGAAAAAGATCGTAATCATAGTATTGACGTTAATCCTGGTGGTGGGCGGCGGTTTCGGCGGCCTCTACGCCACGGATAACCTTGCCCTGATCGGCCTCGGCGACGCGCAGGCGAAGACGCCGGACGCCGAAGTCAAGGACGAAGAGCCGCCCTCCTATATCCCGATCGAAAAGATCATCGTTCCGGTGATTCAGCAGGGGGCGATCCGATATCAGATCTTTCTCGATATCCAGCTTGAAGTGGCGAATACGTCGGACCGGCTGTTGGTCCGGCAATATCTCCCGAAATTGCAGGACGCGATCGTGGTCGAGTTGGTCACTCGGCCGGTGGTGACAACGGACGGTTTGGAAAATATCGACGTTCTTGCTATTAAGTCGCGGCTGATCAAAGTCATCAAGGCGCTGCCGCGAGGCGACATTGTGCGTGACGTCCTGGTCACGCAAGCCGCGCGGGGCAAATAAGTTTACGCGATATCTGTGACGGGCGCCGGTTCCGGCGCGCTTTCGGTGCTGTTTCATGACCTCGACCCATTTGCGCAACATCCTATTGCTGGCCGTCTGCCAGGCCATTTTCGTTGGCGGACAGACCACGATTTTCTTCATCGGCGGCTTGATCGGGTACGAGTTGGCGCCGGACAAGGCCTTCGCCACTTTGCCGGTGACCATGGTGATCCTGGGAACCGCCTGCACGACCATTCCAGCGTCGCTGTTTATGGGGCGTTTCGGGCGCCGGACGGGATTTATCCTCGGCGCTGGCGTCGGCGTGGTCGGTGCCGTGATCTGCAGCGTCGCGGTTTATAGTCAGCATTTTACCCTGTTCTGCGTCGGCACCTTACTGATCGGCTGTTACAACGCCTTTTGCCAATACTACCGTTTCGCCGTGGCCGACGCGGCGCCGGAGGAGTTGAAGGCGAAGTCGGTCTCCTGGGTCCTGGCCGGCGGTGTCGCCGCGGCGTTTCTGGGACCCCAGGTGGCGATCTGGACCCGGGATCTGGTGCCCGATGTCACCTATCTCGGCAGTTATTTGACGGTACTCTGTTTCCTTCTGGTTGTGGTCGGTCTTCTTGCTTTCCTGCGGATTCCGACCTTGAGTCAGGAGGAGGCGGACGCCAAGACCCGCTCGATCTGGCAGATCATGGCGACCAAGAAGTTTATCGTCGCCGCCGGCTGCGGCATGCTGGCCTATGGGGTAATGAGCCTGCTGATGACCGCCACGCCATTGGCCATGTTGGGTTGCGGCTTCGTCGATGCGGATGCGGGGCAGGTGATCCAGTGGCATGTCATCGGCATGTTCGGTCCGTCCTTCTTCACCGGCACCCTGATTAGCCGATTTGGCCTGCACCGGGTGATGCTGACCGGTGTCGCGCTGCTGCTGGCGGCGCCGATCATCGATCTGCAGGGCATCGCCTTCCTGAATTTCTGGGGCGCGTTGTTGATCGTCGGCTTGGGTTGGAATTTCGTCTTCATTGCCGCGACCACCTTGCTGACCGAAGTGCATAGCCCGGCGGAGCGGGCCAAAACGCAAGCCGCCAACGATTTCCTGGTCTTCGGCACGACGGCCACCGCCTCCTTCCTGTCCGGCACCCTGCTGCATCTGTTCGATTGGCAGGTCATCAATTGGGCGGCGATTCCCTTGGTTTTCGTCGCCTTTGCGCTGGTGATCTGGAGCATGCGCGGCGGTCGAACGGGGCCGCGCATCGCGTAATCGCGGGGCCGCGAGCGCCTTGATTATCAAGGCGGAACCGATTGTTGCGTTCTCCAACCATCTCCCGTATGTTCCGCGCGCGTTTTCGGGACAGAGATCGATTCTGGGCGGCCTGGCGCGCTTCCCGCGACGCCGCGGGCCAATTTCACGGGTAAGACTGAGAGGGGTTTTGGAATGACAGGTTTGGTATTCGCCATCGTCTGCGGCTTTGTGGCCGTCGCCTATGGCATCTGGGCCGCCAAGTCGGTGATGTCGGCGGACGCCGGCAACGAGCGGATGCAGGAAATCGCCGGCGCGGTGCAGGAGGGCGCGAAAGCCTATTTGAACCGGCAATACACCACCATCGCCATCGTCGGCGTGGTGGTTTTTTTAGTGCTGTTCGTGATCGGCTGGTACGCCGCCGTCGGCTTCGCCATCGGCGCCATTCTGTCGGGTGCGGCGGGTTATATCGGCATGTATGTGTCGGTCCGCGCCAATGTCCGCACGACGCAAGCTGCGGCGACGAGCTTGGCCGGCGGTCTGGAGATCGCCTTCAAATCCGGCGCCATCACCGGCATGTTGGTGGCCGGCTTGGCGCTGCTATCCGTTGCCGGTTATTTCGCCCTGCTGAACGGCATGGGGATTGGCGGCCGGCCTCTGGTTGACGGCCTTGTCGGTCTCGGCTTCGGCGGCTCGCTGATTTCGATTTTTGCCCGTCTCGGCGGCGGCATCTTCACAAAGGGCGCCGACGTGGGCGGCGACATGGTCGGTAAGGTGGAAGCCGGCATTCCGGAGGACGATCCGCGCAATCCCGCCACCATCGCCGACAATGTGGGCGACAATGTGGGCGACTGCGCCGGCATGGCCGCCGACCTGTTTGAGACCTATGCAGTGACCGTGGTCGCGACCATGGTGCTGGCCTCGATCTTCTTCACCGATGCGGCGCAGGCGATGACCATGATGATCTATCCGCTGGTGATCGGCGGTGCTTGCATTTTGGCGTCCGTGGTCGGGACGTTTTTCGTCAAACTCGGTGCCAGCAACAATATCATGGGCGCGCTCTACAAAGGTTTCATCGTCTCGGCGGTGCTGTCGGCGGTTGCGCTGTTCATCATCACCATGATTATGATCGGTCTGACCGACGCAATAACCATCGGCAAGATTCAAACCACCGGGCTGTCGCTCTTCTTCTGCGGGCTGACCGGCTTGGTGATTACGGGACTGATTATTTGGGTGACGGAGTATTACACGTCGACCGAATACCGCCCGGTGCGGAGCGTCGCCAAGGCGTCTGAAACCGGCCACGGCACCAACGTCATTCAGGGCCTCGCGGTCTCCATGGAAGCGACGGCGGTGCCGGCGGTGATCATCTGCGCGGGCATCATTCTCACTTATTCCCTGAGCGGTTTGTTCGGCATCGCCATCGCCGCCTCCGCAATGTTGGCGCTGGCCGGCATGGTGGTGGCGTTGGACGCCTACGGCCCAGTCACCGACAATGCCGGCGGCATCGCCGAAATGGCGGAACTGGACGAAGGCGTGCGCAACACGACGGACGCGCTCGACGCGGTCGGCAACACCACCAAGGCGGTGACCAAAGGCTACGCTATCGGTTCCGCCGGTCTCGCAGCCCTGGTGCTGTTCGCGGCCTATACGGAAGATCTGAAGCTGTTCTTCACCGACGTGACCGTCGATTTCAGCTTGTCCAACCCCTATGTGGTGGTCGGCCTGCTGCTCGGCGGCATGCTGCCTTACCTGTTCGCCGCCATGGGCATGACCGCGGTCGGCCGTGCCGCCGGTTCCGTGGTCGAGGAGGTGCGGCGCCAGTTCCGCGAGATACCGGGCATCATGGAAGGCACGACCAAACCGGATTACAGCCGGGCGGTCGACCTTTTGACCAAGGCGGCGATCAAGGAAATGATCGTGCCTTCGCTGCTGCCGGTGCTGGCTCCGATCGTGGTTTACTTTGTAGTGCTGGGCATCGCCGATCAGTCGGCCGCCTTCGCCGCGGTGGGCGCCATGCTGCTGGGCGTGATCGTCACCGGGCTGTTCGTCGCGATCTCCATGACCGCGGGCGGCGGTGCCTGGGATAACGCCAAGAAGTATATCGAGGACGGTAATCTCGGCGGCAAGGGCTCCGAAGCCCATAAAGCCGCGGTGACCGGCGACACGGTCGGCGATCCCTACAAGGATACGGCTGGCCCGGCGGTCAATCCAATGATCAAGATCACCAATATCGTGGCGTTGCTGCTGCTGGCGGGCCTGGCTCCCGGCGCGCATTGACGCTAATCTAATTGAACGAGGAACGGGCGGGCTTCGGCTCGCCCTTTCTTTTTACGGGAAGGAGGTGGGGCGATGCCCAAACATATGATCGACATGAGCGGTAAGGTGGTGCTGATCACCGGCGGCAGCCGCGGCTTGGGGCGGGAGATGGCGCTGGGCTTCGCCGCCGCCGGTGCCGATCTGGCGATCGCCAGCCGCAAACTCGACAGTTGCGAGGCCACGGCCAAGGATATCGAGGCCCTGGGCGCCAAAGCCTTCGCCAAGGCCTGCCATGTCGCCGAATGGCAGCAGGTCGACGACCTGGCCGATGCCGTCTACGACCATTACGGTCGCATCGACGTGCTGATCAACAATGCCGGCATGTCGCCGATCTACGACAAGCCCGTGGACATTTCGGAAGCGCTTTACGACAAGGTGCTGGACGTCAATTTGAAAGGGCCGTTCCGCCTCTGCGCCAATGTGGGGCAGCGCATGTATGACGGGGACGGCGGTTCGATCATCAACGTTTCCTCCACCGCTTCGATCCGGCCGCGGAAGAATGTCATCACCTATGCCGCCGCCAAGGCCGGCCTGAATGCCATGACGGAAGCTTTCGCCGACGCCTACGGTCCGCGGGTGCGTGTCAACGGCATCATGCCGGGCCCGTTTTTGACGGATATTTCAAAGGCCTGGGATATGGACGCCTTCAACGCCCGCGCCGCCGACGCCATCGCCATGCAACGCGGCGGCCAGCCGGATGAGGTGGTCGGGGCGGCGCTTTACCTCGCCTCCGACCACGCCGGCTACACCACGGGCGCGATCATCCGCATCGACGGATTTTCGAAGTAGTCGGTTAGGGTAGCCATTCGGGCGCATCCAATCCCAGAGCGGGCGTGGGCCGGGACCAGCCGGCGACCGTTTCGGAAAACTTCACGACCGGCGCAAGATGGCGGATGTGGCCATAGGCGGTCTCCGACTCGGTCTGCAATGCCGCGCCTTCCGCCGCCGACAGGTCCATGTTCGGCGCGGGATAATCGACCTTGCCTTGCCGGTACAGAAACATCCCGGATTGGCAGAGCGACACTTTGACGTGATAGCTGCCCCCGTCGACCGCCCGCCGCGCCAGCGCCAATAGCATGCCGTAGGCGCCGAGATAGCCGGTGGTGTAATCGCAGGCCGGCACCGGCAGAAGAGACGGGCGCGCCGGGTCGTTGTCATGGCAAATCCCGATCACCGACTGCGCCACCTGTTCCCATCCGGCGCGGTTGCGGAAAGGCCCGTGCTGACCGAAACAGTTGATCGTGGTGTAGATCAGGCCGGGCCGGATGCGGGCCAGTTCTTCCGCGCCGAAGCCCCGCGCGTCGAGCACGCCGGGGCGGTAACCTTGCGAGAACACATCGGCCCCGCGAACCAGCTCCTTCAGCCGCGCCGCTTCGTCCGGAACGTTCAGATCAAGGAAGCAACTGCGTTTGCCATGGGATAGATCGATGACGAAATTCTTGATCTGCGGCGTGTGTTTGGCCGCGACCATCAGCACATCCGCCCCATGCTCCGCCAAGGTCCGCGCGGCGACGGGACCGGCCAGAATACGGGTCAGGTCGAGGGCGCGAATGTCGGCCAGGGCCGGCCCGTCGCTTGGGAAGGGTTCCGGCGCGCTTTCACCGATCTTCTCGATTTCCACCACCGGCCGCGCGGCCAGGGCCTGGCCGTGGGGATGGCGCAGCCATTCCTCATACGTACGCACCATGCCACCGCAGGCATTGGCCTCGGCGATAGCCTCTTCCAGATCCTCCGCATCCCATTGTCCGACCGCCGCCGCCACGGCGTCCGGTGTCTCCTCGCATTTCAGAACGTCCAGCACCCGTCTTTTCAGATGGATCATGCCGAAATGGGGCAAGAACCAGCGCCCATCCTTGGTGGGGAAGGGTTGGGTGATTTGGTAAGCCGTTGCCGCGGCCGCCGAGTTGCCCATGGTTTTGTAGGAGCCGTCGGCTTGACGCGCTTGCAAATAGGCAAAGCTGTTCAGCGCCGCCGCGGCATTGCGGACGTCGACCGATACGCTTTGTCGCCGGTCGGTCTTCGTCTGCCAAATGTCGGTGACCGCGACCCCGATCGCCGCCAAAATCGCCGCCCCGGTTTCGCCAAGCCTAAACCGCGTCGAGTAAACGGGATCCGCCCCCGTTATTTCCGCCTCGCCGGGGTCCGGACGGTTGCGGATATCCATAAGTTCCTGAAAGGCGGCGTTCATCGGTTACCTGTCTTTGTTCTGCGGTTTCGTGAAAATACCGACCCTGGACGGTCGTTTCGTATGTTTATGAAGCCGGTGGATCGAAATTCAGGCCGGCACCAGCTCCATCGCCCGTTCCAGCATGGCCAGGCGGTCGGCCGGGGCCTTGGCGTCGAAGCGGAAGCCAAGGGTGGTGATACCGACATCGCGGTAGAGCTCGAAGCGTTTTCGCACCATGTCCGGGGTGCCGACGGCGCCGAAATCGGTGACCATGGCGTCGGGCACTTGGCGGGCCGCTTCGTCCCGCTTGCCGTCGATCCAAAGGCGCTGGATCTCCTTCGCCTCGTCCTCGTATCCGGCGCGCTGGAAGGCGGCGTTGTAGAAGTTCGTCTGGGCCGAACCCATGGCACCCATCTGGAAGGCGACGCCGGGCCGACGCGCGTCGATCATCGTCTCCACATCGTCGCCGATGGCCACCGTGCAGGCGGCGTGAAGGTTGAGGTCGGCGAGACTGCGCCCCGCCTTTTCGGCGCCCGCGCGGATCGGCCCTAGCAGGGCGTCCGGATGGTTGGGCGAGAACGACGTGCCAAGCCAACCGTCAGCGGCTTCGCCGGTATAGGCGAGCGACTTCGGCGCCAGGGTAGCGAGATAGATCGGGATCTCCGTCGGCGGATGATCGAGACGGATCGCCTTGCCTTCGCCGCCGGGGCGCGGCAGCACGTGATGTTTGCCTTCGTAGCTCAGCTTCTCGCCGCGGAAGGCCATACGCAGGATATCGACCGTCTCGCGCATCCGGGTCAACGGCGCGGCATAGGCGGCGCCGTGCAGGCCTTCCACCACCTGTGGCCCGCTGGCGCCCAGGCCGAGGACGAAGCGACCGTTACTGAGATTGTGCAGGGAGAGGGCGGTCATCGCCGTCATCGACGGCACCCGGGCGCTGATCTGCATGATCCCGGTGCCGAGGATGATCTTGCTGGTCTGCCCGGCCAGATAGGCGAGGCTGGTCACCGCGTCCTGGCCCCAGGCCTCCGCCGACCAGACATGGTCGACGCCCATGGCTTCCGCCGCTTGCACGAAATTGACCGTGCCGAGGATGTCGTCGCGGGCATAGCCGCCGATGCCGATGGAGGTTTTCACTATTGCGTGCCTTCCTGCCCGGTGAACCGGCCGAGATTGCCGAACAGCTGTTGGATGAAGGTCAGTTCCTTGCCACGCGTCGGGGTTTCCGCCTCCTCGAATTCGACGACCTGGCCGTCTTCCACCGAGTAACGGCGAATATCCGCAACAATTCCGCGGTTGTCGAACTTCACCGCCAACACGTCCTGAGCTTTGACCTCGGGCGAGAAGAAAGCGATCTGTTCCGTATGCCGGCGCATATAGAACCAGGTTTCCCCATCGAAGTTAGCGATGGTGATCGGCGCGCCGAAGAGCTGCGAGACGGAGCTATGATCGTGCACGCCGACCTGAATTTCCTCGATCGTCGCGTCGTCCGGCACATAGCCGTGATGCTCCTGGATCGGCGTGCAGGCCGCGGCCAGACCGATCGTGGCGGCCAGCAGGATCGCGGTGAGGGGACTTTTTTCGGTCATCAAGTTGGAACTATAGGTAAAACGTCAATCCGTCATTGACCTAACCCAGCCCGCCCGCTACTGCAAGGCAAAACGAGGTGGATAGAGAGATGATCCTGCAGGCATGGCGCCGCCGCAAGGCCGAGCGAGAAGCGGAAGACGCAGCGCGCGCGCTTTATCTGATGACCGTGGAACAAGCCCGCAACCCGGCTTTTTTCGCCGATCTCGGCGTGCCGGACAGTTTGGACGGGCGCTTCGAAACCATCGCCCTGCACGCGTTTTGCGTCATGTACCGGCTGAAGGATCAGGGTGCGGAAGCGGCGGCTTTGTCGCAAGCCTATTTCGACGTGATGTTTCTCGACATGGACCGGAACCTGCGGGAGATGGGGGTCGCCGACACCGCCATCGGCAAGCGCATGAAGAAGATGATGCAGGGCTATTACGGCCGGGTCGAGGCCTATGAGGCGGGTATCGCGGCGGACGACGCGGCGGCCCTGCGGGAAGCGTTGCGGCGAAACCTGTATGGGACGGTCAGCCCCGACGCCGGTCATGTCACCGCCGTCGAGGAATACATGCGGGGGGTTGTCGCCGATCTATCCGAAATCCCGCTGCCGACCTTCATGGCGGGGGATTGGCGCTTCCCATCGCCGCCTATGGTTTAGCCCTCGAATTTGGTTGACCAAGCCGTCGCCGAGCCTTATGTTCCGCCCGGCTCGGTCGCGAGGATCGAGAGAAATCCCTTGAAATGCAAGGATTTGGGGCCAAATGGGGTCGGTACGACACTGAGGTCGTCTTTCACCAGGGGCGTCGTAGGAATGTCCAGCCAGATCGACAGCAACGACAACAGCGCTTTCAGCCGGCCGATCGCTTTGAGCGATATCGGCGCGGACGGCATGGCGCTCGAGTTCGGCGCCGACGCGCCGGCCCGGGCGGAGTTGAGTGGTCGCCTCGGCCTTCTGTCGCTGGACCGGCTGGCGGCGGCCGTCGAGTTGCGGCGGGAGCGGCAGGGGCGTTTGCGCATGACCGGGTCGGTTTCCGCCGACGTGGTGCAACAAAGCGTCGTGACCCTGGAGCCGATCGCCAACCGGTTCGTCAAGGCTTCACCGTTCTCTTCTGCCCGGCGGACGATCCGTTGCTGGCGGACGATATGGCGGACGGTTCGGCCGACCGCCAATTCGATCTGGACAGCGAGGTCGACATCGAACCGATGCCGGCGGAATGGCTGGATGTCGCCGATGTGGCGGCGCAGTATCTGTCGCTGGCGCTCGATCCCTACCCGCGGGAAGCGGATTACGCCGAGCTGTCCGAGGTCGAGGATTTTGCCGCCCTTTCCGACCGCCATGACGGCGCCATCGGTTTCGACGATCGGGCACCGGCCGAGGGTGAGAAACAAAATCCATTTGCGGCCTTGAAAAAATTGCAGCAATAGGGAACAACACCGGATCACGCCCCGCATCGGCGTCGGCGAACATATTGAGAGATTGCGACTATGGCAGTACCGAAGAAAAAGGTCAGTCGAAGCCGGCGCGACAATCGTCGCGCCCATGATGGGTTGAAGGCCGCGGCCTACAACGAATGCCCGAATTGCGGCGAACTGAAGCGTCCCCATCATGTCTGCCCGGCCTGCGGTCACTATAACGACCGCGAAGTTCAAGAGCCGGCGGACGTCATTTAGCCGGCCGGACGGACCCGTCCGTTGGCCAATGACATCACCATCGCGCTCGACGCCATGGGCGGGGACGATGCGCCCGACATCGTCATCGCCGGGGCGGCGTTGGCGCGTGCGCGGCATCCGAATGTCAAATTTCTGCTGTTTGGGGACGAGGGGCGGATCGCACCGCTGCTGGCGCGCCACGCCGAATTGAAATCCGCGGTACAGGTCCATCACACGGACAGCGTGGTTCAGTCCACCGACCGTCCCAGCATCGCCTTGCGCAAGGGCCGGCAGAGCAGCATGCGCTTGGCCATTAACGCCGTCGGCGACGGCAGCGCCGGCGGCGTTGTCTCGGCCGGCAATACCGGCGCCCTGATGGCGATGTCGAAATTCGTCCTGAAAATGCTGCCGGGGATCGACCGCCCGGCGATCTGCACCATCATGCCGACG
Source organism: Alphaproteobacteria bacterium (assembly GCA_965216645.1). GTDB lineage: Bacteria > Pseudomonadota > Alphaproteobacteria > CBDCGJ01. The sequence goes on along the minus strand of CBDCGJ010000067.1, from coordinate 10,211 downwards.
GAACGGGGCAAAAGCGTGGTGCTGGACTTGGGCGCCAATGTCGACTGCGACGCGGACAATCTGGTTCAATTCGCCGTCATGGGCGCCGCATTCGCCCGCACCGACCTTGGCCTGGCGCGGCCGACCGTGGGTTTGCTGAACATCGGCGAGGAAGAAATCAAGGGCAACGACAATGTCAAAAACGCGGCCAGAATCCTGAAGGACGCCAACCTGCCCTTCGAGTATTACGGCTTCATCGAGGGGGACGATATCGCCAAGGGAACCACCGATGTGGTGGTGACCGACGGATTTACCGGCAATGTGGCGTTAAAAGTCGCGGAGGGCACGGCGCATCTGTTCCGCCATTTCCTGCGCAAGGCTTTCACCAGTTCGAACGCCGCCAAGCTCGGCTATGCTTTTGCCCGGAAGGCCATGAATTCGATCCGAGACGATCTCGATCCGCGCAACTATAACGGTGCCGCGCTGATCGGGCTGAACGGTATTTCGATCAAAAGTCATGGTAGTACCGACGCCGTCGGCTTTGCCGCCGCCATCGATGTCGCCGTCGAGTTGATCGAAGACGATGTTACGGGCAAGATCATTCAGGATTTCGACCGATTCGGCGGGATAGCGGTCGACGATGTGGAAGTGGCGGCGTCTTGAGTATGGCTATGATGCGTTCGACGATTGTGGGTTGCGGCTCTTATTTACCGGAAAAGCGGGTCAGCAACGACGACCTGAGCAAAATCGTCGATACCAGCGACGAATGGATAATTGAACGGACCGGTATCCGCCATCGGCATATCGCCGCGGATGGCGAGTTGACCTCCGATCTGGCGGTGGCCGCTTCCCGGCGCGCACTGGCGAATGCCGGCGTCACGGCGGACGATGTGGATCTGATCGTTTTGGCCACGTCGACGCCAGACCAGACCTTCCCGGCCACCGCGACCGCGGTTCAGGCGCAATTGGGGATTGCCGGCATTCCCGCCTTCGACGTGCAGGCGGTGTGTACGGGTTTCATCTATGCCATTGCTGTGGCCGATAACTTCGTCCGGGCCGGCCAAGCGAAGAACGTGTTGGTGATTGGTGCCGAGACCTTCTCCCGCATTTTGGATTGGGAGGATCGGACGACCTGTGTCCTGTTCGGCGACGGTGCCGGCGCGCTCGTTTTGCGGGCGGAGAAACCGAACGGACGCGACGACGCGCCCGGTATCCTGTCGACCCATCTGCATGCCGACGGCCGTCACCACGACTGTCTCTATGTCGACGGCGGCCCCTCATCGACCGGCACCACCGGCTTCCTGCGCATGCGCGGGAAGGAGGTATTTCGTCACGCCGTGAAGAACCTTGCCCGCGTGGTCGACGAAGCGCTAACCGCCAACGATATGGCCGCCGAAGAGATCGACTGGCTGGTCCCTCATCAGGCCAACCAGCGGATCATCGATCACACGGCGAAGAAGCTTGGCATGCCGAAGGAGAAGGTGGTGCTTACCGTCCAGGATCACGGCAATACTTCCGCCGCCTCGGTGCCCTTGGCGCTCGATACGGCGATCGGCGACGGCCGCATCAAGTCCGGCGACATTGTCTTGATGGAGGCGATGGGCGGCGGTTTCACTTGGGGCGCGGCGCTCGCCCGATGGTAGTAAACCCGCAGAAAGATTGACGATGCCCTACGCAAGGAGTACCGTCGGAGCACCGAAAACGGGGATAGAATTATGACTGGTAAAACCGTAACTCGCGCGGATTTGAGTGAAGCCGTTTATCAAGAAGTAGGCCTATCCCGCAGTGAATCCGCGCAATTGGTCGAAACCGTCTTGGAACAGATCGCGTCGACATTGGTGACGGGCGAGACGGTGAAGATTTCCTCCTTCGGCAGCTTTTCCGTCCGCCATAAGAATGGCCGCATGGGCCGCAATCCCAAAACCGGCGAGGAAGTACCGATCGAGCCGCGGCGGGTGTTGGTCTTCAAACCGTCCCATGTGCTGAAGGAGGAAGTGAATCTCGCACTCTCCTACGGCGCCAATCGGACGACCTGAGCCGCGGCCGCGATATGGCTAGGGCAAACGACACCAGCGGGAAGGCCGAAGACGCATTCCGGACGATTTCGGAAGTGGCCGACGAACTCGGCGTGCCGCAGCATGTGCTGCGGTTCTGGGAGACCAAATTCAATCAGATCAAGCCGTTAAAGCGGGCCGGTGGTCGGCGTTTCTACCGCCCCGACGATATCGATCTGTTGCGCGGCATCCAACATTATCTGCATGTCCAGGGCTACACCATCAAGGGCCTGCAGAAGATCCTGCGGCAATCCGGTCAGCGGGTGGCCAGCGACCTTGGCCGCAATCTCGCCCTTGGCCGTCGGGTCGAGGCGCGCGGTCCGGCGGCGGACCCGGCGGACGGCGATCAGACCCAGCTCGAGCTTTCCGGCATGACCGCGGCACAGCGGAGTTCGCTGCAGGAAACCCTGAACAATCTGAATAAGTTACGCGACGATCTTCAAAGCGTTGCGGACTGACCTGACGTCGAGCGAAGCGGGTAAGCGCGAATGACGGGCAGACTGGATGGCAAGGTCGCCATCGTCACTGGCGGCGCCAGCGGGATCGGCCGGGCCACTGTTTTACGCTTCCTGGCCGAAGGCGCGGCGGTTACCGCCGGCGACCTGAACGACGCCAATGGCGAACAGTTGATGCGGGACGTCGCGGCCGCCGGCTTTGCCGAGCGCGCGCAATTCGTCCGCGTCGATGTGGCGGAGGAGGATCAGGTGGAAGCCTTGGTCGCCCGCACGGTCGACAAGTTCGGCCGCCTCGATTGTATCTTCAACAATGCCGGCGTCGGCGGTGCCGTCGGCCCCGTGGCGGAGACGGCGGTGTCGGACTGGGACTATACCTTCGAAGTGCTGGTGCGCGGCGTCTTCCTCGGTATCAAGCACGCCGTCCGGCAGATGGCCGCGCAAGGCGAGGGCGGCAGTATTGTTAACACCGCCTCCATCGCCGGCCTGACCGCCAATAGCGGCCCCACGGCCTATTCCGCCGCCAAGGCCAGCGTGATCAACCTGACCAAATCGGCGGCGGTCGAGCTGGCGGCGCAGCGCATCCGCGTCAACGCCATCGCTCCCGGTTTGATCCTGACCCCCATTGTCTTCGGCGGCGACCCCGACCGGATCCCACCCCACATGCGCGCCAAGCAGCCCTGGCCCGACGCCGGCCAACCGGCCGACATCGCGGCCACCGCGCTGTTCCTGGCCAGCGACGACGCCAAATTCGTCAGCGGCGAAACGATCACGGTGGACGGCGCCCTTACGGCGGCTGGCCCCAACCTCTGGGGCACCGGCGCGGACAACGTCTTCCTCCGTACTTCGGGCGTGAACCGGGGAAATACGGGGCAGGGCTCGGACGTCCGGCGGCTCGATCGGGACTAGGGCCACCGAGCCTCGTAATTCCGCCACCTCCGTCATTCCTCCGCCCCTCGTCATTCCTCCACCCCCGTCATTCCTGCGAAAGCATTAGTGGATCTACATATCTTGTTTTTTTCTGGCGGTGGATTTCGCACTGTGATTCGCTTTTCCTGATTCGCTTTTCCTGATTCGCGGATATGAAAGGACGGTGTGATGCATAGTGGGTTTTGTCGTTTGGGTTGTTTTGGCGATGGTCGGCTGGAAAAAGGGGGGCGCTTTTGTTGCGTCGGATGGTTTCGAAGCAATCGGTCAGCCTGCGACATCTGAGCGAGGGCCGGCATGAGGAAGTGCGTTTTGGGTGCTTTTTGGCGCATCATAAGGTGACCCCTTCGGCCCTGATCGCGGGCTGGAGTGAGGGCGTTGCGGCCTCGGCGGCGGGCCGTCACGTGTTGGCGATCCAGGACACGACGGAATTGCATTTTTCGACCCGTCCCGGCCGTCGCCGCGGTTTGGGTCGCAGCGGCAAGGGCAATGTCTATGGCCTTCAGGTGCATCCGGTGCTGGCCGTCGATGCGGCGGACGGGGTCTGTCACGGTCTCGCAGGCGGCGCGATCTGGAGCCGTCCGGCCTCCGGGGTGGCGCGGGACAAGCATTTGAACCGCTTTCTGCCGCTCAGCGAGAAGGAGACCTGGCGCTTCCAGACGTCGGCGGAGGCGGCCGGCGAGGTCCTCAGCTCGGCGCGCCATGTCACCATGGTGGCGGATGCGGAAGCGGATATCTATGCCTTGTTCGCCCGGCTGCCGGGTCCGGGTCGGGATGTTTTGATCCGCTCGGCGCGGGATCGCCGTCTGGGCGATGGCGGCAAGTTGTACGCCCGCTCGGACAGCTGGCCGGTGGCCGGCGAACGGGTGGTCGAAGTGCGGGAACGGGCGGGCCGGCGGGCCCGGACGATGCGGCTTGAGCTGCGTTTTGAGGCGATCGCTATCGCCCGTCCGCAGCCGAGGGCCGAACCCGACTTGCCGGCCTCGGTGCGGCTGTGGCTGGTCGATGTCCGCGAGCTCGACGCGCCGGCGGGCGAGACGGCGCTGCACTGGCGTCTGTTGACCTCGCATCGCCTTGACGACGCGGCGGCGGCCTGGCGCATCGTCGACTGGTACGCGCAGCGCTGGCATATCGAGCAATTGTTCCGCACCATGAAGAGCAAGGGCCTGCAGATCGAGGCGAGCCAGCTCAGCGAGGCCGAGCGCTTGATCAAGCTGGCCGCGGTGGCGACCCGGGCGGCCTGCCTGATCATGCAGCTGGTCCAGGCCCGCGACGGCGGCAATGAGCAAAAGGCGGCGCATGCCTTCGAGCCCGACGAGGTCGAGGTGCTGCACGCCTTGGCCCCGAGAATGGACGGCAGCACAATGAAACAGAAAAACCCCCATCCACCCGACAGTCTGGCCTGGGCCGCCTGGATCATCGCGCGCCTCGGCGGCTGGAGCGGATACGCCTCTTATCGACCGCCCGGCCCCATCACCATGCTCAACGGCCTCAAACGGTTCAAAGCCATCGCAGAAGGCGTCACACTCCATGATATGTGAATCCCCTAATGCGAAAGCAGGAATCCATTCCAACCCCGTTGCCGCGTGAAAACGAGTTACCACACTGGACTAGCATTGGACAGATAGACAATCCGCAATTCTCAGCCATGGATTCCTGCTTTCGCAGGAATGACGGTTGTTGTTTGAACATTGACATAACAACCATTACCGAGTGGATTTCCGGCTTCGACCGGCTTTCTAAACGGTCAGCTATCGACTCGGGCCGCACAATCAGCCGATCGAGCGTAACAAATCCCCCTTGCACATTCGCCGTCCGGCACTTAGAAATCGGCGCTGGACGATGTGACGGAGAGTAGCGCAGCCTGGTAGCGCACTTGTCTGGGGGACAAGGGGTCGTGGGTTCGAATCCCGCCTCTCCGACCAATCGAGCGGACGGGCGGCGTCTTGGACGCCGCCCGCGCTCTTTCAGCAAGATGGAACCGGGCGAACGCGTTGTGACCAGCCTCAGCGACATCGACAGGGCGGCGGTCGGCGACCGGTCCGAGCGGCCGGTGGCGATTTGGCTCTTGGCCGTGGCAGTTCTGGTCTTCGCCATGGTGATCCTGGGCGGGGTCACGCGGCTGACCCATTCCGGCCTGTCCATGGTGGAATGGCGGCCGTTGATCGGTATTTTGCCGCCGTTGAGCCAGGCTGACTGGCTTGAGGTCTTCGAGAAATACAAGCAGTTCCCGGAATATCAGCAGGTCAATAGAGGCATGAGCCTGGCCGAGTTCAAGCGCATTTTCGCCTTCGAATATGCCCATCGGGTCCTGGGGCGCTTGATCGGTCTGGCCTTCGCGCTGCCGTTTCTCTGGTTCCTCGCCACCGGTCGGATCCGCCGTCGGCGCCTGCTGCCGCTGCTGGGTTTGTTCGCCGCCGGCGGGCTGCAGGGTCTGATCGGCTGGTGGATGGTGAAGAGCGGCCTGGTCGACCGGCCGGACGTCAGCCACTACCGTCTGACCGTGCATCTCGGCGTCGCCGTGGCCATTTTCGGCGGGCTGATCTGGTACGCCGCCACGCTCTGGCCCGTCGCCGGCCTGGCGGATAGAGGCGCCCACCGCTTGGCCGTCGTCGCGGTGGCGCTGATCTTCGGGCAGATCCTGATCGGCGCCATGGTCGCGGGCCTGGATGCGGGCTATGTCTATAACACCTTCCCCGACATGAACGGCGACTGGCTGGCGGAGGATATCTGGTATCTCGAACCCGGCTGGCGCAATTTGATCGATAATCCGGCGACGGTGCAGTTCGTCCACCGCTGCGGCGCCTATCTTGCGGTCCTGGCGGTGGCGCTGCTCTGGTGGCGGGCCCGGCGGACGGCGCCGCTGCCAGCCAATCTCAGCCTCGCCGCCGTGGCACTGCAATTCGGCCTCGGCGTTTTAACGCTGATCCTCGTCATGCCGGCACCGCTGGCCGCGGCCCATCAGGCCATGGCCCTGGTCCTGTTCGGTTGCGTCCTGCTGACCGCCCATCGGGTGAGGGCGGTGTGATGTCGTCGTCGCCGTCCAGTTTCCTGACTTTGGCTTTTGCGAGCCTAGCCCATTCGCTCTCCCACATGTTCGTGCTGTTCTACGCCACAGTGGTGCTGGTGCTGGAGCGGCAATGGGGCCTGAGTTACGCCGAATTGATGGCCTTGTCGGTGCCCGGCGCGGTGCTCTACGGCTTCTGCGCCCTCCCGGCGGGTTGGTTGGCCGATAAGTGGAGCGGTTCGGCGATGCTTGCGATCTTCTTCGTCGGCAGCGGAGCGGCGTCCGTCCTGACCGGCTTCGCCAGCGGGCCGGTGACGATCGGTCTGGGATTGACCCTGATCGGCGTCTTCGCGTCAATCTATCACCCGGTCGGCATTCCCTGGCTGATCCGGCACAGCCGCAACCATGGCCGCGCCCTCGGGATCAACGGGGTATTCGGCAGTATCGGCACCGCGGCGGCGGCGGTGGTCGCCGGCATTCTGGCCGATCTGTTCGGCTGGCGCGCCGCTTTTATCCTGCCGGGTATCGCATCGATGATCGTCGGCGCGTTGTTCGTTCTCGCCATCCGCCAAGGCCGCATCGTCGAGCGGGAAGGCGAAGCGCAGCCGCAAGCGGAACAAAGCGCCCATGACCGCCGCCGGGTCTTCGCCATCCTGGCCCTGACAGTGATGAGCACCGGCTTGATCTATCAAGCCTTGTCCTACGCGCTACCGAAGTTTTTCGCCGAACGGCTGACGATCGAAGAGTCGCTGCTGGGCATCGGCGGCTTGGTCTCGCTCTGCTACGGGATCAGCGCATTGGCCCAGATCGCCGGCGGCGAGCTGGCGGACCGTTACTCGAAGAAGTGGGTCTATGTCTTTGGCCTTGCAAGCCAAGTCCCACTCGCCGCCGCGGCATATCTGTTGAGCGGCCCGGCCTTGGTGGTCGCCGCCGCCTTGCTGGTCAGCTTCAACGTCGTCGGCGCGCCGTCGGAGAATGCGCTGCTGGCCCGCTTCACGCCACTGGCCTGGCGGGGCCGGGTCTATGGCGTCAAGTTCGTGCTGACCCTGGGCGTCAGCGCTATCGGCGTCGGTATGATCCCGGTCATCCATGCCACGCTTGGCAATCTGGACGGCCTGTTGATCCTGTTGACGGCTTTCGCCACCATGGCCGCCGTCGCCGCGATCTTCATCCCCTCCGGCAAAGACCTCGCGCGCGAGCGGGGCTTGGCGGCCGCCGGAGACGATTGATGTATCTGACACGGCATGGCCAAACCATCTTCAACCGCGCCGGCATCATGCCAAGGCATATTGGATTCGCCCCTGACGCGGCAGGGGATCGCGCAAGCGAAGTCGCTTGGCCAAGCGCTCAAAGGGCAAGGGATCGAACGGATCGTGGCCAGCCCGCTCGGCCGATCGCAACAAACGGCGGCCTTGATCGCCGAGGAAATAGGCTTCCCCGCCATCGAAATCGAAACCGATTCGGTCTTACGCGAAATCACGTTAGGCGTTTGGAACGGCCTAACACGCGCCGAATTCAAGGAGCGTTACCCTGAAGACTGGCGCGCTCGGGAAGCCGACAAATGGCATGTCCCGCCGCCGGGCGGAGAAAGCTATGCCGACCTACGGGCGCGCCTGAAACCCTGGTTATTCGCCCATCACGGCGATCCGCATTTGCTCGCGGTCGCCCACGGCGCCGTCAACCGCGTGCTGCGCGGTCTCTATCTCGATCTGGCGGCATATGAGATTTTGACTTTGGATGAGCCACAGGGCGTGTATTTTAGGTTTGTCGACGGCGCCATAAGCCGTCATCCGGATAACCAATAATAGGGACGTCTTCATGTATGTCATTCGCCATGGCGAAACCGTCTGGAACCGGGCCCGTAAGAACCAGGGGGGCAGCGATCTCGCGACCTCCGTCCTGACCCGCGACGGTATCGCTCAAGCGGAGGCGATGGGGGAAGCGCTGGCCATTCATCTGCGCCAGCGCGGCATGACCATCGACGCTATGCGGATGGTCGCCAGCCCCTTGGCGCGCAGCTATCAAACGGCTTCTATTATCGCGGAGATCGTCGGTTACGATCCGATCGAAATCGCCACCGACGCGCGGCTGAAGGAAATCAGCTTCGGCGATTGGGAACTGCGCTTCTGGGAAGATATCGAGCGGGAGGAGCCGGCGGCCGTGGCGGCCTGGCGGGCGGACCGTTTCAACAACCGCCCCGGCGGCGGCGAAAACTATCCGGACCTGATCGCCCGACTGCGCGACTGGCTCGGCGATCTCGGCGATAGCGGAGACGTGATCGTCGTTGCCCACGGCCTGGTCAATCAGGTGCTCCGCGGCCTCCATGCCGGCATTCCGGAAGACCAGATCCCCGACCTGGACCATCCCCAGGACGCCTTCTATCGCCTGCTGCCCGAAGGCATCGAACGCATCGAAACCGGCTTCCAGGCCGACGCGGCTTAGTCGCAATTCTCTGTGACATGTGAAATCCGAAAGTTTGAACTCCGCGTCACCCCGGATGCGGCGCGGCATGCAATAACGCGCTGCATCCGGGGGCCACGGCGGCCATTTGCGCTCCACCCTTCGACATGGTTCCCGGACCAGCACAGCGGCACTGCGCGCCGCAGTGCATCCGGGAAGACAGCGCCGGGTTATGCCGTATGACTACCAGTTAGAAATTCTTCTCAAAATTGAAGAAGGCCTTGCGCCAGGGTTGGATGGTGACGCTGTCGAACAGGCCGGCTTTAGCGAAGGGGTCGCCGGCGGCGAAGGCTTCGGCCTCGGCCCGGTCTTCCGTGTCGTAGATGATGACGCTGCCCAGCGCGCCCTCGAGATCGTCTTCCAGCATGGCGCCGCCGGCCAGTAGCTTGTCCTGATGCGACAGCAGATAGTCGAGATGTGCCGGCCGCTCCGCCGCGCGCAAATCGCCGCCGCCGGCCCTTGTCCTTGGCAATGATGATGAAAGGCATGGAAGTTACCCTTAGGTCTGTTGCAAAGCTTGATCCAAATCCGCGATCAGATCGTCGACGGTTTCGAGGCCGATGGAGAGCCGGACCACATCCGGGCCGGCGCCGGCGGCTGTACGCTGGTTGTCGGTCAATTGCCGGTGGGTGGTTGACGCCGGGTGCAGGATCAGGCTGCGGGTATCGCCGATATTGGCCAGATGGGAGAAGATGTTGACGCTCTCCACCATCTTGATGCCGGCGTCGTAGCCGCCTTTGACGCCGAAGGTGAAGACGGAACCGGGACCCTTCGGCGTATATTTCCTGGCCAGATCGTAATAGGGGTCATCCGGCAGGCCCGCATAGCTGACCCAGGCGGCTTTCTCGTGGGCGGCCAGATATTCCGCCACGGCCTGGGCGTTTTGGCAATGCCGCTCCATCCGAAGCGGCAGGGTTTCGATGCCGGTCAGGATCAGGAAGGCGTTGAAGGGCGACAGGGTCGGCCCCAAGTCCCGCAGACCGACGGCGCGGGCGTAAGCGGCGAAACCGAAATTGCCGAAGGTCTCGTAGAAGTTCAGCCCGTGATAGGCCGGCGCCGGCTCGCCGAGGGCGGGAAACTTGCCGGGAACTTTGTTCCAATCGAAGGTGCCGGCTTCGACGATCACGCCGCCCATGGAATTGCCGTGGCCGCCCAGAAACTTGGTGGCCGAGTGGACCACCAGATCGGCGCCGTGTTCGAAGGGGCGGCAGAGATAGGGTGTCGCCATGGTATTGTCGACGATCAGCGGTACATGGGCTTCTTTCGCCACCGCGGCGATCGCTGACAGATCGACCAACACGCCGCCCGGATTGGCCAGGCTTTCGACCCAGA
>CBDCGJ010000066.1:0-59783 GCA_965216645.1 Alphaproteobacteria bacterium | reverse complement strand
TCGGGGTGCGTGCCGGTCGGAGATCGCCAGAGCAGCTCGCCGGTCGCGGCGTCGATGGCGTACGCGTTCGCGCGGAAGTCGGCGAAGAACGCTGCCTGTACGCCGTTCGGCCCCTCCCCGATCGCGATTCCGCCACGAACGGCGGCATCGGCCGGGAAGATCCAGTGCGCGCATCCGGTCTCGATGTCGATGGAATACACTTCACCGTAAGCCGACCCGATGATCACCCGATCGCCGACGACGGCGGGCTTGGAGCGGACCTGCCCCGCGTCGGGAAAGGCGAAGGCCCAGGCCAGCTCGAGATCTCCGAGGTCGGCCGCGGTGATGCCCGCGAGGCCCTCGTCTCGATATCCGGCTTCGCCGGCCGCTCCGCCCCAGCCCGACGAATGGACCTCCGCGCGACCGGCGGGCGCCGCCGCGCAGAACGCGCCCTCGGGATTCGCGTCTCGGTGAGCGCCTTCCCGGTCAGCCACTCGGACACCGCCAGGCGCTCCTCCGCCGTGAGATTCTCCCCGTGCCGTCGCATGCGGCCCTCGGTCAGGGCGGTCAGGATCGCCCGGGGAGTCATCGCCGTGAGCGAGGTCATCCGAGGAGCGCGCGCCGATTCCTCGCCTGAATGGCATCGCTGGCAGTTCGCCTCGTACGTCCGGTGGCCGACTCCGCCGTCACGCGGCGGAGGGTTCAGCAGGGGACGTCCTTCCTGCGCGAACGCGGGGGCGGACGGGATGAAGAAGGCCAGGGCCGCGACTGCGGCGAACGATCGGACGTTCATTCGACCTCGATGAGGAATCAGAGTTCTTCGTCGATGATGGTCGCCAGTTCGTCGGCCCGCCTCCAGTCGGCTTCGAGACGGGCGACCTCGGCTTCGAGACGGACTCTCTCGGCCGCGTCGTTGACGGCGATCTCGAGCGCCAGACGCTGCACGCGGTTCATCTGATAGAGCGGCAGCCCTTCGGTGGCGAGTCGCTCGACGAACTCGGACGCGGAACCCGAGCGCTCGATCATCGTCACCGATCGGTCGAGGTCTCGCACCCCGGCTCCGTCGATGTTGTGCCAGGCGAGCACCCTGCGGAGGAGCGGCTCGACGGTGCCGGAGGAGAAGCGGTGGGTCTCCCCGGTGGACCAGGGGTCGCAGCGCGCGCACGGGAGCCCCACGGCGGGGTGGCCGCGCTCGTCGGTAAAGAGCACGAGATCCGTGCATTTCATGAAGAACAGACGGATGAGCACGCTTCCGCAGCTCGGACAGGGGGCCCGTCCGTCCCACGCGGTGCCGCCGAATCGCCGCCACCTGAGGATCTCGACCCGCCGGTCCACGGCGCGGCGGAAGTCGCCGGTCACCGAAGACAGCCCGACGCTCATCCCGACGGACGAGACCGCGGAGTAGGTGGCGGTCGCCACCCTGGTCACCGGGCTGGCGAACCGGTCGCGGCGAGCGCGCAGCTTCCGCCCGTAGCGCCACCACGCGCTCTCGCGACGGGGAGCATCTCCCACGCGTACGAGCTGCCGACCGGGCCCTTCGAGCAAGGACACGTGCTCGGTCTCGAACAGCACTCGCGCGCGGTCGTGGGCGATGCGCTCGAGCGACTCGAGCGTCGCCCCCACCTCGTCCCACCACAGGTTCCACCCGTGGCACCGGTCACAGACGGTCCAGTCCACACCCTCTCACGCGAGGGGTCGAACGCGATGCGCACCCCGGACCTCACGGACCCGATCGTCGAACGGATCGGCCCGACCTGGGGCGACCCGCCCAGCGAGTGTCCGCAGTAGAGGCAACGGTTCTTCATACCGAAACGTGGGCATGCCCCGGTGGCGAGACAAGCGGACCGATCGCGTTTTCCGGAGCCGGTCGATGGCCCGGGGGGACGCGGCAGCGGACGAAAGTCATTGATTTCGGGCGCCATACGTTCACCTCTGAGCGAATCCGAGACAGGGAGAGCGAAATGACCCGGAAGGTGCGACCTCACATCCACACGCTGCTGCTTACCGCCGCCGTCACGGCCGTGGGGTGCAACGCCGCGCCGCTGGGTCCTCCGGACGCCGACCTCAACATCCTGTTCGTCGGAAACAGCCTGACCTATACGAACGACTTGCCGGGCATGCTCGAGATGTTGCTCGATGCGCACGGCGACGTGGGGGAGGCGCACGTGGAGGCGGTCGCGCGACCGAACTTCGGACTCGTCGACCACTGGAACGAAGGGTCCGCGCGCCGGAGACTCGCCGAGGGCGGCTGGGATTACGTCATCATCCAGCAGGGGCCGTCGGCTACCGAGGGACGCCCGTCGCTTCTGTCCTTCAGCGCGCTCTTCGCCGAGGAGGCCGAGGCCGTCGGGGCGCGGCTCGCGCTCTACATGGTGTGGCCCTCGACCCTCCGACCGCAGGACTTCGACGGTGTCGCGGACTCGTACCGCACGGCGGCCGTGCAGAACGGTGGCCTGTTCCTCCCCGCCGGGGAAGCCTGGCGGGAGGCGTGGGCCGAGGACCCGAGCCTCGCGCTCTACGACTCCGACGGGTTCCACCCGTCCGCGCTCGGCACCTACCTCGCGGCGCTCGTGATGTACGAGCAGCTGACAGGCAAGAACCCCGTGGACCTTCCGGCGGAGATCGCGAACTCGGGGGGGCGCGTCACCATCTCGCACGAGCTGGCCGGGCTTCTTCAGACCGCCGCCGCCAGGGCGAACGAGAAGCACGCGCTGCCCTGAGCGAATCGACGGGGCTGGTTTCCCGGCGAGACCCCGTCCATTTTTTCGGCCTCTCGACTCTCCAGCGGAGGGAAGCTCCTGATGTATGCCCGTTGCCGCACGCCCGTCGCCATCGTCGGGTTGGCACTCGCCCTCGGGCCCGGGGCCGGGTCCGCGCAGGATCCGACTCCGGATAAGGTCGACGCCGTCTTCTCGGGCATCGCCGGAGACGGTCCCGGGTGCGCCGTCGGCGTCTACCGTGACGGCGACCTCGTGTTCGAGAAGGGCTACGGCATGGCCAATCTCGACTGGGGCGTCGAAGTCGACCCCTCCACGGTGTTCTACGTGGGTTCCGTCTCGAAGCAGTTCACCGCCGCCGCCATCGCCCTGCTGGCGCGGGGCGGACGGCTGTCGCTCGAGGACGACGTCCGCAAGTGGATTCCGGAGCTGCCCGAGTACCCGTCGACCGTGACGGTCGAGCACCTCGTGCACCACACGGGCGGGATCATGGACATGTACGCCGCCATGATGGACTCGGGGATGAACATCTACGACCCGATCGATGCGGAGGAGGCCATCGCGGTCCTCGCCTCCAAGCCGCTGGACTTCGCGCCGGGAGAACGGTGGAGCTACAGCAACGGCGGCTATTTCCTGCTGGCTCAGATCGTCGAGCGGGCGAGCGGCATGTCCTTCACCGAGTTCACGACCCGGAACATCTTCGAACCGCTCGGGATGACGGACACCCACTTCCACAGCGACCCGGGCCATGTCGTTCCGCGGCGAGCGATGAGCTACGAGGCGCACGATTCCGGTGAGATCAAGCAGAACTACGTCTCGACCTTCGCGTTCGTCGGCCAGGGCGGGCTCTACACGACGGTCGGAGACCTGATCAAGTGGGACCGCAACTTCTACGAGAGCAGGGTGGGCGGAGCCGGCTTCAGGGAGTTCATGGAGACGACGGGAGTCCTCAACGACGGCGGGGCCGTGGACTACGCGTTCGGGCTCCGGCACGACGAGTATCGGGGTCAGGCGACGGTCGGGCACTCGGGCGGGATGATGGGCTTTCGGGCCTACATGGAACGCTTCCCGGACCAGCGCCTCACGGTCGCCACGCTCTGCAACCAGTCACAGATCAACCCCGGCGAGCTGTCGCGCAGAGTCGCGGACCTGTTTCTCGCCGATGTACTCGAACCCAGGCTCGAACGATGACCACGAGCGTCAGACCCGCGGCGGTGGACGCGGAACAGCTGCGAGCGGGGATCAGCGCCAAGTACGAAGAGGTGGCCCGGACTCCCGAGAAGGGGTTCCACTTTCACACCGGGACGCCGCTGGCCGCGATGCTCGGGTACGACGAAGACGTCGTGGCCTGGCTGCCGGCGGGCACCGTCGACTCCTTCGCCGGCACGGGAAATCCCTTCAGCCTCGGCGACCTTCGCGAGGGTGAGACCGTGCTGGACATCGGGTGCGGAGCCGGGATGGACACGCTCATCGCCGCCCGGCAGGTCGGCCCCGACGGACGGGTGATCGCCGTCGACATGACCCCGGCGATGCTGGCCAAGGCCGAACGGGGTGCGGCGGACCTCGGGCTGGACAACATCGATTTTCGCGAGGGACTCGCAGAATCGTTGCCCGCCGACGACGGGGCGATCGACGTCGTCATCAGCAACGGCGTCATCAACCTGTGTCCCGACAAGGTCAGGACGATGCGGGAGGTACACCGCGTACTCCGCCCGGGAGGCCGTTTCCAGATCGCGGACATCCTCGTGCACAAGGAGGTTCCGCAGGGGGCGAAGGACGACATCGAGCTCTGGTCCGGCTGAATCGCGGGTGCTCTGCTGGAAGCAGAGTGGAACTGGGTGCTGGACCACACGGGATTCGATCAGGTGCGCTGGGGGAAGCAGATCGACGTGTTCTCAGGGTCGAAGCACGAGTCATCCGCCGCCGCGTTCGACACGTTCGGGGTCACGTTCGGCGCGGTCCGGCGCGGTTGACGACTCGCCCCCCGGGGGGCGTCGCCGGAAGGGCATCGCGAGCATGCCGGTGAGCGTCGTCCAGTCGGTCTCCGGGACTCCGTCGAGTCCGAGGTTGATCGCGCGCGGGTCGTCCCGGAAGCGGAAGCTCCCGAACAGCCGATCCCAGACCGAGAAAACGCTCGCGTAGTTCGAGTCCGTTTCGGGTCGGTAGTCCGAGTGGTGCACCCAGTGCATCCAGGGCGTCACGATGAGCCAGCGGAAGCACCGGTCCAGGGCCTCGGGGACCCGAACGTTCGAATGGTGGAAAAGGATGATCGGGAGCAGGATCGTCTCGTAGACGAGGACCTCTCCGATCGTCAGCCCGAGCAGCGGCAGGACGGCCAGACGCGCCACGGAGGACAGCAGGATCTCCCCCGTGTGGAACCTGAGGGCGGAGGACGCATCGAGATCCCTGTCCGAATGATGAACCGCGTGAAACCGCCAGAGGACCGGCACCCGGTGATTCAGACGGTGCCAGAGGTACTGCCAGAGGTCGAGCACCACGACCGCGAGGAGTAGCCGCAGCGCGCCCTCGATGGGGATGATGTGGAGAAGGCCGAAGGCGCGGGCGGCGGCCCACTCCGTCACCGCCAGTGTGGCCGCGGCGAACGCGATCGAGACGAGGCCCGCGTTCGCGACCCCGAGGACCAGGTTCGCGCCGTCGTGGGTGACGCGCCGGGCGCGCCCCTCGAACATCGGGAGGACGCCTTCGAGCACCCACAGGGCCGCCAGGCAGAGCGCGGTGGCCAGCGGCTTCGACATCTGGACCGATTCGAACAGGGGTCCCTCCCGGCTGTGCGCGGTTCACGACGAGGACGAACATGAAGACCCCCGGGGCACGGGGCCACGGCGACCAGCCGTTTCACCTCGCCCGCCACTGTCATAGAGTGGTCGGGGAATTCCACGCCCCTCCCCGGGAGCCCGGCGCATGTACATCCCCGATGCCGATGCCGCGAAGGTCCTCGACGCGGTCGATTCTCTCTCCCCGAGTCCCGGCGACGGGGTCCTCCTGTTCTTCGGCGAGGAGCGCCCGCCCGACCCGGACGATGTGATCGCGGGGCTCGTGGCCCGAGATCTCCCGTTCTTCGGGGGCATCTTCCCGGGCGTGATCTCGGGGGCCGCCCGATGTCCCACCGGCGCCATCGTGAAGGTGCTTCCGCTCGCCGCCCCACCGGTGGTCGTCGAGGGGTTGGGAACGGACCTCACGGACGGTCTGGCGAAGATCGATGAGATCGACACGTCGGGCGGACTGACGGCCGTGATTCTCGTGGACGGGCTCACCTCGGACATCGACCGGTTCCTGCGCGAGATGTTCAACCGCATGGGCGATGCCGTCCACTACTTCGGTGGCGGGGCAGGATCGCTTTCCCTCGAGCGGAAACCCTGCATTCTGACCCGCGACGGACTCGTCGAGGACGCGGCCGTCGTCGGATTCGTACCGCTCGAGACTCACCTCGGAGTGCGCCACGGCTGGCGCAAGATCATGGGCCCGATCGTCGCGACCCGGACTCGGAAGAACGTGATCGTCGAGCTCAACTGGAGAAACGCGTTCGAGGTCTATTCGGAGGCCATCGAGCAGGACACGGGCAAGATCCTGACCCGGGAGAACTTCTTCGAGCTGACGAACGGGCATCCGTTCGGCATGTACCGCGAGGGATCCGAGGACGTGGTCCGCGATCCCATCCAGGTGACCGACTCGGGAGAGCTCGTCTGCGTCGGCGAGGTGCCGGAGAACACGGTCCTCAACATCCTGACGGGAGACGCCGATTCGCTCATCGACGCGGCGGGCCAGGCGGCCGACGATTGTTTCGTGGGATCGAATCCCGGCATACGGGACTTCCTGGTCGCGGACTGCATCTCGCGGGTGATCTTCCTCGAGGACGGCTTCGAGCGGGAGCTCGCGACGGTACAGTCCCGGATCGATCGCCGCGTCCCGGGGGTCGTCCTCGAGGGCGTGCTGACGCTGGGCGAGATCTCGTCCTACGGCGAGGGCAGCATCGAGTTCTTCAACAAGACGATCGTGACGAGCGCCTTCCATGGGTGAGGTCCGGGGCCCGGCGGGAGTCCTCGGCGACCTCTCGCTGCTCTACGAACTCTCGCTCTCCGTCGGCAGCTCGCTGGACTCGCGGGCGTGCTGCGAGTCCTTCCTCAAGACGATCATGGCGCGAAAGAACCTCGATCACGCGTCCGTCTGGGTTTGCCGGTCGCACCTCACGGGAGACGAGGACCAAACGACGTATCAGCTGCTCTACTCCAGCCCCGAATTCCGGACGCGCGAAACCAGCTTGCCGGCCGATCATCCGCTGCCCACCGCCCTGCTGGGGCGGGACGCGATCTCGCTCTCCGTACGCGACGACGGATTCCAGGCCCTCGTGACCGAGGCCGGCATCGGGTCCGGACGATTCGCGGTGTTTCGACTCGGGGACCTCGGCTTCTTGAAGATCCACTCGACCGTGAGCGACGCGCCGTTCGATGAGGTCGAGCTCAACCAGCTTCGCAACGTGCTCGCCAAGCTGGCCATCACGCTCGAGGGGTGCTTCGCCCACGAGCGACTGGTACGCGAGGCGGCCGAGCGCGAGCGCGCCGAGGCCGCTCTCCAGGAGAGCGAGGAACGTTACCGACACCTCTTCGATGACAATCCCTCGATGTACTTCACGCTGGACAGGGACGGCACGGTCATCTCCGTGAACCGTTTCGGGGCGAGTCAACTCGGGTATTCGGTGGACGAGCTGATCGGACAGCCGGTGCTCGCCGTGTTTCACGAGGAGGACAAGGCAGCGGTACGCGAGCAGTTCGAGAAGGCGCTGTCCAATCCGGGGCGGGTCTTCCGGTGGAGCTTCCGGAAGATCCGAAAGGACGGGAGCGTCATCTGGGTGGAGGAGTTCGCCCGCGCCATCAAGCAACGGGTCCTCATCGTGTGCCAGGACATCACGGAGCAGAAGGCCGCGGAGGACGAGCACCGGCGCCTGCAGCTCCAGATCCAGCACGCGCAGAAGATGGAGAGCCTCGGGATCCTGGCGGGCGGGGTCGCGCACGACTTCAACAACCTGCTCACCGGCGTTCTCGGAAACGCGGAGCTCGCGTTGCTCGACGTCCCGCCGTCCTCCCCGACTCGTGGCTTCCTCGAGAACATCGAGAAGGCCGCGTTGCGTGCCGCGGATCTGTGCAAGCAGCTCCTCGCCTACTCGGGGAGGGGGAAGTTCGTCATCCAGCCCGTCTGTCTGAATACGGTCATTTCCGAAATGGCGGACCTGCTGCGGGCCTCGGTGACGCGGCGCGTCGACCTCCGGTTCGAGCTCGCGGACGACCTGCCATGGATCGAGGGCGACCCCACCCAGATGGCGCAGATCGTCATGAACCTGGTCTCGAACGCATCGGAGGCGATCGGGGACTCGCATGGAGACATCGCGGTCTCGACCGGGGCCATCGATTGCGACGGCGACTTCCTCCGCGACAGCTTCCTCGGAAAGGAGCTGCGCCCCGGGCCGTACGTCTACGTCCGCATCGCCGACACGGGGTGCGGGATGGACACGGAGACGCTGGACCGCATCTTCGACCCGTTCTTCACGACGAAATTCACCGGACGCGGACTCGGTCTCGCCGCCGTGCTGGGAATCGTGCGCGGCCACCACGGGACCCTCACCATCGATTCCGAAGCCGGACGAGGCACGACATTCACCGTGTTGTTCCCCCGAACCGCCTCGGGCTGCACCTCACCGCCGGATGAGACGGATTCACCGGCGAACTGGCGCGGATCCGGCACGATCCTGATCATCGACGACGAGGAGTCGGCGCGCGACGTGGGGCGAACGGTGCTCGAGCGAATCGGATTCGACGTGATCACCGCGAGGGATGGGGCCGAGGGCGTCGAGACCTTCAGGATCCACGCCGACGCGATCTCCCTGGTGTTGCTCGACCTGACGATGCCGGTCATGGATGGGGCGTCGGCCATCGAGGCGATTCGGGCGATCCGGAGCGACGTCCCGGTCATCCTCTGCAGCGGGTACGACGAGCGGGAAGCTGCCGGCCGTTTCGTGGGCAAGGGGCTCGCCGGCTTCCTGCAGAAGCCCTATCAGATGCGCGACATCACCGATCGGATCCGGTCGGTCCTCGAGGAGCGCGGGCTGGCCTGAATCGCCGGGAGACGCCTTACCTGCGCGACGGCACGGTCAGGACCTGGCCGGCGTAGATGCGGCTGTTCCGCAGGTTGTTCGCCTCCCGGAGCTCGGCGACCGTCGTGTCGTGATCCCGCGCGATCTCCCACAGCGAATCACCACGGCGAACGAAGTATTCGCGGGGAGCCGCCGCCGGCGCTTTGCTCAGGCTCGCGACGTAGGTCTCGTACTGCGTGGGAAACAGCGCGACGTGGTAGTGCGGAGGCCGGCGCTCATACGTGGCCTCCAGGACGCCCTTGCCCTCCAGGTGAAGCAGCACCCCCTCGAGCCAGGAGCGGCACGACGCGCGACTGCTGCGCCTCAGGTCGAGGGCCATCCCGGTCGGATGGACGGAACGGGGCGACGCGTTGCGAGGCTGACGAGACTTCGGTCGCGTGAGGCTCGTGACGACGAGCTTCTCACCGCACGCGGCCTTGTACTGGCTGCCGAGGCGCTGCATGAACGTCGCGACCGCGGGGCGGGTGTAGGGCAGGACGCCACGCTTCACGGTGTAATCCGCCGTACTGCCCACGCGAACCAGATACCCGGCTTCCACGAAGCTGCGAGCATGGCTCGTCGAGTTCAGGAACGTGAAGTCGTGTTGCCGCGCGACGGAGTTCTGACGATCCAGAGACGGAGTGGAGCCGCGAAGGCTCTGTCCAACCGCCGGAGACGCCGTCACACCGAGCGCCAACAGAAGGAACGGGTACGAACGCACCCGCGAAGGTTTCAAGCCCATCTTTCGCACTCCCCCTGCCCCGAACTCGAATTGCCCGAATCCGTCCGCCCTCTCCACCCCGACTATTCTGGATAAACGCGGACCGGCGCGCCAGTTCCGCAAGCCCCGGACCGCTTGACACACCGTTCACGCGGCCGCATCGTGACCGTGATATTTAGTCTTAGCTAAAAATAGGCCGGAGGCGTTCTCGGCCTCCCTTCCGACACGGTGAACCGACGAAGAGATGGCTGGAATCACACGGCGCGCCTGGCGCTGGCTCGCCATTCTGCTCCCGATCGCGGCGTGCGACACGCTTCTCACGGAGGCCCCTGACCCCGACGACATCCTGGATGGACCGCTCGAGGGATTGAGCCGCGAGGAGCTCGCGGCCTTCGTCGCCGGCGACGAGCAGTTCGGCGTGCCGTTCACGCCGAGCTCGGGTCTCGGGCCGATCTTCAACAACGTCTCGTGCGCGGCCTGCCACAGCGGTGACGGACGCGGCCGGCCGGAGAACAACCTGATCCGGATCAGCCGGGGCCCTGATCCGGCGCTCGATGTCGGGGGTCCCCAGATCCAGGATCGGGCGATCGCCGGGGCGGTCCCCGAGGTGGTGCCTCCCGACGTGGATCGGTCGGAGCGACTGCCGCCGGCCGTGTTCGGCGTGGGCCTCATCGAGGCGATTCCGGCCGCCGACATCCTGGCGAACGCCGACGAGCTCGACGCGAACGGCGACGGGATTTCGGGACGCCCCAACTTCGTGAGGGCAGCCGACTTCGTGCCCCCGACCGAGCCCGGCGGAGGCGGCGGTCTCCAGCTGGGCCGATTCAGCCGCAAGGCCCAGGTGTCGAGCCTGCTCCAGCAGACGGTCGAGGCCTACCATCAGGACATCGGCATCACCACGGACTTCCTGCCGGTCGAGAACGTGAACCCTCAGGCCAGCCGGGCGACGAGGGCCGCGGACCACGTGGCGGATCCCGAGCTGCCGGCCGCGCGGGTCGAACAGGTCGTCGCGTATCTTCGCATGCTTCAACCGCCGGCTCCCGGGGCCGAGACCCCGCGTCGGGCGAGGGGGGCGGAGCTCTTCGGGGCCATCGGGTGCGCGGCCTGCCACACGCCCGAGTTCACGGCCGGGCCCGGTCCGATCCCGGCAATCGAGGGGATGCCCGTCAGGCTCTACTCCGACCTTCTCCTGCACGACATGGGCGAAGGCCTCGCCGACCATCGACCGGATGGCGATGCGACGGGGCGGGAATGGCGAACCGCCCCGCTCTGGGGCCTTCGCGTGATGAGGGATTTCCTGAACGGCGACGCGTTCCTGTTGCACGACGGCCGGGCCCGATCGGTCGAGGAGGCGATCGTGTTGCACGGCGGAGAGGCGTCGTCCTCGCGGGACGGATTCCTCGGACTCTCTCCCGACGATCGGGCCGCGCTGCTCGACTTCGTGGAGAGCCGGTAGTCCCGTGACCCGTCGGATTCGACGACGCCGATTCGTACAAATGTCGGCCTGCGCGGCACTCGCCGCGGGCGTCCCGGCCTGCGCATCCCTCGCGACGGTACCGGTACCGGTGCGCGGCGGGCGAGCCCGACTCGTCGTCCGCAACTACCCGCGGCTCGCCGCGCCCGGCGGCTTTGTGAGAATCCAGCCCGAGGGACTCGCGCACCATCTCGTCGTCCTGGCCGAGGAGGGGGGCGCATTCACGGTGCTGTCTCCGGTCTGCACACACCAGCAGTGCATCGTGGACGTGGCGGGAGCGCGACTGGTGTGTCCCTGTCACGGGTCCGAGTACGACCGCGCGGGAGCGGTGGTGGTCGGCCCGGCCGAGCGACCGTTGCCGCGGCACCCGGCGGAGCTGACCGCGGAGGGCGAGCTCGTGATCGACCTGGAGGCCACATGATGCGCCGACCGATGACCGCCATGGCCGTGCTCGCCGGTTTCTTCGTCGTGACCGGAGCCGACGTGGCGGCGCAGGCCGCAGCGCCCGACACGGTGGAGCGTCCGTTCGTGCGAGGAGGACGCGGCGATCGACCGTATCTCGCGGAGCTGGCCGGCCGGCTCGCGCTGGGCGGTTATGCGGAGGGCCATTTCAGGCACACGCGAGAGGACGGGGTGACCGACGATCTCGGCTTCGAGGCCAAGCGGTTCAACCTCTTCTTCAATTCGCAGATCAGCGACTTCGTCCGCTTCGGCGCGGAGCTGGAGTTCGAGGATGCGGCCCGCGAGATCAAGCTCGAGTTCATGACGATCGACCTGATGCTCCACCGGGCATTCGCGCTCCGCGGGGGTATGATCCTGGTTCCGCTGGGGAGGTTCAACCTGTCCCACGACAGTCCACGCAACCCGTTCACGGACCGACCCTTCGTGTCCACGGACATCCTCTCGGTCGCGCTGTCTCAGCCGGGTCTTGGGGCCTTCGGCACGATTCCCCTCGAGGGAACGGCCCGGTTCACGTACGAGGCCTATGCCGTCAACGGGTTCGACGAGGGAGTGCTCGACGATGAGAACGGCGTCCGGCTGCCCTCGGGAAGGGAGAACTTCGAGAACGAGAACCGCGCGCTTTCCGTCGTGGGACGCGTGGCGTTCAGCCCGTCCCGGCGGGTCGAGGTCGGCCTCTCCGCCATGCACGGTCGTTACAACGTCTCGGAGCTCGAGGGGGAGATCATCGACGAGGGCCGAAACGTCACCGTCGGGGCGCTCGACTGGGACGCCGATCTGGGGCCCGTCGAGGTATCTGGCGAAGCGGCGGCGGCGGACGTCGACATCGACCCCGTGCTCGAAGGCCTGTTTGCCAGCGCGCAGTGGGGCATGTACACGGACGTCGTGGTCCCGTTCGGGGAGCACCTGATCTCGACGATGCCCTCGTCCCGGTTCGAGGCCAAGGCACGCTTCGACTTCGTCGACTTCGACCGCGACCTGAGCGGCGACGACGCGCTCCGGATCTCCATCGGACTGAACTTCCGCCCGACGAGCGACACCGTCTTCAAGCTCGACTACTTCCGGGGCAGATCGCACGACCGCTTCAACAACGGTGCCTCTCAGGCGGGCATCCTGTTCTCGGCGGCCACCTACTTCTAGCGGACGGTCGAAACAGCCTCGCCATGACCGACCGCTTCGATGTGACCGTCGTGGGAGGCGGGATCGTCGGGCTCGCCGCCGCGCGCGCGCTTACGCGCGCCGCGCCGCACCGCTCGATCATCGTGCTGGAGAAGGAACCCGCCATCGCCGTTCACCAGACCGGCCGCAACAGTGGAGTGATCCATGCGGGACTCTACTATGTGCCGGGTTCTCTCAAGGCGAGGCTCTGCGTCGAGGGCGGACCGCGCCTCGTCGAGTTCTGCCGGCAGGCGGGGATCCCGGTCGCTCGCACCGGCAAGCTCGTGGTGGCCACTCACGCGTCGCAGATCCCGGCGCTCGATGAGCTCGAGCGCCGTGCCCACGCGAACGGCGTCGACGTCGACCGGATCGGACCCGAAGAGATCAGGCGGTACGAGCCGGAGGTCGACGGTCTCGACGGGCTTCGGGTGCCGTTCACCGGCGCCGTCGATTTCGGTCGGGTCGCGGCGGCGATCGCGGAGGAGCTGTCCCTGTCCGGCGTGGACATCCGGACGGGCGCGAAGCTGCTGTCGGCGACGTCTCCCGATGCCAGCGGCGCCCGAACCCTCATCACCGCGAGCGGGGACGTCCGAACTCGTCTCATCGTGAACTGTGCCGGGCTTCACGTGGATCGGGTCGCGAGGTTGCTGGGGGCCCCCGCCGACATCCGAGTGCTGACGTTCCGCGGCGAGTACTGGGGTCTGACTCCCGCGGCCGCCGCACGGATCCGAGGACACATCTACCCCGTCCCCGACCCCCGTTTTCCCCATCTCGGCGTCCATTTCACCCGGACGGTCGCGGGTGCGGTGGAGATCGGCCCCAACGCGGTGTGGGCGTGGGGACGGGAGGCCTACGGACGCGTGTCCGGGAACCTGGCCGACGCGTTCGAGACCATGACCTATCCGGGCTTCTGGAAGCTCGCGGCGCGCCACTGGCGCACGGCGGCCGGTGAGCAGTGGAGGTCGCTGAGCAAGCGCGCGTTCCTGCACCGGGCACGGCGACTGGCCCCGCGACTCGCGCCGGGCGATCTGTCTGGGTGGAGATCCGGCATCCGGGCCCAGGCCGTCGGAGAGGACGGGACGCTGATCCACGACTTCGTCGTGCGGCGCTCGCCGGGACTCGTGAACGTGTTCAACGCACCTTCTCCCGCCGCCACGTCGTGCCTGGCGATCGGCGAATACATCGCCCGGGCGGCGATTCCCGACCGATCATCGCGGGCCTAGTTTTCTCACGCGGCAGCGGCGGAACCGAGCCCGACGAATCCCGGAGGTCCGACATGGAAGGTGAGCCACAGTGAGCGCGAGCGCCGGAGCGGGGCCGATGCCGAGCCGTCCGATGCGGTTTCTTCGGGCCGGATCTTTCGGGGGGCTCGCCCTTCTCCCGATCGGGGCACTCGGGACACGAGTCGGCCTCTGGCACCCCCGCGTGGGCCTCGGCCTGTTCGCCCTCGGAGCCCTCGCCGTGCTGGCGTGCGGCGTCCTCGCCGTCTTCGCGTCCCGCGCCCGTCGGCGACGGGGCGAGGCGGGGCCCGCCTTCACCGACGCATCCATCTTCGCCGCCGCGCTGCTGCTTCTCTGGCTGTTTCCCTTCGCGCGCTCCGCTCTGACGACGCCTCCGATCCACCAGGTCTCGACCGACGTGATCGATCCGCCGGCTTTCTCTCGTGTCGTCTCGCTCCGTGGACCCGACGCCAACCCGATCGTCCTGACTCCGGAGACGGTCGAGGCGCAACGCGAACACTACCCCTGGGTCCGTACGCTGGTCGTTCCCCGACAGGCCGACGCGGCGTTCGCCACGGCACTCCGCGTCATCGAGGAGCTGATGGTACTCGAGGTCGTGGGCGCGGATCCGACGCAGCGCGTCATCGAAGCGACCGATTCCACCTTCTGGTTCGGGTTCAAGGACGACGTGGTCGTGCGGATACGATTCGGAGAGAGGGGCACGCTCGTCGATGTCCGATCGATTTCCCGGTTCGGAGGCGGGGACCTGGGTGTCAACGCCGACCGGGTCGGGGAGTTCTTCAGGCTCTTCCTGATCGAATCCGGGCTCGACGCCGAGGTGTCGGAAGACCTCTGAGTCGCGGCATCACTGCCGCCGGGCCGCCGCCTCCAGCCGGTCCCTGGTCGCCGTCAGGACAGCGTCCGCGTTCATCTCCAGCCGTCGCTCCATGGCCGTCCGCTTCAATCCGCCGACCTCGCCGTCGAACCTGAGACTGGTGATGACGGTCACGTAGGTGTCCGGCGATCGCGGGTCGCCCGACCCCGGGGTCAGGATGAGGAGTCGCAGGCCGGCCTGAAAGTAGTGGTTGGCGTAGAGTCGCTTCACCGCGATGAGCGCCGTCCCCTCCGACGTCCGCGGCTTGATCGAGACGTGGTTGAGTGACACCACGGACTTGATGCCGAGATCTTCCACCGTCCACGTGAACCGGTCCTCGACTCCCGGGTCTCTTTCCTCGGGCCACGCGGTCAGGTGCAGGTGAAAGGCGGGATCCAGCCGGGCGACCGACCGGGCGGCCAGGACGAGGGAGTCCAATCCCGCCCCTGCGGAAAGCGGGACCGCCTTGTCTCCATAGACCGGGGCGCCGTCGTGACCGCGCGCGCCGTACTGCTCGAGCATCGCGACGAGATCGGCCCGGAGGAACTCGGCCGCGGCTCGATCCGCGTCCGGGGCCGACCAGTTCACCACTTCGTGCATGCGCTCGATGGCCGAGGCGGAGAGCTTCAGCGCGCAGTCGCCGACGCGACACTTACGCAACTGTCGCAGCTCGCGGCGTTCCATCTCGAGCCTCTCCAGATCCGACACCGCGGGTGTGATCGAGAAGACGCCCCTCGCCTCCGGTCCGTCGACATCATCGAGCAGGAGGTGGTCCTCGCGCGCCCGTGCGAGGATGAACTCGACCGGAGCCCGGATCCGGATCGCGTGGACGAGAGTCAGCTCGCGGTCCGTGTCGGAGGCGAGGCTCCTGGTGAAGGGCACCCCGTTGGCCAGGCGCGAAAGGTCGTCGCGGGAGGCATCCGCCACCGCGCGAAGCAGGCGTTCCGCCTGCTCCTGGCCGTCGAGGCGGCGGGCAGTCGACGGCAAAGACACCGCCAGGGCGAGGGTCACGCCACCCACGGTCCGAACGGTCGTACGGTTCATTTGCCCTCCTGCATCCCCGACGTGCCGGGTGCAACAAGGGTTGCACCGCCAGGCGAGGCTCCGCCACGGAAGACGGGCTGCAAGTTGGGTTCCGCCAGCCCTCGACGAGGACGGACCAGCACCGTAACGCTATGTCAGTCCTGGAGTTCGGTGGACCGTTGCTCTTCCCGCAGGTATTCGACCACCGCGTCCCGATCTGCATGAGTGATCAGGAGCACCAGATCCCCCTCCCGCGCCCACTCGACCGCGCGCCGCGCGGTGTCCAGCTCGGATCCGGTGTGCGCGATGTGGTCGTCGGTCGCGCCGGCCGCGCGAAGCTCCTCCTCGAGGATCCGGGGGATCTCCTCCGGGGCCCGGCCGCGCAGGTACTCCGTCATCGACTTGATCAGGACTCGATCGGGGCGGGCGGACCACGTCGACCGGGCCAGGGCCCTGATCGCGTCGTCCTGGCGATCCCCCGCCTGTCCCAGAGTGATGAGCCGTCGACGAGCGGGCAGCGCCGCCGCCATCTCGAGCAAGGCTTCGACGCCATGCGGATTGTGGGCGAAGTCGACGATGACCCGAGCTCCACGGATCTCGAACTGGTTCAGCCGCCCCGGATTGTCTTCCGGCGTGCTCTCGAACGCGCGCAGCCCTTCGGTGATCGCCCGCGCCCCGAGACCCAGCTCGAGCCCGACGCCGATGGCCGCGAGGGCGTTGGCGGTATTGTGCCGCGCCGCGCCTCCGAGGGCGATCGGGACGTCGGCGACCTCCACGAGGGCATGCCTGCGCCCCCCTGCGATTCGGACCAGCCGGCCTCGTTCGAGGACGATTGCGCTGCCGCCCCCCGCGCCACGTGCGAGGCCACGAACTCGTCCTCGGCGTCGAGCGTGAACCAGGTCGTGGGGAGGGTCTGTCGCTCGCCATGCCGCCGCACGATCGGGTCATCCGCGTTCAGGACGAGGTGCCGCGCGGCGCGCGCCACGACGAACTTGCACTCGGCAAGGGCGTCGAGGTCGTGGACCCCGAATTCACCGAGGTGATCTTCGGCGACGTTGTTGACGAGCGCGACGTCCGAACGGTCGACGGCGAGGCCGCGTCGGAGCATGCCTCCGCGCGCCGTCTCGAGAATCGCGACCTCGACCCGCCGATCGCGGAGCACCTGGCGCGCTCCGTCGGGCCCCGAGTAATCCCCCCGGTCCAGCACCTCGTCGCCCGCGGCGATCCAGTCGGTGGACGACGTCCCCGGCACCTTCCCGCCCGCGCGCGCCATCGCGCCGAGGAGTCGAACGGTCGTCGTCTTTCCGTTGGTCCCGGTGACCTGGGCCACCGGGACGTCGTGGATTCGGTCCCAGGCGACCTCCGCCGGGTCGGGCACGTCGCTCTCAGGCCAGCACGTCGACCCGCTGCCGAGACCGACCGAGACGCGGTCGTCATCATGGAGAAACGCCACGTCATGTTCGCGGGCGGCGTGCTTCATTGCGATCACCCGTGGGTTGCTCTCGCTCGCGATCTCCCCCCGGAGGGCCGCGGCCGCCTGTTCGAAAGCGAGATCGGCCGCCGCCCCTCGCCCCTCACCGAGCTGGGCGGCCGCCGCCGACCAGGCCCACTCGTTCACCTCCGTGGCCGCGTACAGCGCGTCGATCGGCGCCCCGAACGCGAGCGACATGCCCCCGTGGAACACTCGATGATGGAGGGGGGCACCCTCCCAGCCGACGGCCGAGAGCATCCGGTTGACGTGCGTCTCCCAGGCCTCGATGGCCTTCTGCGCGTCATCGCCCGGCTCGAGTACGATGTCGATGATCGCGGCAGGCCCGTCGGTCACGATGTTGGGGCCGGTCAGGCGACGGGAATCTCGGACTTCCATGGGCGGTGACGGACAGCCGGCGGGACAGCCGTGCCGGCTGCTAGTCGTTCTCCTCTTCGCGCGCGAGGCGAACGCCGCGTTCGTCCCGCACCAGGTCGTCGATCGGCGGCAGATCGAGATGCGGGAGGGTCTCGATGACTTCCACCGGAGGCGGCTTTACTCCCGCATCCACGGGTGCGGGTGTGTCGAGATCCGGAGAGAAGGTCGTGATCTGCCTCCAGCAGCGTCGGATGTCGTCTCCCATGATCAGCACCAGGTCGCCGTGCTCCGCCCGAGCGAGGCCCGCGTGCACGGCCTCCTGCTCGTCCTCCACGACCTCGATCGCGTCGGCGTCCACCCCGGCGGCGACGAGCGCGGCGCGCAGTCTCTCGACGACTTCCCCCGGGTCGCGGCCGCGCAGGTTGTCGTCGCGACGACAGATGTAGTGGTCGAAGTGACCCGCGCAGATCGTGGCGATCTCGTCGATGTCCTCGTCCCGCCGGTCTCCGGGGGCGCCGACGACGCAAATCTTCCGCCCGTCGACTCCGAGGTTGTCCACCAGACTGACGATCGCCGTCACCGCGTGGGGGTTGTGCGCGTAGTCGAGGATCACCTTGAACGGATGGTCGGAGTAGACGTTCAGGCGTCCGGGGGCCTGGAAGTACGTGGTGTCGAACGTCCGCAGGCCCTGTCGAATGTCGTCGAGGCCCACGCCCATGCTGTAGGCGATCGCCGCCGCGAACATCGCGTTCTGTACGTTGTGGATCGCCTTCCCTTCCACCGTCGCGGGGATGAGATGGGTCCAGACGAGCGGAAGGTGCTTCCCGGCGTCGTAGATCGTGATCATGTGCCCGTTCATCCCCTCCTCGAGGACGACGGCCCGGCCGTCCGCCCCGATGTGCTCGCGCACGAGCGGATGACGCGGATTCATGGTCACGTAGCACACGCGCTGAGCCCTCGAATGATCGGCCATCTTGAGGCACAGGGGATCGTCCGCGTTGAGCACCGCCGCGTCGGTCGCCACCTCGACGACCACGCGCTTGACACGTGCGAGATCTTCGATCGTGTCGATCCCCCGGAGCCCCAGATGGTCCGCGGCGACGTTCAGCACTGCCCCGACGTTGCAGCTTCGGTAGCCCATCCCGGCGCGCAGCAGCCCGCCGCGAGCGGTCTCGAGCACCGCCACTTCGGTGGAGGGGTCGCGCAGCGCGATGCGGGCGGCGGTGGGCCCGGTCATGTCGCCGGGGACGCTGAGGTGGCCGTCGATGTAGACCCCATCCGACGTCGTGAGGCCCACCGACTTTCCGGTCATCTTGAGGACATGGGCGACCATCCGGCTGGTCGTCGTCTTCCCGTTGGTCCCGGTGATCGACGCGATCGGTATTCGCGAGGGAGTGCCGGGCGGAAAGAGCATGTCGAGGACGGGGCCGGCGGCATCGCGCGGCTGCCCCTCGCTCGGCGACACGTGCATGCGGAAGCCGGGCGCCGCGTTCACCTCGCAGATGGCGCCGCCGGTCTCATGGTACGATCTGGAGATGTCCGTCGTGAGGAAATCGATGCCGGCGACGTCGAGACCGATCGCCCTGGCGGCCCGGATCGCCATGGCCCGGTTGTCGGGGTGCACGTCGTCGGTCACGTCCACGGCCGTCCCGCCCGTAGACAGGTTGCCGGTCGACCGCAGGTAGACCACTTCGCCGTCCGGGGGCACGGACGCGCGCTCGTATCCGCGCTGCTCCAGAAGGCGCGCGGCCTGGTGGTCGAACTCGAGGCGGGTGAGGACCTTTTCATGCCCGATCCCCCGGCGTGGGTCCGAGTTCACGATCTCGACGAGCTCCTCGATCGTACGCTCGCCGTCGCCGACGACGTGCCCCGGCACCCGCTTCGACGCCGCGATCAGTTCACCGTCGATGACGAGCATCCGGTGATCGAGGCCCCGTATGAACGATTCGACCAGCACCGTGCGGCTGTGCTCCCGCGCCTTCTCGAAGGCGACCGAGATCGCGTCGTCTTCATCCAGGTTGATCGACACGCCGCGCCCGTGGTTCGCGTTCAGAGGCTTCACCACGACCGGATGGCCGATCCGCCGCGCCGCGCGAACCGCCTCGTCGGGACTGTAGACGATTCGCTGCTTCGGGACCGGCAGCCCCAGGTCGCCGAGGATCTTGTTCGTCTCTTCCTTGTCTGATGCCAGCTCCACCGCGATGTGACGGGTCTCTCCCGTCACGGTCGCCTGGATCCGACGCCCCAGCTTTCCGTGCCCGAATTGCACGAGGCTGTAGCGGTTGAGTCGCAGCCACGGGATGTCCCGCTCCTCGGCGGCCGCGACAAGGGACGCGGTGCTCGGTCCGAGAGCGCGGCGCTGACTCGACCGGATGAACCGGTCGCGGGTCTCGGGCCAGTCGAATTCGTCGTCGGCCCCTTCCGGTCGAAGCTCGGCCGGCAGGAGGTGTTCGAGCAGCCTGATGGCGAGGCTCCCTGCCTGGAGGCCGACCTCCTCGTCCTTGTATTGAAAGACGACGTCGTACTCGCCCGGCCGATCGGTGCTGCGCGTCTTCCCGAACGTCACGCGCGACCCGGCTATGTTCTGCAGCTCGATGGCCACGTGCTCCAGTATGTGGCCCATCCACGTGCCGTCCTCCTCGGTGAGCCGCCGAACGAAGCCCCCCGGCTCTCGGTAGGAGCACCCGTGTTGATGCAGGCCCGGCAGAGCGTCCAGGAGCGCGTCGGTGAACGCCGGTCCGAGGCGACCGCTGGGCCAGTCCTCCAGCTCCTCCAGATCGACGGTGAATCGAATCACCGGAAAGTGGGCGTAGAGGCTGGGGCCGAGGTATACCGAGCGCGAAACGACCTTCACGACGCCGCCTCGTGCACGGTCGCCGCGTCGCGGCCGTTCAGAAAGGCGGGCGTCGCGACGCGCGACTGGACATCGAAGGTCGCCCCCTCGGTGAGGACGTGGACCCTGAGGTTGACCATGCACACGGCGTCGGATGCGTGCGACGAATCCATGGACGAGTACTCGAGGTCGGCGGGGTCCACCACGGTGATCGCCCCGCTCCCGCGCACCATGAGGGTGCCATCGGGCCGAATGAACGCCGCCGTGTCTTCGTCGAGCCCGATTCCGACGAGCCGCGGATTGTAGGCGATCGCGGTCAGCAGCCGGCCGAGGCGATCGCGCTCGCGGAAGTGCTGGTCGATGATGAACTCGGGGGCCAGGCCGAGCCCGGGGGCGAGGGTCACCGCGTCCGCCCGGGGGGTCGATCCTTCCGCCCCGAACGCGATCATGTGCTCCGAGAGAATCGCCGCCCCGGCGGACGTCCCCGCCACGTGGAGTCCGTCGCTGGCGTGCCGCTCACGGATGAGGTCGGCGACCGCCGTACCGCCGATCGTGGTGGAGATCTTCAGCTGGTTGCCGCCCGTGAAGAACACCCCGTCGGCGCGCTCGATGCGGCGCAGCCACTTCCGGTCCTCGCAGTCCGCCCGCGTCTCGAGCGGAAGGACCCGCGTCAGCGGCACTCCGAGTCCGTCGAATACCCGCACGTAACGGTCGCCGGTGTCGGAGAGGCTCGAGGCGGTCGGGATGATGGCGATCCGCGCCTCCGGGCCTCCGCACACCTCCACGAACCGGCCCAGAATCGCGGGGTCGCGGAGCTTCTCCTCCGCCCCGCCGATAGCAATCGTGTATCCGCGAGTCATTCGTCGCTCGGCATTCGTCTGACCAGCCATGAAACGGACGTCGAAGCTATCGAGAAACTCGCGGTCTCGCAGTCCACCTCGACCCGTTGCCGCCGGCCCGCCGGGCTCAGCGGTACGACAACTCTCGCTGCTCTCTCAGGACCCCCGCCCTCATGACGTACGTCAGGGTGCGAAACGCCCTGACGTCCTCGGTCGGATCGTCCCGGAGCACGATGAGGTCGGCGATCTTCCCGGCTTCGAGCGTCCCGATGTCATCGAGGCGGGCCATCGCGATCGCCCCGTTGCGGGTCGACATCACGACAATCTCGGCCGCCGGGATGCCGGCCGCCTGCATCGCCTCCATCTCGTTGTAGATCGACGGACCGTGCAGCGTGAGAGGGTTGCCCGCGTCCGTGGCGGTCGCCACGACCCCGCCCGCCGCGTGTACCGCCCGTAGGTTCTGGAACATCGTCGCCCGCGCCATTCCACCACGTTCGAGCCGGCCGTAGAACGCCTCGGGTGAGCGGCCCGCTTCGGGCATCAGCGCCTGTAGCTCTTCCGTCTGTCTCAGCTTGGCCCGCGTGCCCGGGTCGACACAGCCGTTCGGGTCGTCGATCTCGGGCGGCAGGTTCAGGGCGATCGACCCGCGTGCCCGCGTCCAGAAGCCGCCGACGACCAGTGTGGGGGCGTAGACGGCCTCGTTTCGCCGGAGCAGGGCCAGGAACTCGTCGTCCACCGGCCGGTCCTCGACGCTGTGGACGAGCAGCTTCGCGCCGGCCCTCAGCGCCATCTTCGCTTCGCGGAGCGACGTCGCGTGCACGATGAGATCGAGGCCCGCCCGGGCGGCCTCCTCCCCCACCTGCATCAGTCGCGCATCCAGCTCCTCACGACGATTCGGTGGAGGCCGCAGATACCAGACTTTCACGGCGGTCGACCCCATGCCCACCAGCCGCGCCACGCTCGACCGGACGTCTTCCTCCGTGTCCATGGGGAGAAACGTGTAGAGCTCGTCGTTCGCCATCAGGGCCGTGCGAGTCGCGTGGGTGATCAGCGGGCCCGCCGCGCGCACGTGCGCGGCGTCCGCGTCGCCCTCCGAGCGGTCCTGCAGCGACGTCGTCCAGGGATGGCCGCCGACATCGAAAACTGCGGTGATCCCGGAGCACAGATAGGACCGGTGCCATCTTTCGGGGTGGTCCCGGTTGTACTCCGAGGTTTCGATGTACGGGTAGATCTCCGGGGCGTGCAGACCGTCCGGACGCCCGTCGATCCAGCCCGTCTGGCTGAAATGCACGTGCGCATCGACCAGACCGGGGGCGACGAAGCCGCCGGTCAGATCGACGGTCTCCGCGCCGTCCGGCACGCGGCACTCCGCGGCGGTGCCGACGCAGCTCAGCCGATCGCCCTCCACCAGGATCACCCCGTCGACGATCGGTGCGCCGCCGGTCCCGTCGACCACGGTACCGCCGACCAGCGCCCGAACCTGACCGGACGCGCCCGCGGACGAGAGGCCGAGCAGGAGGACGCTCGTGAGTGGGAACCGGAGATGATGCATGTGACGTTCCTGGGTGTGGGGTCATCGGCCGAAGGAAAGGAGGTCCTCCGAACGCCCCGACGCAAGCGGGGGAGGCCGGCCGGGTCTGTCACGATCCCTCACGACTTCCCAGGTTGCGCTGATGCTGAGCCGATGACCACCCGATTCCGGTAAGGCACTCCGTTGGACGGGCGCGGCCGACCGCGTCCGGAGTTCATCAGGTTCAAAGGAGCAGGAAGATGTCTCTCCAGATCGGCGACCAGGTGCCCGATTTCACCGCCGAGACGACCGAGGGTCCGATCAACTTCCACGAGTGGATCGGGGACGGCTGGGCCGTCCTCTTTTCCCACCCGAAGGACTTCACTCCGGTCTGCACCACGGAGCTCGGGGCCGTCGCCGCCCTCAAGGACGAGTTCGCGAAACGAAACTGCAAGATCATGGGCCTCAGCGTGGACTCGGTCGAGGACCATCACGCGTGGTCCCACGACATCGCGGAAGCGACCGGCAACGTGGTCAACTATCCGATGGTCGGCGATACGACCATGTCCGTGGCCAAGCTGTTCGGCATGCTTCCGAACGAGGCCGCGGGGCGCGCGGATGAGCGCACGGCCGTCGACAATCAGACCGTCAGATCGCTGTTCATCATCGGGCCGGACAAGATGATCAAGCTCATGATCACCTACCCGATGACCACGGGCAGGAACTTCCACGAGGTGTTGCGCACGCTGGATTCGATCCAGCTCACGGCGAATCACGCCGTCGCGACTCCGGCCAACTGGAATCAGGGCGAGGACGTGATCATCGTCCCCTCGGTCTCGAACGAGGAAGCCGCCCGGAAGTATCCGGAGGGCTGGGAGACGCGGAAGCCCTATCTGAGAGTCGTGGCTCAGCCCCGATAGCGGTCACGATCGGCGAGAGCCGGGGCCCCATGGGGTCCCGGCGACTCGTCAGTGCGGGGCTTCGAGGAAGAACTGCTGGATCCCGCTGAGCCCCATCTGAAAACCGATCGCGATCAGTATCAGACCCGAGAAACGCTCGAAGATCCGGATCGCCCGTCGGCTCAGGGCCGACGTGAGCGTGGCGGTGGCCATCAGGATGACCAGGACGGCGGCGGCCGCGACGAGCACGGCGACGAGCGTCCCCGCCGGAATCAGCACCTCGCCGGCCGTCTCCTCGAGCGCCAGCGTGATCGTCGCGGTGATCGACGCCGGGCCCGCGAGCAACGGCATGACGAGCGGCACCCACAGGTGATCCTCCTCGTCGCCGGGACTCGAGCTCACCGAGGTGAGACCGGAGCCGTTGCCCCGCAGCATCTCGAGGCCCGCCAGGATGATGACCAGACCCCCCGCAGTGCGGAACGCCGCGAAGCTGACGTCGAACAGGTCGAGGATGCGCGTGCCTCCGAGCGCCGACACGACGAGGACGACGGCCACCCCGATCGCCACCTTGACCGCGGCGATGCGACGCCCGTACGGGGTGAGTTCCTCGGTCGCCGTCAAAAAGAACGGCATCTCGGCAAGGGGGTTCGTCAGCGCGATGAGCGCCACGGAGCCATAGAGGATCTGATCTAGCATCAGCAGACGGTATCGCCGGCATGGCGCCGGGGCGAGGTCCGGGCTGTCTCGACATCAGCGGTTCCGCCGGGTCGGGTGTTCTTCTCAGGCGCAGCACCCGCGCACCGACTGCAGCCCGACCCGGGAGGAACCCCATGCCTCGTTTGCCCCGCGCGCCCCACACGCTGGCGGTCGCCCTGTTCTCTGTCGCCCTCGCGGTCCCGGCCCCCACCGCCGCTCAGGCCGGCGCCAACGGCCAGGCGGTCGATGAGGAGTACACGGCGCTGATCGCCGAACACCTGCAGGACGACCGGATCACGACGGAGCTGGTGGATCACCTTCCCGCTTCCGAGACCGTGCCGACACCGCTCGACTTCCACGGCCGCATCGTCGGCACGCCGGGTGAGCTGACCTACTCGGCCGACATCAACCGCTATATGCGGGCGATCGCCGAGGCGTCGCCGCGGGCCGAGGTCTGGTCGATGGGGATGTCCGAGGAGGGTCGCGAGATGATCCTCATGGTCATCGCCGACGAAGCGACCATGTCGCGACTCGACGAGTACAAGGGATTCATGCAGGAGCTCACCGATCCGCGCGTGACGTCGGAGGAGCGGGCCCGGGAGCTGATCGAGGGGATGGCGAAGCCGATCTACTGGCTGACCTCCGGGATGCACTCCACGGAGAACGGCGGGCCCGAGATGCTGCAGGAGCTGGCGTACCGGCTCGTCGTCCAGGAGTCGGACTTCGTCCGCGACATCCGGGAGAACGTGATCACGTTCATCACGCCCGTCATCGAGCCGGACGGCCGGGAGAAGCAGGTCGACCGGTACTACTTCAACAAGAACCGACCCGACGGCGAGGCCGAGATCGGGCTCATGTACTGGGGGAAGTACGTCGCGCACGACAACAATCGTGACGGCATGGGTCAGTTTCTCGCCCTCACGCGGCACGTGACGAAAGTCCAGCTCGAATGGGCGCCCGTCATCATGCACGACCTGCACGAGGCGCAGAATTACCTGTACACGTCGACGGGAACCGGCCCCTACAACGAGGGCTTCGACGCCATTACGATCGGCGAATGGTGGGTGCTCGCCGAGAACGACGTGCTCGAGATGACGAAGCGGGACGTACCGGGAGTGTGGACCTACAACTTCTACGACGGGTGGACGCCGAACTACATGTTCACGATCGCCCACGCCCACAACGCGGTCGGCAGGTTCTACGAAGTGGCCGGCTACGGTCCGGACAACCGCACGCTCAGGGTCGGACGCACGACGACCAGCCGGGAGTGGTACCGGCCCAACCCGCCGCTCCCCACGATCCAGTGGGGACCGCGAAACAACACGAACATCCAGCAGTCCGGGGTGCTGTTCTCGCTGAAGTACGTCGCGGACCACCGCGACTGGTTTCTCGAGAACTACTGGCTGAAGAACAAGCGGTCCATCGCCGAGGGCGTGGAGGGCGACATCAACGGGTGGGTCATCCCCGCCGGGCAGCGCCGCAAGGCCGACGCGGCGGATGCCGTGAACGAGCTGCTCCGACAGGGGCTGGAGATCCACCGGGCCGATCGCGACTTCGAGGTCGGGGGCGTCCAGGTCCGCGAAGGTGACTATATCGCACGTGGGGACCAGCCGTTCCGGACGCTCGCGGAGATCTACTTCGCCCGGCAGCAGTTCTCGCTCGCCAACCCGCGGCCGTACGACGACACGGGGTGGACGTTCCAGCTCATGCGGAACATCGAGCTGCACGAGGTCGGCGACCCGGCGCTGTTCGAGCAGGACATGTCGCCCGTCGGCGGTCCCGTGCTCGCGGCCGGCGGCGTCACGGGCAGCGGCGACCACCTGGTCGTCGATCACACGACGGACAACAACCTGATGGCCTTCAGGTTCCGTCACGCCGACGCGTTCATGCTCGCCGCCGAGTCCGACTTCGAGCTGGACGGACACGATTTCAGGGCGGGTGCCTTCATCATCCCGAACGCCGACCGCGCGGCCATCGAGCCGACACTCGTCGAGCTCGGATTGTCGGCGTGGGCGACGGATGACCAGCCGGACGTCCTCACGCACGAGCTGGACGTCCCGCGGATCGGCTACCTCCACTCCTGGCGTCGCACGCAGGACGAGGGCTGGGTGCGCGCGGCGCTGGACACCTACGGCGTCCCCTACGACTACTTCGCCGACAAGCTCGTCGCCGAGGGCGGACTGCGTGATCGGTACGACGTCATCATCTATCCGCACGTCGGGGGCGACGCGAAGTCCCACCTCGACGGCGTTCCGATGACGGGCAGCCTGCCGCTGCCGTACGTGAAGTCCGCGGAGACACCGAACTTCGGGTACATGGACGAGTCCGACGACATCCGCGGCGGCATGGGCCTCGAGGGGCTCCTCGAGCTCGCGAAGTTCGTCGAGGAAGGCGGCACGCTGATCGTCGAGGGGTCCACGGCCGGTATCCTGCCGGAGTTCGGACTCACCCCAGGAGTCTCGGTGGACGATCCGACTGGCCTGACGGCCCCCGGGTCCGTGCACCGCGGCATCATCGCGGATCGCACCAGCCCGATCGCGTACGGGTACGACGGCGAGCAGCTTCCCGTCTACTTCAAGAACGACCTGGTGCTTTCTGCCGGCGGGAACGACGGGCTCGCCGCGTTCCGCCGGTTCTTCGGCGGCAGCAGCTCCTGGCAGAACACGACGCCGATGGCCAACCGGCCCGAGTTGTCGGCCTACCCCGAGACCGCAGCCGGCGAGGGTGAGGGCGAGGGCCAGCCCGACGAGATGGCCGAGTTCCGCCAGATGGCCCGGGCCTTCGGCCTCGGCGGCGGCGATGAGCAGGGCGCCCGCGTGGTCGTGAGCTTCCCGCGGGATGCCGATCGAATCCTGCTCTCGGGGACGCTCGGGGGCGGCGAGGCGCTGGCCGGGAAAGCTCAGGTCGTCGACTCGCCCATCGGCGACGGGCACGTCGTGTCGTTCTCGATCCGGCCGTTCTGGCGCTGGCAGACCCAGGGGACGTTCTTCCTCGGCTTCAACGCGATCCTGAACTGGAACGACCTCGATGCCACCGGCGAGCTGCCGGACACGACGACGGAGGACGATGCGGGGGCGTCGCAGCGCTGAGAGGGACGAGGCGGACGTCGTGCCGGCCGTGTGCTGGCACGACGCCGCCCCGAGTACGCCCTAGACGGGGATCGGGCTGTCGCTGTTCCAGATGTTGCGGGACAGGCTCCAGCTGTCGTCCGGATTACGCTCCCAGATCATGAGCATCTTCCCGGTCTCCGCGGCCCCGGTACCGTCGGCCGCCGTCAACTCCATGGCATACGCGCCGCGCACGTATCCGATGTCCCCGCTCACCTTGATCTCCAGCGGCGTGATGCTCGTGTCGGTCTCGAATCGCCCGAGGATCGTCTCGTGCCAGGCCTTCACGTCCGCCTGACCCAATCTCGGAGGCTCGTGTGGAGGCAGCGTGACCGGGTCGCGCGAGAACACGGACATCACGCCTCGTACGTCGCCACTCGAGAATGCCTCTGCCAGCGCCTGGACGCCGGCGCTGATAGCGGTAATGGTCGCCCGATCATTGGTCATGCGCGTCTCCCGCGGATCGCGGTGGGGGGCTCGCCGCTGTCGGGACTGGTCGAAGCGGCCGCTCCGTAACGGTTTCCGGTCAGCCGCAACGCACGTTACGTGCGAGATGCCCGGATTCCGGGGAAATCGCGTCACGACAAGGGAAACCGGCGCGCGACAGACGCTTACGGACCGCCCCGACCCTGCATCGGCGCCCATCCTCTCGACACTTTGTGCAGGGCGAGGCGGAGCCCGTTCGTCATGCTCAGCCCCCACGAGCCGCGATGCGGTCCGCGAGCGTCGGATCATCGGCCCACGCTGGCATGCTCGCCATGAACTGCTCGGTCCGAATCTCCGCCTCCTCCCGGCTCAGCCCGGGTTCCCTCCTCGAAACCCACTGGATGAACCGTTCGAACGTCTCCTCGAACGGATGCAGTCGCCCGCCTTCGTCGGCGCAGTACTGGCAGAGCGTCCCGGACTCGATGGGCATCGAGCAGCTCTGGCACTGTGTGTCTCCGCTCATGCTATGTCTCCTTCTCCTGGGAGGATCTTCCGGGCCGGTGGCCCGCCCTGTTCGAGAGCAGGTCGTGCATCCCGGCCAGCAGGATCTCGCGATCGGCCTCCTGCAGTCGCGCGAACGACCGCTCCAGCCTCGAAACGGAGAGGACGGCGGAGCTGCGGCGCCAGACGCCCATGCCCTCGTCGGTCAGCCAGACCAGGTGGCGCCGGCGGTCGCGGGCGTCCTCGAACCGCTCCACGAGCGATCTGTCCTCGAGGCGGTCGAGCAACTCGCTCATCGCCGACTGTGAGCGAGAGAAGTGCGCCGCCGCCTCCGTGACCGTCAGGGGACCGGTACGGGCGAGGTGCTCCAGTACCGCGAGAGCCTCGCGAGAAGGCTGGTACGATCCGGGATCGTGGCGGGCGTGGAAGTGCAGGTACACGCGGTGGAACAGGTCCACGAACCGGGCGGCCGCATCTCGACTGTCCATGCGCCCAAGATCACGCGGAGCATTGCATCGTCAATCCCGATGCAATTCGTCAGCGAGGCCTGAAGGTCGATACCGGGCTGTTGCCGGCCGCGCGGAGGCCGATCAGCTTGACTGGCCCCCGGTCACGAGTCGCCTATCCTGGATGGACGATGATCGCCACCCCATATGGTACCCGGACCGCCGCGAGATACGCGCTCGCGACAGCCGCGATCCTCGCGCTGGCGCCGGTAAGCGTCCAGGCCCAGATCGCGAAGTTCCCACCTCCGCAGGGCGCCACGACGCACACGGTCATCCCCGGGGAACGGTATCAGAGATCGGGTCTGTCGCGGTGGTTCCTCGGTGGCGGATACCGGGACGTCTGGGCGACGCCGATCGAGATTCCCGTCCTGGACATGGACACGACCTACGGCGGGCTGACGCCGGTTGAGACGGGCGGGTTCGGGCAGTCGTTCACCCTCGAGTTCATCGGCGGCGACGGCCTCGAATACGCGGTACGCTCGCTCGACAAGGATCCGACGCGACGCCTGGAGCCGCAATTCCAGGGAACCGTGGTCGCCGCGATCGTCCAGGATCAGATCGCGGCGTTCCTGCCTACCGCCGGGCTCGTCGTGGATCCGATCCTGGACGCCGCGGGGCTTCTCTACCCGAGGCACACGCTGGTCGTCGTTCCGGACGACCCCCGTCTCGGCGAGTTCCGCGAGGCCTACGCGGGGCTCGTGGGGATGCTCGTGGATCGGCCGCAGGAGGGTCCGGACAACACGCCGGGATTCGCCGGATCCACCCGCGTGTCCAACACGCGCAACTTCCTCGAGGAGCTCGAGGAGGGGTCCTGCGATCGAGCCGATACGCGCGAGTATCTCGAGGCGCGTCTGATCGACATGCTCATCGGCGATCGCGATCGACACCCCGGCCAGTGGATGTGGGCCCGGTTTCCCGAGGATGATGGCTGCTTCGTCTGGCGGCCGATCCCCGAGGACCGCGACCAGGCGTTCATCCTGCACGACGGCGCGATGATGTCGATGTACCGGCTCACCCGGCCACAGCAGGTGAAGTTCGGCCCCGAGTACCCCAGTCTTCTGGGCATCACGTTCAATGGCTGGGAGCTGGATCGTCAGTTGTTCGCCGATCTGGACGAGCCCGTATGGGCGGAAGTCGCGGAGGAGATCCGGGCGGAGATCACGGACGAGGTGATCGACACCGCCGTTCGACGTCTCCCCCCCGAGCACTACGAGATGGTCGGCGAATTCCTGGCGTCGTCTCTGCGCTCACGGCGGGACGTGCTGCTCCCCGAGGCGCTCGCCTACTATCGCATGCTCGCGAGGCAGGCGGAGATCAAGGCAACCGACCGGGCGGAGCTCGCGGTTCTGGAGCACCACCCCAACGGCACGCTCACCGTCAGCCTCACGTATCTGGACGGACCCAGAAGCGACGCGCCGTACTACGAGCGGACCTTCTATCCGTCGTCGACCGACGAGATTCGCCTCTTCCTGCAGGGTGGGGATGACCAGGTGCAGGTCGTTGGCGCGGCGGGTCGGATCACGGCCCGCGTGGTTGGAGGCGGAGGCGACGACGTGATGCGCAACCTGTCCGCGACGGGTGCGGGGAAGGTGTGGTTCTACGACGATCGCGGAGACAACAGGTTCCAGGGGCCCGCGCACATCGACGAGAGGTCGTTCGAGCGCCCGCCCTCGGCCAACCTGGTGCACGAGTACGCGCTCGACTGGGGTGGGGTACGGACCATCCTCCCCGACGTATCGTATTCGCCCGACCTCGGCGTCTCCCTGGGAGCACGGGTCATCATCGATCGGTTCGGCTTCCGGAAGGTCCCGTGGGCGACACGACACGAGCTCGCGGGTCGAATCTCGACGATCGGCCCCGAGATCGACGTCGGGGCCCGCTCGCGGTTCCGCGAGGTGGTCGGACGGGCCGATATTCTCCTGCGGGGTGAGTACTCGGGGGGGAATACGATCCGTTTCCACGGATTCGGCAACGACACGCGCCTGCTCGAGGGCGACGTCGAGGTCGGCGGCGGACACCATCGATGTGGATGGCGACTTCTATCAGGTGCGTCAGGGCGAGTTCGTTCTGGCCCCCCTCGCTCGAGTGGTCGTGGGGACGCTGGGGCCCCCGCGTGAGCGAGGAGGACGCCGAGGAGCACGACGGCCGTGACTTCCGTCCGGAGATCAGGCTGGGGGTCGGCCCCATTCTCAAGTACGCCAACGCGCCGCTCGATCGGAACGAGGATCGCTTCATCACCACGCTCGACCCGCCGCCGCTCGGGCTGGGTGGCTTCGGGCAACTCGGGATGCAGGGCTGGTTCGAGATCGACACGCGCGACCGGGGAGGGTACCCGACGAAGGGGTTCCGCTTCGAGAGCGCGATCGACCTGTGGGCCAGCGCCTGGGACGCCGATGAGTCGTTCGGCGGGCTGAACGCGGCGGTCTCGGGGTTCGTCACGCCGGGCGCCTCGACCCGCGCCCCGACGCTCGCCCTGCGGGCGGGCGGACGGAAGGTCTGGGGCGCCTTCCCCTTCCACGAAGCGGCGTTCGTGGGCGGCGCGCAGACGGTTCGCGGGTATCGGCGGCAAAGGTTCGCCGGTGATGGGGCTCTCTTCGGGAACGCGGGAGGTCCGTCTCCCGATCTCGCAATTCATGCTTCTGTTCCCGACGGAGTTCGGCATCCACGGCGTCGCCGACGTCGGCCGCGTCTACTGGCCGGAGGATCCGGAGGACGCGGACGATTGGCACGCCGGGTTCGGAGGCGGCGTCTGGGTGTCCCTTTTCAACCGTACCCAGACGCTGAGTGCCACGCTCGTGAAGGGGGACGACCTGCTCGCGTTCTACCTACAGGCCGGCTTCATGTTCTAGGCCGGGCGCGCCCGCGCGGCCCATCGGTCAGGGGATCGGGGCGTAGGCCGTGATCCGCGCCCGCCGGCCGACACCCCTCGTCGGCAATGAACAGACGGCTGTCGGCTCCGAACGCGATCCCTTCGGCCTGCCGATGCCGGTCCCCGTCGAGTCGTGCGCCCCCCCAGCACCCGCCGCCCCGCGCGGCTCACCGAGACGATCGCCCGGTCGGGGCCGGCGATCAGCAGGTATGCGCCCGTGAGCGGGTCTCGCGCGATCCCCGAGGCCCGCGAAGTTCTCCTGCTCCGTCGCGCGCTCGACGGCCTCGAGATCCACGAGCAGCGGCGGGTCGACGATCGCCCGCTCCGCGAGTGACCAGCGAAACACCGGCACGAACGAGCGAAGCGCCGGGTCCCGTATGGTCTTGCACGGCATGAGTAGGACATCATCGATGGGGTCGTGCGCGAGACCCTCGATCTCGCATCTGCGCCCCACGCCGGTGCCGTAGGTGTTGAATACGAGACGGTCGTCGTCCCGGCCTTCGGCGCTCTCGTAGATGACTCCGTCGCTGGTGACGAGGTAGAACCGATCTCCGACGACGGCGATTCCCTCGTAGTCGGCCCGCGAGACGGGATCGCCGAGCGCGAAGGCCTTCACGAGCTCACCCGCTCGGGGATCCACCTCGTAGATCACCGCCCGCTCGTCGTCGTGGGCGAACAGCCGGCCGTCACCCGCGACGGCCAGCCCGGAGATCTCGCGCAGGCGGTTGGGGAGGCGCAGCACGGCGGCGGGCTCCGACAGCACGTACCGGGCGAGCGGATCCGGCGGGATTCCGGCGCCCGGCTCCTGTCCCGCGACGGACGGCACGAGCAGGAAGAGGCAGATCGCGACGGACGCCGGCGAGGCGAAGGGCCTCCCTCGCCAAACGACGCCCCGGGAGGACCGGCCGACCCTGGTCATTCGCACCGGTTCAGGTGGGAGGGAGGGTCCAGTACGTGGAGCCGCCGTCCTTCGCCTTCGAGATCTTCAGGTTGCGAAACTGGGCCGCGAGCACGCACCGACCGGTGAGCCGCCGCAGGGTCTCGATCAGCTGACTCCCGTCCTCATCCCGATCCAGGCCCACGAGGTACTCCAGCGTGGCCGTCCCATCGGCTTCGCGACTCGATTCGGCCAGGGTCGCCCGCTCGCTGTTCTCTTCCACCACCTGCGTGATCACCGGGGCGCAGTCGTCCGGCGTATCGGTGACGACCACGAGCAGGCCCGTGTAGTTCTTCGCCGCCTTCCCCGCACCCTCGATCTGCCGGCGCAGGCGGTCCCGGCGCTCGGCGATCTCGTCGAGGCTCTGAGGCGTGAGCGAGGACAGCACCTCCGGTCCGATCGTGAGGTCCCCCCTGCCCCGCCCCGGGCGTGTGGCCGACCCCCGCGAGGACGTCCCCGATCGCGAGCCTCGGCGCCCGGCGGCCCTGGTCGGCGTAGATGTTCCCGATCTGGAACCGCCACATGAACAAGACGAGGTAGTTGAAGAACACCGTCGAGACTGCGGCGATTCCCAGCGCCTGCACGCCCGCGGCGAGCGCTGTTCCGATCGCGAGAAATATGTAGACCGCGTCTTTGGTGTCCTTGAGCGTGTTCCTGAAGCGAACCGCGGCCACGATGCCGGCGAGGCTGAAGGCAAGCGCGACGCTGTCCTGGACCACGATCACCAGCGCCGTCACGGCGATGGGCAGGATCACCACCGTGTGGACGACGGACTCGTCGTATCCTTCGCGCTGTCGGGTGACGATGTAGATCCACACCACCGGGGCGAGACACACCAGACAGCCGACCACGGCGAACAGCGTGAACAGCATGGAGTCGATGGGCCCCCGCATCCCGCTGCTCTGGACGCCGACCGGCTCGCCGCCCGTCAGCCCGCGCTGCGCGAGCTCGCTCAGACGCTCGCCCGAGAACGCCTCCATGATCGGCGGATACAGCACGGAGAGCCCCCAGCCGATCGCCGCCACGATCACGTAGTAAGCGGTCAGCTTGAGCATGGCGCGCGGGAATCCGTCGGTCGTCGGCATCCAACTCTCCGGCTGGCGTGGGCGACCGCCCGGAGGGCGGTCCGGCGGACCGGATGAAGCTACGATTCGCGGAGGCGTCCTGGAAACACGGACCGACTACGGCGCGCCGCGCCCCTCCTTCGTCCAGATGAGAACGGCCCCGCAGGCCGTCGAGTTCTCGTCCCGGAACTCGACGGGGATGGCGGTGGACATTGGCCGGTAGATTTCT
The DNA here is from genome assembly GCA_965216645.1 of Alphaproteobacteria bacterium. Lineage (GTDB taxonomy): Bacteria > Pseudomonadota > Alphaproteobacteria > CBDCGJ01. The sequence goes on along the minus strand of CBDCGJ010000066.1, from coordinate 25,751 downwards.
ATCCCCTCGACGTCCTTCGGTCTGATTCGCATGTCCAGGAATTCCATGAAGTTCGCGCGCTCCCGATAGCGCCGGCCGTCGATGTAGTATGAGGGGTATCGACAGAGCGGGCTGTGCATCCGGTAGATGAAGCGCATTCGTGACCCGCCGACCAGCGCAGGTAACGTGTGCAGGGCCTGCGACCGCCCCTCGATCTCGACCGGGTCGTAGAAGTCGGCGAAGTCCTGGCCCGTGGATTCGACCCAGGCCTTTCGGGCGTAGAAGCCTGTCTCGAGGAGTCGCGTCGAGCGGGCGACCTCGACCGTCAGGGTCTCGAGCTCGATCGGCGCGCGGGTAAGGCGAACGGTGAGTTCGTACGCCCCGGCTCCGCCTTCGAGTCCGAGGGCCTCGCTCGCGTCATCGAAGCCGATCATCTCCGTGCGGACGACGTACGCCCGACACGGCAGAAACTCGAAGAGGAAGGCGCCATCCCCGCCCGTGGTTCGGGCGCCCTGAAGCAGGCCGTCGCCCTGACCGTCCGCGCGCTCGAGCCACACCGAGGCCCCCGACACCGGCGCGCCCGTGTCGGCTTCCAGCACCCGGCCGAAAAGGCGACACTCCGCCGGGCCGACGTCCTCGTCCTCCTGGCCGGCGGCCAGAGCGGGAACCAGCGCGACCATGGCCGGGCCGAGGGCGAGGGCGATCACCCCCGGAGCCCGAACGGTTCGACGCCGAGGGAGCGGACGACGCGGGCGCGCGCGCGCCCGGGCGCCCGGAATGCGGTGCGGTCCGTGATCGAGTCTCACGGTTCTGCGGTCCCCCGTGGATGTGACCGAAGCGACGGCTCTATCTCCATCGACGACCGACCGTCCCCTGGCGTCACCGCGAGGGGAGGTCGGGACGCCGTCCTCAGGGTGGCGCTATCCGTTGGGCCGGCTCGGAAGCTCGATCGCCTCCTCCACGGTCGGACGAACCGCATCCGCGTAGATCCGCCGATTGAGGTCCGGGACGCGGTCGGTGATCAGCTCGTTGAGTCGCTCCACCACTCCCGGCATGGCTGCCCATGCCTCATCGACCTGCCAGAGCTGGTCCTCGGTCGGCAGGGTGGATGAGCCCTGGATCGCGCCGGCGACCCCGGCGTTGCGGCGCGCCTCGTTCAGATCCTCGCGAACGGTCTCGAGCTCCTCCTCGATGGCCGAGATCTCCTCCTCGAGCGCCTCGGATGGCTCGGCCGCGTTCTCGATGAGCTCCCGGGCCGCCTCGAGCTGCTCGTCGATCCGGTTCGCGGCCCGACCGGCCTCGTAGATCGGCTTCGCCAGCACATGCAGGCTCATGAGGGCGTGCTGGCGGGCGAGCCGGTCGGCCCGGGACATCGGGCGTCTCGGGTCCGCGATCACTTCGACTTCTGAGGTGAACATCTCCCCACCGGCTTCCAGGCTGACGGTGTACGTCCCCGGCAGGACGATCGGACCGGCCGGAGCGCCGCCCCCGAAGAACCCGCCGGGCCCGCCGCCGGGTCCACCGCCGCCCGCAGCCTCGTAGGGGGGGTCCATCCGCCAGTCCCAGATGAGCTCGTGTACGCCGGGCGACGCGGGCCCCTCGAGCGTCCGCACGTGACCGCCGTCGGGCCCGGTGATCGTGAGTTCGACGTCGTCCTCCGGGGCAGGCTGCGCCTCACCGGTCGGGGCGGACGAGGACCCCCCGTTGCCTCCGCCCGCCATCTCCGCAGCGGTCGGTGCGTCCCGCAAGTAGTAGCGAATCCGGGCGCCGCGGGGCGGATTGGACGCGCTGTACGTCGCGCCATAGAACGGCCAGTCGCCGCGCTGCGCCCACATGATCGACCGGGCCGGCATCACGCCTCCAGCGTCGGCGAGCATCCCCTCCGCGATCCGCTCGAGCGGCGCGACGTCCGCCATGATGTACAGGCTCCGTCCGTGGGTCCCCACGATCAGGTCGTTCTCGCGGGGGTGTACGACGATGTCGTCCACGGGCACCACGGGGAGGTCGTTCTTCATCCTCGTCCAGCTGCCGCCGCGGTCCACCGACACGTACACGCCCACCTCGTTTCCGAGGAACAGGAGTCCCGGCGTTCGGTGATGCTCGACGATGACGTTCACGGACCACAGGTCGGGCAGTCCGTTCGCGATGGCCGACCAGCTCTGTCCGTAGTCCTCGCTCACGTATGCGTAGGGTGCGAAGTCGCCGTTGCGATGCCCGTCGAAGGTCGCGTACACCCGACCCTCGACGTGGGCGGACGGCTCGACCCGGCTCACGTAGGTCCGCTCGGGCAGCCCGGGAATCCGGTCGGCGACGTTCTCCCATGTCTCCCCGTCGTCGAGCGTCACCTGGAGGTTCCCGTCGTCCGTGCCGACGTAGATGAGCCCCGGCCGCATGGGTGACTCCGCCAGGGTCGTCAGGTTGCCGTAGGTCGAGATCCCGTCGTTCACCGACATCTGCGGTTCGGACCCGGGCACCCCCATGATCTCGAGCGTATCGCGATCGATCGCCTTCGTCAGGTCGATGCCGCCGACCTCTTCCCACGACATTCCGCGATCGCGAGACCGCATGAGGTAGTTGGCTCCCAGGTAGATCGTGCGGGAGTCGTGCGGCGAAAACTGCAGCGGCGCGTTCCAGTTGAAGCGATAGGCCTTCGTCGTATCGCCGTCGGCGCGCGGCCCCGTGATCGGACGCATCGGCGTCTTCTCGCCGGTGTTGAGATCGTACCGGTTCATGTTCCCGCCCTGGGACTCCGAGAAGACGATGGTGGAGTCGTTGGGGTCGACGATGGTGAAGAACCCGTCGCCGTAGGCGGTCTCGTACCAGTCCCTGGTGCCGGATGCCATGGAAGGACCGCGTGTTCGACGGACCGCACCAGGGGTCGTTGTCCTGGAGACCGCCGCAGACGTAGTACGGATCCCGCATGTCGAACCCGATCGCGTAGAACTGCCCCAGCGCGATGTTGTCGAACATGCGCCAGTGGCCTCCCCCGTCCCACGACGCCGAGACCCCGCCGTCGCTGCCGAGGATGAGGTGGTCGGGATCTTCCGGGTTGATCCACAGTGCGTGGTGGTCGACGTGGATCTGCACCGCGCCGTCGTTGCGGAACGTGCGGCCCGCGTCGTTCGAGATGGCGAGCTGAGTGCCCAGCACGTAGACCCGGTCGGGATCGCTCGGATCGATGCGGACCTGGGAGTAGTACATCGGGCGCGGGTTCGTATCGGACATCTTCTCCCAGGTCGCCCCCCGATCCAGAGACCTGAAGATGCCCCCCTCCCGGCGTCCGCCGCCGCCCCCGAACCCGCCGAACCCGGCGCCCGCGGCCCGAGCGTCGGCCTCGACCAGCGCGTACACGATGTTGCCGTCGCCCCGGTAGACGTCGATCCCGATCCGGCCCTTGTCGCCCTCGGGCAGCCCTTCGGTCAACTCGACCCAGCTACCGCCGCCGTCCACGGTGCGATAGAGGCCGCTCCCGGAGCCACCGCCGTTGAATCCCCAGCCGGTGCGCTGGCGCTGGTACATGGCCGCGAAGACGGTCGATGGGTCCGCGGGATCCATCGCGAGATCGATCGCGCCGGTGTGTTCATCGATGTACAGGACATTGTCCCACGTCGCGCCCCCATCGGTGGTCTTGAAGACCCCGCGTTCGCCGCCCGGCCCCCAGAGGTTGCCGACCGCCGCCACCCAGACGATGTCGGGATCGCGCGGGTGGATAAGGATCCTCCCGATGTGCATCGACGTCTCGAGGCCCATGTGCGTCCAGGTGGCCCCTCCGTCCGTCGACTTGTAGACCCCGTTGCCCCACGGCGAGGACTGGCGGTTCTGCGGCTCGCCGGTTCCCACCCACACCAGATTCGGGTTCGCCTGGTGGATGGTCACGTCGCCGATCGAGCTCGTGGGCTGGTCGTCGAACAGCGGCGTCCACGACGTCCCGTGGTTCTCGGTCTTCCAGAGGCCGCCGACGCCGTCCCCAGGAAGAACTCCTGCGGGCGAGCCTCCACGACGGCGAGATCCGAGATCCGCCCCCCATGAGGGCCGGACCGATCTCCCGGTAGTGGAGCTCGGAAACGGCGGACTCGAGAGACACCTGGGCGCGCCCGGGCAGCGGGGCGACCAGGGTCAGGATGACGACGGCGAGCGGGAGGCGCGGAAACTTCATCGGAATCCTCGGCAACGAGTGGAGTCGAGCCGACATCTTACGATCCACCGCCGGCCACTGGCGAGCGGCCCCGACGCATCAGGTCGCCGAGTCGTCCGGCCGCGTTCCGATACCGACCGTCCGTCAGTCGCGTTCGGGCACGACCGCCCGGGCCACGCTCACTTCGGCGGCCTCGAAGAACCCGAGCGCCCGGCGCTCGGGCGTCGTCGTGTTCTGGACGTTCCCGCGAACGTTGGCCGGCGGAATCGAGAACGGATCCCCGGAACCGAGCGCGTTCTGCTCGAACAGGGCGAGATAGAAGTCGAACGCCTCCCGGGAAAGCGCGACCTGACGGATCTCGACGTCCTGTCCCGTAAGCAGGGCGATCTCGTCGTTGGGCTGGTAGGCGATGACTTCCTGCCCGTCGTAGAACTCGTCCTTGCTGATCAGGTTGAACGCGTTTCCGGGATCGGGCAGCAGTTCGTTTTCGCCCGTCGACGATCTGCTCCCACAGGTAATAGTTCGCCACGCCCGCCGGGTCCGTGTAGTCGATCGTGGCCCGGAACCCCTCCTCCTCGATGACCGCGGTCTTCTCCTCGAAGAGGAAGTAGAGGCTGTCGACGGGCGGGACCGCCGCAGCGGTCGCGCTGGCGACGTACGTGTCGCCCTCCCACACGACGCTCAGGGTGTACGTTCGCCCGATGACGGCGGACAGACCGTCGGTCGTGTACGTGCCCGGGGCCGTCTCGGCGAACGCGTAGACTCCCCCCTGGTCGTCCCGAACGGTGACCGTCGCGCCCACCGCCGGGGGCGTCGGCGCGTTGCTGAAGAATGCGTCGGTGGTCGTGAGGCGGATGCTCTGCTGGCCGGTCAGATCTTCCTTCACGCGCTCGATTCGGCCCTCGACCACGAGCCGCTTCGGCCCCTCATCGAGCTGGACGTCGACCACGCGTTCGCACCCCGACAGAGGAATCGCGAGCGAGAGACACGCGGCGGCGCGCAAGCACGCCGAGAGGGAGGCGGGACTTCCGAAGTGTCCGACCATTAGAAGAAGAACCTGTAGCTGATGCTGGGCACGATCCCGAATACCGAGAACTGGGCCGCCTCGGTGACGAACGGGGTCTCCTGACTCTGCCGGAAAGACAGTGCCTGGGCGTTGAACCGGTTGTAGACGTTGAAGAGTCCGAAGTGCAGCTCGTTCTTCGCGAATTTCTTCGTGAACGACACGTCGAGCCGATGGTAGGCCGGCAGCCGCTCGGCATTGCGGGGCCCGAACTCTCCGAGGATCACGCCGCCGAACTCGTACCTGGAGACCGGGAACGTCGTCGGCAGCCCGCTGGCGAAAACGAAGTTCGCCCCCAGCGTCCAGCTCTCGCCGAGCGGGTAGACGCCCGTGGCGGTGACGTCGTGCGTGCGGTCGTAGGGAGCCGCGTACCACTCGCCGTTGTTGATGCCGGGGTCGAGCGACGTGATCCCGGGACTTCGCTGATCCGCGTTGGCGTAGGTGTAGCTCGCCCAACCCTGCAGCTTCCCCGTGTTCTTTCGGAGAAAGAGCTCGAACCCGTACCCGCGCCCCTCCGCGGGCAGGATCGTCGTCTCGAGACGCTCGTTGAGGAGAAGCTGGGCCCCGTCGACATAGTCGACGAGATCGTGCATCCGCTTGTAGTACACCTCGGCCGAAAGCGAGTAGGCGCCGCGCCCGAACGTGCGCGCGTATCCCAGGGCCAGCTGGTCGGCGCGGGAGGGCCGCACGTAGGGCCCCACGGGCTCCCAGATGTCCAGCGGACTCGTCGAGTTCGTGTTGGTCACGAGGCGGAGGTACTGATTGGTCCTCGTGAAGCTGGCCTTGAGCGAGGACGTCTCCGACAGCCCGAAGCGGACCGAGGCCCGAGGTTCGAGCCCCCAGTCCTCCGAGATCTTGCGTCCGCCGGAGAACCGCGTCGAGTCGGTCACCACGCCCGGCTCGTAGCGGCCGAGGCCCGGGTTGTAGACGACCGGGGCGTCGTTCTCGTACTGCAGGACGGTGCCCGGCCCCCTCCTCACGAACCCCGTCCCCCGCACACCGTAACGGAGCGTCAGGCGCCCGAGCTCGACCTCGTGCTCGACGTAGGCCTCGGGCGAGAGCCCCCTCTGTGATTCGAACCGGCTGGCGACGACGCTGGACCCCTCCGTCGGCGTGATGTTGGCGGGCTCGATCAGGTAGTCGGTGAGGCTGATCCCGAACTCCAGCAGGCTGCCCCGGCCGATGGTCCATTCCTCATCGATCTTGGCATTGATGCTCCGAACGCGGGAATCCCAGGAAACGCCGAGCGTGTTGAACCCGTTCACCAGCTCGTAGTCGTAGTCGCTGAACGCCAGCGTGACGTGAGAGAACAGCGCACCGAAACCCTGGTTCCAGCGGAGCGTGCCGGCCTTGTTGCCCCACCCGACGGACACGACGTCCGAGACCTTGAACCGGTCGCGCCCGAAATATCCGGAGACCATGACCTGGCCGGTCGCCCCGTACCGGTAGTTCGCCTTGGCGTTCAGGTCGTAGAAGAACGCCGTGCTCTCCTTCAGGTCGGGATCGCTGGACAGCTTGAGAAACAGGTCCGCATACGTCCGCCGCGCGGCGAGCAGGTACGACCCGGAGCCGTCGAACAGCGGCCCCTGGACGCTGAGGCGACTGGCGAGCAGCCCGATCGTCGCCGCGCCCTCGAATTCCCTGGAGTTTCCCTCTCTCTGTTGGATCTCGAGGACCGAGGACAGTCGCCCCCCATACCGCGCCGGTATCGCCCCCTTGTAGAGCGTGACGTCGTCGACGGCGTCGGGGTTGAAGGACGAGAACAGGCCGATGGCGTGGGCCGGGTTGAACACCTGGGAGTCGTCGAGGAGGATCTGGTTCTCGTCGGTCCCACCCCCCCGGACGTTGAGGGCCGTCGTCGCATCGTTCGCGGTCGACACCCCGGGGAACAGGGTCAACGCCCGTACGGGATCGGCCTCGCCCAGCACGACGGGGACCCGGGACAGGGCGGGAACATCGAGACGGGCGACGCTCATCTCGACCGTCGTGGGGTCGATGTCCGGAGGGTCCTGGTCCGTCTCGACCGTGAGATCCTCCAGGACGAGCGGCCGCAAGGCCAGAGCGAAATCGAGCGTGCGGGGGGCGTCCAACACGACCGTCACCGTCGCCGACTCGTACCCGAGCGACGATGCCTCGATTTCGTAGGTGCCCGGTTCGAGCAGCAGGGCGTAGAAGCCGAAGCGGTTCGACTCCGCGACGAATCCCAGGCCCTCGACGCGCAGCCGGGCGCTTCGGATGACCTCGTTGGACTCGGCGACCCGCACGTACCCCGACAGACGGTACCGTCCGGGCTCCTGCGCCTCCGCCGGTGCCCCCGAAAGCGCGAGCAGGCAGATGACCACCGCTCCGCCCAACCCCCTCGGCACCCTCATCGGTCCTCCCGCTCCACGGCTGATCCTCGCGACTCGTTCTCGGACCGCGAGATCCTCGGGGGTGACGGCGCCGGGGGCAAGTGGGCGGGGGTGCGGCACCCCGATCCGTCGCTACGTTGGACCGATGAAACCCGACCGGAGGGCCCGTTGGGCCGCAGCTCTCCTCTTTCTCGGAATGGGTCCGACGGTGGTCGCCGCCCAGGAGCGCGAGCCCGCCGGGCCGGAGCCCGACGGAGCGCGCGGTCGCGTGGGACTGGTCCTGGGCGGAGGGGGCGCCCGCGGCCTCGCGCACGTCGGCGTGCTGCGCGCCCTGCACGAGGCCCGCATTCCGGTGGATGTCGTGGTGGGAACGAGCATGGGCGCCATCGTCGGCGGGCTCTACGCCGCCGGCCTGCCCCTCGACGAGATCGAGCGCCTCTTCGAGAGTCGCGACTGGCCCGAGCTGTTCGACGACGACCCGCCGAGGGAGCAGATCCGGCTGCGACGAAAGCGAGAGGAGCGCGAGCTCCTGGTGGGGTTCGAGCTGGGCGTGGGTCCGAGCGGGATCAGGATACCTCCCGGGCTGATCGGTGGAGACAAGCTGCTCACGCTGCTGCAGGTGCACACGCTGCACACGCTTTCGGTGAGCTCGTTCGACGACCTCGGGCTCCCGTTTCGCGCCGTCGCGACGGATGCCATCACGGGCGACCGCGTGGTCATCGGCGAAGGGAGTCTCGCGACGGCGGTACGGGCGAGCGCGTCGGTGCCGGGGGCATTCTCGCCGGTGCTGGACGACGGCCGCGAGCTCGTCGACGGCGGGCTCGTGGACAACCTCCCCATCGACCTCGCGCGCCAGATGGGCGTCGACGCCGTCATCGCGGTCGACGTGGGAAGCACGCTGGACGCGGAGGTCACGTCCGCCCTGGGCATCGCCGAGCGCGCCCTGACGATCATGATCCGGCGAGCCTCGACCGATCAGGTCGCCTCGCTGACCGAATCGGACTGGCTGATCGTGCCCGATCTCACGGGCATCGCGTCGTCGGCGTTCTCCACCGCGACCTACGAGCGAGCGGTCGAGGCGGGGGTCGTGGCAGCGCGGGCGGGACGTCCACCCGGCCTCGGTGTCGATGCCGATGCGTTCGACGCATGGAACCGCCGTCGCACGGCGAGCTGGGACGCGGACGCCTCGATTCGGATCGCCGCGGTGCGGGCCAGTGGGGATGGAACCCGCCTGGATCCCGCGGTCGTGACCGGCGTGTTCCCGTTCTCGGAGGGTGACGTGCTCGACAGGGACGAGCTCGCCGACGGCGTCAGCCAGGTGCTGGGATACGGCGGCTTCTCGAGCGCGGGACTCACGCTGACCGGGACCCCGGACGGGACGGTCGTGGGTTTCGAGCCGCGAGACAAGCCGTGGGGTCCCGGGATCATCCGTACCGGGCTGCTGCTGGCCGACCGCCAGCGCGGGAGCGCCACCTGGAGCCTCAGGGCACTCCTGACCCACGACCGGCTCAATCGCTGGGGAGGGATCCTCAGGGCGGAGATCCAGGTAGGCACCAGCCAGCGAGCGAGACTCGAGTGGCACCAGCCCCTGGACGTGGCGGAGAGGTTCTTCACGACGCTGCAAGGCGATCTCGAGCGCAACGACGAGCTCATCCCGCGCGGGGAGGGGACGGAGATCGTCGATGTCGGCGACATCGGGATCGAGGCGGGCGGGGGGGTACGGCTCGGGACGTGGGGAGAGACGAGCCTCGGAATCCGGACGGGCCGTGTGGACGTCGATCGGTCGGGCGGGAACGACGATGCCGTTCAGGAGGCGCGCGCGCTGACGAACGTATTCGTCAGGTTCGAGGCCGACGGACTCGACCGTCCCGCCTTCCCCAGTCGAGGCATCCTCACGCGGTGGAGCTTCGGCGCGTTCGGCGACTTCCTCGGGGGCAGCCGCCGGTTCGACCGGCTGGCCGGCGACGTCCTGGTCCCCATCTCGGCCGGGTCCCACACGGTGATCCTCGGCGCTGAAGCAGGGACCGCCTTCGGCGATTCGCTCGAGCTGGGAAGCGATTTCACGCTGGGCGGCCTCTTTCGGCTGAGCGCCGCCGAACGGGGGACGGTCCGGGGGTCGTACAGCGGCCTCGGCCGCCTCATCTACTATTTCCGTCCTGGAGCGCCCGCCCGGCGGCGAGAAGGATCGCCCCTTCGCCTCGGGGGCTCTCTGGAAGCGGGCCGCGCCTGGGAGCCGGGCGACGATATCGGGGCGAGCGACTTCCTTCTCGGCGGGTCGGTGTTCGCCGCGGTCGACACGCCGCTGGGCCCCGTGCACGGCGGTTGGGCCTGGCTCCAGCGAGATCGGCCGACCTGGTTCTTCCGGATGGGTCCCGTCTTCTGAATCGGGCCTATTCCGCCCGCAGGGCCTCCTGCGGATCCACCTTCGCCGCCCTCGTCGCGGGCACTGAGGCCGAGAGCAGCACCGTCAGGGCCAGCACCACCGGCACGGTCAGGAACGTGAGGGGGTCTCGAGCGGTCACGCCATAGAGGATCCCGGCCAGCAGACGGGACAGGAACCAGGCGCCGGACAATCCGATCGCGAGTCCGATCGCCGTCATCGTCGCACCTTCCCTGATCACCATCGCTCGCACGCCACCCGGGGACGCCCCCAGCGCGATCCGGATCCCGATCTCGCGGGTGCGTCGGGCCACCAGGTAGGACGTGACCCCGTACACGCCGACGACGACCAGAATCAGCGCGAGCGCGGCGAACCCGCCGAACAGGAGGCCCTGGAAGATCCGGGTCGCCGTCGCGTCGACCGTGACCTGCCGCAGGGTCCGGAGATTGGCGATGGGGACGTTCGGGTCCAGCTCCCCTGCGATCGAACGGGCAGCGGATGCGATCGGCGCCGGGGCACCGAGGGTCGTTCGCAGCGCGACGGTCATCTGTCCGACAACGATGTCCGCCGTCGTCGATGGGAACTGCGCGTGCGGAAGATACATCGCGGGACGAGGCGACTCCTCGAGAGATGTCTGATGCACGTCGGCGACCACGCCCACCACCGTGCGCCAGAGCGTGTCGATGTTGGTGCTCATCCGGATCTGGGCCCCGACCGCGTCCGCATCCGGCCAGTGTCGCCGGGCGAACTGCTCGCTGATGACCACCGTCTGGAATCCATCGGGCACGTCCGTTCGATCGTAGACCCTCCCCGCGCGCACGGGAATCCCCATGGCGTCGAAGTACCCGGGCGTGACAACCATCCAGTCGGGCGCCGGCCCCTGTTCCCCCAACCCATCCGGACCGCGACCGCGAATCCGCACCCCCCAGTCCCCGACACCGTCAGCGAGAGGTAGGCTCGTCGTGGCGCCGACGGACTGCACCCCCGGCAGGGCCGTGAGCTCGGACTCGAGTCGCTCGTAGTACGATCGCGCATCATCCGCCCCGGGGTACTCGGCGCTCGGCAACGAAACCTGGAAGGTCAGCACTCCGCTCGTGTCGAACCCGGGATCCACCCCCCGCAGCTCCGCCAGCGATCGGGCGAGGAGCCCGGCTCCGATCGCGAGCACGGTCGCCAGCGCGACCTGAGCGGTGACGAGACCTCGTCGGGCGCGGGCACCGTCCCGGCCTCCCGCCGACCCGCGCGCTCCGCGCAGGGTGTCGCCGGGATCACGCCCGAGTATCCGCAGGGCCGGAAACAGGCCGACCACGACGGCCGTGAACAGCGTGGCGAGGAGGCAGAAAGTGAACACCCGCGGGTCGACCGTCGCTCCCTCCAGCTTCGGGATTCCGGGCGGGCTCAGGAGGGCCAGCCCGCGGGCGCCGGCGAGTCCCGCGGCAAGACCGACGGCGCCGCCCGCGAGCGCCAGGACGCCGGTTTCCGTACACAGCTGCCGAGCGAGGCGCCGGTTGCCCGCGCCGAGCGAGGTGCGGACGGCCATTTCCCGGACACGAGCGTCCGAGCGCGCGAGCAAGAGGTTGGCGAGGTTGACGCAGGCGACGAGGAGGACCAGCCCCACGGCGCCGAGCAGGACGAGCAGGGCGGTGCGGACGCTTCCGACGACTTCGGTGCGAATCGGCACGGCCCTGGCCGAGAAGGTCTCGGGCAGTGTCCCGAGACGGTCCTTCATGCGGGTGGCCGCGGCCGCGAGACTCGCGCTGGCCTGATCGACGGTCACGCCATCGGCCAGCCGTCCGATGGACGAGAGATAGTGGATGTTCCGGGTGTCCGGCGCGGCCACATCCAGCGCCAGCGGGGCGATCACATCCGGCGCGGATCCGGTGAAACCGCCGGGCAGGCGAAAGCCCGGCGGGAGCACGCCCACGACGGTCCGCGAGAGCCCGTTGAGGGTCAGGCGACGTCCGACCACCTCTGGGTCGCGCGCGAAACGGCGTTTCCATAGAGACTCGCTTATCATCACGACGCGCTCGACTCCCGGCGCGTCCTCGGACCGCGAGAACACTCGCCCGGCGATCGCCGGCGATCCGACGGCCTCGAGGGTCGCGGCATCGGCGAAGATCGCCTGGAGGCGCTCCGCCTCGCCGTCTCCCGACAGGGCCAGCGAGCCGGCGGTGTACACGCCGAGAGCGTCGAACTGCTGAAGCTGCCGGTACTCGAGGAACTCCTGCTCGGAGAGCCCGAGCGGCCCTTCCACGTGCGAGTTCCAGACCGATACGATCCGCTCTTCGTCGACGTATGGCAGGGGTCTCATGAGGACCCCCGAGACCACCGAAAAGACGGCGGTATTCGCACCGATCCCGAGCGCGAGCGTCGCGATGGCCACGGCTGCGAAGCCCGGGTTTCGACGCATCTGCCGGCCCGCGAACCGGACGTCCTGGAGCACGCCGTCGAGGGCCGCGCCGATCCGCCGATCGTGCACCGCGGCCTTGACCTGCTCCACTCCGCCCAGCTCGCGACGGGCCTCCCGCCGCGCGTCCGAGGCGCTCATCCCCGCCGCCTCCTTCTCGGCCACGAGGAGCTCCAGATAGCTGGCGAGCTCCGCATCGAGATCGTCGTTCAGGCGTTCCTTGCCGAAGACCGTTTGGACGAGGCTGCGCACGACCGTGTGTAATCGCATCGATGTCTCACGTGGCCTGGAGAATCTTGTCGATGGCCTGGAGGGCGAGGCTCCAGTTCGCCCGCTCTTCTCCGAGACGGGCCCGCCCCGCGTCCGTCAGCTCGTAGTACTTCGCCCGTCTCCGGTTCTCCGACTCGCCCCATGAGCCCACGATCCACCCCTCCTGCTCGAGCCGGTGAAGCGCCGGAAACAGCGAGCCGGGTTTCACCTGAAATGCGCCGTCGGTGATCTGCTCCATACGCCGGGAGATTCCCAGACCGTGAAGCCGCTGAAGCGACAGCGTCTTGAGGATCAGCATGTCGAGCGTGCCCTTGACGAGATCGGTCTGAACGGCCACTCCGCCTCCTATCGAATATCTATACGACTGGTCGTATAGCTATTCGATAGGAACGGCCCCTGCAAGGGTTGTATCGGGCGCAGCCTCGTGTTCAGGGGGTCTCGGGAAGGGCGAACGCGACGACGTGGTCTCCGAGCGTGCTCCCCAGGCTCGAGTGGCCGCCCGCCGCGATGACGACGTACTGGCGCCCGTCGACCTCGTACGTCATCGGCGTGGCCTGGCCGCCCGCAGGGAGCGCGGCCTTCCAGAGCTCCTCGCCCGTCTCGACGTCGAAGGCGCGAATCGCATCGTCCATGGCCGCCCCGATGAATACCAGGCCACCGGCCGTGACCACCGAGCCGCCGATCGAGGGGGAGCCCCACTCCTCCGAACCCGGCACCTCCGACAGCGCCGGGATCTGCCCCAGCGGCTCCTGCCACGCGATCTGACCCGAGGACAGGTCGATGGCGGCGATCGTGCTCCAGGGCGGTGGGGAGCAGGGCAGTCCACTCGGGGCGACGAAGACCGCTCGATTCATCCCGTAGGGTAGCGCGTCGGCGGACCCCGGAAGATCCACGCCGTCACGGGGCAGCAGCCGGACCCACGTGGCGAGCCGCATGACGTTGGTGACGAGGAGGTTCCGATCGCGGTCGAACGAGAGCCCGCCCCAGTTGATGCCCCCGGCGTACCCCGGGTACATCACGGTCCCCTCCGTGCTCGGGGGAGTGAAGATCTCCCCGAATCGAAACCCCTCGACCTGAGCCCTGCAGGCCGCCATGTCCCCGGGGGTCAGGGCGAAGAGGTCGTCGGGTGACAGGCTGGTGGGGTGGAGGGGCGGAGGGAGCACGGGGACCGGCTGAGTCGACCAGGGGGACTCCCCGGGGACGACGTCCTGCGGCACCGGTCGCTCCTCGACGGGGAACAGCGGCTCACCCGTCTCGCGATCGAGGATGAACACGAAGCCCATCTTGGTGCCGACCGCCACGGCCGGGACGTCACGTCCGTCCCGCGGAACCGTGATCAACGTGGGCTGGGCGGGGACATCGAAATCCCACATGTCGTGGTGCACGACCTGGAAGTGCCAGACGACCTCGCCGCTCGAGGCCCGGAGGGCCACGATCGAGTTCGTGTAGTCGTTCCTTCCCGCGCGGACTCCGCCGTAGAAATCGGGCGTGGCGGCTCCGGTGGGGACGAACACCAGGTCCCTCTCCGGGTCGGCGGACAGGGGCGCCCAGGCGTTGCCGGTCCCCTGTTCCCGGGCCGTCTCCGCCGGCCACGTGTCCCAGGCGGGGTCCGCGCTCGAGCGCGGAATCGGATCCCAGCTCCACACCAGGGCTCCGGAGCGCACGTCGTACGCCCGCACGGTCCCGTGGGCGATGCGAACCCGCCAGTTGTCACCGATCGACGACCCGACGATGACGAGGTCGCCCACGACGGCCGGTGGCGACGTCACGCCGTAGTTCCCTTCCCTGACCTCGCCGACTCCGACATCGAGATGGACGGTGCCCGAGTCGCCGAACGCATCGCAGGGCCTGCCGCTCTCGGCATCGAGCGCGATGAGTCGCGCGTCCACCGTCGGCAGGAGCACCCGCTTGCCACAGCTTCCGTCCGGCTCGGGCTCCCCTTCCCAGTAAGACACGCCACGCGAAACGAAGCCCTCGTTCCGACGGATCTCCACGTCGATCTCGGGATCGAAACGCCACTGTTCGCTCCCATCCCGCGGATCGAGAGCCAGCACCCGGTTCGTGGGGGTGCTCACGTAGAGCCGGCCATCGGCCAGGATCGGCGTGGTCTGGAACTTCGAGTCACCCTGGTGGCAGGCAGCACAGCCCGTGGCCGGCACCTCGGAACCGTCATCATGCGTGAAGTCGCCGGTGCGTATCGACCAGGCGACACCGAGATCCTCCACGGTCTCGCGATTGATCTGTGTCAGCGGCGAATACCGGGACCCTCCGGCATCTCCGCCGTACGCGCGCCAGTCCGACGCGTGGGACCCGTCGGGCGCGGAATCGTCGGGCGCGCAGGCGACGGCCGCACACAGGCACATCGCGAGAGAGATGAAAAGACGGCTCGGCAGCGAGGTTCGGTCGGACACGGGCGTTCTCCGTCGTCAGTTCGGGGGCCATTGAACGATACGGGCGCTGCGCCCGGTTTGCGTCAGTCAGGCGGTTTGTGGTCCGCGGTGCCCCCGTTATGCTGCTGATTCCTCGAGGACGGAGACGTATGCGCGAGACGGAGTCTTACCCCTGGGAATGGGCGGTTCGCCGTCTGCTGCCCGACCTCCTCGAGGACCTCGGTCGCATCGGCTGGCGCCTCATCCTGACGGACGTCGCCGTACGGGTCCTTTCCCTGGCGCTCGCGGTTCCGGTCATCGCGTTCGTCCTCGACTGGTTTCTGCGGCGAGCAGGCGTCGGCGTAGTCGCGGACTACTCGATCGTGTTCTTCTTCCTAAGTCCCGCCGGCCTTGCGACGATCCTGGTAGTGGGCTCGCTCGCCGGCGCGACCTACTTCGCCGAGACGTCCGCGCTGGTCGTGATTCCGGCCGGGCGTATGATGGGCTACAGCCTCTGGCCTCGCGGTGCCATCCGCGTGGTCGTGAGGGCGTTCCCCGGGCTCGTCGAGGTGGCGGCGCGCGCGATCGTCCGCCTCACGTTCATCCTGGCCGCGCCGGTCGCGATCAGCGCGGCGGTCTACGCGTGGCTCCTCACCGAACACGACATCTACTTCTATCTGACGAGCCGACCGCGCGAGTTCTGGATCGCGGCGGCGATGATCGCCGTGGCTCTCGGCGTCGGCGCCGCGCTCGCCCTCACCCGACTGCTCCGCTGGGCTTTCGCGATCCCGATCCTGCTCTTCGAAGGGTCGAGCCCCCGACGCTCGCTGAGCGAGAGCGACCGCCGCACGAGCGGTCGCCTGACGCCCCTCGTCGCCTGGCACCTCGCCTGGCTTCTCGCGAGCATCGCCCTCAGTGGCATATCGACGTTCCTGACGGGTGCGATCGCGCGACTGCTCATCCCGCTCGACTCGGGCCTCGCGGTGGTCGCTCTCGGGGCCGCGGTCACGGCGGGGCTCGGCGTCCTGATCCAGCTGGCGACCGCGGCCGCGTCGATCGCCGTCTATGCCGTGCTCCTGGTTCGCCTGTACTGGCCGATCCGCGCCCTCGACCCTCCCGTGGCCACCCCCCGGCGCCTGGCGGCCCTCGATGGGGTCCGGTGGAACGTCGGGCGGACCCGCATCGCGTGGGGCATCGGGATCGCGGCGACCGTCGGACTCGTCTCGCTCGCCGGGTCGTTGGTGAATCGGATCGGGATCGACCCCGCCGCCGAGGTGACGGCGCACCGCGGGGCCAAGCACGAGGCTCCCGAGAACACGCTCCCCGCGATCGCGCGCGCCATCGAGCTCGGCGCCGATTGGGTGGAGATCGACGTACAGCTCACGGCTGACGACCGCGTGATCGTCGTCCACGATCGAGACTTCATCCGTGTGGCGGGGTCGAGCATCCGGGCGGAGGAGGCGGACCTCGCGGACCTGGTTCGGCTCGACGTCGGCGGCTGGTTCGATCCGACCTTCGCCGGGACGCCGCCACCCACACTGGAGGAAGTGTTGCAGGCGTGTCGAGGGCGGATCGGCGTGACGATCGAGCTCAAGTACTTCGGGCCAGATCGGGGGCTCGCGAGGCGGGTGATCGAGCTCGTCGACCGATACGGCATGGCCGAGCAGGTGATGCTGATGTCGTTCGATCACCGACGGATGGCGGAGGCCGCCGCAGGCCGGCCGGATCTCGAGATCGGCCTGCTCCTCGCAGCGACCCTCGGCGATGCGTTGCGCCTCGAGGCCGACTTCTACGCCGTCCCTCCCGAGCTGGCGACCCACGGCTTCGTCCGGGGGGCACACCGGTTGGGCCGAGATGTCCACGTGTGGACCGTCGACGATCCGGTTCGGGTATCGGCGATGCTGAGTCGAGGCGTCGACAACATCTACACGGGGGCCACGAGCACCGTACGCCGCGTATTGGCGGAAAGGGCGGCCCTGGGGCCGATCGAGCGACTGCTCATCGACATCGCGGCCGAGCTGGGTGTGGTCGAGCTTCCCCCCCCGGCCCCTGCCAGGCGCGAAGACGCGTGACGCTCAGGGAAGGTCCGCCCCGAAGAACCGCAGCATCTCGGTGTTGGCATCGATGTCCATCGACGTCAGACCGATGCCGCCACGTCCCGGCCACGTATGGCCGCCGTTCTCGATGACGTACATGCGTACCGGCTGGCCGGAGGAGCAGACCGGGTAGTCGACCTGATCGACGGTCGTCCCGTCCGCCGTCGTGTCGGGAAGGTCGATGACGACCGGCCCGGTGCAGCCGTTCTCGTCGGCCCACCACTGGGCCGTCTCGGGAACCCCCATGATTCGCTCGCCGTCGCCGGCCGAATACCCCGCCCAGGGAAAGAACTCGTCGTCGTCGCCGTTGAAGAACAGCGCGGCCACGGGACGGGCGGGGGAGCATCGACTCGCGAGCCCGCTGTACATCGCGCCTGCCACCGCCGCGATACCGCGCACGTCATTGGCCATGTCGCAGGCGATCCGGTGGGTCATCAGCGCTCCATTGGACAACCCGGCCGCGAACACCCTCTCGCGGTCTATGTTGAGCTGCGAGTCGATCGTGCCGATCACCCTTCGAAGGAAGCCGATGTCGTCCACCCCCAGGACATCGGCTGCCGTCGACGTGCCGACGGCCCAGGTTTCCTCGACTCCGTCCGGGTAGACCACGATCCAGCCCAGCGCGTCGGTCAGCGTCTCGATCCCCGCCAGCGCTCGAACGCCCGGCGCGTCCTGACCGGCCCCGTGCAGCACGAATAACAGCGGGGCCGGTTGCGACCCCGATGCCGCGGCGGGCACGTGCACCGTGTACCCGCGGATGAAGTCCTGATGATCCATGAGGAGGAAGAAGTCCCCTCCGCCGTACTCGAGATCCGGGTTCTCTCTCAGTCCCGACAGCGCGTCGGAGCCTCCGCAGCCGCTCATCGTCGCCAGTGCCGCGAGCCCGACGGCGAGTGTCTTCGCGATTCCGTTCACGCTCTCTCCCTGGTGAAGCTCAAGAGCGCAGCACTGCTGCGCATTCCGTGGTGGCGGACATTCGCTCAACGATTCCCCGGTCCGAGACGTGACGGCCGGCATGTCTTCCGGCTTTAGCCCGGACATGCTCTCTTGGGGGCGGATCGAACCTATCGCTGCGCACGCCGAGGTAACCCATGAAGATCAACGCGTTCACCCTGGGAGGCATCGTCCTCCTCGTTCTCGGAGCTCTGGCCCTGCTGGGCGTCGGCATCCCCGGCCAGGAGACGGTATCGGCCGGCCCCGTCTCCGCGACCTTCGAGACCGAGCGCCAGGTTCACCCCGCGATTTCCGGAGCGCTCGTGGCGCTCGGGATCGTGGGGATCGTGCTGGGCATGAAGAAGGGCTGAGCGCGGCGCGGCGTCCGACGGGCTGATCAGCGGGACGAGGCGAAACGTCCGAAGCTGATCCAGGTCGCACCGTCGCGTTCCGTAGTGCGGAACCCCCAGCGACCGTCACGCATCATTCGACGGTATTCCTCCACGTCGTCGACTCGGGCCTCCGTCAGCGAGACGGGCAGGAGGGGCCGGGGGCCGCGGAGCTCCTTGTCCAGCACGAAGTTCGGCTCTCCGAGCCGGTCGATTCTGAACGCCTTGAGGTAATAGCCCACGGAGAGGTGGTTCCGAATGCTCACCGCGTTCCCGGGGATCACCTCACCGCAGAGGTGCCTGAAGCCCGCCTCTCTCGCGAACGTCTCGCGCAGCTCGACGAGTACGGACTGCAGGTGGTTTCCCCGGTAGTCGGGATCGACCGCCGATCCGGCGAGGTGTGCCACGAACGGGAGCTCGGCGGATGACAGGCCCAGATCCGCCCCGAGGTTTTCCTCCGTTCTTCCGGGTGCGTGGAGCGTCGCGTACGCGACGAGGCGTCCCTGGTGGAACGCCCCGACGACACAGCCCGACTCGGTCATGCACCTTCGAAAGAACTCCGGTTCGCGAACGTAGAGCGGCAGTGGCGGGTCCAGCGGCTCCAGCACCTTCTCCTGGAGCCGCCAGACCTCATCGGCGTGCTCGGGGGCCAGCACCCGGATCGTGTACCGGAACGGACCTCCCCCCGCCCGGAAGGTCCCGCGCCCGGGGATCTCGCGGTGGCGAATCTCCGCCAGTCCCGCGTCCGTTCCGGCGAGGGGTGCGCGGCCTGCGAGCGAGCGGGTCGCCATCAGTCGTTCGCCGCCGCGAGAAGGGCTTCGAACCCGCGATGACCGCGCAAGGGATCCCAGATCGGATCGAGTCGCAGCCAGTGGGCGGTCAGCGTGGATCTGCTGTTCAGGAGCATCCCGAGCTCTTCGACGGCGTCGTCCAGCCTCCCCGTCGAGGCGTAGACCTGGGCAAGGTTCCGGGCCCAATCGGGTCCGAGCACGGCCTCCCGCTCGATCGGCAGGAGGGCGGTCCCTCGCCTCGCCTCGCGGACGGCATCCGCGGCCCGGCCGAGACCGGCGTACACGAGCCCGAGCTCGCTATGGAATCGTGCCTCGTCCGGGAGGGCGCGAGTGCGCTCCTCCAGGATCACGCGAGCGGAGTCGTAGTGGGAGCGGCTCAGATCGGCATCCCCGCGCATCGCGTGGAGCTCTGCCATCGACGTGTGCCAGAACGCGGCATCCGCGGAGGCACGCAGGCCTTCGAGGCGCTCCAGGTTGGAATCCGAGGCGCCATCCAGCACGCGGAAGACGGCCCAGTGCCACCAGTACTGCGGGTCGAGCTCCCGCGGCGACATCCATCCGCCGGCATTGAACTGCCGTCGCGCACTGGCCGTGTCGCCGACGGACGAAATCCGCGACCGCGCCAGCCAGACGCGGGGACGCAGCTGGTCGGGAGCCAGCGAGATCGCCCGATCGAAATACCTCTCGGCCTCGTCGTAACGACCCAGGTAAATGTACGTGACACCCACCTGCAGGGCGTTGCGCTCGAGCCGGATATCGAGATCCGATGCGCGCGTGAAGTGCTCTACCGCCGTCTCCCAGTTCCCTCTCCGACGCTCGATCGCGCCCATGTTGAGGAGCAGCTCGCTGTCGTTCGGGCGCTGGCGAAAGGCCTCTTCGAGCGACGAGAGCGCCCGTTCGTAGTCGAGGTGGCCGCGGTAGTGGTACTCCCCCATCGCGATGTGCGCTTCCGGCAGCTCGGAGTCGACGTCGAGCGCCAGCTCGGCGGCGGCCCGGGCGGCATCCAGTCGATCCTGGCTCCGGTCGTAGTAGTAGAAATACATGTTCGAGTGGACCACCGAGAGCTTCGCGGCGGCCAGGGCGAATCGGGGGTCGAGGCCGAGAGCCCGGTCGTACAGGTCGGCCGCCGCATCGAGGGTCGCCTCGCTGACGGGACGCCTGAGGTAGTCGTTGCCGCGCAGGTAGAAATCGTATGCGTCGAGGTTGTCCGTGGGTTCGGCGCCGAGTGCCTCTCTCTGGGGCTCGAGAAGGGCCACGCCGAGCGCGCTGACCACCTTCTCGGCGATGTCCGACTGGACCGCGAACACCTCGGTGAGGTCGCGATCGTAGACCTCGCCCCACACGGAGCTTCCATCGGACGTCCGGACGAGCTGCGGCCGCACGCGGACGGTGCTCGATCCGTCGCTCGCCTCCTGCCAGCTGACCGTCGAGCTCAGATAGTAGTCCACGCCGAGCTCATCCCCGATCTCCTGCGGTGTCTTCGGGGAATCCACGTATTCGATCGCGCTCTGGCGCGCGATCACGGACAACCCGTCCACGCCGGCGAGTCGGGCGGTGATCTCGTCGGCGATCCCCACGGCGAAGTAGCTCTGGTCTTCCGGCCCGAGGTTCTCGAACGGGATGACGGTCATCGGGATGCCACGGCCGTTCGCGGCGGCCGGTGGGCCGGTGAGCCGCCAGACCGCGAACATCCCCACCAGCACGACGGCCAGACCGAGCGCCACGGGGACGGCGAGGCCCTTCTTCGCGGGCGGACGGGCCGTCGCCGCCGCCTCTCGGCTGCCGGTGGCGAGCGGGCCAGACACCCGAACGTGGGCGGCCGCGAGCTCGAGCTCGTCTGCGAACTCGGCGCACGTCGAGAAGCGGTCCGCCGGCGTCTTCTGAAGCGCCCGCTGGACCGCCGCGGCGACCTCGGGCGGCACGCTCGGGCGTATCGTCGTGACGAGGTTCGGCTCGGCGCTCACGTGCTGGACGACGATGCTCTCCGTCGAGGGACCCGTAAACGGGGGCTGACCCACCAGCATCTCGTAGAGCAGGCAGCCGAGCGAGTACAGGTCGCTGCGCCCGTCGATCTCCTCCTCGCCGCTCGCGTGCTCCGGACTCATGTAGTCCGGCGTCCCCATGACCATTCCGGTCTGGGTCAGCTTGCGGTCGCCTTCCCCGGTCACATCCAGCGGGCGTGCGACGCCGAAGTCCGCGATGAGCGCGTGCTTGCCATCGAGCAGGACGTTCGCGGGCTTGATGTCGCGGTGAATGACGCCCTGCGAATGCGCGTAATCGAGCGCATCCGCGACCTGGCGCGCGATCCGCAGCGCCTCGTCGAGCCCGAGCTGCTTCTCCCGCTTCAGCCGCGTGCGAAGCGTCTCACCCGCAACGCGCGGCATGACGTAGAAGAACGTCCCGGCCGCCTCGCCGGAGTCGTACAGCGGGACGATTCGCGGATGAGACAGGTTCGCGGCGATTCGGACCTCGCGCCGGAACCGCTCGGGGCCGAGCGCCTGGGCCAGCTCGGGCCGCATGACCTTGAGCGCGACCGTGCGATCGTGGCGGAGGTCGCGGGCCACGTAGACGGTGGCCATGCCTCCCGAGGCGAGCTCCCCCTCGATGGCGTAGCGACCAGCGAGGTCCTTTTTCAGACGATCGAGAAGTTCGGACAACTCGGTTCCGGGTGGTTGAGGGGTTCCGAAGATCGTGACCGTGATTCACACGGTCCACGACAGGCACTTTCGCCCGGGGATCTCCCCAGCCCCGGCTCTGGTATCGCTTCCGTTCACGTCTGGCCGCTCGAGGCCAGACGTGCCCGAAGGTCACTGAGTTTCCGTGCCGTCCGTCTCCCGCCCTCGCCGTTTCCCGAGCCTATCAATAGAGCGGTTCGACGGTTCCGAAACCAGATAATGCGCGGCGGGCTGCATCCCGATGTCGCGTCAGCGGATCTCGAACGTGAGGGTCGCCCAGTTGGACTCGTAGTCGACGTCGGGTTCGGAGTTCGTCTCGACCATGTGGATGGTCCGGACGTACCAGCGGCCGCCGCCACTGATCGGAATCTTGGCGATGCCGTATCCGTCCGTCCGCGTCGTAACAGCCTCCACGTGCCCGCCCGCGTCATCGTGCGCGTGGTTGAACTCGTTGTTCGCGTAGACGATCTGATTGGAGACGGGTTGCCCGGCCCGCAGAAGCCGCACCTCGAGCTCGTCTCCCACGGACAGGTCATAGGGGTTCTGTAGCGGGATGAACTCGATCGGATACCCGAGCTCGTGCTGCCATCCGTCGTCCTTCGAGTCGCCGACCTGCACGACGGCCTTCACGTGCTTGCTGTACCGCTCGGTCGCCTCGTCGTTGGTCTTTCCGGCACGCTCCCGCTGCTCGATCGCATCCGTGACGCCGTCGTGCACCAGATAGTCGTTGAACTCCTGCGCTGTCAGCGTGAACACGGTCGGCGCTGTAGACACACCGATGACGTACGTGCCAGCGCCTCCGGTTCGGAAGCTGAGGAGGGCGGTGTCTACGCTGTCGGCGTCCCAGTGGAACATCGCGGTGTCTCGCCACGCGGACGTGGGAGGATTCACGGTGCCGTCCGGGCCGACGATGCTGACGTCCAGCATCCGGTCCCGGGCGATCACGTTCTCGCTGTTGTCGAAGTCTCCGTTCAGAAGTGCGACGGTCGCTTCGGAGTTCGGCTCGAGGAAGAAACTCTCGAGCTTCAGGAACATCGTGTGGGCTCTCGCCGTCGCGACAACTGCGACGGAGAGCACGGCCAGGGTCACGAGTACGCGTCTGCTGAGTCTCATCGGGGATCCTCTCCTGGGTCTTCGGTTCCGACAGAAACAAGTGAATCACTTCCAGGCTCCGCGGCCATGGCCGGCTGGAGCCTGCCGTACTTCAGGAACAGGGCGGGAACGACGACCATGTTCAGCGCCGTCGACGTGAGAAGGCCGCCCAGCACCACGACGGCGAGGGGCGCCTGGATCTCCTTGCCCGGCTCGCCCATGCCCAGCGCAAGCGGGATCAACGCGAGGCCGGCGGTCAGCGCGGTCATGAGAATCGGGCTGAGGCGCTCCATCGAGCCCCGGTGGGCACAGCCGGGCCGAATGCGCAATACGTCCGCGGGTATGATCGGACGAACCGGGACCGGAGGCCATCGAATGGAGGACCCACGAATGCAGGAGACCCGAAACCGAGCGCTGTGCGGAGTCCTGCTGGCCGCGTCGACCGCGTGCTCCGGCGCCGAGCCGGACGCCGATCCCGCCGTCGCCCGACTCGACGGCTCCCGCATCGCGATCGAGCGGCTAGAGACGGGCATCGAGGAGATCATGAGACAGGCCCGGCTCCCCGGCCTCCAGGTCGCCGTGATCTGCGACGGCGAGATTGCCTGGTCACGAGGGTTCGGGCTCCGCGAAGCCGGTGCGCCGGATCCCGTAGACCGCGAAACCGTCTTCGCGGCCCTGTCCTTCAGCAAGACGCTGTTCGCCTATCTGGTAGCGAGCCTGGTGGACGACGGCCTGCTCGATCTGGACACCCCGTTGGTGTCCTACCTGCCGCGCCCCCTCCACGAATACGACTTCTACACGGACCTCGAGGGAGAGGAGCGGGTCGATCTTCTGACGCCCCGGATGGCGCTCACCCACACGACAGGCTTCCCGAACTGGCGCTGGTTCACACCGGAGGGACGGCTCCGCTTCATCCACGAACCGGGGTCCCGTCACGGGTATTCCGGTGAGGGCTTTGCCCTGTTGCAGCTCGTCGTCGAAGAAGTCACGGGACGCGACCTGGAGGATCTCGCGAGCGAACGCATCTTCGAGCCGTTCGGGATGACGAGGACCAGCTTCGTCTTTCGGCCGCGGTTCGAGGCGAACCACGCGATCGACCACGACCACTACCTGAACCCGATCGGAAAGGAGCGCCGCGACGAGGCGAACGCCGCCGGGTCCGCGCAGACCACGGCCGAGGACTACGCGCGTTTCCTGCTGGCGGTCATGGGGGGCGAGGGCCTCACCCCACGCATGAGCGAGGCGGTCTTCACGCCCCAGGTCGAGACCCGGCACGCCCGGATGTTCGGACCCCTCAGCCAGGTCACGGCGCCGCCAGGGCTTCGGACCCCGTCCTGGGGACTCGGCTGGGGACTGATCGACTCGGACCACGGCCGGGCGTTCTTTCACACCGGAAACGATCGAGGCGCCGCCAACTATCACATCGGGTTTCCGGGCCCGGGCGTCGCCGTAGTCCTGCTGGGCAACTCGCAGAATCTCGAGCGCGCGGCTCCGGCGCTGACCCGGCTGATCATCGGAGACTCGGCCTCGCCGTACGAGTTCCTCGGGTACGAGCCCTTCGACAGCCCGAGAGGCCGCGTGGTGGCGGCCGTCGTGACCGAGGGCCTGACGGCCGGACGCGCGCTTCGAGACTCGATTCCCGATGCCGACGTCCGGCGCTGGCATCCGGAGGAGTGGGCGTTTCTCGACGCGGTCGGTCAGGATCTCGTCGGCCTGGGGCACGCGGAGGATGCTGCCGATCTATACGAGGCGCTTGCCGACGAATACCCGAACGAGCCGTTCGTGCACGACCGGCTCGGCGTCGCCCTGGCATCCGCCCGGCGATACTCGGAGAGCGAATCCGCGTTCCGGGACGGGCTCGAGCGGATGCGGCCCGATCCGTACTGGTCGGACCTCTACGCCTGGAAGGCGGCGTGGGCCGGGGCGCTCGCCGTTCCGGCGGACGTTTCAGCGAAAACGCTGGCGGAGTACGTCGGGACGTACGAGACCCGACACATCGAGATGCGATCGGGAGCGCTCTACTACTACCGGGATGGTACGCCGGACCCGACGCCGAGACGTCTCTACGCCATGGACGACCGCACGTTCGTCTTCGCGGAGAATGATTCGTTCCGTCTGAGATTCGAACGGGACGCCGCCGGCGCCGTCTCCGGCATCACCGGCCGGTATCTCGACGGCGACGACGATCGGACGGTGCGGACCCGGGGATAGCGGGTCTTCCGTCAGCCCGTCAGCGGTTCGTCTGACCAGGCCTCGCTCCAGCCCTCCGCCGCCGCCACCGCCCGGATGATCTCCGCGTAGAGAAGGTGACCGCGCGTGCCGTTGGTAAACACGATGACCCCATCGCCCGTCACGAGGTGGCCTTCCATGTAGGCCCTGTAGGAGTTGTTCGCTCCGCCGTGCCGGAACCTCAGCATGCCCGCCTCGCCGGCGATCTC
Source organism: Alphaproteobacteria bacterium (assembly GCA_965216645.1). Classification (GTDB taxonomy): domain Bacteria; phylum Pseudomonadota; class Alphaproteobacteria; genus CBDCGJ01. Next base: position 383 of record CBDCGJ010000066.1, on the reverse strand, counting down.
CGGACCCAGACCGAACTCAGACGGCGTCACCCGCGTCATCATGTCCTCCGCCAGCCCCGAGGCTGATAAAGGAGTCCTCCGCCCCGTTGTAGGACTCGATGAACGCGATCACGAGCCTCGCGTAGTCGCTGGGGCTCGTCCACAGTCCCGAGGCACCGTTCTCCGGCATGGCCTCGTAGCCACGGGGCAGCGCGCCGGGACGACCCAGGCCGTCGTGCGCCTTCGCGATGTTTCCGTGCGACGCCGGAATCGGGTTCTCGTAGGTGCTCCGGGACATGCCGAGCGGATCGAACACGAGCGCCTTCGCGGCTGATGCGTAGTCGGTTCCCATGGTCTCCTCGATCACCAGCTGCTCGACCGTCGTTCCGCCGCCGGAGTACCGG
>CBDCGJ010000065.1:0-81237 GCA_965216645.1 Alphaproteobacteria bacterium | reverse complement strand
ACCAGCACCGGTTGCGCTGGGTCGGTCGCAGCCAGGGCATCCGTTAGATCGTAGGGCGCTTCGATAGTGCGCCAGCGGGAATCGCGGCGCGCCTTGTGCTCGGCGATCCGCGCCCGCATTTCGTCGTCATGGGCTTCGGCGGTGGCGATGTAGGTGGGGGCGTCGCCCAAGGCCTCGGCCCAGCGTTCGCCCAAACGGCTTTTGCCCGAACGGGCTCCGCCCAAAATCAAGACTGTCTGCGCCGGCATGACATATGCGCCCTCCCTCCGAGGCTCAGGTCATTGCTCGCCGTGCGCGTCTCCTGACTTCGGGTCGTCGGTTATGGGGCCTTCCCACCGGCTGGGCCGGCAGTGGCGTTTTCCCATTTCCTCGCCGTTCACAGTTGCGGGGGCAGTGTCGGACTATCCGATCCGAGGACCGGAGCACCGGCTTCCGCGCCGCGACGAAAGCGCGACGCTATCACAGTCGGGGGCAGGGGAGCAATCGCGCTTGCCAGACTTTACCGACATCTCTATTGCTGTGCGCTCACCTTCGGGATGTACTCACCAAATGACAGCCATTCTCACCCTCGGTTTCCTACTCGGCCTGCAACACGCCATGGAGGCGGATCATCTCGCCGCCGTGGCCAGTTTGGCTGCCGATCGGCGCAAGATTGCCGGCATCGCCCGTCACGGCCTGATGTGGGGTGTGGGCCATGCCCTAGCGCTCGGCGCTTTTGCCGGTGCCGTGGTCCTGCTGCGAGGGCAGGTGCCGGCGGGATTGAGCAATGCGCTGGAATTTGCTGTCGGCGTCATGCTGGTTTTGCTGGGCGCTTCGGTTCTATACCGGCTCTGGAAGTCGCGCATTCATTTCCACGTCCATCGCCATCGCGGCGGGACGGTCCATTTCCATGCCCATAGCCACGAGAATGAAAGGCAGGCGCACGATCCGAATCATCACGATCATGAGCACGAGCGTCACGGCGTTCGGCGCAGTCTAGTGATCGGCATGATGCATGGTCTGGCCGGCTCCGCCGCCTTGATTGCCTTGTCGGCACCGGCCGGCGGCTGGGCGGGATTGGCGATGATCGCCCTGTTCTCGCTAGGCTCCATTCTCGGCATGGTCGCGCTGTCGAGCATCGTCGCCTTGCCGCTGGCGGTAACCGGCCGGCTCGCCACCGGCCTCAATCGCCTGCTTCAGGGCGCCATCGGCGTCGTCAGCATCGCCATCGGCGGTTACCATATGAGTCAGAACTTAGCCGCATTCGGTTAAGCGCGACCTTCGAAGAAGATCGCCTGTAGCGGCATGGTGCTCGGCGTCGGGCCGAATTGCCGTTCCAGATTTGCCCGGATCGCGGCCTGGACGTGGGCGGCATTGCCGCCGCGGTTGCCGATCTCGTCCGCCAGGGGATTACCGAAGACCATACCGGTCGCGAATAGCTCGTAATCTGCGACAGCCTTGTCGATCTCGATGACCTCGTGGGCCAGATCCTGGAACCCACCCGCCGCCATATCCCGGCGCACCGCGGCGGGATCGTGATAGCCGAACGGCACTTTGTAGAAGCCGGGCGGGTCGTCCGGGAAGAACTGGGCGCCGGCGTCGTAGGCGATCCGCGAAAACGGATTCCGTGCCATCGAACCCCAAACATTGAAAAGATAATGGCCGCCGGGTCGTAGCACGCGCCGCGCTTCCGAAAATGCCGCCGGTCGATCCGGGAAGAACATGACGCCGAACTGGCAGACGATCAAATCGAAACTGTTGTCGTCGAACGGTAGATCCATAGCGTCTGCCGGCTGGAATTCGACACGATCCGCGCCATTGAATTTATTGCGGGCAACCTCCAGCATCGGTGGGTTCAGATCGGTGACGGTCAGCTCGACCTCCGACGGTAGCGCGTCGCGCAAATAGCGGCTGACGATACCGGTGCCGGCGGCGAGCTCCAACACCCGCTTGGCGCCGCGATCGGCTGCGCGGCGGGCGATTTCCCGCCCGTAGTCTTCAAAAATATGCGGCCCCAGGCCCCGATCGTAGTTTTCAGGGATGCTGCCGACGAATTGACTGGAATCCTGTGACATATCCGGTCCTCTTATTGTTGTTATGGACGCGTTGATAAGAGATGATATTTGCCGTCTCCCGGGCATCTTCAACGCCCCTCACTTAGTTGTGAACAGGACGCTATCATGCAAGAAGTTCTAATACACGATATTCTGATACACGGCGGTACCGTTGTCGATGGAAGCGGCCGGCCTCGGTTTGCGGCAGACGTCGCGATTACCGGCGACCGCGTCGTCGCGATTGGCGAGCCGGGTCGTCTCGGTCGCGCCAAGACCTCGATCGATGCGACAGGCCGCATCGTGGCACCGGGATTCATCGACGTTCACACGCACGACGATAACGCTGTGTTGGTCAAACCGGACATGACCATGAAAATCAGCCAGGGCGTGACCACGGTTATCGGGGGCAATTGCGGCGTCAGTTTGGCGCCATTGACAGATCGCGATCCGGCACCGCCCATGAATTTATTGGGCGACCGGTCCGACTTCCGTTTCTCCGGCATGGGGGATTACGCGGAAGCCGTCGACGCGGCCCGTCCCGGCGTCAATATCGCCGCCCTGGTCGGTCATAGCACGCTTCGGGTCGGTGCCATGGACCGGGTCGACCGCAAGGCAACGGCGGCGGAGATCGACGTGATGCGCGAACGGCTGGCGGCCGCCTTGGAGGCCGGCGCCATCGGCTTCAGCACCGGGCTTTGGTACAAACCCAACGCGGCGGCCGACATGGACGAAGTGGTGGCCTTGGCCGAACTGCTGGCGGACAAAGGCGGTGTCTACACCACCCATATGCGTGACGAACATGACGGCGTCCTCGATAGCCTGCGCGAAACTTTCGAAACCGCGAACCGGGCGCAGGCACCCGTGGTGATCTCCCACCATAAATGCGCCGGGCCGAAAAACTTCGGCCGCAGCCGCGAGACCCTGCCGATGATCGAGGCCGCGCGGGCCGAACAGCAGGTGTCGTTGGATGCTTATCCCTACGCTGCCGGCTCGACGGTGCTGGAGCCGGAGATGGTCGATCCCGATGTCCGGATCATGGTGACTTGGTCGACACCTCACCCGGAGATGGCGGGCCGCGACCTCGACCGTATCGCCGTCGACTGGGACTGTTCCCTGACCGATGCCGCCCGCAAGCTGGCGCCGGCGGGCGCGATCTACTTTCAGATGGACGAGGGCGACTTGCGTCGCATTCTGGCCTATCCGCCGACCATGGTCGGCTCCGACGGCCTGCCCCATGACGAGCATCCGCATCCCCGGCTTTGGGGGACCTTTCCCCGTGTCCTGGGCCATTATTGTCGGGACGAAGGTCTGTTCGACCTGGAGACGGCGGTGCATAAGATGACCGGCCTGTCGGCGGGTAACTTCGGCCTGGCCGACCGCGGCGTTCTGCGCGAGGGGGCGTTTGCCGACATCGTCGTCTTCGATCCGGAGACGGTGATCGACCGCGCCACCTTCGAAAAGCCGACGGAGCTCTCCGCCGGTATCGACCAAGTCATCGTCAACGGCTGTCTGACTTGGTCGCAGGGCGGGCACAGCGGAAACAGAGCGGGCCGGTTCGTCGCCGGCGCGTGAATCTCAGTTGCCTGGTAGCTCGGCCGTCCGCGTCGTCAAGACATGCTCGCCGTTGGCGATGGCGACCAGCTTGGCAGTTCGGTGCGGTCTCGGCACCTGTCGAACGCGGCTCCGCGCCTTCCAGACCGCGCAGAAGCCTAATTTTGATGGATAGATCAAGTTTGCAATAGATCGAATCAAAATGCCTACGCATCTTCATTGGCGTGATGCCAAGCCGTGTTGTCCAATGTTCGCGCTCGAGACGCGCGTTCATGGCATATTTTCCGATTTGCGGATTGTGCGTCATCCAAATCGGCACAGAATACTGCATATGTACCAGGTTTATTACTGCAGGCAGCCGATACCGCCAGGTGCTGTGGAGACCTACCTTTATCCCTAGAAATATTTTTCGGCACAGAACGTATCTGGGGGTGAGTGCCATGGAACTAGGGACGATTTCGGCTATCGCCATAGCCGCCGCAATTAATGCCGCCATGCCCGGTCCGGTGATCGCCCTGACAGTCGGCCGTTCCGCGCGGGACGGGATGAAAGCGGGCTTGAACGTAACCATCGGTGTACTGCTGGCCAACATCATTCTGGCGACTTCGGCCTTGTTGGTCATGCTTGGCCTATTCGCAATGTCGGATACGGTGTTTACGGTGATGAAGTGGCTGGGGGCCTGCGCGCTGTTGGCGCTTGGGATCAAGATGATCCTCCCGAGCGCCGGCACCGGTGAAGACAGTTTGGTGTCGCGCGAGGCACGCCTCAAAGATTGCTGCGCCGGCCTCGTCGTGGGGATGTCCAGTCCCTACAACCTGGTCTTCCTTCTCGCGCTATTGCCGCAGTTCGTACCCGCGGCGCTACTCCATGGCACCGGTGTCGCGCTCGTCGTCGCGACCGTTTTGGTGGGAGTATCGGTGGCGCAGGGCGGCGCCACCTTGGTCGGCGCCTTTTCCGGCCGGGCAATGAGCCAGCTGGCCCGCCCGATCGAACGTATTGGCGCCCTGCTTATGATCGGTTTCGCCGTCGTCGCGGTGGCGGCACCTGTCGCCTGACAGCGGCCGAACGGACCCGCGCGCCGGCTTCCTCCCGCTAGAAATAGCTTTGACGGCGCGCGGGTCCGCGTGTCAAATTGACGGCTATTAACGTTATGGCCGACAACGAAATTTTTTATGACGATTTGAAGGTTGGCGACAGCTTGTCCGCCGGCCCCATGGACGTCACTAAGACGCAGATCATCCGTTATAGCCGCCGCTATGATCCGCGGCCTTATCACGTGGATCCGGAAGCCGCGAAGCTTTCGATCTTCGGCGGCTTGGTCGCGCCGGGCGGACAAATCCTCTCCTATTGGAACAAGCTGCGGTTCGATGCCGAGGACGGCTTGGCGCAGCTAGCGACGCTGAGCCTGAACAATGTTCACTTCACCGCGCCCGTCCGACCGAACGATCAGCTTAAGCTGCAAGCGACCCTGCGGCATGCCCGACGGTCCTTGGGCAAACCCGACCGCGGCCTGATGACGTTCAATCACATCATGTTCAATCAGGCCGACACGCCGGTTGTCGAGGTTGATGTGGTCCTTCTGGTCGCCCGACGGCCATTCGATTGACTTAATTGCCGTAAGCGGTGACGGGCAACCGCGTGGCCAGCGCCGGCCAAATCAGCATTAGCGCGATAGCGAGCATCTGCAGGCATTGTATCGGCAGTATGCCGCGGTAGAAATACGTCAAGCCGTTCTCGGGGGGAGCTCTACCGGGCTCATAACGATGCCTCGGGCTCTGGCACCGGTCGACCCCTGCCGGTCAACAGAAAGCGCAGGTTTCGCCCGGCCGCGACGAGGCACGCTAATCCAATCAAAACGATACCCAAAGGAAGGGCGCTTTGAATGATCCAACCCCAGGCCCTTCCAAAAGCCAAGACGGACCTCATGCCGATTTCGGCGGCTGCCGTCACCCGATCGATGCCGAACCAGACCGTAACCGCGACAAAGGGAAGCGCGAAAAGGAGGATGCCGGTCAGTTCCAGGACGGCTTGGACCTGCGGCGAAAGGCGCTCCCGCAGGATATCCACGCGAACATGGGCGTCGCGGCTATAGGCGTAGGCCAAGGTCAGAAGCACCAGCAGGAACAGCGCCTCACCTTCGATCCAATCGGTCCGCATGACCGGTTTGTTGAGGACATTGCGGGAGTAGATTTCCCAAACCCGGGCGCCGATCATGAGGGGCAGCAATGTGACCGCCGTGCCGATGCTGACGGCGGCAATCGTCCGCTCCATCAGTTTCAAGAGGCGGTCGAGCATGGTCCGGTCCTATTCTTCGGGTATACCGGCGGAACGTATGGCTTTGAGCAAGTATTCTTTCCCACCGTCGGCGACATGAGCCAGCATTTCATCGACCTTGCGAACCGTCAGTTCGGGCATTAGGCGTTGCGCCTCGCGGGCCGCTTCGACCGCTTCTTCCGGCCGTTTGCCGCGAATCAAAGTGTAGGTGAGCAACAAATGCGGCCAGAAAAAACGGCCACCTTCCTGGACCGCCAGGCGCGACCAATGCAGGCTTTCGTCCGTGCGGCCGAGGGCGGCGAGACAAACACCCTTGATCATGTGATAGGCCCAGATGACCGGATCGCGCGGGCTTAACCGCATGCCGATATCGAGATATTCGATCGCTTTCTCCTGCTCTCCGAGACGGGAGTGGATCTGCCCGAGATTGTAATAGGCGAAGGCGAGGCTGGGATTGAGATCGATGGCCCGCTGCAGTTCGCCGACGGCCAGATCGTTCTTACCGATCATGCCATAGAGCCGGCCCAGGGACATGCGGGCATAGGCGTCTTTCGGATCTTGTTCGACGGCGTGAAGGGCGAAGCGCAAGCCGTCGGCGATTGCCGCTTTGGGGTCGTCGGCATAGCCGTTGGTGACATCGACTACATAGCACATGGCCAAGGCGCCGGCCGCGGGCGCGAAGTTCGGATCGACTTTCAACGCGGCGCGGAAATGTTCATGGGCTTGGGCGATATGCGCTTTCGTCGTGCGGTAGATCTCCACCATGCCGCGGTGGTAATGCTCCCAGGCATGCATACTGTCCGGCGGACGCCGTTCGACGCGTTGCACCTCGGCACCGCGCACCTCGATATCGATCGCGGCGACGATGGTGCCGGTGATTTCGTCCTGTAGATCGAAGATATCCACCAATTCGCGGTCGTAATGCTCCGCCCAGACATGTTCACCGGTCGTGGCGTCCAGCAGTCGCGCGGTGACGCGGATACGCTGTCCGGCTTTACGCACGCGGCCCTGCAAGACGTAACGAACGCCAAGCGCGGCGCTGACGTCCTTCGGATCGGTCCGCGCGCCCTTGAAGGAGAGGGAGGAGCTGCGGGCGCTGACGAATAGCGAGCCGAAGCGCGACAGGCCGGAAATGATATCCTCCGTCATGCCGTCGGCGAAATGCTCTTGCTCGGGGTCGCCGGAATGATTCTCGAACGGCAGAACGGCGATCGAGGGTTTGTCCGGCAAAGTGAGTTGGAGACCGAACCGTGCGGCCAATCCGTCGACCGCGCCGCCGCGGCCGGCAAGCGCGTAGACCCGCGCGGCATGACTGATATTGCGTAAGGCTTGCTCGCCGGCATCCTGGAAGCGGCTGGCGAGGGTTGGCGGCAGCAATTCATGGGCCGCGGCGGACATGGCGATGCCGCCGGGAGCGACGATCTCCTGCAAACGCGTGGCGATGTTGATGCCGTCGCCGAAGATATCCTCGCCTTCATGGACCACATCGCCCACATGGACGCCCATGCGAAGTTCGATGAGGCCTTCTTCGTCGCTGGCCAGTTGCTCTTGCACATCGATAGCCGCCTTGGCCGCATCCGTCACATTCTCGAACTCGACGAACCATCCATCGCCCATTCGTTTGACGATCGTACCGCGGTTCCGGTTGACGCAAGGCTCGAACAAATCCGTTCGCAGTCGCCGCAATGCCGCCAAGGTACCGTCCTCATCTTGATGCATTAGTGCGGAATAACCGGCTACGTCGGCGGCTAGAATGGCGACGGTGTTGCGGCGCGCTTGGTTCATCTGCCCTCGAAACTCGGATCGAAAACGGTCGATACGGATAGCACAATTGCCGGTGTGTAGATAATCGACAATTTCCGGCAGGCGCGATAGGTATGGACGAACGCGGACCGCGTCCTTTTGGCGACACATGTTTTGAGAGATTAGATGACCGATAGACCTTCCAAGATCACGACGACCCTCAATTACAATGCCGACGGTCGGCAGACCGGCTTCCTTCGACTGCCGCATTCCGTGCATCGGTCGGCATATGGCTGGTTGCCGATCCCCATCGTCGTCGTGAAAAACGGCGAGGGGCCGACCATGTTGTTGATGAGCGGTACCCATGGCGACGAATATGAAGGCCAGGTCGCGTTGACCAAACTTTGCCGGAGTTTACAGCCGGAGGATATCAACGGGCGCGTCATCATCCTGCCAATGGCCAACTTTCCGGCGGCGCAGGCGGGGCTCCGTACCTCGCCGATCGACGAAGGCAACTTGAACCGGGCCTATCCGGGCGATCCCGACGGCAACGTCACTTGGATGATCGCCCATTATATCGAGAGCGTATTAATGGACATGGCGGACTATGCCATGGATCTGCATTCCGGTGGCTCCAGCCTGCATTACTTGCCGACGCTCTTGTTCGGCGTCGATCAGACGAAATCGCCGGATAACTTGGCGAAATTGAAAGGCATTGCGGAAGCATTCGGTGCCCCGAACGCCTTTGGCTTTCCTGGCGGTGCCGATAATGTGTCCTCGGCCGCGGCGCGGCGTCAGGGTGTCGCCATGGTCGGTGCGGAGATGGGCGGCACGGGTACCGTGACACCGGCGTATCAGGCGCTGACGGAGCGTGCGGTAACCCGTGTGCTGGCCCATGTGGGCATCTGGCAGGGCGCGGTCCCCGATAAGGAGGCCCATGACGTGCGCTATCTGACCGCGCATGACTTCAGCTATTTCTGCTACGCCGACGACGAGGGGCTTTTCGAACCCTATGTGGAGCTTGGCAGCATGGTCGAGGCCGGCCAGGCCGCCGGCGCTATCCACTTCCCGGACACGCCGTGGCGGGAACCGGCGATCCAGTATTTCGAGGCCGGTGGCTACCTGATCTGCAAGCGTATCCCGGGCCGCGTCATGCGCGGCGACTGCCTTTACCATCTGGGGGACGACCTAAACCTTTAGCGCGATCAGCCGTCGCCGGATCTCGGTTAGGAATCCAGTGTCCGTATAGGTCTGCGGTTGACCCACGGCGATGCCGCATCGCGCCGGCAGGGGCAGCCAGGCGCCTTTCGGAAAGCTGTCGCCCGTGCCGCTAAGATGAATAGGATAGACCGGCACGGCCGGGCGTTGCCGCGCCAGGTTCTCGAGCCCACGTTTGAATTCGCCGACTTTCCCATCCGGCTGGCCGCGCGAGCCTTCGGGATACAGGATCAGGATCTCGCCCGCATCGAGCGCCTGGAGGCAGCCGGTCAAGGGGTCGTCGCCTGTGTCGCGGGCCTCGCCTTTGCGGTGGATCGGTAGGATATTGATGATGCGTTTGGCAAAACCGGCCAGCACTCGATTGGACAGGAAATAGTCCGCCGCTGCCACCGGCCGCAATCTCCGCAATTGCGAGACGGGGAATAGCGACATCAAGATCAGCGTGTCGAGGTGGGAGTTGTGGTTTGCGACGATGATTGCCGGGCCGGTCTTGGGTAAAGACTGTCCTTGTGTCCGGCCAACACCCAGCCAAAGCCTTAGAAACGGCCGCAGCAGCAGGAAGAATGCGGCTTGCAGGATATTATTCATGATCTGGCCTCGCGGTATTCCGACAAGAGGTCGAGGGAGATATTCATGTAGGGCCGTCGAACGCGTTCTGGCCGGGCGCGGTCGATCACGGCCAACGCCTCCTCCGCGCTATGGCCCCGCAGCATGAGCCAGGCGCAAACCGCAAGCACGCTACGCGACAGGCCGAGCGCGCAATGGACATAGACCTCGCCCTGCCGGACGCCGGCGTCGATGGCCCGCGCCGCGCGATCCAAGGCGGCCGGTGCGGGAATGGCGATGTCCTGTAGCGGCAGATGGCGGTAGCCGGGGGCGTCGGCCGCCACGGCGGATAGTTCCGGGGCCAGGTCGATAACGGCGGCGAATCGGCCGCTGTCGCCCGAACCCCAGGCTTGCCGTGATGGCCGCCCGCCGATCCAGACTCCATCCGCGACATGGTTCATCGCCGGCAGACGGGCACGCCAGTAAAGCCAATTCACCCAGCTTCCGATCAGATAGGGCCCGTAAATCAGCCATGTGACCGGCCCGTGGCCGCCGCGTTTGTGCAGGAACTCGTTGCGACCCAAGGCGTAGTTGGCCGCGACAAACAACAGACTGACCCCGATCCATACGAGAACCGGCCAGATGGCCGGCAAGGCGAAGGCGGCGAGGATGGCGCCGCCTGCCACCAAAAGATAGCGAAACGCCATATGCAGATGGCGCGGCGAGACGAAGTTCAGCGGTTTATGATCCGGAATGACCCGACAAACCAGCCAGGCGACCGCGCCGCCGCCAAGCAGGTCGATGGCCTGATGCTGATAGACCAGCAGGGTCGACGCGGCGATCAGGGTGAACCAAGCGGCGTTGACGATTTTGGCGAGGCCTCGGCACCGGGTGTCGATTGCCTGCCAACAGAGAAAGCCGAGACTGATATGCAGCGACGGGAATTGGTTATAGGGCAGGTCGAAGCTGAGCGCATCGAAGAACCAAACCGGCCAGCCGGACATCTCCGGCCGCTCGAAGCCGACCTCAAGGGGCCAGAGCAGGAAGAAAGCGCAGGAAATCGCGACCGCCAGACCGCACCGTAATGCGAACCGCTGCAGTTCTTGGCGTTGCCGCGGCACCGCGAAAGCGACGACGAACAACAGATCGGAAGATAGATATGGCACCACCAGCCAAGGCACGAACGGCACCGCCGATTCCCAAGGCATGGCCAAACTGCGATGCGGCCCGGTCAGGGCGCTGATTTGGTTGCTGGCACCGTAGGACAACAGGAAGAAGCCGCCGGCGAGAAGCAACCAGAGCAACCGTTCCTTAAATAGCGGGCGGGCCGTCGGCGCCGAATCGAATCTTGTTTCAGTCATTGGAACACCGACCAGCCGCCCTGACGGGCGATCATAACGAAATGGCAGAAAACCGGCGCGGCGAAGATCAATCCGTCGATGCGGTCCAGCACACCGCCATGTCCGGGTAACAGCCGACCGCAATCCTTGACCTTAAGGTCGCGCTTGGCGGCGGAGATCGTGGCGTCGCCGCAGAATCCGGCAACCGCGATCAGCCCGCCGACGATCAAGCCACCGGTCGTCGTCAACGGGGTTAGAGCCGGTGCGGCGATTGCGCCGGCCAGCGCCGTGACGGCAACGCCGCTGAGGAAGCCGGACCAGGTCTTGTTCGGGCTGACCCGGGGCAGGATCTTGCGTCCGCCGAAACTACGGCCTGTCACATATTGCGCGACATCGTTTAACTGACTGAGCAGGATCAGCAGCAGGAGCAAGCCAATGCCGGTCGCGGCCGGCTCTAAGCTCAGCAGATAGGCCGTATGACCAAAGCCGAACGCGATGAGCATGACGCCCCAGAAGACGCGGCCGGCGGCGTCGATATAGCCGTCCGTACGTCCTTTCGAAAAGCCGGTAAGGGCGGATGCCAACAGCAGCAAGATGGGAAGCGCCGCCGAGGCAACTAGCGTCTCGCCGCGATAGAGCAGGTAAAAACAGACCGGGACGGCGGCATAGGCCGCGAATTGGAGCGGACGATCCTCACGTCGTGTCGGAAGCAGCGTGAGATATTCCCGCAATGCCATGAAGCCGATGACGGCGAATAGAACGAGCGTCGCCGTCGGACCCGCGAGGAAGGCACCCGCCAATACAGTGACGATGGTCCACCAACTCTGCATCCGATCGACTAGCTCGCGATGATCGCCGGCGCGGGCGATCAGGCCCTTGATGTAGACGATGATCGAGGCCGCGCTCAGCAAGCCATAGATTGACGCGAGCGCGGCGGCGATCGGCGTGCTGGCAAGAGTAGTCATGACACCGTTCCATTTCGGTTCAGGGCGCTGGAAACGCGGTTGTAGATTGTCCACACCGCCGAACCGCATAAGACGCCGAGCAGGGCGAGGAGCCAAGGCGCGGGCGGTGGTCCGATGGCCAGCAGCAGGGCGAAGAGCCCGAAGGCCAGCGCCCGATCGCTTTTTCCGAAGGGGCCGTCGTGGCGGCGGGCCGCGCCGATCTGAACAGCGGCCATACCGGCGGCCTCCGCCAGCCAGCCTAGAAAGACGGCGGCGATCAAGACGCCTGCGGGCACGCCGGGTACCAGCGCCAGCGGCAAATAGAATAAAGCGTCGGATGCGAGGTCGGCGAGTTCGTTGAGCACCCCGCCGAGGCGGCTTTCCTGCCCATGTTCCCGCGCCAGCATGCCGTCCAAGGCATTTAACGCCAAGCGCAGGAGCAGCAGCGCGGGCAGCGCCAACAGAGGCCAGAACGGTTCGGCAGCCGTGATCGACCAGGCCGCATGGCAGGCGGCAATACCGACGGTGGCGACAGTCACTTGGTTGGCGGTGACACCGCGCCGTGCCAGAACGCCGCAGAGGGGCCTAAGACGCTTTTGAAAAGCGGGTTTCAAACGGTAGAGGCTGGGCATCGGATTCGCTCCTGATCTCTTGAGGCCGCACTGGCCGTTTGCGGGCCAGGGCGACGGTGAAAATGCCGGCATTGTCGATATCCTGTGCGACCTTTACGAAACCGGCGGCGGCGACCAGTTCGTCCATTTCCCGTTGCGGGCGCCGGCGCATGATCCAGGGTTGGTCGTCGCGGTGGCTGGTCAGGGTTCGGGCGATCAATTCGATCTGGGGATGCCAGGGTTGGTTGGTGTAGATCAGCCAACCGCCGTGGGCCAAAGCGGCGTGGATGCCGGCCAGAGATGCGGCCACCCGATCGTTGTCGTCGAATAACTCGTAGAGCCCGGAGACCACAGCTACGTTCGTTCGGCCCTCGAGCCGTGCCAGCGATGCGGTGTCGAAGGCATCGCCGCGTTCGACCACGACATCGGTGAGACCGAGGTCAGCGACGCGGGTACGGCAAGTTCGGACGTTCTCGGGACAAAAGTCTTGCAATCTGGCTGTTACCGGTCCGTCGACCCCGTCAATTGCATCGAAAAGATAGCGACCGTGGCCTGCGGCGACGTCGAGCAGGCGGGCTTCGCCATCTTGGGCGACCGCGGCCTCGGCCGCTCGGCGGATCGCCCGGGTCAATGCCTCGCCGCGTTGGCGAATGCCGCGCCAACCCGGCGCATTCAGATAAGCCCGATCGATCAGCCTGCCCAAGAAAGACCACCCCCTGGCGCGGTTCTCGTAGACATAGTCGAGCATGCTGCCGGAATCGAAACCATGCGCCAAGCCGACGCGGATGCCTCGGCTCAGTCGGCCGACGCTACGCATGGCCAAGCGGGTCACGGCAAATTTCCAGCGTTTGCCGGAGAACGCCGGCAGCGGCGTTTTCAAACTTGCAAACTCCGCCTCCGTCGCGGTTTGCCGGTGACGGATTGGCGAGATTTCGAACATGTCGACGATGAACCGGCGCATCTCCGCGATCGGTAGATCATTGTCGCGCTCGTTGAAGATATCGTGACGGAAGCCAGGAAAATTCCGCATTGTCTTCACCGGATGGCCGAGACGGTTGTGGAAACTTTGCTGCGCTTTCCGGTCGACAACGAAATCGGCGCCCGATCGCAGAATTAATGTCGGCACGGAAATCGTCCCCGCGTCGGCGATAAGTCTGTCGCTGGTATCCCGCAAGTCGAGGAGCAGGTTGACAGCGATGCGCGGCGTGATCAGAGGGTCCGCGTCATAGGCTTCCGCCTTCGCCCGGTCACGGGTCAGCAACCGCCCCTTCACGTAACTCGACACGAAGGTTTTGCCGCGAAGTTTTCGCCAAAGCCGCAGGGCCGGGATGGCGAACGGCGCATAGAGGCGAACGCGAAACGCCGGATTGCCCAGCACCAACCCGCGGATTTCTGGTGCGAAATCGTGGAGCCAGGCGGTGGCCACCACCGCACCGACACTATGACCGATTACAACGATGTCCGAGAGGTCATGCCCGTGGGTCCGGCAAACATGGCGAGCAAAGGCGTCAGCGTCCTTGACCAGGTCGGTGAAACTGTCGGCGTATCCTCGTTCCCCCGGCGATAGACCGTGACCGCGGGCGTCCCAGGCATAGATGTCGAATTCGGGCAGAGCCAGTTTCTCGACAACATCCTGCCAGCGGGCGGAATGTTCGTGGCCGCGATGGAATAGGATTAAAGCCTTTCCGGTTGGCTTCGCCGCGCCCCAATGGCGATAGGTCAGTGCTGTCCCGTCCCAGCTCTCGAATGCCCGCATTGTCGATTGCATGTCAATCTCCCGTGTCCGGCCGCGATCAGCGCGGCATGGTTTGATAAATGTGATCGTGATAAAGCCAGCCGAGCATCGCTTCTTCGAATTTGGCGACGGCGCCGTTGAAATGAGCGCTGGCGGCTTGAGCGATGCTGGCGAAGTCGATGGCGGCAAAGACGAGAAATCCAACAAAGACGCATCCGGTTGCGGCAACCGCGCGGGTTATTTTCTGTCGCTTGGTCATGACTATCTCCAAAATTCTTATTCTAAATGAACAGTGTTCAAAATCATATGGATGTTAAACATAGAATGTCAAGAAAATAATTATACACTGTTCAATTGTGGCCAAACGATGACGGGTCGGGCATGTTTCGGCTGATTTGGGCGCGGTCTAGTCGTGCAGAGCGGTTTCGACCAATTCCGTCAACGCGCCAAGACGGCAAACCATCAGGCCATCGGTCCTGCGCTCGACAATGCCAAGGCGTGCGAGCTTGTTCAGTTCCTTGGTTACCGCTTCGCGATGAGTGGCGATCCGGCTGGCGAATTCCGCATGGGTCGGGAAATCGCTGATCAGGACGCGGTCCTCCTCGATCTGACAGTCTTGCGCCATGCGGAGGAGTTCGGAGCGTATGCGGTTATTCACCGCGAGAATGCTTATTTCAAATATACGCTGCGTTAGGTTTCGAATTTGAGCCGCGAGCTGCTTTAGCATGGCTGCCGCGATGTCCGGCTCCTCTCGGATCAGATCCCAGAATATCTGCGCTGGCATTGAGGCGATCAAGCTCGGCTTGGTCGCCGTGACCGTGGCCGACCTAGGTAGACCATCGATGGCAGAGAACTCGCCAAACATTTCGCCCGCGCCTATATCCCGATAATTGACGACTTTTCCGGACGCGGCAAAGGACGCGGCACGGACCTCGCCCTCGATAACAGCATATAAATCTGTTGAAGTGTCCATGTGGTCGATGATTTGATGCCCTGCATCGACATGACGCCAACTGACCTGCCGGTTCAGTTCTTCTATTCGCGCCGTTGGTAATTCAGCGAAGAGCACCATGTCTTTAAGAGTTTTGACCATCTATTACTTCTGTTTTACGCCGCAAAATCGATCATTTTTGCCGATTACGCGTTTTAGGAGAAATAAAAATCTTTTATTGCGCTATTTTATGTAGGCTAAACGAGGATATAGCCATTTTTTAGACTGTTTTACTGCAGTTGTTAAGGACGTATTCGGTGTTTTTCGGCATTTGCATCGGCGCGTTTTCCGTTCGCGGCAGGTCAACTAGCTTTGCGCCTAAAAAAATCGAATAGAATTCCATACAATCGCGCAAAAGAAGAAAAAATGTCGCCCGGCTTTTCCCGGACAGACCGACCCGTATAGGCGCCGCGGCGGATCGTGGCGGGGTCCTGAGATTAAGTCATTTGATTATGGGTTCCAGCTTCAGGGTATTTGAAGCCGGCATGTGCGCATCATTCACTTGATGCTTGGACGGCCGAGCCGGCGGTCCCGAACTCGCTCCGGTCGTTCGGATTGCGCCAGCCAAATCGCGAATCTGAATACATCCTATCCAATCGAACTTATGCACGCCATGAAGTGACGGAATTGGTTAATGTTCTAGTTTTGTTCTAACTCCTTGAAAAAACTAAGAAAAACCATGAAATCAACTGATTTTCCGTTGACTCCCATTTAAACCCATGGTATCCCAAATTATCCCATGCGTAGCGAGTTTAGTTTCGGGATGTGTTGAGTATGTTCAGGGAGTTTGCATTGCCAGTCAAACGCCCAAGCGTAGCGTGCTATTTGCCACGGGGACGGATCGTTGACGCTGTTTTTGTCGAGATTCGACAACAAGGTCGACCGGAAAGGCCGGGTGTCAATACCGGCCCCGTGGCGAACGGCGCTGGCTAATACAAGTTTTGCAGGCGTGGTGATTTATCCCTCGCCCATACATCAGGCGATCGAAGGCGCCGACATGGCGCGTATGACCCGGATTTCGGAAAGCATCGATCAGCTCAACCCCTTCAGCGATGAGAACAATGCCTTTGCCACATCTATTTTGGGTGGCAGTTTTCCCCTAACCTTCGATGGCGATGGCCGGGTTGTTTTGCCGCAATCGATCCTTGAGCATGCCGGGATCACTAACATGGCAACTTTCTCCGGCAAGGGTGCGACCTTTCAGATTTGGAATCCGGAAGCCTACGAAACTTATCTTCGCGACAGTCA
Source organism: Alphaproteobacteria bacterium (assembly GCA_965216645.1). Classification (GTDB taxonomy): domain Bacteria; phylum Pseudomonadota; class Alphaproteobacteria; genus CBDCGJ01. The sequence continues at coordinate 65,003 of CBDCGJ010000065.1, read as the reverse complement.
GGAGCTTGCCCGGCAACAGGCCGCCAACTTGAAGCTGGTCCCACGAGAAGAAGTGGGGGGCTAACATGTGCCCCAAGCATTTCCCCGTTATGTGCGACGAGGTCGTTGAGGCGCTCGCGCCAGCCGCCGGCGAGGTTTTCGTCGATGGTACCTTCGGCGCCGGCGGTTACTCATTGGCTTTGCTGAAAGCCGCCGATTGTCGTGTCTTTGCCATTGACCGCGATCCCGACGCCGTGGCGGCCGCGCGCGACTTGCCGGAATCGGCGGCGGGAAGTCTGACGGTTCTGCCGGGGCGTTTTGCAGACATGGTGGAGCTGCTGGCCGATGCGGGCGTGACGGCCGTCGACGGCATCACATTGGACCTCGGCGTGTCGTCCATGCAGATCGATGACCCGGACCGTGGTTTTTCATTTCAGCAAGACGGGCCGTTGGACATGCGCATGGAGCGGCAGGGCGAAAGCGCGGCCGATCTGGTCAACGAGGCTGACGAAGCCGAGCTTGCCGATATCATCTTTCAATATGGTGAGGAGCGGCGTTCCCGTGCCATCGCCCGCGCCATCGTCCGCGCCCGCGATCAGGCTTTGATCACGCGCACCGGCAGTCTGGCCGATATTGTCACTTCCGTGCTTGGTCCCGGCAAGGGACAACGCGCGCATCCGGCAACCCGAACGTTCCAGGCCTTGCGCATCTATGTCAATCGCGAGCTCGAACAGCTCGACCGCGCCCTGGTCGCGGCCGAACGACTGCTCAAATCCGGCGGGCGTTTGGTTATCGTCGCCTTTCATTCCCTGGAAGATCGGCGGATCAAGACGTTTTTACAGGAAAGGTCCGGCGCGGTGCCGAGCGGATCGCGTCATCTCCCGCCAGACCAGACAACCCGCCCCGCCCCGACCTTCGTGCTGCCGCGCCGCGGCGTCTTGAAACCGGCCGCAGCGGAAATTGCGGCTAACCCGCGTTCCCGATCCGCCCGTTTGCGCGCCGCCGTGCGAACCGATGCGCCGCCCTGGTCCGATCAGGTGGCGGCATGAGGAAGTGGTTGACCATGTTCGGAATCTGCGCCGGCGTTGCCGCTGTCCTGGGGCTCTACCGGTTCGAGATACACGTGCGCTTGTTGGAGCAGGATCTGGCGGCGCTCAATAAGCAAATCCTGAAATCGCAACAGGAGATACAGGTGCTCGAAGCGGAATGGGCGTTTCTGACTCAGCCGGCGCGCTTGCAGGCGTTGAGCCGCAAGCATCTCAATCTCGTTCCGATCCTGCCGAGCCAGATCGGTCCATTGGCCAATCTGCCGGAGAAGACGCCGGACAGGGTCGATTATACCGACAGCCCGGCCGCTAAGCCGCTGACGCTGACCAAGGCGGAGAAACGATGATGCGCGATGAAGACGGGCACTTGATCCCGACCACGGCTAACCGGCGGCAGACCAATATTCAATTGGTCGGTTTTAGCGAAAGCGTTGTGCGCGTTTCCCGTGCACGGCTGTTTCTGGCGGCTTTGATGATTTCGCTCTGCTTCGTCGTGCTGGGTGGGCGGATGGTCTATCTTTCCGTCAGCGGCGATCCCGATCTGCCGCGCGTCACAAAAGCGCGCGGCGCGGCGGAGAGTAATGGCGAGCGGGCCGCCATCGTCGACCGAAATGGCGTGTTGTTGGCGGGCAATCTGGTGTCGGCATCCCTCTTCGCCAACCCGCAGGTAATCGACGATCCGAAAGACGTGGCGGCGCGGCTGGTCAAGATCATGCCCGACCTCAATGCCAAGAAGGTGCGAAGCCAACTCGCGTCGAAGCGCGCATTCGTCTGGCTGAAGCGCAACTTGACACCCCGTGAGCAACAGGCGGTCAACGATCTCGGCGTGCCGGGATTGTCGTTCAAAATATCGGAGACCCGCGTTTATCCGCACGGTCGTTTACTCTCTCACATTCTCGGCTTCACCGATATCGATAACCACGGCATCGCAGGGGTGGAGCAATATTTCGATCAGGAACTCAAGGATCGGGCTCGGAGCGGGCGGCCGTTGCAATTGTCGTTGGATGCCTGGGTGCAGCATGCCTTGCTTGGCGAATTGCAGCGGGCGATGAAGAAGTATCGGGCGCTTGGGGCGGCCGGCGTGGTTATGGATGTCCGTAGCGGAGAGGTCGTGGCCATGGCGTCGCTGCCTGATTTCGATCCCAACAATCCGAGCGCGTCGCCACGGCGCAATCAGTTTAACCGCGCCACCAAGGGCGTCTATGAACTGGGATCCGTATTTAAGACCTTTACTGTGGCAATGGCGCTCGACAGCGGTACGGTCAGCATCACCGGTGGCTACGACGCGACGCAGCCGATCAAAATCTCCCGCCACACGATCCGAGATTTTCACGCCAAGAAACGTTGGCTCTCGGTGCCGGAGATATTCATGTATTCGTCCAACATCGGCGCGGCGAAAATGGCGATCGATGTCGGCGGCATTCGTCAACAAGATTTCATGTCCCGGCTCGGACTATTAAGCCGGTCGACGGTGGAATTGCCGGAAGTCGGCGATCCGCTTCTCCCCAATCGGTGGCGAGACATTCACACCATGACCATCGCCTTTGGTCACGGCATATCGGTTAGCCCGGTTCAGCTGGCGTCCGGTATGGCGGCGATGGTCAATGGTGGCGTGCATGTGCCGGCGACACTACTGAAGCGCGATCAGGACGCGCCGATTCGGGGCGATCGTGTCGTTTCCAAGCAAACGTCCGATCATATCCGAGGCCTTTTACGCCTCGTCGTGCATAAAGGTACCGGCAGCAAGGCGCAGGTCAAAGGCTACGTAGTTGGCGGAAAAACCGGGACGGCGGAGAAGGCGGGGCGGCGCGGCTACCGCGAAAAGGCCCTGTTGACCAGCTTCGTTGCGGCGTTCCCCATGGACCGGCCGCGTTATGTGGTCTACGCCCTGCTGGATGAACCCAAGGGAATTAAGGAAACCCAGGAGCTCGCTTCTGCCGGTTGGAACGCGGCGCCCACGGCAGGACGCATTATCGCCCGAATTGCGCCGCTATTGGGTGTTAGGCCGGTATTGCTGGAGGAGGAACCGACAGACGGCAAAGTACGGACGGCGTCGGTTGGAGGGAAAAGGTTGTAGGTTGCGACTCGTTGAATTGGCGGACATGCGGGATCAGGCTTTTGCGGATATCGATATCACCGGATTGACGGCGGACAGCCGCGAAGTGCGTCCGGGCTATCTGTTTGCCGCCATGCCCGGGTTCAATCAGGACGGCGCCGCCTTTATCGATGACGCACTGGCCAACGGCGCCGCCGCTTTGCTGGTACATTCTAGCGTTCCAACCGACCGTTTCGAGATTCCCGTTCTCGTCGACCCGATGCCGCGGCACCGTTTCGCAAATCTCGCCGCGAAGTTCTATGGCGCCCAACCGGATACCATCGTGGCGGTCACCGGTACCAGCGGCAAATCATCCATCGTTGGCTTCGCGCGGCAAATCTGGCAGGCGATGGGCATCAAGGCCGGCTCTTTGGGGACCCTCGGCGCGCAGGCTCAGGATTATTATGTGAAAGTCCCGCATACGACACCTGAGCCGGCGACTCTGCACCGTTTGTTGCGGGAACTTAGGGGTCTAGGCGTCAATCACCTGGCGCTTGAAGCGTCGAGCCACGGTATCGATCAATGCCGGCTCGACGGTGTGCAAATCGCGGCTGCGGTGTTCACAAATCTTAGCCGAGATCATCTGGACTATCATCCGGACGCCCGGTCCTACTTTGCGGCCAAGCGCCGGCTGTTCAGCGAGCTGCTGCCCGAAGGCGGCCTGGCCGTGATCAACGCCGGTTCCGACTATGCCGACGATTTGGTCGGGTTATGCCGCCAACGCGGCATCCGCGTTTTGCGCTACGGCGATATGTCGGCCGATGTCGGTTGCCGGCAACTGCAAAGGCAGGCCGGCGGTCAGCTTATCGCGCTCAAGGCCGGTGGCGAGGAGGCGGAGGTATTTCTGCCGCTGGTCGGTGATTTTCAGGCGGAAAACGTGATGGCGGCATTGGCGATTGCGATCGGTCTGGGGGCCGACCCAAAGACCGCGATCGGGGCATTGGCAAGATTGAAGGGGACACCCGGTCGGCTGGAACTGGTGGCCGAGCGGCGCAGCGGCGGCCGCATCTATGTCGACTACGCCCACAAGCCGGAAGCGATCGGCGTTGCCTTGCAGGCCCTGCGCCCTTTCACCGAGGGCCGGCTGATCATCGTTTTCGGCTGCGGCGGCGACCGCGATCCCGGTAAGCGCCCGATGATGGCGGCGGCCGCGAAGGCCAATGCCGACTTGGTCATCGTTACCGACGATAATCCGCGGACGGAAGATCCGGCGGAAATCCGCCGGCAGGCTCTGACCGGCGCCCCCGACGGGCGGGAGATTGGCGACCGCGCCGATGCCATTCGGACAGCCTGCGGCATGTTGGAGTCCGGTGACGTCTTGCTGATCGCGGGCAAAGGGCACGAAACCGGTCAGGAGATCCACGGCGTACAACACCCCTTCGACGACGCCGTCGAGGCCCGAGCTGCCATCGAAGCGTTGGATGGAGGCGTCGCATGAGCCGCAATGCTCTATGGACCGCGGAAGACGCGGCGGCGGCCACGGCTGGAACAGGACCCGGCGGCTGGTCGGCCAGCGGTGTGTCCATTGACAGTCGGACGGTGCGTCCGGGCGAACTCTTCGTCGCGCTCGCGGGACCGAACTTTGACGGTCACGATTATGTCGGCGACGCCCTGGCAAAAGGCGCGGCGGCGGCGATGGTTTCCCGACCGCTACCGGGTGTCGAAGGCCCCTTGTTGCAGGTCGACGATACCCTGCGCGGGCTCGAACGGTTGGCGTCGGCGGCGCGCAGCCGCTGTCGGGCGCGTCTCGCCGGGATCACCGGCAGCGTCGGCAAGACCGGCACGAAAGAGGCCCTGCGCACGGTTCTGGCCGAGCAATCCTCCGTCCATGCCAGCGCCGGCAGTCTGAACAATCATTGGGGCGTACCCTTAAGTTTGGCCCGACTGCCGAAGGACGCCGCCTACGGTGTGTTCGAACTGGGTATGAACCATCCCGGCGAGATCGCGCCGTTGGTGGCACAGGTGCGGCCGCATGTGGCGTTGATCACTAATGTCGAGCTGGTGCACAGCGAGTTTTTCTCCTCCGTCGAGGAAATCGCCGACGCCAAAGCCGAGATCTTTACCGGGTTGGCGCCCGATGGTCTGGCGGTTTTGAATCGAGACAATGACCAGTTTGATCGGCTGGTTGCGGCGGCGAAAGCGGCAGGTGTGGAGAATATCCAAACCTTCGGCCGTCATGAAGCCGCTGACGCGCGTTTAACCACATTTGCGGGAAGTGCCGATTGCGTCTGCGTCTCTGCGCACCTATTCGGTGAGGAAGTACGTTACAAAGTCGGTGCCGCCGGCGCCCATTGGGCGATCAACAGCCTGGCGGTCCTCCTGGTGTCGAAAGCGCTGGGCGCCGACACCGGCCTGGCGGCCTTGGCCCTCTCCAGAGTCCGGCCCCCCAAAGGCCGTGGCGAACGTCATAGCGTCGACTTCGGTGCCGGTGCGTTCGAGATTATCGACGAGAGTTATAATGCCTCTCCCGTCGCCATGTGCGCCGCTTTGGCGGTCTTGGCGCAGAGCGAGATCGGCCCGCGCGGCCGCCGCATCGCGGTGCTCGGCGACATGCGTGAATTGGGCGAAGACAGTAATGCCCTGCATGCCGGCCTCGCCGATGCGGTGGAGGCGGGACTGGTCGACTGCCTGTTCGCCTGCGGACCCCACATGGCCGCGCTTTACGACAAGGTGCCGGAGCGTCTGCGCGCTGGATATGCGGAAAGTAGCGACGGCCTGACGGATAAGGTCGTCGGCGCCGTCCGTGGCGGCGACGTGGTGATGGTGAAAGGATCGCTCGGTAGCCGCATGCGGCCGATCGTCGACGCCCTTCTGGAAATGGACAGCGCCGGCCGGCGCGTCGCCAACGGTGGGTAGGGGCGATGCTGTTCAATCTCCTTTACCCGCTTGCCGATCAAGTGCCCGTGTTCAACCTGTTCCGCTATCTCACGTTCCGCTCCGGCGGAGCCTTCATGACGGCGCTGGTGATCTCCTTCCTGTTCGGGCCGATGGTAATCCGTTGGTTGAAAAGCAAGCAGGGCCGCGGCCAACCGATCCGCGACGACGGACCGGAGACCCATATCGTCGGCAAACAGGGCACGCCGACCATGGGCGGCTTCCTGATCTTGCTGGCTCTGAGCGTCGGGACCCTGCTCTGGGCCGATCTCGCTAATCCCTATGTCTGGGCTGTCTTTCTGCTGACCATTGGATTTGGTCTGGTGGGTTTCGTCGACGACTATCTCAAGGTCAGCCGACGTGACAGCCGAGGCGTGCCGGGAAAAGTTAAACTGTTCTGCCAAATCGTCATTGGCGTCGTCTGTATCGCCTGGATCATGCATACGGCGCCGGAGCGCATGGCGACCCATCTCGCTTTCCCCTTCTTCAAAGAACTATTGCTGAATCTGCATTGGCTATTCCTGCCTTTCGCCGTCTTCGTTGTCGTTGGCGCGTCCAATGCGGTGAACTTAACCGACGGCTTGGATGGCCTCGCAATCGTGCCGGTGATGGTGGCGGCGGCAACCTTCGGGTTTATCACCTATTTGGTCGGTAACGCGGTGTTCGCGAACTATCTGCAGATCCATCCGGTTCCAGGTGCCGGCGAGCTCGTGGTTTTCTGCGCCGCCCTGGTCGGTGCCGGTCTCGGCTTCCTCTGGTTTAATGCGCCGCCGGCCATGGTGTTCATGGGCGACACCGGCAGCCTGGCGCTGGGCGGCGGCTTGGGTGGCGTCGCCGTGGTGGTCAAGCACGAACTGGTTTTGGCCATTGTCGGCGGTCTGTTCGTGCTGGAGACGGTATCGGTGGTGGTGCAGGTGATTTCCTTCAAATTGACCGGCAAGCGGGTCTTCCGCATGGCGCCGCTGCATCACCATTTCGAACAGAAGGGCTGGGCGGAGCCGACCGTGGTGATCAGATTCTGGATTATCGCCGTGATCTTGGCCATGTGCGGCCTTGCGACCCTGAAGTTGAGGTAGCGATGATCGAGGTGACCGCATATCGGGATAAACTGGTCGGCGTTTACGGCTTAAGCCGAACCGGTATGTCGGTGATCCGCGCCCTCATGGCTGGCGGCGCACAGATCGTTTGCTGGGACGACGATCCAGGTCGGCGTCAGGCCGGTAGCGATCTCGGCGCCCGCGCGCTGGCGCCGGACGAAGACAGCTGGGCGGGTATCACCGCTTTAATTCTCAGTCCTGGCATTCCGTTGACCCATCCCGCGCCGCATTTGGTGGTGCGCCTGGCCGAACGTCTTGGCGCCGAGGTGATTGGCGACATCGAGCTTTTTGCCCGGGCGCGTCCGAAGGCACCGGTTGTCGCGGTCACCGGAACCAATGGCAAGTCGACAACGACGTCTCTGATCGGTCAGTTGCTCGGCGCGCTCGGCCGGGATTGCGTCGCCGGCGGTAATCTTGGACTGCCGGCCCTCGACTTCGACGATCTCGCCCACGACGGCGTCTATGTCTTGGAACTCTCGTCCTATCAACTTGACCTGATCCGAAGTCTACGCCCGGCGGTTTCGGTTCTGATCAATCTCAGCCCGGACCATCTCGACCGCCACGGCGGCATGGACGGATATATCGCGGCGAAGTTTCGTTTGTTCGAGATGTCGGGCTTCGAGGGCCGGATGGTCGTCGGTGTCGACGACGACTGGTCGATTGAGGTCGCGGACAAGCTGGAGAGTAAGGGCGCGCGGGTGACCCGTGTTTCCGCTCGGCATGAGCTGGATGAAGGCATATATGCACAGGATGGCCGTCTCTATCTCGCCGCGGCTGGGGAGCGACAGTGTCTGGCGGACTTGACGGAAATCGATACCTTGCGCGGGCAACATAACTGGCAGAACGCGGCCTGCGCCGTCGCCGCCTTGGAGGGTTTGGGATACGACCCTTTGCTGGCGTCGGAGTTCCTACCCAATTTCACTGGCCTGCCTCATCGTATGGAAATGGTCGAGGTGATCGACGGCGTCAAGTTTGTCAACGACAGCAAGGCGACCAATGCCGAAGCCGCGGCGCAAGCCCTAGCCGCGTTCGACGACATTCATTGGATCGCCGGCGGCATACAAAAACAAGGTGGCATCGACAGTCTGGCGCCATACTTCCCGAAGATCCGCCATGCCTTCCTGATTGGCGAGGCGGCCGACACCTTTGCGGCTACGCTGGAAAACAAGGTGCCGATAACTCACTCCGGCGACCTAGCCAGCGCGGTCCGCGCGGCCGGCGCCATGGCGCGCGACAGCGGCGATGCGGAGCCGTTGGTCTTGCTCTCACCAGCTTGCGCCAGTTTCGATCAGTTCGACAGCTTCGAAGCCCGCGGCGATGCCTTTCGCGGCATCGTTCGGCTGCTGAAAATGGCGGACCAGAGCAAAACGTTGGGGGGCGCGGCATGAATACGCTGGCACGCACGGATACCTCAATCGTCGGGCAATGGTGGTGGACTGTCGACCGCTGGATCTTACTGGCCATCGTCTTGTTGATCGCCATCGGAACCATGATGATCATGGCGGCCAGCCCCTCCGTAGCGGAACGGATCAACCTGAGCACGTGGCATTTTGCCCAACGCCAATTCATTTTCCTGATCCCGGCGATCAGCCTGATGTTCCTGATTTCGCTGATGAGTCACCGCGGCGTGCGGCGCATCGCCGTGATCGGCTTTCTTGGCGCATTGACCTTGATGGCTTTGACTTTGGTCGTCGGCACCGAAATCAAAGGCGCCAGCCGCTGGCTGACGATCGCCGGCTTCTCGCTGCAGCCATCGGAGTTCGTCAAACCGTTTTTCGCCGTCACCGCCGCCTGGATGTTCGCGGCTCAAAAGAGCGAGAGCGGCGTGCCCGGCAATTTCATCTGCTGCCTGCTCTTCGTCGTCGTGGCGGCCATTCTGATTATGCAGCCGGACTTCGGCATGACTGTGGTGGTGACCGCGGTTTGGCTGGGTCAGTTCTTCATCGCCGGTCTGTCGATGTCTGTCGTCATCCTGCTGGCCGGCCTCGCCATTGGCGGCGGTGTCGCCGCTTATCTTTACATTCCCCATGTGACCAGCCGAGTGGACCGTTTCCTCGATCCGGCGACGGGCGACAATTACCAAATCAATCGCGCCATGGAGGCTTTCACCAATGGTGGCTTCTTGGGACGGGGACCGGGGGAAGGGCGGGTCAAGCATGCCCTGCCCGACGCCCATACGGATTTTATCTTCGCCGTGGCTGGGGAGGAGTTTGGTGTCGTCGTTTGTCTGATCATTCTGGCGCTGTTCGCATTTATCACCTTGCGCGGTTTCGCACGGTTGTTGCAGGAAACGGATCATTTCGTTCTCCTGGCCGCGTCCGGTCTGCTGTTGCAATTCGGGTTGCAGGCAGTGATCAACATCGGCGTCAATTTGCGGCTCCTACCGACTAAAGGCATGACCTTGCCGTTCGTCTCCTATGGCGGGTCATCGCTCCTCGCTCTGGCCATCGGTATGGGTATGGTCTTGGCTTTGACCCGGCGCCGACCGGTTGGGAGGTATGGGCAATGAGCGGTGCGATCTATTTGGCGACCGGCGGAACGGGTGGACATGTATATCCGGCTCGCGCGCTGGCGGAGGAACTTCAAAAGCGCGGACACGAGATCGCTGTGGTCACCGATCAGCGCGGCAAGAACTATGAGAAGATTTTTGCCGACGCAGCCATCCACCGTATCGACGCCGCGACGCCGAGCGTTGCCGGGGCCTTGGGCAAGGTCGGTGCCATGATGACTATTCTGAAAGGCATGACCCAGGCGCGCCGCTTGATCGTCAAGGAGCGGCCGTCCGCCATTGTCGGTTTTGGCGGCTATCCCTCTTTGCCGACCATGGTTGCCGGTTCGCTCTGCCGATTGCCGACGGTGATTCACGAGCAGAACGCGGTCTTCGGTCGGGTCAATCGCATGATGGCCGGCTGGGCAAAGCAAGTGGCGGTCTCCTTCCCGGAGACCCGTGGCGTCGACGGCGATCTCTCGGCCAAGCTGCATGTCGTCGGCAACCCGGTGCGCGCCGCCATCGCCGATGTCGGTACCGCCGGATATCCGGCGAAAGGTGGTGATGAACCTTTGACGCTGTTCGTATTCGGAGGCAGTCAGGGCGCGCGCATACTGAGTGCGGTAGTGCCCGAGGCGATCTGCCTGCTACCCGAGGGCATGTCGCGGCGGTTATCCATCGTCCAACAATGCCGGCCGGAGGATCTGGAAACCGTGCGCGGTATCTACGAGCAGAAATCGATCGTGGCAGAGGTCGACAGTTTCTTCCATGACATGCCGGATCGTCTGGCGGCGGCCGATCTTCTGGTCACCCGCGCCGGCGCCGGCACGGTATTTGAGATCGCGGCGGCCGGCCGTCCCGCGTTGCTCGTGCCGTTTGCCGCCGCCGCGGACAATCACCAGTACCATAACGCCAGCGCACTGATGCGTGCCGGCGGTGCGTTGATCATGACGGAGGAGGAATTCAGCGCCCGTCGTTTGAGCCAGCGGCTTGCCGAGCTCATGTCCGCACCGGAAATGCTGGTCAAAATGGCGAGCCACGCGTTGACCTTCGCCAAGCCGGACGCGGCCGCGCGCCTGGCCGACCTGGTTCTCGGATTGATCGCGGCCGAGAACGATACGGGGAGGATCGCCGCATGAGGTCCATGCCCCTGGATATCGGCGTCATTCATTTCGTCGGCATCGGCGGCATCGGCATGTCCGGCATCGCCGAAGTCATGCACAATCTCGGCTATCACGTGCAAGGCAGCGATCAGGCCGACAGCGCCAATGTCCAAAGGCTGCGCCAACACGGCGTTGACGTGTTCCTCGGCCATGCGCGGAAAAACATCGATGGCGTTCAGGTGGTGGTGATTTCTTCCGCCGTCAAAGCTGACAATCCGGAGGTAATGGCGGCGCGGGAAAATCTGATCCCCGTGGTTCGGCGGGCCGAGATGCTGGCCGAACTGATGCGTCTGAAATGGGCCATCGCCGTTGGCGGTACCCACGGTAAAACGACAACGACCTCACTCGTCGCGGCCCTGTTGGATCAAGCGGATCTCGATCCGACGGTGATCAACGGCGGGATCATCAACGCCTACGGCACCAACGCCCGATTGGGCGACGGCGAATGGATGGTGGTCGAGGCGGACGAGAGCGACGGCAGCTTCACCAAACTACCGGCTACCATCGCCATCGTCACCAACATGGACCCGGAGCATCTGGAGTTCTACGGGAACTTCGAAGCCGAGCGACAGGCCTTCCAAACCTTTATCGAGAATCTGCCTTTCTATGGCTTCGCCGTGCTTTGTATCGATCATCCGGAGGTGCAAGCGCTGATCGGCCGGGTCAACGATCGGCGCCTAATCACCTATGGGGCAAGTCCTCAGGCCGATGTCCGCATCGAAAATCTAACGAGCGGTCCCGGTGGCGCCTCCTTCGACGTCGCGATTTCCGGACGCTGCGGTAACGGTCCGGCACGTATTGAAAACGTGCGGCTGCCGATGTTCGGTGCTCATAACGCACTCAACAGTCTCGCGGCTCTGGCCGTGGCCTTTGAGATGGGCGTCGATGCGGAGACCATTCGCCGGGGATTAGCCGGGTTCGCCGGAGTCAAAAGGCGCTTCACCAAGACCGGCGAGGTCGGCGGAGTCAGCGTGATCGACGACTATGGTCATCATCCGGTGGAAATCGCCGCCGTCTTGACCGCGGCGCGGGACCATTGCCGTGGCCGCGTGATTGCCGCCATGCAGCCGCACCGTTTTACCCGATTGAGCGACCTGTTCGAAGAGTTTTCGAGCTGCTTCAACGATGCCGATGCGGTGTTGATCGCCGATGTCTATGCCGCCGGCGAAGCGCCGATCGACGGAATCGACCGCGATGCTCTGGTGGACAGTATCCGCAGCCATGGCCATCGTCATGTCGAGGCATTCAGTGGACCCGAAGAGCTTGCCGAACGGGTCGCCGATATGGCCGTAGCCGGCGATATGGTTGTCTGTCTCGGCGCCGGCAACATCACCCAATGGGCCAACGATCTGCCGGACCTGTTGCGGTCCCGCCAAAGCACGGTGAAAGCCGGATGACGATGACCGACACATCAGATAGTAAATTGATCGAACGCCTGCCCAAAGTCCGCGGCGATTATCGTCAGGCGGTGTCGATGGCGTCGATCACCTGGTTCAAGGTCGGCGGACCGGCGGAAGTTTTGTTCCGTCCCAAGGACGAGGCCGATTTGATCGACTTCTTGGCCGGGAAACCCGACGACGTGCCGTTGACGGTGATCGGGGCGGGTTCCAATCTATTGGTCCGCGATGGCGGTATTCCCGGCGTCACCATCCGGCTCGGCGGCGGTCTAGCCAAAGTCGGTTTTCGCGGCAATCGGGCGATCGCCGGCGGGATGGCCATGGACGTCAACGTGGCGCGGGCGGCGGCGGAGGCCGGTATCGCCGGGCTTGAATTCCTACGCGGCATCCCCGGCTCGATCGGCGGGGCCGTGCGCATGAACGCGGGCGCCTACGGCAAGGAAATGAGCGACGTCTTGATCTCCATCCAAGCCGTCGATTTCGCGGGGCGGCGGCACGAGGCGTCAGCCGCCGAGTTAAGTCTCAGCTACCGGCATTCCGAATTGCCGGAGGACTGGATCGTGTTGAGCGCCGAGCTGCAGGGCGAAGCCGGCGCACCCGACGAGATACGCGCGCGTATGACGGACATTACCGATTCTCGCGAAGAGACCCAACCTGTCCGTAGTCGCACCGGCGGGAGCACTTTCAAGAATCCCGACGGGCAGAAGGCCTGGGAACTGATCGATGCCGCCGGCTGTCGCGGCCTTCGCCGGGGCGACGCCATGATCTCGGAACAACATTGCAATTTCCTGATCAACACCGGCGAAGCCACGGCCAAGGACTTGGAGGAGCTGGGCGAGGAAGTCCGCCGCCGTGTCTGGGCCCGCACCGGCGTGACTTTGGAATGGGAAATCCGCCGCGTGGGAACCTTCGGAGAGGTTGGTTTGGAGGTGTTGGGCGAATGACGACCCATGTCGCTGTTTTGAAAGGCGGTTGGTCGGCCGAGCGGGAAGTGTCGCTGGTGACCGGCACGGAATGCGCCACCGGTCTGCGCCACGCCGGCTATAAGGTCACCGAGGTCGACGTCGGCCGGGACATTGCCCGAATTCTGGAGGAGCTGAACCCGGATGTCGCCTTCAACGCTTTGCATGGCCGTTGGGGCGAGGATGGCTGCGTGCAGGGGCTGCTGGAAATTCTGCAGATCCCTTATACCCATTCCGGCGTCATGGCGTCGGCGGTGGCAATGAACAAACCGCTGGCCAAAGAGGTTTATCTCAAGGCCGGTATCCCCTGTACCGGCGGTGGTGTTTATAGCCGCGACGAAGTGCTGGCCGGCGACGTCATGCCTCGGCCCTATGTCGTCAAGCCGCCCTGCGAAGGCAGCAGCGTTGGTGTGCATATCGCCTTCGATGGCAGCAACCTTCCACCACTCGACGCCGGCAATTGGCAGTTTGGCGACGAAGTGCTCGTGGAACCCTATATCGCCGGCCGGGAGTTGACCGTGGCAGTACTCGGAGATCGGGCGTTGGGCGTCACGGACATCATCGCCAACCAAGACGAATTTTATACCTACGACGCCAAATACAAGGAAGGCGGCTCGAATCACTTGATACCCGCCGATATCCCCGAAGGCGACTATGCGCGTGCCATGGATCTGGCTCTGCGCGCCCATCAGGCGGTCGGTTGCCGCGGCGTCAGCCGCGCCGACTTCCGTTACGCGGACGGCGCCGAGGGCGACGACGGCGGCGCCCTCTATCTGATGGAGATCAATACCCAGCCCGGCATGACGCCGACCAGTCTGGTGCCGGAGCTGGCCGAGTATAACGGCATGAGTTTCGCCGAGTTGATGATGTGGATGGTGGAGGACGCGGGATGTGGCCGCTGAAACAAACTAAGCGCCGAGCCAAGGGGCGGAAGAAGAAACGGACGCTGAAACAACGACGGCTGAGCAGCCAACTCAGGGTGTTTGTGTTCCGCCGTAAAGTGTTGCAGATCAGTTCCGTCGCGATCGCGGTGGTGGGTTTGAGCTGCGTCGGCGCGTGGGCCTACAACCAGGGTCACGCCGACCGCCTGGTCGACGCCGTCGACGGTTATGTGGAACATGCTTTCCTTGCCGCCGGCCTCAGCATCCAGGAAGTTTTCGTCAACGGTCGCCGGCAAACCCAGTTGCCGGAAATCGCCCAGGTTGTCGGTGTGCGTCGGGGCGACAGCATCATCGACTTCGACCCGGCGGCGGCCAGGCAGCGTTTGCTGGCCATGGGCTGGATCAAGAATGCGACGGTGACCCGGCGCCTTCCCAATCTGGTTTTGATCGAGATCGTCGAGCGGGAGCCCTTAGCCCTCTGGCAGAAAGATGGCCGGCTGGCACTGATTGGCCATGATGGGGCGGAAATCACGCGGAAAAATTTGGGCCGCTTCGCCAAGCTGCCGATCGTCGTAGGTCGCGGCTCGCGCGAACACGCCCGCGATCTAATCGGGTTGCTGTCATCGCAACCCTCTCTTTTCGCCATGGTCGAGGCCGCCATACGCATCGGCAACCGGCGTTGGAACCTGCGCATGAAAAACGGCATCGAAATCAATCTACCCGAGGAAGAGGCCGAGAAGGCTTGGCGCAAGCTCGCGGAACTGGAGATCGAGCATGGCGTCTTTAAACGCGATGTCGCCGCGATTGACCTGCGCTTCCCGGACCGCCTCGTCGTGCGGATGACCGAACAGGGCGCCAAGAAACGCCGAAATCCCGGAAAGGACACGTAGACGATGGCTGTCGGGCGCAACGGTTTGATTACCGCCCTGGATGTGGGCACGACAAAGGTCTGTTGTTTCATCGCCCGTCCGGATACGGGCGGCGGCGCGCGGGTTATCGGTATCGGTCATCAAGCCTCCGACGGCATCCGCGCGGGTAGCGTCGTCAACATGGATGCGGCGGAAGAAGGTATCCGCAGCGCCGTGCACCAAGCCGAGCGCATGGCGGGAGAAACCGTCCGCAACGTCTTCGTCAATCTATCCGGCGGCCGGCCGAGTTCCCATACGGTTAGCGTCGAAGTGGATATCGCGGGGCACGCCATCGGCGATTCCGACCTCCGGCGGGCGATCCAACGGGCGCGGGCCAGTCATGAGATCGGCGACGACCATTTGCTTTACGCCACACCGATCGAATATGTCATCGACGGCAACCCCGGTGTCCCCAATCCTGTGGGCATGCATGGCAGTCGGCTCGGCGCCAATATGCACTTTCTCTCCGTCAACCGCGGCCCGGTACAGAACCTGGCCACGGTGATCGAACGCTGCCACCTGGAGGTGGAGGAGATCGTCGCCTCACCTTTCGCGTCGGGCCTGGCCACTTTGGTCGAGGACGAACGCGATTTGGGCGTGACCTTGATCGATATGGGCGGCGGGACAACAACCATCGCCATATTCGCCAGTGGCGGGCTGATTCATGTGGATACGATCCCGGTCGGCGGCAAGCATGTGACCAACGATATCGCCCATGGATTGTCGACGCCGATGCGCCATGCGGAGCGAATCAAGACGCTTTTTGGCAGCGCCATACCGAGTCCGGACGACGAGCGAGAGACCGTAAGTGTCCCACAATTAGGGGAAAGTGGCGCCGAGAGCACTCAGGAAGTGCCACGAGCGCTGTTGATTGGTATAGTACAACCCCGAATCGAAGAGACCTTGGAGCTTGTTCGTGAACGTCTACAGTCCAGCGGTTTTGGCCGAATTGCCGGACGACGTGCCGTCCTCACCGGCGGAGCCAGTCAGTTGACTGGTGTGCGGGAATTGGCGGCGCGGGTGCTGGACAAGCAGATTAGGGTCGGCCGGCCGATCCGGGTACGTGGATTGGCCGAAGCGACTGAAGGACCTGCGTTCGCGACCTGTGCCGGGCTACTTGCCTTCGCAACGCGGCCGGCGGATGAGTTAGGTGGGCTGACCGCCCATCAGATGGAAGCCCCGCAAGGACGCATGGCGCGACTTGGCCGGTGGTTCCGGGAGAATTTTTAAGGACCGCAAGGCAGAAGCCAGCGGCAAGGTGGTGAAGTTGAAGAGTAAACGTTCGGTGAGTAGGAGGCACAAATGACCATCAATCTGAGCGCGCCCGAGTTGACGGAATTGAAGCCACGTATCGTCGTGATCGGCGTTGGTGGCGCTGGCGGGAACGCGGTCAATAATATGATCGATTCCGGCCTAGAAGGGGCTGAGTTCATCGTTGCGAATACGGACGCACAAGCGCTCGCGTTAAGCCGGGCCGATCGGCGAATCCAGTTGGGTGCCAGTATCACCCAAGGTCTCGGCTGCGGCGCCAGACCGGATATTGGCCGCTTGGCCGCCGAGGAAGCGATGCACGAGATCCTCGATCATATGACCGGCACGCATATGGCCTTCGTCACCGCGGGCATGGGCGGCGGCACCGGCACCGGCGCGGCGCCGGTGATCGCGCAGGCGTTCCGCGAGAATAATATTCTGACTATCGGCGTCGTCACCAAGCCGTTCCAGTTCGAAGGTAGCCGCCGCATGATGATTGCGGAGGAAGGAATCGAGGAACTGCAGCATTATGTCGATACGTTAATCGTTATTCCGAACCAGAATTTGTTCCGGATCGCCAACGAGAAGACCACCTTCGCCGACGCCTTCACCATGGCCGACAATGTGCTTCATTCGGGCGTCCGCGGCATTACCGACCTCATGGTGGTGCCTGGGTTGATCAATCTCGACTTCGCCGACGTCAAAACTGTGATGGCGGAGATGGGCAAGGCGATGATGGGGACAGGCGAAGCCGATGGCGAGCGACGCGCCATCGACGCGGCGGAGTCGGCGATTTCCAATCCGCTGTTGGACGAGGTGTCGATGAAGGGCGCGCGCGGCGTTTTGATCAACATCACTGGCGGCCTCGATCTAACCCTCTACGAACTCGACGAAGCCGCCAATCGGATCCGCGAGGAAGTCGATCCCGACGCCAATATCATCGTCGGCTCGGCACTGGACGAAAGCATGAACGGTGCTATGCGAGTATCTGTGGTCGCGACCGGTATCGATGTGGCGGAAGGGGTGGTCCGTCCGCCACAAGTGCGCCCGCAACCGCTGCCGATCAACCGCCCGGTCGAAAAGCCAGCGGAAAAACCGGAGGAAAAGGCGGAACAAGCGCCAGCGGCGGCTCAAGCCAAAGCACCGTCTATGCCGGCGCAGCCTGCCGCGAACACCAGCGAAGCGGCAAAGGTCGACGGTCCGCGTATTTCCGAAATCATGTCCCGGTTGGAAGCGACACGGCGCGCCGTACCGAAAGCGAAGCCGATTTCTCCGGAACCTCAGGCTGTGGCGCAACCAGCTCCGGAAGCAACGCCGGCTCCCAGCAATAAACCCTTCATTGCCCCGGAAGCCATGCAACCGGAAGCGGAAATGGAGCAAGCTGAGGAGACACCGGCCGCAACCCCGGATATCCAAATGTCGGCACCGGTCGAGCGTAGGCCACAACCGGCGGCTCCAACGCCCGCTCCCGCACCTGCGGTCGAAACACCGCCCCGCAGGGGCCGGTTGTCGCTATTCAAAAAAATGACCGGTGGGAACCGGGTGCCGGAAGAGGAAGTCACGCCGGTACAGGTGGAGACGCCGGCCGAATCAGCCGATTCGACGGAATCTGAAAACGAAACGACGGCCGAAAAGGCGGGGTTTGAAATTCAGCCGCCAAATCCGTCCGATCGTCCGGAAAAATCCAACGATGAGGAAGATCTCCTTGAAATTCCTTCGTTTTTACGGCGTCAGGCAAATTAGCTAAACTTGTAACAAAGTGAAATAAAGGTTGATTTGAGACGCCGCGGCGCGATTGCTACATGATACTCGATGGGATCGGGCTATGGCCCGTGGGCGATTGAGGAGTGTGGCGGGAAACCGCTTCAAGTAAATCGTGGGTGAACAAACCAGACTGAAACAAGGCCGCCAGCGAACCGTGAAACGTGCCATTAGTTGTAGTGGCGTGGGTCTGCATAGCGGGCAGCGAATCAACATTACGTTTCATCCCGCACCGGTGAACAGCGGGATCGCTTTTCGGCGAACCGATATTCACGATCGGGACAATATTGTTCCGGCTCGGTGGGACATGGTCAGCGACACGATGTTGTCGACCACGATCTGTAATGCAGATGGCGTGAAAGTCGCGACGATCGAACATTTGATGTCGGCCTTAGCGGGTTGCTGCGTCGATAATCTGTTAATTGAGTTGGACGGGCCGGAAGTGCCTGTGATGGACGGTTCCGCCGGTCCCTTTGTGTTTTTGATCGACTGTGCCGGTTTGCAGGAGCAATCGGTACAGCGCCAGTGCATCCGCGTGCTCAAGTCGGTCGAGATTTGGGAATCGGATAGCTTTGCGATCCTGGAACCGTCCCGCGGTTTCTCGGTGAGTTTCGAAATCGACTTCAGCAGTGAAGCGATCGGCCGCAGTTGCGCTCATTTCGATTTGCATAACGGTGGCTTTAAGCAGGAAATCTGCCGGGCCCGGACGTTCGGCTTCGAAGCCGAGGTGGCGCAGCTACAGGATATGGGGCTTGCGCAGGGCGGATCGTTGGATAATGCGGTTGTCATCGGCCGAGGAGATCGAATCCTCAATGAGGAAGGGTTGCGCTATTCGGACGAATTTGTGCGCCATAAGGTGCTGGATGCTGTCGGCGATTTATATCTGGCGGGCGCGCCTATCCTTGGCCGCTATACCGGCAGCCGGTCTGGACATGACTTAAACAACCGTATTTTGCGCGCGTTGTTTGCCGACCCGAGTGCTTGGGAATTCTGCTCGGATGCGGCGCAGCCGACGACCTGTCCCCCTGGCGGTGTTGTCGCCCACTTCGATCATTTTCGTCGCCAGGAAATTGCCGCCACGGCATGATTCGGTAGATCTGGCATCAACCGGAAAGGATGACGGCGCGCCCGGTTTATCCGGACGCGCCGTAGAACTAGTAGACCTTAGTACGTTGTTACGTGATTCTAGCTGCTGTAGTCGTCGAAGGCGACGACGGGGGATGAGCCCGTGGCTTCTTGTACGCTGGCCAAACTTTTGACCAAGCCACTGACGGCGGAGCGAACATCCGGGTCTTTGACTTGACTGAAGTTGCGTACCAATTCGATGGTCGACCGATTTTTCCCGCCATGTTCAAGGGGGACGATTTCGGAGCTCGTGTCGAGTCCCTCGAAAAAATATCCGATATCCACATCCAATTTGCCGGCAACTTCGAAAAGACGGCCAGCGCTAACACGATTCGCGCCGGTCTCGTATTTCTGGACTTGTTGGTAAGAGATATCCAGCGCGTTTGCCAAATGCTCTTGAGTCAAGCCAAGCGCCGTCCGGCGTTGACGGATGCGTTCACCGACGTGCGCATCTACACGTTTCGCAAGTTTTCCCATGGTGTCCTCGTTTTACCTTGTCTACTATGTATCATCCTGTCAGAAGTCGATCGTCTGTTTCTAGCCATTACCTACAATCTCACCGATCAATTGCTCTAGCCACCGGAACGCCGTTCATGCCCAAATTCGTCGTCCAGAAAACTCGATACCCACTGTTCTTCGTTCGCGTATTGCGGGCAGCTATTGTTGTATCGACCCTGATATTAGTAACAGGTTGTAGCACAGATACCCCCCAGTATGTCGAGCGTCCAGTTGAGGAAATTTACAACAATGCAATGAATTTGATGTTATCGGGCGAGTATTTTGCGGCGGCAGGAGCCTTCGATGAAGTCGAACGACAACATCCATATTCTCCCTGGGCGCGCAAATCGCAGCTTATGGCCGCATATTCCTACTATATGAGCAACGATTACGATGAATCTATCTTAAGCGCACGCCGATTCATTGATTTGCATCCGGGTCACAAAGATGCCGCATACGCGCATTATTTGATTGCGATCAACTATTATGAACAGATTGTAGACGTCGGACGTGACCAACAATTGACGCAACAGGCATTCGATTCGCTGGACGCTCTGGTCAAGAAGTTTCCGGAAACGGATTATGCACGGGACGCGATATTGAAACGCGACTTGACCTTGGATCATTTGGCCGGCAAGGAAATGCATATCGGCCGTTACTATCTGCGTAAGAACTTACATGGCGCGGCGTTAAAGAGATTCCGTGTGGTGTTGGAAAGGTACCAAACCACGACCCATGTGCCGGAAGCCTTGCATCGGATATCGGAGGCTTATCTGGCGATCGGCGTTTATGACGAGGCGAAAACCGCCGCCGCGGTACTCGGCTACAATTATCCCGGCAATATCTGGTACCAGCGTAGTTACGCCATGTTGGTCGACAAGAACCTTAAGCCAGAGGCAAATCAGGATTCTTGGATCGTCCGTACCTGGAAGAAGATTTTTTAGGTTCTGTTCCTTCGAAGCAAGCGGTAAAACCGACACCATGCTGCTCGCTTTGTCCATCAAAGATATCGTGCTGATCGACCGTTTAGACCTTGCGGTGGGTGACGGTCTTTGCGTCCTGACCGGCGAGACCGGGGCGGGGAAATCCGTATTGCTGGATGCGTTGTCGTTGGCGCTCGGACGGCGGGGGGACAGCGCATTGTTGCGGCAGGATGCGCGGCAAGGCGCCGCCGTGGCCGAATTCGCGCTCGGCGAAAATCATCCGGCGCGCGAGCTTTTGTCGACGCATGAGTTGGAAGTCGACGGCCCTCTGGTGTTGCGACGAACTTTGTCCGAGGATGGCCGCAGCCGTGCGTTCATCAACGATCATCCCGTTAGCGTGGGTCTGTTACGTCAGGTTGGCGAATTGTTGGTGGAGATCCACGGACAACATGACATGCATGGATTGCTCGATCCATCGACCCATCGCGGATTGCTGGATGAGTTCGCGGGCTTATCGGATGTCGTCGCAACCTGCCGGCAGGCTTGGCGCATGCTGCAATCCGCACAAACCGACCTAGCCTCGGCGAAAGCCGCTGCGGAGAAAGCGCGGGAAGAGGAAGATTATCTCCGCCATGCGTTGGCGGAACTTGACGACCTTGAACCGCGTGAGGGCGAAGAAGACGAATTGCTGCGGCAGCGGCAACTGTTGAAAGAGGGTGAGAAGATCGCCGACGCCTTGCGCGCCGCGGAGCAAGACTTGGCGGACGGCGACGGTGTCGACAGTCGGTTGCGCAATATCGTGCGGGATCTCGAGCGGGTAGCCGGAGCGGCGGGCGGTTTGCTGGACCCGGCGATCTCCCAACTCGATTTTGCGGCCGAGCAAACGGCATTGGCCCGCGACGCATTAGCGCAGACCAGCGAGCGATTGGACTTGGATCCCCGAAAACTGGAATCGCTGGACGATCGCCTGTTCGCATTGCGGGATTTGGCGCGCAAGCACCGGGCGGCGTTGGACGACCTGCCAAAACTGCATCGGGAAATCGCGTCGACACTTGACCGTTTGGATCGGCAGGAAAGCGTCATCTCGGAACTCGAGGCCCGACTCGACACCGCAACCAACGCCTATAGTGAAATCACTGAGCGATTGAGCATGGCGCGTCGTCTTGCCGCCGGCAAGCTCGATAATGCGGTGCGGAAGGAGTTACCGCCCCTGGCGCTGGATAAAGCCGTCTTCAACACGGAAGTCGCGACCGGCGGCGTCGAAAGCTGGGGGCCGGACGGGGCGGATAGCGTCGCCTTCAAAGTGGCGACCAATCCGGGTCAGACGCCGGGACAGATCCATCGTATCGCTTCAGGCGGCGAGCTTAGCCGGTTCATGCTGGCGCTTCGAGTGGCGGCACGCAAGGCCGGCGTTGCGTCGACCTTGATTTTCGATGAGGTGGACAGCGGGGTCGGTGGCGCGACGGCCGATCGGGTCGGCGATCGGTTGGCCCGGCTGGCGGCGGAAACCCAGGTCATTTTGGTCACCCATTCACCGCAAGTTGCGGCGCGTGGCGATCAACATTACCGTATCAGCAAATCCGCCCGCGGCAAGGCCGTCCGCACTCAGGTGGAGACGCTCGACAGCGAGACTCGATTGGAAGAAATCGCCCGCATGCTGGCCGGTGCGAAGATTACCGACGAAGCCAGAGCGGCGGCGGAAGCGTTGATCGCGGAGGGCCAGCGGCGATGAAGACGGACGACTTGCCGATCTCGGAGTTGGACGACGCGTCGGCTGCGGCGGAACTCGAGCGTTTGGCGACGTTGTTAAACGCGGCGAATGAGGCTTATCACGTCAACTCCGATCCGTTGATGAGCGACGCTGATTATGACGCGCTCTTCCAGCGCAACCAGGCGATAGAGGCGGCCTTTCCAAACTTGAAACGCGCCGACAGTTTGAGCGATCGCGTCGGTGCCCCGGTGTCGGAAAGTTTCGCTAAGGTCGAACATCGACAGCAGATGCTGTCGCTATCCAACGTTTTTGACGCGGAGGAGCTGCGCGAATTCCTGGCACGCATCCGGCGTTTCCTGAATTTGCCGGAGGAGGAGGAGCTCGCCCTGGTTGCGGAACCGAAGATCGATGGCCTGTCCGCGTCTCTGCGCTATGAAGCCGGAAAGTTCGTCTTGGGTGCGACTCGCGGCGACGGTCAGGTCGGCGAGGATATCACCCGAAATCTCCGCACCATCGCCGACGTGCCGAACGAATTGATCGGCAAGAACGTACCTGACGTTTTCGAAGTCCGTGGTGAAGTCTTTATGACCAAGACCGCCTTCGCCGAACTGAACGCCCGGCAGGAGGCGGAGGAAAAGCCGCTTTACGCCAATCCCCGCAATGCCGCGTCGGGCTCGTTACGCCAGCTGGACAGCCGTATCACCGCGTCCCGGCAATTGAGTTTCCGCGCCTATGCCTGGGGCGACGTCAGCGCCCTGCCGGCGGACACCCATTGGGGTGTGTTGCAGGTCATGGGAGACTGGGGGCTGGTGCTGCAGGACGACATGGCGCGATGCGTGTCGGCGGAAGAACTTCTGACTTATTACGACCGCCTGTCCTCCCTGCGAAGCGACTTGCCTTACGATATCGACGGCATCGTCTACAAAGTCGACCGTCTCGATTGGCAGGACCGCCTTGGTTTCGTCAGCCGCTCTCCGCGTTGGGCCACGGCGCACAAATTTCCGCCGGAACAGGCGCAGACGCGTCTTTTGGGCATAGATATCCAGGTCGGCCGCACCGGATCCTTAACGCCGGTGGCTCGGCTGGAACCGGTGACCGTCGGCGGCGTCGTCGTTTCGAACGCGACCTTGCATAATGAAGACGAAATCGAACGTAAGGATATTCGGGTCGGCGATCTCGTCGTGGTGCAGCGGGCCGGCGACGTAATCCCGCAGATCGTTCAGGCCATATTGGATCGACGGCCCGAGGACGCCGTGCCTTACGCGTTTCCCGATGTCTGTCCGGTCTGCGGCAGCCATGCGGAGCGGGAGGAGGGGGAGGTCGTGCGCCGCTGTACCGCCGGTCTGACCTGTCCTGCCCAGGCGGTCGAACGGTTGAAGCATTTCGTCGCCCGTGACGCGCTCGATATCGAAGGGCTCGGCAACAAGCAGATTGCCGCTTTCTGGGAAGCCGGTCGGGTGCGCGAACCCGCCGACATCTTCACCTTGGCCGCTCGCGACGGCGACGGTGCGGACCCGCTGGCGGAATGGGAGGGATGGGGCGAGACCTCCGCAAAAAACCTGTTCGCGGCAATCGACGAGCGCCGCGATATTCCGTTCGAGAAACTGTTGTTCGCCCTTGGCGTACGCCATCTCGGTCAGGCGACAGCGCGGCTGTTGGCACGCAACTACGGCACTATGGAGAACTTTCTTGCCGCCATGGAGGCGGCTTCGGATAAAGACGGAGAGGCGTTCGAGGAACTGCTGAATATCGAAGGCATCGGC
Organism: Alphaproteobacteria bacterium; assembly: GCA_965216645.1. Taxonomy (GTDB): domain Bacteria; phylum Pseudomonadota; class Alphaproteobacteria; genus CBDCGJ01. The sequence continues at coordinate 41,081 of CBDCGJ010000065.1, read as the reverse complement.
GGTATCGTCGCGCGGACCATCGTCGACTTCTTCGTCGAACCCCGCAACCGGGAGATGCTCGATGCCCTGTTGGCCCAGCTGCAAGTGCAAGCGGTGGAGGCGATCGATACCGAGAGTTCGCCGGTCGCCGGCAAGACTGTCGTGTTTACAGGCACGCTGGAGAAGATGACCCGCGCCGAGGCCAAGTCCCGGGCCGAAAGTCTGGGCGCCAAAGTCGCGGGCTCCGTCTCGAAGAAGACCGATATGGTTATTGCCGGTCCCGGCGCCGGCTCGAAATTGAAGAAAGCGCAAGACTTGGGCGTCGACGTCCTCAGCGAGGACGATTGGCTCGCCCTGATCGGATAGTCAGAAGGAAGGAAAATTCATGTCCGTTGTCACCTACGAATCGAAAAACCAAATCGCCGTGATCACTCTGAACCGTCCGGAAAAGCTGAACGCGCTCAGCGTTGAATTGGGCGAGGAGTTGCGGCAGGCCTGGATCCGGTTTCAGAATGGCGACGACAAGGTGGCGATCCTGACCGGCACCGGCGACCGCGCCTTCTCGGCCGGCGCCGATCTTAGTCAATCCGTCGATATCTGGCGCTTCGCCCCCAGCGTCGGCGTCGAAGTCGACAAACCGATCATCGCCGCCGTCAACGGCATCTGCATCGGCGGTGCCGCGGTGCTGGTGCAATTCTGCGATATCTGCGTCATGGCGGAGGACGCCAAATTCACCTATCCCGAAGCCAAGATCGGTATCAGCGGCGGCTTGATCACCTCTATCGTTGAGCGGATGCCGCACAAAGTGGCCATGGAGTTCATGTATGGCGTCGGCGATCTGTCGGCGCAGCGCGCCTATGAAGTCGGTTTCGTCAACAAGGTGGTACCGCGCGACCAATTGATGGACGCGGCCATGGAATATGCCGAGGCCCTGGCCGAGATGGCGCCGCTGGTGCTCTCCATGATCAAGCGCTTTGTCGGCCGCACCCTGGACAAGGGCCCGACCGAGCTAGCCGGTATCGCCCGGCGCGAATCCGAAGCCTTGCGCGAGAGCGCCGACTTCAAGGAAGGCGTCGCCAGTTTCCGCGAAAAACGCAAGGCGGTATTTACCGGAACATAGGGACGGAATATCTCCGCTTCTATCGTCAACTCTGTTCTGTCTCAACCCATATCGTCATCCCGGAATCGCTTCAGCGATATCCGGGATCTTCCCAAGCTCCGTTTTTTGTCGCGATCCCGGCTCGCGCTACGCTTGGCCGGGATGACGGGTGGAGGCGACGTCATTCACATTTCATTTTCCCAGATTTGCGCTCATCTGTGGCGTCGTGCCTAATTTTGCTCGTTAACTGATCACTGCCGATGTGCCGCGATGTTTGGCGTAGATTTCCCTAACCCACGGGATAGCGGGATGGGCCGACCAACGGGCCAGGAAATCCTGTACGCATGTTGGCATCGGTTCCGGCCGGGTGACATCGCAGTCCGGTGGATTGGCGGCCGGTGAAAGTAAGGCGCAGGCTGTTAGGTCCGCCACGGTAAAGCTGTCGCCGACCAAATATCCGGTGGCGGAGGAACGTTCGCCGATGAGGTTCATAAGTCGTTCGGTTTCGGCGAAGGCCTTATCGATGGAGGCTTGGTCGGTCACGCCGTTGCCCTTCTTGATCAGGCCCTTGGCCATGGGATAGGCGGCCCGATAGGCGAGGCGGGCCGGCAGGCTTTTGCCGTCTGCGAACATGCGGCAGAAATAGGCACCTTCGTCGACCATTTCCGAAAACAAGGCCCGGCGGATCATCGGTCCCAGCTCACGGTCCAGCATCGACTGCATATCCAGTGCGGCCGATCGCAACTCGGCGTTTTCAGGATAGAGGCCGGGTTTCAAATTTTCCAACCGATCGATGATTGCCGCCGAACCGGTGGTTACTTCCTCTTCAATGACAAGGACTGGCGTTGAGGTTTGACCGCTGAGTTTCTTGATCGCCCGCATATGGGGGCCCGGCAGGTAACTGACCCGGCGGTGCGGCAATTGCTTGTGATCCAGCGCCCAGCGCGCCTTTTCATTGAAATGGGAAAACGGAAATTGATGCAGGACGATATCCATGGTCACCTCGATTTCTATTGCATGTTATTTAACATGCAAATAACATGTCGATCAACATGCAATGAGTTGATGCGAGGCCATGCGCTACAAACCCGAACATAAGGAGAAGACCCGGGCGCGCATCGTCCGGGCGGCGGGACGCCTGTTCCGACGACGCGGCTATAATGGCGTCGGTATCGATCAGATCATGGCGGCAGCGAAGCTGACTCGCGGTGGCTTCTACGGATACTTCCGCTCGAAGGCAGACCTGTTCGCCCAGGTGATCCGGTCGGAACATGGCTTCAACGCGATGATGAAACGACGTGAAGAAACAACGTTGCTGACGGAAGCGCTAGAAGTCGTCGATGACTATCTGGAGCCGGCCAACCGCACCGAAATCGGCGCTGGTTGCAGTCTTGCCAGCCTTTCCGTCGATGTCGCCCGCGCCGGCAAACCGGCCCGCACGGCCTACAGCGCTAAGCTCCGCGATCTAAGTCAGGAGTTCGCCCGCAGCCTGGCGGACGGCGCGGATCTCGATGAGCGGGCACTCCGCGCCATCGCCCTCTGCGTCGGCGGCGTGATCCTTACCCGTGCGGCGGACGACGACGAACTCGTCGGCGCCATCGCGGCCGCTTGCCGCGAAGGGGTGCACCGAGAACTGACCGATTAGCTGTTCTGCCGTGCCAGCGCCGCGTCGCGGATCGCGGTGAGGGTGGTTTTGGAGGTGATCGCTTCCGGGTCGACGCGAAGTTCCAGCACGGCATAGCGATCGGCGGCCAAAGCGCGGTCCAGGGCCGGGGCGAAATCCGCGTCCTTCTCCACCACTTCGCCATAAGCGCCGAATGCTTCCGCGAATTTCGCGATGTCCGGATTGGTCAGATCGGTACCGGGATAGCGGCCGGGGAACTCCCGCTCCTGATGCATGCGGATGGTGCCGTAGATGCCGTTATTCACGACCAGCAGCAGGGCTTTCACATTATGGTGGATGGCGGTGGCGATTTCAGTCCCGCTCATCAAAAAGCCGCCATCGCCGACCACGCCAACTACCTGGCGCTCCGGTGCCGCCAAGGCGCCGGCAATGGTGGCCGGGACGCAATAGGCCATGGCGCCGCTGGTCGGACCCAACTGGCAGGGATAAGCGCCGTAAGGCAGGTAACGATGGACCCAACCTGCGGCGTTGCCGGCGTCGTTGGCGATGATCGCGTCCTTCGGTAGTCGGTCGCGCAGCACCGACATGACATGAGCCATATCCAAGGCCCCGACCGTTGTTTCGGGCTGCACATAGGCTTCATAATCGGCCCGAGCTGTCTTCGTCTCCTCAGCCCAAGGTGTCGCGTTGGGAGTCAGTTTCGCGGCGGCGGCGGCGAAGCCGGCCATGCCCGAATTGATTGCCAGCTCCGGCCGGTAGACCCGTCCCAACTCCTCCGCCCCCGGATGCACATGCACCACCGGCATCTGCGGGTTCGGAATATCGAGCAGGGTGTAACCCTGGGAGGCAATCTCACCCATGCGCGGGCCGACCAGCAGCATCAGGTCCGTGTCTCTCAGCCGCTGCATCATCTTCGGATTGCCGCCGATGCCCAGGTCGCCCATGTAATTCGGGTGATGATTGTCGAAGCGATCCTGGTTGCGGAAGGCGCAGGCCACGGGTAGGGCGAAGTTCTCCGCGAATTGCCGGATGTCGGCCACCGCCTGCGGTGTCCATGTGGCGCCGCCGAGGACCAGGACGGGGCGCATCGCGTTGTCGAGCATCGTTTGCAGCCGCGCCATATCGTCCGGCCCAGGATGGGCTTGCACCGCGTGATAGGGGTTGCCGTCGCCGACACCGCTCAGTTCCATCAGCATGTCTTCCGGCAGCGCCAGCGCAACCGGCCCCGGACGGCCCGAGGTGGCGAGATGGAAGGCGTGGCTAACCATCTCCGGGATCCGATCGACGCTATTGATCTGGCCGGTCCATTTGGTGACTTGATCGAAGAAGCGGCGATAGTCGACTTCCTGGAAGGCTTCGCGATCCTCCATATCTCGAGCGATCTGGCCGACGAAGACCACCATCGGCGTCGAGTCCTGTAAAGCCGTATGCAGTCCGACGGAGGCGTGGCAGGCCCCGGGCGCGCGGGTGACGAAACAGATACCGGGCTTGCCAGTCATCTTGCCGTAGGCGTCGGCCATGTTGGCGGCGGAGCCTTCGTGCCGGCAGGTGATCAGCTGGATTCGATCCTCAACATCGGCGAAGGCATCGAGGGCCGCCAGATAGCTCTCCCCCGGCACGCAGAAGGCCGTATCGACGCCGTGGACGACCAGCTGATCGATCAATACCCGACCGCCGTTCCTGAGATTGCTTCCGGTATTCATCGCGCGTCTCCTCTCATGCTTTCGTCGGTTTCTTGTTCGTTATCATCTATATTCGGTCATAAGAAATGCGTCATGTATGGACCTTTCCGGATTTGCAAGAAGAAACTGTGGCTTTGACCCACGCTCATGTATTCGTCCTGTTTGCGGGTTTTGTTGCCCTGGACGGAATGGGTCGATCGCGGCCCGGGTCGGTACAATCATCCCGACGACCTTTTTTGGTCGATGACGCTCCGTCCTGACCCGGGTCTCGGTCCTGCCATGTCTTCTTCTCGCGGTGAATGGGGTTTGTCCTTTTCTGCTGTGTTTTGCTGGTCTTTTGCGTTTCGTTCGTGGTTTCGGTTGCGTGGCGGTGGTCAGCTTCAGCCGGCGGGATTGAAGCCGGTTTGTTTGCTCAGGCAGGCCCAGGCGATGCGGGCCAGTCGGTTGGCGACGGCGACGGCGAGGACGTTGCGATTGAGGTTTTCGGCGCGCTTGCGCATGATGAAGGCCTCGAGCCGGTTGCGCGGCTGTTGCTGGCGGCCGGCGACGGTGATCAGGCTGTGCGCGCCCTGGACCAGCCATTTGCGGATCAGGGCGTTGCCGCGTTTGGTGATGCGCAACAATCGGGTGCGCCCGCCGGTGCCGTGCTGTCTGGGCACCAGACCGAGCCAGGCGGCGAACATGCGGGCCGAGGCATAGAGGCCGGGATCGTCGACGGCGGCGATGAGGGCGGCGGCGGTCAAGGGGCCGATGCCGGGGATCGAAAGCAGCCACGGGGCGCGCTCGTCGGCCTTCAGCTGAGCCTTGATCAGGCCGTCGAGTTCGCGGATCTGAGCCTCGATCTCGAGCAGCATCAGTGCCTGCATTTCCAGGCCGCGCAGGAGCGCCGGAGCGAGTTCGAGCTCGGCCAGCCAAAGCGGCAGCTGGCGGCAGAAGCGGGCCCGGCCTTTGGGGTAGACATGGCCGTATTCGGCCAACAGGCCGCGCAGCCGGTTGACCGTCTCGGTGCGCTGGCCGAGCAGGCCCTCGCGCAGGCGCAAGAGGCTGCCCAGGTCCTGCTGCGTCATCGTCTTCACCGGGATAAACCGTGTGTCCGGCTGCCTGGCCGCGGTGGTGATGGCGCGGGCGTCCCGCGTATCGCTCTTATGCGCGCCCAAAAACATCGCCACCCGGCGCGGATGGATCAGCACCACCTCATGGCCCAGTGATTGGCAATAGCGGCCCCAATAGTTCGCCCCGCCGCAGCTCTCCATGGCGATGCGACAGGGCGGCAAGGCCGCCAGATAACGCTTCAAAGCGGCGCGGCGCAGTTTCTTCTCCAACACCGTCTCGCCCGCCCCATCGGTCCCGTGAATGTGAAAAATGTTCTTTGCCAAATCGATGCTCAACAATTTAATCTCCGTCATGGGCCTTTCTCCTTTCAAATCTGTCTCTCTGGCTCATAGAAGTCGTCATTTGAGACAAAGAAAGAGGGAAAGGTCCATCCCATCATCCTGGATGCACTGCAGCACATAGTGATGCGGTGCTGGTCCGGGATCCATTTCGCAGAACAGAACCCAAACAGCAAACGTGGACCCCGGACCAGCAGCGCGTCATTACATGCCGCGCAGCATCCGGGGAGACAGAGCTGGATGGGCCACAGTCCCGCATACCAATTTCACCCCTCCGCCAGCATGGCGCGGCGTTCGCGGCGGCGTTGGTGGGGGTCTAGCGTGGCCTTGCGTAGGCGGATATGCCGCGGCGTCACTTCGACCATCTCGTCGTCGCCGATATAGGCGATGGCCTCCTCCAGGCTGAGTTTCTTCGCCGGTGTCAGGCGGACGGCTTCATCCTTGCCGGCGGCGCGGAAATTGGTCAGCTGTTTGCTCTTCAGCGGATTGACCTCCAGATCGGCGACTTTGGCGTTTTCGCCGATCACCATGCCGCTATAGACCTCGTCGCCTGGCTCGACGAACAGAACGCCGCGTTCCTCGAAATTCCATAGGGCGTAGGGCACCGCCTTACCCTTCTCCATGGAGATCATGGCGCCGTTGCGCCGCGCCTCGATCTTCCCCTTATAGGGGGCATAGTCGTGGAACACCCGGTGCATGATGCCGGTACCGCGGGTGTCGGTCAGGAACTCGCCGTGATAGCCGATCAAGCCCCGCGACGGGGCCAGGAAGCTCAGCCGTGTCTTGCCGCCGCCGGAGGGGCGCATGTCCCGCAATTCCGCCTTACGCGTCGACATCTTTTCCACCACAACGCCGGTATAGTCGTCGTCCACGTCGATCTGCACTTCCTCGATCGGTTCCAGACGGGCGCCGCTGTCGGGATCGGTGCGGAACAGCACGCGAGGGCGGGAGATCGACAGTTCGAAGCCTTCCCGCCGCATGGTTTCGATCAACACGCCGAGCTGCAATTCGCCCCGGCCGGCGACGTCGAAGGCGTCCTTCATTTGTGTCTCGGTAATGCGGATCGCCACATTGCCCTCGGCTTCGCGCAGCAGCCGGTCGCGGATCATCCGGCTCGTCACTTTGTTGCCGTCGCGACCGGCCAAGGGCGAATCGTTGATCGAAAAAGTCATGGCCAGGGTCGGCGGATCGATGGGGTTCGCGGATAAAGGTTGCTCGACTTCCAATGCGCAGATCGTGTCGGCGACGCTGGCCGTCTCCAATCCGGCAATCGCGACGATATCGCCCGCGCCGGCTTCCTCGACCGGCTGGCGCTCCAGGCCGCGGAAGGCCAGCAGCTTCGTCGCACGCGATTGTTCGACGGTGCGGCCGTCGCTGGTCAAGGCTTTGATCGGGTCGTTCTGGCGCAGCCGACCGGATTCGATCCGACCCGTCAGGATACGGCCGAGATAGGGATCGGCTTCCAGCATCGTCACCAGCATGGCGAATGGCCCGTTCGCGTCGACCCGCGGCGGCGCGTAGTGGGAGACGATGAGCTCGAAAAGCGGAGTCAGATCCTTAGGCGCGTCGCCGAGATCCGATACCGCCCAGCCGTCGCGGCCGGACGCGAACAAGGCCGGGAAATCCAACTGCTCCTCGTTCGCGTCCAACAGGGCGAATAGATCGAAGATTTCGTTCAACACCTCGTCCGCCCGGGCGTCGGATCGGTCGACTTTGTTGACCACGACGATCGGCCGTAGCCCGAGGGCCAGGGCTTTGCCGGTAACAAACTTGGTCTGCGGCATCGGTCCTTCCGCCGCGTCCACAAGCAGGACCACGCCGTCGACCATTTTCAGGATCCGTTCGACCTCGCCGCCGAAATCCGCATGGCCCGGCGTGTCGACGATATTGATGCGTACATCGTTCCAGGGCACGGAGGTGCATTTGGACAGGATGGTGATGCCCCGCTCCCGCTCCAGATCGTTCGAATCCATGGCCCGCTCCGTCACCTGCTGATTGGCGCGGAAAATTCCGGATTGCTGGAACAGGGCATCCACCAGGGTGGTTTTGCCATGGTCGACATGGGCAATGATGGCGATATTGCGAAGCGGCATATAGGTTCTCGGTCGGGCAAAAGCAGGCGCAGACATAACCGAGCTTGGGCCCGGCGGCAAGGCCCGCCGGACTTGCCATATTCCGGTAAAAATGCTGGTTAGGAAGACCGCCGCGCGAGGGAGGAAAAACGTGGACAAAGCCGTGTTGGAGGTACCGCCGGGTTACCATCCGTTTTACCGGAACGACCTGTTTTACCATTCGGTCGGGCCGATGTTTGTGAAGAATCTCGGCCACGAGATTCGCTTTGGTCTACGCGTGCAGGAGAAACACTGCAACGCCTCCATGATCTGTCACGGCGGCGTACTGGCGACGATTCTGGACATGCAGATCGGTGTCGGCAGCTGCGTCGGGACGGAGATCACGGCGCTGGTGCCGACGATCAATTTGACCTGCGATTTCCTGGCGCCGGCGCAGATTGGCGACTGGGTTGAAGCGCGTTCCGAGGTGGCGCGGCAAACCCGGCGGATGATCTTCGTCTCCGGCATGCTGGAGGTGGAGGGCCGGCCGGTCCTGCGCGGCAATGGCATCGTGAAAATCCCCTCGAAGCCGGAGAACCCGGAGGAGTTCGCCAATATCTTCCCCCCCGTCTACCATCCGGAGGACAAGACATGAGCAAGCTGGACGGCAAGGTCGCCATTGTCACCGGCTCCGGCCAGGGGATCGGCCGCGAAATTGCCTTGAAACTGGCGGGCGACGGGGCCGCGGTGGTGGTCAACGACTTGGACGAGGCAAAAGGTGAGGCGGTGGTTGCGGAGATCGTTGCGGCCGGCGGTCGCGCCATCGCCTGCAACGGCGATATTACCGCCGACACCTTCGCCGAACGTATGGTCGATACCGCTGTCGACGGCTTGGGCGGTCTTCATATCGTCATCAACAATGCGGGCTATGTCTGGAACACCGCCATCCACAACCATACGGACGAGCAGTGGGACGCCATGATCGACGTTCACGCCAAGGCGCCGTTCCGCATCCTGCGCGCCGCCGGCCGCTATTTCCGCGACCAGGTTTCGCGGGAGCGGGAAGCGGGTGAGGTACCCTGCCGCAAGGTCGTCAACGTCTCTTCCGTCTCCGGCGTTTACGGCGCGGCGACACAGCTCAGCTACGCCGCCGGCAAGATGGCCGTCGTCGGCATGACCAACAGCCTGGCGAAGGAATGGGGGCGCCTCAACGTCACGGTCAATGCCGTCGCCTTCGGCTTCATCGAAACCCGTCTGACCCAGACCTTCGCCGACGCGCCGGCGACCATCGAGGTGAAGGGCCGCGATCACAAAGTCGGTTTCAGTGAGGCGGCCTATGAACAGCTGGTGACTTCGATCCCGCTCGGCCGCGCCGGTCGTCCCCGGGAAGCCGCCGGCGCCGTCTATCTCCTCTGTCTGCCGGAAAGCGACTATATCTCCGGCCAAACCGTCATCTGCGACGGCGGCGGTCGGCGCTGACGGAAATCAAAGGGTCAGACCCTTTGATTTTGGTTTATGCGAAAAAAGGCTTAATTCTGCTGATTTTGGGTGAAATTTTAATTCAAAGGGTCTGACCCTTTGATTTCGGGCGGTCACGGTTTTCGCCACCAGGTGTGGGTCTGATAGCCATAGAGCGGTAGTTTTGCGGGCCAGGCGAATTTGTCCCAATACATCACCCGATCCGTGATTTGATGAAAAAGGGGCACGACATAATGTCCGTCCCGCAAGCGTCGGTCGAGGGCGCGGGCGGTGTCGACCAAGGTGCGGCGGTCGGGCGCGTCGGACAGGGTTTGAATCAAGCCGTCGATGATCGGATCGCGGATGCCCGGATAGTTGCGCGTCCCCGGTCGTTCGGCGGCGGCGCTGCCCCAGTAGAAGGCCTGCTCGTTGCCCGGCGACAGCGACGCGCCCCAATGATTGACCATGGCGTCGAACTCGTAGCTGTTGGCGCGAGCTTGATATTGCGCGCTGTCGACCAGACGAATTCGCACGGTCATGCCGAGCCGTTCCAAGTTGCGGGCGAGATGGGCGATCCACTTTTCGTTGTCCCGATTGCCGAGCATGAATTCGAGCCGGAAAGGTCGTCCCGAGTCGTCGACGAGCCGACCCTCGACGACACGCCAGCCGGCTTGCCGCAATAGCGCGCGGGCTTGGCGCAGGCGTTGGCGCCCGCTTTTGGCGGGCTTGGGCGTGGCACGGGCCGCCAGTTCCGAATTCTCGAAGAAGCTGCGGCTGCGCCGGTAGGCGCCGTGAAACAGGTTCTTGTTGATCCACTCGAAATCCAAGGCCAGGCCGATCGCCTGTCGTACCTTCGGGTCGGTCAGATGGGCGCGGCGGCTGTTGAGGGCAATGGCGAACATGCCCACCGGCCGCTGATGTGGGAAGGCCTTGCGTTTGACCCGCCCGTCCCGCGCTGCCGGGAAATCGAAGCCGGTGGCCCAGCGCCGGGGATCATTTTCGACCCAGAGATCGAAGGCCCCGGCTTGAAACGCGGCGATGGCGCTGCTGCGGTCGCGGTAATAGTCGTAGCGGATCGTGTCGAAGTTGTAATGGCCGCGCATGGTCGGCAGGTCGGCGGCCCAATGGCCGTCGATCCGGCGATAGGTGATCGAACGGCCCGCCTCGAAGCTTTCGATCCGATAGGGACCGCTGCCCATTAAGGGCGTCAAGGTCGCTTTGTCGAAGGGGCGCCGTTCGAACTCCGTTGCCGAGAGCACCGGCATCAAACCCATGATCAGCGGCAGTTCCCGATTGCCGCTGTCCTTGAAGGTGAAGCGAATGGCCCTTGGCGCGAGGATCTCGGCCTTGGCGACTTGGGCATAGAAATGTCGATGGTTCGGCCGGCCTTTGTCCCGCAAGATGCGCCAGGAGAACACGACGTCCTCGGCCGTGACTTCCTGTCCGTCGCGGAAGCGCGCCGCCGTATTGAGATGGAAGGTGATCGATGTGCGGTCCGGCGGTGTGTCGATGCGTTCGGCGAGATAGCCATAGAGGGAGAAGGGCTCGTCCAAGGCGCGTTTCAGCAAGGTCTGATAGGTCAGCGGTAGACCGGCGGCGCGGACGCCCAGGATGACGAAATTATTCAGATTGTCGAAGGTGCCGATCCGGGCGAGGCGCAGACCGCCGCCCTTGGGTGCCGCCGGATTAACATAGTCGAAATGAGAGAAGCCGGCGGCATATTTCGGCGTGCCGTGCATGGCGATGCCATGCTCCGCCGCATGCGCGGTGCCGAAGCCGAAGATCGCCGCGACGGCGAGCGCCGAAATCCTCAATTGTTACCCCGCGCCGCCACCGGCCAGATCTCGATCAATGTGTCGCCCCGGACCACATGATAATAGTCGTAGAGATTCACTGTCGGATCGCAGTGGGAGACGACACAGCGGAGCTGATCGCCGATCGCTCTTGGAGCGCTGCCGTCCGTGTAGGTCACCCGCCCATGTTCGTCGCCCATATAGCTGTATTTGTCGGCGCTGTCCGCGATCTCCGGCAGGGGACCGTCCGTGGCGAAGGATTTCAGACCGGCGTCGGTCACCGCGTAGGCCGGGTGATTGACGTTGACCACGCTGGTCTGCACGAACAGCGCAGTCTCGTAGACGGGGCCGCCGGCTCCGTCGATGTCGATGGCGTTGTAGTCGACATCCATGAAAACGTAGGAACCGACCTGTAGTTCCGTGTAGCGGCCCATGGCCTGATCCAACCGGTGGCTGCCGGTGCCGCCGCCGGTGACAATGGCGGGGTTCAAATTGGCGGCGCGCAGCGCGGCGATGGCGGTATCGACGATTTCATTATCCTTGGCGACCCGATCACGGCGTTCGTCATGGCCCGCAATGTGCTGCAAGTGACCCATATAGGCCTGGATGCCAGTATATTCGAGCCAGGGATGTTCGGCGGCGAAGCGGGCCAGTTCGACTATTTGAACCGGATCGGTGGCCCCAGTGCGGCCCAGACCCGGGTCGACGTCGATCTTCACGCGCAGAATTTTGCCCGAGGCCGCCGCCGCGCCGGCCAACGCCGTCAGATAGTCCAGATGATCGGCGACAACGGCCATGTCCACGGCATCCTGATTGACTCCGGCGATCCAGCCGACCTTGTTGGGCGCGGCGCCTGTGGTCAGCAACAGGCCGGGAATGCCGGCGGCGGCCAGAACTTCCAGCTCCTTGACCGTGGCACAGCAAATACCGTTGGCGCCGGCGGCGATCTGACGCTTGGCGACGTCGGGGCTCTTGTGGGTCTTGGCGTGTGGGCGCAGGCCGATGCCATGGCCCTTGGCCCATTCGGCCATCGCGGCGATGTTTCGCTCAAGAACCTCCAGGTCGATGACCAGGGCGGGGGTCAGTATTTCGTCGGCTTTTCCCGTCTCGTCGATCAGATGACTGTTCCGTGCCGTCATGGCCGCTTCCTTTTGCCGAACCGAAGGGTATAAGGTCAGTGAAAATCGCAGTTAAAGGGGGCAACTTCAAGGCATGAAAGTCACCGCAATCGAAACCCTGCGCCTGGGCGCATTTCCCAACCTTCTGTGGGTTCGTGTGGAGACCGACGAAGGCATCGCCGGTCTCGGCGAAACCTTTTATGGCGCCGCGTCGGCGGAAGGACATATCCATGAAATCATCGCGCCCTATCTGATCGGTCGGGACCCACGGCTGATCGACCGGCACCAAAAGGAATTGCTCGGGTACGTTGGATTTACCGGCTCGGGCGCGGAAATGCGCGGTCGCTCGGCCGTCGACATCGCGCTTTGGGATATCTGGGGTAAGGCGACGAACCAGCCGATCCATCAACTGCTGGGCGGCCGGGTCCGCGACGATATTCGCGTCTACAATACCTGCGCCGGCTATCAATATGTGCAGACGGAGCCGGTGCAGGGCACGGCGAATTTCGGCCTGAATACGAACCAGGGCCCGTATGAGGATCTGAATGCTTTTCTGAACAATGCCGACGAGTTGGCCGAGAGCCTGTTGGAGATGGATATCACCGGCATGAAGATCTGGCCTTTCGATTTCGCCGCCGAGGCTTCGGAAGGTCAATATATCTCCGCCGCGGATCTCGATCGCGCGCTCGAGCCGTTCGCGAAAATTCGCGCCGCCGTTGGCGGTCGGATCGATGTGATGGCGGAACTGCATTCGATGTGGAACCGGCCGCAGGCCGTCCGCATCGCCAACGCGCTGGAGCAGTTCGATCCGCTCTGGGTCGAGGATCCGGTGTTCATGGATCACATGGACAGTCTTGGCGAAGTGGCGGCGGCGACCAGCGCCCCAATCGCCGTCGGCGAAACCCGGGGCAGCCGGGCGGACTTCCGCTATCTGCTTGAACTGGACGCCCTCAGCCTGATCATTCTCGACGTCACCTGGTGCGGGGGCATTTCGGAAGCCCGCAAGGTCGGCGCGATGGCGGAAAGCTGGCATGTGCCGGTCGCGTTCCACGACTGCACCGGACCAGTGGCCTTGACCGCATCCATGCATCTGGCGCTGAACGCGCGTAATTGCTTCATTCAGGAAATGGTGCGGGCCTTCTATTTCGGTTGGTACGGCGGGTTGGTGACAGAGCTGCCGCCGTTGGAAAAGGGGCGGATGACCGTGCCGTCCGGCCCAGGTTTGGGAATCGACTTGCAACCCGATCTGCATAAACGAGATGACGCCCAGGTGCGACGGAGCGAAGCGCCGTGATTCCTGACGCCCTGAGTTTAGCCGGCAAGCGTATCGCAATCACCGGCGCGGCCGGCGGTATCGGCCTAGCCATGGCCCGATGCTGTGCCGAGATGGGCGGGCAGCCTCTGCTATTGGACGTCACCGAACCCGATGATGTGTTTGGCGAATTCGTTGCCTGTGATGTCACCAACCGAGACGATTTGGCGGCCGTCGCAGCCGCACACCCGGACGTCGACGATTTGATAACCGGTGCCGGTATCTGTCCCTTCGGCGATTGGGAAAAAGATCCGGATTGGGACGAGGAGTTCCGTCAGGTGATCGAAGTCAATCTGCTCGGTACCCTCAACGCCGTGCGCGCTTGGTTGCCGGCCATGCGCAACAGGGGGCAGGGGCGCGTGGTGCTGATCGGGTCCCTCGGCGGCCGTAATGGCGGCGCTTCGCCGATCGTGCAGCCGCACTATGTGGCCTCGAAAGGCGGCGTCCATGCGCTGGTTTGGTATCTCGCCAAGCGCAATGCGCCGTATGGCATTCTGGTCAACGGCATCGCGCCCGGTCCGGTCGGCACGGCGATGACGGCGACCACGGACTACGCCACCGACGGTTTTCCATTGGGTCGGGTCGCGACGCCGGAGGAGATCGCCTGGCCGGCTCTGTTCCTTTGCAGCGATGCGGCAAGTTATTTTTCCGGCGCGGTCCTAGACGTGAACGGCGGTCTCTACGTAAGTTAGACGGGCATAAAGGAGAACAAGCATGAATGTCGGGGACCGCCACTACCGCACCATCTGGGTCGGCGACGACGGCCAAACGGTCGAGGTCATCGATCAGACCAAGCTGCCTTTCGAATTCGAGATCCTGCCGCTCACGTCCGTCGCCGATGCGGCCGACGCGATTCGGCATATGGTCGTGCGCGGCGCGCCGTTGATCGGCGTCACCGCGGCTTATGGCATGGCGATCGAAATGGCGCGCGATCCCAGCGATCAAGCGATCGGCGCGGCCTACGATTACCTCTTCGCAACTCGGCCGACCGCGGTCAATCTGCGCTGGGCCTTGGACGACATGCGCCAAACATTGCTGGCCGTATCGCCGACGGAACGGCGGGACGTTGCCTATCGCCGGGCTGGCGAACTGGCCGACGACGATGTCGAGACTTGCCACAATATCGGTTTGAACGGCGTGTCCCTCATCGAGAAAGCGGCAGAGGCGAAGGGGTCTGGCGAGGTGGTCAATATTCTGACCCATTGCAATGCCGGCTGGCTCGCCACCACCGATTGGGGCACCGCGCTATCGCCGATTTACGTCGCCCATGACAAGGGTATTCCGGTGCATGTCTGGGTCGACGAAACCCGGCCGCGCAATCAGGGCGCGGCCTTGACCGCTTGGGAACTCCACAGCCACGGTGTGCCGCATACGCTGGTGGTCGACAATGTCGGCGGCCATCTGATGCAGCACGGTTTGGTCGATCTGTGCATTACGGGGACCGACCGCACCACGGCAGGCGGCGACGTTTGCAACAAGATCGGGACATATCTGAAGGCGCTCGCCGCCCGGGACAACGGCGTCCCGTTCTATGTTGCCTTGCCCTACAGCACTATCGATTGGAGCATCGAGGACGGCGTCCGCGACGTGCCCATCGAACAGCGCGATCCGGATGAAGTGACCAAAATCACCGGCCGAACCGCGGCGGGCGGCTTGGAGACCGTCGAGATCATTCCCCCCGGCGTCGAAGCCGCCAACTATGCCTTCGACGTGACCCCGGCGCGATTGGTCTCGGGCCTAATCACCGAACGCGGTATCTGCCCCGCTTCTCGCGCGGGCCTCGAATCTCTCTACCCGGAACAGGCCGCCGGTTAAGAGGGGTCGGAGGGATTTTTACGTTTACTGACGCTAAGCCCTTGTAACAACATCAGTTAAAAAAGGGGTCGGAGGGATTTTTCCAGCAAATTAATTCCCTCCGACCCCTTTTTTGGTTCGCTGGTGGGGGGTGCTTTAAGTCGGCTCGATGCCGATTTGCATGAGATGTTTTTGGATCTCTGCTTTGTCCGGCAGGCTGGCCTGGGCGCCGGGGCCGAGGCAGGCGAGAGAACCGGCGACCGCGCCCCATTTTAGACTACGATGCAGGTCCTCCTGCTGCGCCAGGGCAGCGGCGAACGCGCCGGCAAAGGCATCGCCGGCACCAACCGTGTCGCGGGCCTGGATCGGTAGTGCGTTGGCACGGACCACCTCGCCGTCGAATGCGCAGAGCACGCCCTTGGCGCCGACGGTGACCAGGACGCAAAGCTGGTACTTGTCCGCAAGATCGTGGGCGAGTTGGCCGAGATCGTCGGTACCGAGGCCGTGGTCGGCGGCGAGCGCCGCGGCTTCCGTCTCGTTCACATTTAAGATGTGCAGGGCATCGAGCACTTCTTCCGGCACCGTCGCATAGGGCGCGGCGTTTAGAATCACCATAGCGCCCGCATCGCGACCCCGTTTCGCCGCTTGCCACACTTCCGGCAGCGGAATCTCCAATTGCATCTGTAGAATGTCGCCGGCACCGAGCCAATCGTCGGACAGCATCCGATTGTCCGTGCCGTAATTGGCGCCGGCGGCGATAACGATCTGGTTCTCCCCGTCCGGTGCGACGCAGACCGTGGCACAGGCCGTGGGCAGGTCCGCGCTCTCGTTCAAGGCCGAAATGTCGACGCCGTCGTTTTTCAGGTTCTCGAGTGCTCGGCGGGCGAAATCGTCCTGCCCGACGGAACCGACAAGTCGAACGTCGGCACCGGCGCGCTTCGCGGCCAAGGCTTGATTGGCGCCCTTGCCGCCAGGCGTCAGTTCGAAGGTTTCCACCAAAACCGACTGGCCCGGCGTTGGCAAGGCCGGCGGGTTGGTGACCAGATCGAGGACGATGGAGCCGAAGACGGTAATCATGGCGCGTTCCGCATGATATAGGCGCCGCGGCCGATGGCCAGTCGCTGACCGGCCGCATCGGTCACGTTCACGGTGGCAATGGAGATGCGCCGGCCGATCTTGACCGGCGTGGCGTTGGCGATCACGTCGATCTGCCGAGCCGAAGCGAGATAATCGACATGTAGGTCCGCCGTTCCGCGCGGCCGCTGTCCCGTCGCCAGGATCGAGAACAAGCCGGCCATGTCGATGAGGGAGGCGATAACCCCGCCATGCATCGTCGGCGGCCTCCGGCGCGCTAACCATCTCATCGCGCCCAGGGCATGCGGATGGAAATGCCTTCGGGCGAACAGGATTCGAGCGATAGATTCAGCCATTGGTGGAAGGGTGCGCGGCGCATGATGTCTTCCACCACCTTTTTCGTCGGCGCTGTCACGGTATGGAACTCCAAATCGAATAAACCAAGTCCGGCCATTTTTGAGACAAATCAACGCCACGGCAAGTCGCCTGACTAAGAATTGCGTGTCGGCGGATCATACTCTAGTTTCTGGGCATTGGTGACAGACAAGGAATTGCGCCATGGATCTGGCATTCACAGCGGAGGAGATCTCGTTTCGGGATGATGTGCGGGCCTTTATCTCCGACCGCTTGCCGGAGGAGCTGGCCGCCAAAGTCCGCAATGGACACAAGCTGGAGAAAGCCGATCACATCCGCTGGCAACGTATTCTGAACGAGCAAGGCTGGGCGGCGCCGAACTGGCCGGCGGAATATGGCGGCCCGGGGTTGGAGTGCGGCGCAGCGTTACATCTTCGACGAGGTGTCCAACGAGTTCGACGTGCCGCCCAACCATCACCATGGGGCAAAGCCTGGTCGGCCCCGTGATCTATACCTTCGGCACGGAGGCGCAGAAGGAATTCTTTCTACCGCGGATCCTGAATTACGAACATTGGTGGTGTCAGGGCTATAGCGAGCCTGGTTCCGGCTCCGATCTGGCCTCGTTGTCGACCCGAGCCGTGCGCGACGGCGATCACTATGTGGTCAACGGCGCCAAGACCTGGACGACCTATGCCCAATGGGCCGATTGGATTTTCTGCCTGGTGCGCACCGATCCTGACGTGAAGCAGCAGGAAGGTATCTCATTCCTGCTGATCGACATGACCACGCCGGGGATCGAAGTGCGGCCGATCGAGACCATCGACGGCGTCCATCATCTGAATAACGTGTTTTTCACCGACGTCCGGGTACCGGTGGAGAACCGGATCGGCGAGGAAAACCAGGGCTGGACCTATGCCAAGTTCCTGCTCGGCAACGAGCGTATGACCATTGCCGAAGTCGGCATGTCGAAAAAGCGTCTGCAACGTCTGAAGGACGTCGCCAAGGCGGAGCAGACGGATGGCGGCACCTTGAGCCAGGTCAGTGCCTTTGCCCAAAAAGTTGCGGCGGCGGAGGTGGATCTAACAGCCTTGGAAGTGACCAATCTGAGATTTCTATGCGAAGAGGCGGCCGGCAAGCCGGTGGGGGCCGAGGCTTCTATGCTGAAAATAAAGGGGTCCGAGTTACGCCAAACTTTAACCGAGCTGTCGGTGGAGGCGGTCGGCTACTACGCCTTGGCCAATGATCCCGCTCGCATCGGCGACGGCCGCAACGAACCGCCGGTCGGGCCGGACCATGCTTGGGCGGCGACGCCGGACTATCTCTATAGCCGCGCGTCGACGATCTATGGCGGCTCAAACGAAATTCAGCGCAATATTATCGCTAAGATGGTATTGGGTCTTTAAACTCCCGGGACGCGAGGAACGAAGAGGGCGGATCAGGTTGAATAGAAAAGAACGGCGCCGACAGGAAAAAGCGGCGCGCAAGGGCGGCGGTACGGCAAAACCCGGCACGGCGGCGGCATCCCGGCCCAATGTGGCGTCGGCCTTGATGGGCTATGCCAGCGGCGGTTCGGCGGCGCCTTTGGCGACGGGCACGCAAGACCCGGAGAACATCATCAGATTCGCGGTCTCGATGTTTCAGTCCGGTCGGTTGAAGGAGGCCGAGCGTGCTTTTCGTGACGTCCTAAATCTGGAACCGAACAATGCGCCTGCGCTGCAATTGCTCGGCGTAACTCTGCACCAGATGGGAAGCAGCGACAAAGGCATCGGGCTCATTCAACGCGCACTATCGATCGACCCCAACTATGCGGAAGCGCATAACAATCTCGGCCTCATTTTCGTCGAGCGCGGTATGATGGACGAGGCCCGAGACAGTTTCGAAACGGCGGTGGAAAGCGATCCGGACTACGCCGACGGTCACCTCAACCTGTCGAACCTGCTGATCGCTGACGGTCAGTTGGATGAAGCGCGGGAGGCGTTGGAAAGGGCGGTCGACCTGCAGCCCGACAATATCCGTGCGCTAAGCAATCTATCCGCGCTGGAGCTGCAGACGGGTCGCGAAACGGCGGCCTTGGCGGTCATCGAGAAAGCTCTCGACGCCGCGCCGGACAATGTGCTTTTGCACAACAATCGAGGCAGTATCCAACTGATGCTCGGCGATACGGCGGCGGCTCGCGACAGCCTGCAACGCGCGCTTGAGCTCGATCCGAACAACAAGGAGGCGCGCGATAATCTGCGGGAGTTGAATAGTCGGGCGATCCAGCATTGGCACTTTCCGATGTTGGCGGACGATACCCGGAACGACGCCTTCGATGCGGCCATACAGCGCCTTGTCGGGCCCGGCGACCGGGTCCTGGATATCGGCACCGGGTCCGGACTGTTGGCCATGATGGCCGCGCGCGCGGGCGCCGAGCATGTTTGGGCGGTGGAGATGATTCCGGAGCTTGCGGACGCTGCGGGACGCATCGTTGCGGACAACGGATTTTCCGAGAAGATCACCATATTAGGCCGGAATTCGATGACGTTGGACGTCGAGGAAGACTTGGATGGTGAAGTCGACGTCATCATTTCCGAAATTCTGGATGCGGGTTTGCTGGGCGAAGGGGTCATTCCGACCTTACGCCATGCCGTTGCAAATCTAGGCCGGCCGGGCGCCAAGGTCTTGCCGGCCGCCGCGACGGTGACCGGCGCTTTGATGGAACTGCCGGAGCGGGCCCGTTACAGCCCCCTCGGTGAAATCTCCAGATTCGATCTGTCGCGGATGAACGAGTTTCGCAATCCGGCGGCGTACAGGTCCGTACAGTTAAACCATGAGACCCATCGGCAATTGAGCGAGCCGTTCCATGTGGTCACGTTCGAATTCGCCGACTTGCCGACGACGGAACGCAACCGCCGTGTCGAAATACCGATTACGGAATCGGGAACCGCACATGCCGTGGTCTTCTGGTTCGACCTGCATTTGGACGCCGAAACTACCGTTTCGACCGGTCCGGACGGAGCGCTGCAGCATTGGGACCAGGCCCTGCAGTTTTTCGAAAACGGCCCCGATGTCACCGCTGGCGACCGGCTGCCGCTGCTGATCGGTCACACCGACAAACGTATCTATTTCGAGCTTTGATCCTGAGACTTTCTGCCGCCTTTTCACGGCGGAAAGGATCGTGCTATGAGAGCCCGTTCCAACCGATTAACACGACACGGCCATCCCCTGGCCGACGAGGCAATACATGGATTTAACCTATTCCGATGAGGAACGCGCATTTCAGGCCGAAGTGCGCAACTTCGTCGAAGAGAAATTTCCGGCCGAGCTGCGCTATAAAGTCGCCAACAGCGAGGTTATGGATCGCGACGATTACGTCAAGTGGCATAAGATTCTTTACGAGCAAGGCTGGGTTGCGCCGGCCTGGCCGAAGGAAATCGGCGGTTGCGGCTGGAACGTGATGCAGCGCCACATCTTCGGCGAAGAATTAGCCCGCGTCGGGGCGCCGCGGGTGATGCCCTTCGGCGTCTCCATGGTCGGCCCCGTGATCGCCAATTTCGGTAGTCAGGAACAGAAAGACAAATATCTGCCGCGCATTCTGTCCTGCGAGGACTGGTGGTGTCAGGGTTATTCGGAGCCGGGCGCCGGTTCGGATCTGGCCAATCTCTCGACCAAGGCTGAGCTGAATGGCGATCATTATGTGGTCAACGGTACCAAGACCTGGACCTCCTTCGCCCATTACGCCAACAAAATGTTCTGCCTGGTGCGCACCGATCCTGACGTGAAGCCGCAGGCCGGTATTACATTCCTGCTGATCGACATGGATCAACCGGGCGTCGAGGTGCATCCGATTATCACCATGGACGGCGGCAACGACGTCAACACCGTGTTCCTGACCGACGTCAAGGTGCCGGTGGAAGACCGGGTCGGTGAGGAGAATAAGGGTTGGACTTACGCCAAGTTCCTGCTTGGCAACGAACGCTTCGGTATTGCAGGTGTCGCCGGCTCGAAAGCCAAGGTGGAACGCTTGAAGCAGATTGCCGGTATGGAAAGCGTCAGCGGCAAAAGCCTGATCGAAGAAGACGCCTTCGCCGAGAAGATCGCCGACATCGAGACACAATTGGCGGCGTTGGAGTATACCGAACGCCGTTATCTGATGGAGGTTGCCGGCGGTGGCGAGGTTGGGGCTAAGCCGAGCTTACTGAAAATCCGCGGCACCGATATCCAGCAGGATTTGACGGAGCTTTTGATGCAAGCTGTCGGTTACTATGCCAATCCGTTCACGATCTCCATGTCGGATAAAGGCAGCAATCAGCCGCCGGTCGGTCCGGACTATGCCGCCGGCTATGCGCCCAATTATTTCAACTACCGCAAGGCTTCGATCTATGGCGGTTCCAACGAGATCCAACGCGGCATCATGGCCAAAATGGTTTTAGGACTTTAAGTAGGATAGGACGGGAAAGATGGATTTTTCGCTCAGTGAAGAGCAGCAGCTGATCAAAGATAGTGTCGATCGCTTCATACGCGAGGAATACGAACTCGACAGCCGGCGCAAATATGTCGGCAGCGAGGACGGCTTCAGCCGGGACAATTGGGCCAAGATGGCGGAACTCGGTTGGCTCGGCGTCAGCCTGCCGGAGGAGTATGGCGGTTTCGACGGCGGTCCCGTGGAGACGATGATCATCATGGAATCCTTCGGCAACGGCCTGGTGGTCGAGCCGTATTTTCCGACAGTCGTGCTGGGCGCCAATTTCCTAACCGCGGGTGCCAGCGACGAGGTGAAACGCGACCTGCTGCCGCAATTGGCCGAGGGCAAGTTGATGATGGCCTTCGCTTATGCGGAGCGGCAATCCCGATACAATCTTGCGGATGTGGAATTCAAAGCGGAGAAGAATGGCGACGGCTACGTTTTGAACGGCCATAAGGGCGTGGTTCTGAATGCCGCCAGTGCCGATAAGATCGTTGTCAGCGCGCGTACCGGCGGCTCCTCCCGCGACGCGAACGGTATCACCTTGTTCCTGGTCGACGGCGGGGCCGACGGTCTCAGCCGGCGCGACTATCCGACGGTGGATGGATTGCAAGCGTCCGAACTGACCTTCGAAAATGTAAATGTCGGCAGCGAAGCAGTGCTGGGTGAGGTCGACAATGGCTTGCCACTGATCGAACAAATTGCCGACCACGGCATTGCCGCACTCTGCGCGGAAGCGGTGGGTTGCATGTCCGTCTTGCTGGATACGACGAACGAATATCTCAAAACCCGCAAACAGTTCGGCGTGCCGATTGGCAAATTCCAGGTCCTGCAGCATCGCGCTGTCGACATGTTCATGGAAGTGGAGCAGTCCCGTTCCATGGCCTATTACGCCACACTGAAACTGGACGAAGACGCGACAGAGCGGGCCAAAGCCGCGTCGGCCGCAAAAATCCAGATCGGCAAAGGCGGGCGTTATGTCGGCCAGCAGGCGGTGCAGCTACATGGCGGCATGGGCATGACCGACGAGTTGAATGTCGGCCACTATTTCAAACGTCTGACTATGATCGAAACCATGTTCGGCGATCAGGACCACCACCTGAAGAAGTACGCTAACCTTTAGCCCCGACTCCGATTACACCCGTCGTCATACCGGCACAAGGCCGGTATGACGAGATATTTGAAATCCGCAATCTGGATCAAATAAGTCCGGGACAGACCGCCTATATTCCACCCCGCATTGAAAAGTGGAGAAGGACTTCGGTCATGGACATGCATTTTCGCCCGGCGACGGAATTGGCGCGGCTGGTGCGGGCGAAAGAGATCGGCGCGCGGGAACTGTTGGACCTTCAAATCGATCGGATCGAAAGCTTGGACGGCGCCCTTAACGCCGTAGTCGTCCAGGACTTCGAGCGGGCGCGGTCCCAAGCATCGTCGCTGGACGAGCGGGCCGCAAAGAATGATTTCGTCGGGCCGTTGCACGGCGTGCCGATGACCGTGAAGGAGAGCTTCAACGTCGCCGGGCTGCCGACCACCTGGGGCGCGCCGTGGGCCAGAGATCAGATCGCCGGACGGGACGCCGTAGCGGTCGAGAAACTGAAGTCCGCCGGCGCGGTGGTCATGGGCAAGACCAACGTGCCGTTCATGCTGATGGATTTTCAGTCCTATAACGAGATCCATGGCCGGACCAACAATCCCTGGAATTTGGACCGCACGCCGGGCGGTTCGTCCGGCGGCGCGGCGGCGGCGCTTGCCGCCGGCTTCAGCGCGCTCGAATTCGGTAGCGATATCGGGGGCTCGATCCGCCGCCCGGCCAATCATTGCGGTGTCTATGGCCTAAAGCCGACCTTGCAGACCATTTGCAGTCGGGGACATAGCCCGAGCGGCAGTCACGACGGTTGGACTCAACCGGACCTCGCCGTGATCGGTCCCATGGCCCGTCATGTGGACGATATCGAACTGGCCCTTGACCTGACCGCCGGGCCGGATGAGTTGGATGCTGCCGGTGTCCGTTTCAACTTGCCGTCCTGCGACAATTCTAAGCTGGCGGAATTCCGCGTCGCTTACCTGCCGTCCCATGAAATCGCGCCGATCGACAAAGCGGTGGTGACGGTGATGGATCGCGCCGTCGGGCAGTTGGCGCAAGCCGGATTGAAGGTTGAACACGGGCCGCAGCCGGCGTTCGACTGGTCCGAAATGTATGAGTTGTTCAGTTATCTTCTCTTCAGCGTCTTCACCGCGGATATGCCCGACGATGAACTCGCGCGCGCCAAGGCGGCTGTCGATAGCGGCGCGGCCCCGGCGTTCAGTGCGCCCGATCTGATCTCGCGCACCGGTTACGGGCGGCATGCGGATTGGCTTGCCCGCAACTATCGACGGGCCCGAATTCGGGAGCTGTGGCGGGATTTCTTTCGGGATTACGACCTGTTCCTCTGTCCGATCAGCTCCACCACCGCTTTCCCGCACGACATGAACCAGGATTTCGATGCCCGGACACTGCAGGTCAATGGCGAACCGCAACCCTTCTTCCAGCAATCTTTCTGGTCCGGCATTGCCACCTTGGCCTATCTCCCGGCTCTGAACGCGCCGTGCGGCCTCAGCGACGATGGCCTGCCCGTGGGTATTCAGATCATCGCGCCGGCCTTCCACGAAAAGCGGACGATCCAGTTTGCCCGATTGATGGCGGAGGAACTCGGCGGCTTCCAAGCGCCGCCGGATTATCGCTAAAACGTCGCAGCGACTTTTCGCTTGAGCTTCTATACGCTTTGACCTATTGCCGGCGTCGACAGGACCGGTTTATCGACGGTAACTGGCTCTCGACCGTCCGCGGCCGAGGGCCTAAATCATTTAATGGCAACATCCATCTTGAGCGGGAGTATGGACGATGTTGATTGGCGTTCCGAAGGAAATCAAGAATCACGAATACCGGGTCGGTATGACCCCGACCAGCGTGCGCGAAGCAGTGCTGCATGGCCATCAAGTGCTGGTGGAAAAAGATGCCGGCGACATCATCGGCCTCGGCGACGATGTCTATCGCAAGGCGGGCGCGGAAGTCGCCGGTGACGCGGCGGAGATCTTCGCCAAGGCGGATATGATCGTGAAGGTGAAGGAGCCGCAGCCGGAAGAGCGCAAAATGCTGCGCGAGGGGCAGATCCTTTTCACCTATCTGCATCTGGCGCCGGACCTGCCGCAGACGAAGGATTTGATGGAGTCGGGCGCCATGGCCATTGCCTATGAAACCGTGACGGATCGGTATGGCGGCCTGCCATTGCTGTCGCCGATGAGCGAGGTGGCCGGCCGCATGTCTATCCAGGCTGGCGCCTATTGCATGGAGTTGGAGAAGGGCGGCAACGGCGTCCTGATCGGTGGCGTGCCCGGCGTGCCGGTGGCCAATGTGGTGGTGATCGGCGGCGGTGTCGTCGGCATCAACGCGGCGCGTATGGCCATGGGCATGGAGGCGCGGGTCACCGTGCTCGACAACAATATTGAGCGTCTGCGCGAACTTGACGCCATGTACGGCCATCAACTCAACACCATTTACTCGACCGTCGATGCCGTCGAGACATATGTCACCGAGGCCGACCTGGTGATCGGCGCCGTGTTGGTGCGCGGCGCGGCGGCACCGAAACTGGTGACGGAGGATATGGTGAAGGACATGGGCCGCGGCTCCGTCCTCGTCGACGTGGCCATCGACCAGGGCGGTTGCTTCGAAACCAGCCGGCCCACCAGCCATGCGGAGCCGACTTATATCCTGCATGACGTGGTACATTACTGCGTCACCAACATGCCCGGCGCCATGGCGCGGACGTCAACCTATGCGTTGAATAATGCCACTCTGCCGTTCATTCTGGAATTGGCCGACAATGGCGCGAAAAATGCTCTGATCAACAATCCGCATCTGTTGGAAGGGCTCAATGTCCATAGCGGCGAAGTGACTTATAAAGCGGTCGCCGACAATCTCGATCTGCCTTTCCGCCCGGCGTTGGAGGCGTTGGGGGGATGACCCCGGGACGACGCTCCACCTATCCGTCATGTATGGACCTTTCCGGATTTGCAAGAAGAAACTGTGGCTTTGACCCACGCTCATGTATTCGTCCTGTTTGCGGGTTTTGTTGCCCTGGACGGAATGGGTCGATCGCGGCCCGGGTCGGTACAATCATCCCGACGACCTTTTTTGGTCGATGACGCTCCGTCCTGACCCGGGTCTCGGTCCTGCCATGTCTTCTTCTCGCGGTGAATGGGGTTTGTCCTTTTCTGCTGTGTTTTGCTGGTCTTTTGCGTTTCGTTCGTGGTTTCGGTTGCGTGGCGGTGGTCAGCTTCAGCCGGCGGGATTGAAGCTGGTTTGTTTGCTCAGGCAGGCCCAGGCGATGCGGGCCAGTCGGTTGGCGACGGCGACGGCGAGGACGTTGCGATTGAGGTTTTCGGCGCGCTTGCGCATGATGAAGGCCTCGAGCCGGTTGCGCGGCTGTTGCTGGCGGCCGGCGACGGTGATCAGGCTGTGCGCGCCCTGGACCAGCCATTTGCGGATCAGGGCGTTGCCGCGTTTGGTGATGCGCAACAATCGGGTGCGCCCGCCGGTGCCGTGCTGTCTGGGCACCAGACCGAGCCAGGCGGCGAACATGCGGGCCGAGGCATAGAGGCCGGGATCGTCGACGGCGGCGATGAGGGCGGCGGCGGTCAAGGGGCCGATGCCGGGGATCGAAAGCAGCCACGGGGCGCGCTCGTCGGCCTTCAGCTGAGCCTTGATCAGGCCGTCGAGTTCGCGGATCTGAGCCTCGATCTCGAGCAGCATCAGTGCCTGCATTTCCAGGCCGCGCAGGAGCGCCGGAGCGAGTTCGAGCTCGGCCAGCCAAAGCGGCAGCTGGCGGCAGAAGCGGGCCCGGCCTTTGGGGTAGACATGGCCGTATTCGGCCAACAGGCCGCGCAGCCGGTTGACCGTCTCGGTGCGCTGGCCGAGCAGGCCCTCGCGCAGGCGCAAGAGGCTGCCCAGGTCCTGCTGCGTCATCGTCTTCACCGGGATAAACCGTGTGTCCGGCTGCCTGGCCGCGGTGGTGATGGCGCGGGCGTCCCGCGTATCGCTCTTATGCGCGCCCAAAAACATCGCCACCCGGCGCGGATGGATCAGCACCACCTCATGGCCCAGTGATTGGCAATAGCGGCCCCAATAGTTCGCCCCGCCGCAGCTCTCCATGGCGATGCGACAGGGCGGCAAGGCCGCCAGATAACGCTTCAAAGCGGCGCGGCGCAGTTTCTTCTCCAACACCGTCTCGCCCGCCCCATCGGTCCCGTGAATGTGAAAAATGTTCTTTGCCAAATCGATGCTCAACAATTTAATCTCCGTCATGGGCCTTTCTCCTTTCAAATCTGTCTCTCTGGCTCATAGAAGTCGTCATTTGAGACAAAGAAAGAGGGAAAGGTCCATCCCATCATCCCGGCCAATCGTAGCGCGAGCCGGGATCGCCCCAAACACCGCGCCTGCGACGGTCCCGGCTCAAGGCCGGAATGACGATAAATACCGCTGTCATCCCGGTCGCAGCGAAGCGGAGAACCGGGAACCATTCCAATCAGGTTTTAACCAGTTTTGGTGTTGCAGAATTAAGAGGAGTGGATACCGGACATCCGCTGGCGCGGATTCCGGTATGACGGATCTATGCGAGGCAATCAGGGTTGGCTAGGACCCCGATTACCCGTCCCCGTCCGGCCGTCCGGCCATAATCCTGAGCGGATTGTAGGTCAGGACGGTCTCGCCCTTCTGATTGACCACTTTGTTGAAAGTGCGGACTTTGCCGCGGCCTTTCGAGGTCGGGCTGACTTCGGTGACCTCACATTCCACATGAATGGTATCGCCGACGAAGGTCGGGCCTTTGATATCGAGCTCCATATTCAGGAAGGCGAGGCCGGTATGCTGCATGGTTGCTTGCACCAGCAGGCCCTCGGCAAATGTGTAGGCGAGGGCACCCGGTACGACGCGGCCGTTGATGCCGCCATGGCTTTCGAGATATTCGACATCGGTGAACAGCACCTCCAGCATACCAGTGCAGGAGATGAAGTTGACCAGATCGGCCTCCGTGATCGTGCGCCCGATGGTGCGGAACTTCTGGCCGACTTCCAAGTCGTTCCAGCGCAATCCCAAGCCGACATAATCCATAACGTTTATTCCTTATCTGAAACAGGTTCCTGTAAAGCGCCATCTCGGCGCAATTGATCGATGCGGTCGTCGCCGTACCCGACTTCCCGCAGAACCTCCTTGCCATTTTCGCCCAGACGCGGTGCCTGATGGCGAATGGCACCGGGCGATTTGGCGTAACTCACCGGGATGCCCGTCAGCACGGTTTTGCCTTCGCTCGGATGGTCGAATGTGGGGAACATGCCGACGGCGGCCATATGCGGGTCGTCATACACTTCCTGCAACGACTGGACCGATGAAACAGGGATCTGCGCCGCCTGGCAGAGCTCGACCCATTCCGCCGTCGTCTTGGTGGCGATGCTATCGGCCAGGATTTGATAGATCTCGTGCACATTTTCGTTGCGCGTCGTGTGATCGAGGAAGCGCGGATCGTCCGCCAGATGCTCCAGGCCCGCGATCTCGAAGAAAGAGGCCCATTGCTTGTCCGTATAGGGCAGCACCGCCACATAGCCGTCCTTCGACTTGTTCGGCCGGCGCAACGGTGTCGTCACCCGGATATAGCCGAAGTCGCCCAACGGCGGTTCGAAAGCCCGGTCGTAGATATGTTCGACCATCAGAAAGCTGACCAGGGTCTCGTACATGGGCACTTCGACGAATTGGCCTTCGCCTGTGCGTTCGCGATGCACCAGAGCCATGGCGACCGCTTGACTGACCATCAGGCCGGTGATCTTGTCCGCGGCCACGGTTGGCGCAAAACGCGGTTCGCCGGTCGGGCCGACGAACATATCCGACAGACCGCAGGCGGCTTGGATCAAGTCGTCGTAGGCCGGTAAGTCCTTTTTCGGTCCCTTCTGGGAAAATCCATAAGCGCCGCAATAAATGATGTCCGGCTTGATTTCGACAACGTCTTCGTAGGCGAAACCGAGGCGGGCGATGGCCGCCGGACGCATATTGTGGACCAGAATATCGGCATCGGCGATCAGGTCTCGCAAGGCCTGCTTGCCGCTCTCCTGCTTCAGATCCAGACAGATCGAACGCTTGTTGCGGTTGGCGTTCAGGAAGGGGCCGCCCATGCCGCGATGGCGGGAGCGGCCGAGATAGCGGGTCGAATCCCCTTTCGGCGGCGCCTCCACTTTGATCACGTCCGCGCCCATGTCGCCGAGCAACTGGGTTGCGTAAGGGCCAAGAAGGACAGTGGTGATGTCGATCACCTTGTAGCCGGAAAGTGGGCCGCTCACGATTACCTCAATAGGATTTGGGCAGGCCGAGGACCCGCTCGGAAATGAAGTTCAGGATCATTTCCCGACTCACCGGCGCGATGCGGGCGATGAAGATTTCCCGCATATAGCGCTCGACGTGAAACTCCTTGGCGTAGCCCATGCCGCCATGACTCATCACCGCCCGTTCGCAAGCCGTGAAGCCCGCTTCCGCCGCCAGATATTTCGCCGCGTTGGCTTCCGCACCGCAAGGCTGATCGGCGTCGTAAAGAGCCGCCGCTTTGAAAGTCATCAGGTTGGCGGCTTCCAGATTGGCCCAGGCGTCGGCCAGCGGATGTTGGATGGCCTGATTTTGCCCGATCGGACGGTTGAACACGACCCGCTCCTTGGCATAGTCGACGGCCCGTTCCAGAGCACGGCGGCCGACACCGACGGCTTCCGCCGCGATTAGGATTCGCTCCGGATTGAGGCCATGGAGCAGGTATTGAAAGCCTTTGCCTTCTTCGCCGATCCGATCCTCGACCGGGACTTCGAGGTCGTCGATGAACAAAGCGTTGGTGTCCACCGGCTTGCGCCCCATTTTGTCGATCTCCTGAATCTCGACATGGTCGCGGTTCAAGTCCGTGTAGAAAAGAGAGATGCCGTCGGTTCGTTTGGACACTTCGTCCAGCGGCGTGGTCCGGGCCAGCAGCATGATCTTCTGCGCATGTTGTGCTGTCGAGATGAAAACCTTGCGACCATTGACGATATATTTGTCGCCGTCGCGGACCGCCCGTGTTTCGATGGCGGAAGTGTCCAGGCCGGAATTCGGTTCGGTGACGCCGAAGCAGCTGCGCTCTTTTCCCGCAATCAGCGGAATCAGCATACGTTCCTTCTGTTCCTCGGTGCCGAAAACGGCAATCGGATTGGGGCCGAAAATATTGATGTGGATGGACGAGGCGGCGGAAAACGCGCCGCCGCATTCGGCGACGGTCTGCATCATGATGGCCGCTTCCGTGACACCCAAGCCGGCACCGCCGTAGGCTTCCGGCATGGCGATTCCGAGCCAACCGCCGTCGGCCATATCTTGGATGAAATCGTCCGGCGGACCGCCTTCCTTCTCCTTCTTCAGCCAATAGTCGTCGTCATATTTCTCGCACAGTTTCTGGATAGCGTCGCGGATGGCGAGCTGGTCGTCATTGAAATTGAAGTCCATGGACCATGTCACCTTTGTCTGTAGGATTTGAGGCGGGAAGGGCTGATCGGCTAATTAATATGA
Organism: Alphaproteobacteria bacterium; assembly: GCA_965216645.1. Classification (GTDB taxonomy): domain Bacteria; phylum Pseudomonadota; class Alphaproteobacteria; genus CBDCGJ01. The sequence continues at coordinate 11,306 of CBDCGJ010000065.1, read as the reverse complement.
ATTGCCATAGCTGTCAAAGTGAGGCAGAAATGGCGCCCCTGACGCTAGGATAGAGAACTTCCCGGTGGTAAAATCTTACTTGTCGTTCGTTGCGGAAGAGAGCCGCGCATGTATGTAAGAGACGCAAAATTTCAGATCGGCCAAGTGGTTAAGCATCGGATCTACCCGTTCCGGGGCGTGATCTTCGATGTCGATCCGGAATTCAATAACACCGAGGAATGGTGGCAATCGATCCCGGAAGAGGTGCGCCCAAAGAAGGAGCAGCCCTATTACCACCTGTTGGCGGAAAATGAGCAGACCACCTATGTCGCCTATGTGTCCGAGCAGAACCTGCTGCCGGACGAGACCGGCAAGCCCGTGGGACATCCGGAAGTTTCCATGATGTTCACCGATCTGCAGGACGGCATCTATAAGATGCGCGAACGCCGACCGAACTGACAATTTATCCTGTCATACGCCGCCGCACGTCGGTCCAGGCGCGTTCCATGTCGGCGCGGGTGGCGGGCTCGGCGATGGCGATCAGGGCCTCTGCCCGTTTGTCGATGTCTTTGTCCTTAAGTCGTGCGGCACCATGTTCCGTGACCACATAGTCGACGTCGGCGCGCAAACCGCTGACGACGGTTCCGGTGGTGAGTTCCGGGACGATTTTTGGCGTTTTCTTGCGGCCTGCCGTGGCGGTCAGCGCGAGGATGGAGCGGCCGCCCTTGGCCATGCGGGCGGAGCGGATAAAGTCAACCAAACCACCGGTGCCGCTGACCTGGCGACCGGCGATGGTTTCCGCGTTGGCCTGACCCATCAGGTCGATCTCGAGCACAGAGTTGATCGAAACGAAATTGTCGATCCGCGCGACGATGCGTGGATCGTGGGTATAGGTTGCCGGCCGGAACAAAAGATTGTCCCGGGTTCCACACCAGTCGTAGAGGGCGCGCGAGCCGACGGCGACGCCGCAGACCATCTGGCCGGTGTCGATGGTTTTGTTTTCACAAGTGATCACACCGCTCTCGGCCAGCATCATCACTTCGTCCGTGACCATGCCTCCATGCAGGCCGAGCCGGCGCTTCTCCGTCAATTTCCTGAGGATCGCGGCGGGCAGCTTGCCGATACCTATTTGAAAGCAGTCGCCGTCGTCGATGAGATCCGCGACACGCTGGCCGATTTCCGCCACCTGGACCGGGATTTCGCCGGTATCCTGTTCCAATAGAGGTCTGTCTGTTTCCACCGCATAATGTATGTCGGCGAGCGCGACTTTCGGACTGCCTGGCGGCGCGCTCATTTGCCGATTGATTTCCGCCACAACGATTTTCGTCTTCGGCAGGATCGCCGGTACGAAGTCCAACGAAACGCCTAAACTGCAGTATCCATCTGCATCGGGCGGGCTGATTTGGATCAAGGCCATGTCGTATGGCGCCAAATTCAACAGATATTCCGTGGTTCCGGAATAATGCAAAGGTGCGAAGTTGACTTGACCGGCGGCGAAGGAGCGGGAGATATCACCATAGACGAAGGTCGTGGTCAGGCGGGCGGTCGGGTGCAGCGCGGCCGGATTGCCCGTATTGATGCTGGGGACCAACACGCCGGCGAAGTGGACGCCAGCCGCGCAATCCGGCGTCGCCGCCAGCGCCTCCATCAGCGGCAGTGGCTCGCCGCAGCCGCCTTGCAGGAACACGGTCATGCCCGGGCGCATGAGGCCTGGCAGGGCATTAGATGGAATATACTCGGTCATTGTTTGTCGTATTTCCGGTAGAGGAGGTCGTAATCGGTTGGCTTGGTGATCGCCGGTTGGTTATAACTAGAAAAAGCCTCAGGAACAGCCCTGGATTATTTTCTTAATGTCTAAATATTCGATATTTACTCTGGCCCGAAACGCGGTGAACTATCATCGGGGATGGCCGGCTGCCTGGCGCAGTCCCGCGCCTCAGGCAAGCTATGACGCACTGATCGTCGGCGGCGGCGGCCATGGCTTGGCGACCGCCTACTATCTGGCGAAACAGCATGGCATGCGCAACATCGCAGTGCTGGAAAAAGGTTGGATCGGCGGCGGCAATACGGGTCGCAACACAACCATTGTCCGCTCCAATTATCTCTATGACGAAAGCGCCGGTATCTACAACCACGCGCTTAATCTGTGGGAGGGTTTAAGCAAAGAGCTGAACTTCAACGTCATGTTCTCCCAACGCGGCGTGATGAATTTGGCCCACGACGAAAGCGAGGTCCGCGATCTGAGACGACGGGTCTATGCTAACCAGCTGAACGGTGTCGACGCGGAGTGGTTGACGACAGCGGAGGTCCAGGCCTTCTGCCCGATCCTGAACTGCAGCCCGACGGCGCGTTATCCGATCTTGGGAGCGACCCTACAGCGACGGGGCGGCACGGCGCGGCACGATGCGGTGGCCTGGGGTTATGCCCGCGCCGCCGATGCCCTGGGTGTCGATATCATCCAGAATTGCGAGGTCACCGGTTTCGATATCCAGGATGGAAACGTCCGCGGCGTGCAGACCACGAAGGGGCCGATAAAAGCCTCGAAGATCGGTGTGGTCACCGCCGGCCATTCCTCCGTCATGGCGGCCATGGCCGGTTTCCGTCTGCCGATCGAGAGCCATCCGCTCCAGGCGCTGGTATCCGAGCCGATCAAGCCGGTGATGCCGACCGTGGTAATGTCGAACGCCGTCCACGCATACATGAGCCAGTCGGACAAGGGCGAGCTGGTCATCGGCGCGGGCATCGACAGCTATAACTCTTACGCCCAGCGCGGCAGTTTCCCGGTCGTCGAGGAAACCATCCGCGCCGTGGTCGAATTGTTCCCGATCACCAGCCGGTTGAAGATGCTGCGGCAATGGGGCGGCATCGTCGACGTTTGCCCGGACGCTAGCCCGATCATCGCCAAGACGCCTGTTGGCGGGCTTTACTTCAATTGCGGTTGGGGTACCGGCGGTTTCAAGGCGACGCCGGGGTCCGGTCATGTCTTCGCCCATACCATCGCCAAGAATGAGCCCCATCGGCTCAATGCGGCTTTCAACATCGATCGTTTCCATTCCGGTGCCTTGGTTGCCGAGCATGGCGCGGCTGCGGTCGCGCATTAGGGGAGAGAAAGATGTTGTTATTGACCTGCCCCTGGTGCGGCGAACGGGACGAGCATGAATTCCATTGCGGTGGCGAGGCCCATATCGTCCGCCCGACCGAAAGCGAGCGGATGAGCGACGGCGACTGGGGAGACTATGTGTTCTTCCGGCAGAACCCGAAAGGCGTGCATTACGAACGTTGGTGCCACGATCATGGCTGCCGGCGTTGGTTCAACGTGGCGCGCAGCACGGTCAGCCACGATATTCTGGCGATCTACAAATTGGGCGAGGAGAAGCCGGAGGTTGAGGCATGACCACGCAACCACGGCGCGTCAAGGACGGCGGACTGATCGATCGAAGCCGGGTCCTGGGTTTCTCCTTCGACGGTAAGCGCTATACCGGTCATCCGGGCGATACGCTCGCATCCGCCTTGTTGGCAAACGGCGTCCATTTGGTCGGCCGCAGCTTCAAATATCATCGCCCCCGCGGCATCGTCGCGGCCGGTGCGGAAGAGCCAAACGCCCTTGTGCAGCTACGCAATGATGACCGAACGGAGCCGAACCAACGCGCCACCCAGGTCGAGCTGTTCGACGGCTTGATTGCGACGAGCCAGAACCGCTGGCCTAATTTGAATTGGGATATGGGTCAGCTTACGAACTTGGCGGGTCGTATGCTGCCGGCGGGGTTCTACTACAAGACCTTCATGTGGCCGGAAAGTTTCTGGCCACGCTATGAAGAACGGATTCGTCGCATGGCCGGACTGGGCAAGGCCCCGGAAGCGCCGGATCCCGACAATTATGAACATGTCCATACCCATTGCGATGTCCTGATCGTTGGCGGTGGGCCGGCGGGTCTGGCGGCGGCACGGGCGGCCGGCCGGACCGGCGCGGATGTCATCCTGGTCGATGAGAATGTCCGGCTCGGCGGAACGTTGCTTGGCAGTGCGGACGAAATCGCCGGAAAGCCGGCCTTGGCTTGGGTCGAGCGGATCGAGAATGATCTGCGCGGCATGGCTAATGTGCGGGTTCTTCGCCGCACCACGGCGGCGGGATACTACGATCACAATTACCTGGTTCTGCTGGAGCGGGTGAACGATCATCTTGCGGTGCCGCCGGATCGCGAGCCGCGTCAGCGGCTATGGAAGTTGCGGGCGAAGCAAGTTCTGCTGACGACCGGCGCGCATGAGCGGCCATTGGTCTTCGCCGACAACGACCGGCCAGGTATCATGTTGTCGGGCGCTGTGCAGCGCTACCTAAATCAATATGGCGTCAAAGCCGGTAAGCGCGCGGCGATTTTCACCAACAATGACGAAAGTTACGACACCGCCTATCAGTTGCTGCAGGCCGGTGTCTCGATCGCGGCTTTGATCGATTGCCGGCCCGAAGTTTCGGTGCAGCTGATTGACCGCTTCTCCGGGCACAATGTCGATATCATGTCGGGTCGGGTTGTGACTGGGACGGACGGCGGCCGTCACTTGACGGCGGTCGAGGCGATGCATCTGGACGAAGGCGGCCGGACCGTATCCGGTGCCCCCAGCCGGATCGAATGCGATCTGCTCTGTATGTCCGGCGGATGGACGCCGGCGCTGCATCTTTATTCGCAGGCCGGCGGTAAACTTCGGTTTGAAGAGGCGCGTGGCGTCTTCCTACCGGAAAGCTGCCCGCAAGCCATCCATGTCGCGGGCGCCGCCAACGGGGCGTTCGAATTGGTCAATTGTTTGCGCGAAGGTCAAACGATCGGCGAAGCGGCGGCGAATGCCGCCGGATTTAAACGCCGCGGTCGAGCGCCGGCGATTCCCGCCGTCGCACCTCGCGCCGCCGGGCATCCGATACAACCGCTCTGGCTGTCGCCGAACCGGTCCGGCACTCTCGGCAAGGGCGGTAAGCATTTTGTCGATTTCCAGAACGACGTGACCGCGGCGGATATCCAATTGGCGACGCGGGAAGGCTATCGCTCGATCGAGCATATCAAACGCTACACGACCACCGGCATGGCCACGGATCAGGGTAAGACCTCCAACGTGAATGCGCTCGCCATTGCCGCGGCCGGTCTCAATCAGGAAATTCCCGCCGTCGGTCACACCAGCTTCCGCCCGCCTTATACGCCGGTCACTTTCGGGGCCATCGCTGGTGCCGATGTTGGCGGGCTGTTCGATCCGGTGCGTAAGACGCCGATGCACCAATGGCATGAGGATCATGGCGCGGTTTTCGAGCCCGTGGGGCAATGGCTGCGTCCCTTCTATTACCCCAAACCCGGCGAGGATAAACATAGCGCCGTGATGCGGGAGGCGAAGGCCGCGCGGCAGAGTGTCGGCATCCTAGATGCCACCACGCTCGGCAAGATCGATATCCAGGGCAAGGACGCACCGGAGTTTCTGAACCGCATCTATACCAATGGCTGGTCTGGATTGAAGGTCGGGCATTGCCGCTACGGTCTGATGTTGCAGGAAGATGGGATGTTGTTCGATGACGGGGTCACGGCCCGGCTGGCCGAAGACCGTTATCATATGACAACCACCACCGGCGGCGCGGCGCGGGTTTTGGCCTGGCTGGAGAATTGGTCGCAGACCGAATGGCCGGATTTGGAGGTGTATTTCAACTCCTGTACGGAACATTGGGCCGTGGTCAATATCTGCGGCCCCAATGCTAGGCGGTTGCTGGCGGAGGTGACGGAGGGAGTCGATCTGGAGAACAAGGCCTTCCCGTTCCTGACCTTCCAAGACGCTGAGGTCGCGGGAATTCCGGCTAGGATCTTCCGCATATCCTTCACCGGCGAGCTGTCTTATGAAATCAATGTGCCGGCCGGCTATGGTCAAGCATTGTGGCAAGCGCTGATGATGGCCGGGGAGAAGTATGGCATCACGCCCTATGGCACCGAAGCCATGCATGTACTGCGTGCCGAGGTTGGGTTCATCATCGTCGGGCAGGAGACCGATGGCACCGTCACGCCCTTGGATCTCGGCATGGATTGGGCGGTCAGCCGGAAGAAGGATTTCATCGGCAAACGCTCCCTTTCCCGCGAGGACACCGCGCGGGAGGACCGCAAACAATTGGTTGGCTTGTTGACCGAGGATCCGAAGATTGTCGTTCCGGAAGGTGCCCAAATTGTCGGTACCCGGGACTTAACACCGCCGGTCGCCATGCAGGGACATGTCACTTCCAGCTATGAAAGCCCGAATTTAGACCGCTCGATCGCGCTTGGTTTACTGGAGCGCGGCGGCGATCGGCATGACGAATGGGTCTATATCGCCTATGACGGCCAGGTGGTGCCCGCAAAGGTGACCCAGCCGAAGTTTTTCGATTTGGAAGGGGAGCGGGCCCGTGGCTGAGGGATATTTAAAGCAAACGGCGTTAAGTCATCTCGGTCTCTCAACCGGGTCAGAGACGGTGGTCGGCGAGGCGGGTGTCAGTCTGGCGGAAATGCCGCCGCGGGCGCAATTGGCCCTGCGGGGCGAAAGCGACGACAAGGCTTTCCTCAAAGCCTTCGCCGACGGGGTCGGGTTCAAACTACCGGTGAACGCCAATAGTTCGACCGCAAAGGGCCGTACGGCGGCGCCTTTGGCTCGGTCCAAGCGAATGGCTGCTCTATGATTTCGAGCAATCCGGCGAAGAACTGGCGAAGGTTGTCGCATCCGCCATGAATGGACAGCGCCATGCTTTGACGGACGTCAGCGATAGCCGCACGGTGATCCGCCTCTCCGGCAGCAAGGCACGCGAAGTTATTGCCCGCGGTTGCAGCCTCGATTTGCGTCCTGGTCGGATCGAAGCAGGCGCTTGCTTGTCCTCCACATTGGCTCGGTGTCATGTCGTACTTTGGTTGCGCGAGGACGGGTCTAGCGAAGGCGAGGGCGAAGACGTGTTCGATATCTTCGTGCACCGCAGTTTCGCCGAATATGCATGGGAATGGCTGGTCAATGCCAGTCGGCCGTTCGGGTATCGGATTGAAACCGCCTAGCCCGGTTCAGGCCTCCATCACCGCGACGTCCTGACCTTCCTCAACGGGGTCGCCCTCGGCAACGAGGATTTCCGTAATCTTGCCGTCAGCCGGGGCAGCGACGGGGATTTCCATTTTCATGGACTCGAGAATGATGATCGGATCGTCCTCGGTCAGGCTATCTCCCACTTTCGCCTCGATTTGCCAGACTTTGCCGGTAATCTCCGATTGCACACGTAGTTCTGCCACGTCTCGTTCTCCTGTTCATGATGTGGGGCGGTATGCCGATGAGGTTGCCGCATCCTGTGCGCAACACAGGCCGAGGTCAAGTCCGGGCTTTCTCGATCACGAAAGTAAAGATTTCACCCTCGGACCGTTTGCACAACAGATTATGCCCGGCGGTTTCGCAGAATAGAATAAAGTCAGTCGGCGCACCTGGGTCGTCGGCGCGGACCGTCAAGCGTTCCCCGTCAGCCATGCCGGACAATAGCTTGCGCGCCCGCAGTACAGGCAAGGGGCATTTCATGCCTACGGCATCGAGAAGTTGATCCGACATAAGCGTATTATGGCAATGATGATTGAGATTGTGGACGAAAATAAGAATTGCCGCGAATGTGATCCGACATTTCTATGGCGTCAAGCCATTGTGACGTTCGTGAATTCGCACTAGATGCTACATCGTGGTATTACCACAGCCCGGTCTAATAGACGACGTATCATTGACGACGAGGTCGAATGTTCGAAGGCGCGGTTAGTTATGTGGGGGCGGTCGGCGGCGGCGTATTGAGTTTCCTGTCCCCGTGCGTTTTACCTCTTGTGCCGGCCTATTTATGCTTCCTTGGCGGGGTCTCTTTGGAACAATTGACGACCGAAGGGGAGGGGCAGGCCCAGCGCAAAATCAACCGACAAGTGCTGATATCGGCGCTGGCCTTCGTCCTCGGATTCAGTACGGTTTTTGTCATGCTCGGCGCGTCGGCGTCCGCGATTAGCGGATTGCTGCTGACGCACAAGGAATTGCTAGGGAAAATCGCCGGCGCGATCATCATCGTCTTCGGCTTGCACTTCATCGGGCTGCTTCGAATCCCGTTTTTGAATTATGAAGCCCGGTTTCACATGAAGTCGAAGCCGGCCGGTATGATCGGGGCTTATGTCATCGGCCTAGCCTTCGCTTTCGGATGGACACCCTGCATCGGGCCGGTTTTGGGTGCTGTACTGTCTGTTGCCGCGCAGGCTGATCAACTGTCCTATGGCATAACGCTGCTGGCGGCTTACGCGCTTGGTTTGGGTATACCTTTCCTGATGGCAGCGTTTGCCGCGCAACCCTTCATGCGTTTGGATGGCCCGGTTCCGAAAGAATATGAGACGGGTGGAGATTGCGATGGGCGGTCTGTTGATCGTGACAGGTATACTATTTGTAATAAATTCATTTGAAATATTGAGCTATTGGTTGCTCGAAAAGATTCCATTTCTCGGAACGATTGGCTAATATTCATTTGAGTATATCAAATTATATATAAATCGAGTCTTTTTCTGCGCGTTGAAAGGTGTTAACGTCCCTTCAAGTCATTCAGACTTTCTTATATTCGAATGTATTGTAGAGAAGAGAATATGGCTAAAAGTGTGGTAAAGCTCGCAGCTTCAAATAAAGAAAGCGTGGAAAACCCTCAACAATGCAGTCAGGTTTTTACATGCAATCGGTAACGAACGTCGCCTGCAAATCGTTTGTTATTTGATGGATCGTGAACGCCAGGTCAGCGAGTTGGAGGGTCTGATCGGTATCAGCCAGTCTGCTTTGTCTCAACATCTCGCACGTTTGCGGCGCGACGACATTGTGCAAACTCGACGCGAAGCGCAGCGTATATTTTACTCGCTTGATAAGACTCGGGCTAAGCAGATCAATGCGATCTTGACCGCGCTCACTGGATCCGAGCAGGGCAAACGCAGCGCCGTAGCTTAGGCATCGGCAAGGCCGGTATTCGGGGCCTATGCCCCGGAAATCGCTGGATTTTATTCCAATATTGAACTATGCACGGATGGTGGCTTGTTTCGCCGCCATGCCGTCCTGACATGGCCCGGAACGCCGATGTAGCGTTGGGACATCCGCCGCGGTCATGCAGATCTACTTACCGATTGCCGAAGTTTCACTGAACGTCTTTGTTCTTTTGGGCATGGGCGGTGGCGTCGGTTTTTTGTCCGGCCTTTTCGGTGTCGGTGGCGGTTTTCTGATGACGCCGCTCCTGATTTTCTCCGGTGTGCCGCCCGCCGTCGCGGTTGCCACGGAAGCTAATCAGATCGTTGCCTCGTCGATCTCCGGCGCTTTGGCCCACTTTCGCCGTGGAAATCTGGACTTCAAGATGGGGTCGGTTCTGTTGGCCGGCGGCGTCGTCGGATCCACGCTCGGCGTCTGGCTATTTAGCTTTCTACGCGAACTCGGTCAGATTGACTTAGTTATCCGCCTTTCCTATGTGGTTTTTCTTGGCATTATCGGTGGTCTGATGCTGATCGAGAGTTTGCGGACCATTCGGCGGCAGCGGAAACCCGGTGGCAAACGGCGTAAACTGCATCAGCATAACTGGATGCATGGCTTGCCGCTCAAGATGCGGTTTCGCCGCTCGAAACTCTACATCAGTGCGCTGCTGCCTTTCGCCATCGGTGTGTTCGTCGGCTTACTCTCTGCCATTATGGGCGTCGGTGGCGGTTTCATTATGGTGCCGGCGATGATTTATCTGCTCGGTATGCCGACATCCGTTGTGGTTGGTACGTCCCTGTTCCAGATCATTTTCGTGACGGCCAACGTGACCTTCCTGCAGGCCTGGCAAAATCAAACGGTCGATGTTTTGTTGGCGTTGGTATTGCTGATCGGCGGCGTCATTGGCGCCCAGCTGGGGACGCGTGCGGGCGCCTATGTGAAGGGGGAGTATTTGCGCAGTTTGTTGGCTCTCATGGTGCTGGCCGTCTGCTTCAAGATCGTTTTGGAATTGACGATCACGCCGGATGAGTTGTTTTCGATCAGTGCCGGAGGCGGTCATTGATGCGTTGGCTTCTTCTTCACCTCACCGTTTGCTTTTCGCTCTTACTACCACCCGCCATGGCGCAACCTTTGGTGGCCGATTTATCGGAACACCTCATTGCCGTCACCACGGGGTTTAGCGGCACTGAACTGTTGCTGTTCGGTGCGGTCGAAGACGGCGGCGACGTGGTCGTTGTCGTTCGCGGACCAAGCGAAGATGTTACTTTGCGGAAGAAGGATCGTGTGGCTGGAATTTGGGTCAACCGAGACAATGTTACGTTCGCGGGCGTTCCTTCTTTCTACAGCGTCGCGACCAGCGGAAAACTCGATGAGATTGCCGGCGATGGTGCGAAATCCAGAAACGAAATTGGCGTCGACCATCTACGCCTCGGCGCAGATGTGCATAAAGATAGCGAAGCCTATCAAGAGTTTCGATCGGCGCTGATCCGCAACAAGGGCAAGTCAGGGCCTATATACGGCAACGCCGGGTCAAGTAAGCTTTCGCGGAAACAGATTGTTCCGGACGCAGGTGACCTTCCCGTCAAACGTGCCGACCGGGGCATTTACGATTACGGTGTTGCTGTTAAAGGACGGGGGCGGTCGTCAGCGCCCAATCGACGCCGCTGGAAGTCTCCAAAGTCGGGCTTGGTGCGCGCATTTATCGCTTAGCGCACGATTACTCGGCGCTTTACGGTATTGCTGCGATACTGATCGCATTGGGGTCGGGATGGCTGGCAGGCGCTATATTCCGACGTGCGTAAAGGAGAGCGTAGAGCGTCAATCCGGTCTACACGGCAGCAGGTCGGCGGGTAGGGGGCCTCACATAGTTCTGACGCTCCGCCCGATCAAGAATGTCGGTGTAGGACTTCGACTCTTGGGGGAACTCGACGAATTCTATCGTGACGTTTGCGCCGACTGACATGTCTTCGTGATAGACGGTCACGCCGTTGAGTTGAGCCGCGAGTTTGTCGGTTAAACCCTTGCAGTGGTCCCACCACGTGTTTTGCAACATCATACAAAACTCGTTGTCCGAAAGGCGGGCAAGCAAATCGGTCTGACGCGTGTTGCGTTCCATTACCTTGGCCGCCTCAATCATCATCGTCTGCGCCGGCGAATAGCCGAGTTCCGCGAATACCGACGCATAATTGTTGATTGTCACATAGAGCAGAACGCCTTTCGACTCAGTCCGCAATTTCTCGGCCAAAATAACGCGGAAAAACTCACGAAAACTGGCTGCGTTCACCGCGCCCGTCACCCGATCGGCGCCCGGCCCCTCGCGCAGTTCGTCCTCGAGATTGAGCAGG
>CBDCGJ010000064.1:0-51469 GCA_965216645.1 Alphaproteobacteria bacterium | reverse complement strand
TGCCTATCGACGGCGGTCTCTCGTCGCGGGCAGGTTAGGTTGATCGCTTGTTATGTCTAATTGACTTGACCCGTGGCCTCTTCGCGGATAAGAAAATCGCCAGCCGGGATTCCGGCCAATAATATCTGAATGTTGTAAACATAAAGACCGGCGAAAAGGCTGTAATTTGCGGCTCTTAACACCGGATTAGGGAAGCGAAAACAGACCCGGCCCAACGATGCCGATCCGTCTCTTTGATACAAACATATGTTTGTTTTTCGCTGCTGACCGGCGGGCGGTTTGACGCTCGCCTCGACAAAGGGTTGATGTTGCCATGACCGACGTCCAAGCCTCGCTCAAAGCCTACGACACGATCCCGAAACTCTTGCTGCGCAATGCGGAACGATTTCCGGAGAAGACCGCGTTCCGGGAGAAGGATCTGGGTATTTGGCTGAGTTGGACCTGGTCGGAGACATTGCAGGAAGTGCGGGATTGCGCCCTCGGGCTGTTGAGTTTGGGTCTGAAGCGCGGCGACAAGATCGCCGTCATTGGCGCCAACCGACCGCAGCTCTATTGGTCCATCGACGCGATCGAAGCGATCGGTGGCATTCCGGTGCCGCTTTATGCCGATTCGGTGGCCGAGGAGATGGAATACGTTCTCGATCATGCCGAGGTGCGAGCCGCGGTTTGCGAAGATCAGGAGCAAGTCGACAAGATTATTTCGATCAAGGAGCGGCTGCCGGCGATCGACGTTGTGATCTACGAGGACGAGCGCGGCATGCGCCATTACGATGAGCCATTCCTGCACTCCTTCGCCGAGACCCAGGCCAAGGGCCGGGAACTGGCACAGCGGGAACCGAACCGGTTGGAGGAGGAAATCGCCCAGGCGAAGGGGGAGGACCTGTCGATCATCGTCTATACCTCCGGCACCACCGGCAATCCCAAGGGCGTGATGATCAGCCACCAGTCGCTGATTAACGCCGCCAAGGGGATCTGCGATCTTGAGGGTTATTTGGAGGAAGAGGATTTTCTGGCCTATCTGCCGCTGGCTTGGGTTGGCGACCATCTCTTCTCCACGGTCGCCGGCCACTATGCCGGCTTTGCCGTGAACTGCCCGGAAAGCGCCGATACGGTGATGATGGATCTGAAGGACGTGGGGCCGACCATCCTGTTCTCGCCGCCGGCGATTTTCGAGAACTTTCTGACCCAAATCCAGATCCGTATGGAGGATTCCGGTAAGTTCAAGCGTTGGCTCTACGATCGTTACATGAAGGTGGCGGGCAAGGTCGGCGTCAATGTCCTGGAAAACAAGGATGTGGGCTTCGGCGACAAGCTAGCCTATTTCCTGGGCAACTATTTGGTCTTCGGGCCGATGAAGGACAATCTCGGCTTCACCCGTTGCAAGAAGATTTATACCGGCGGCGCGCCTTTGGGTGAGGAGGTGTTCAACTTCTACCGCTCCATCGGCGTGAACCTGAAGCAGATCTATGGTCAGACCGAATCCGCCGCCTATGTCTGCCTGCAGCAGGACGGTGATGTGCGTCTCGACACGGTCGGTCCGGCCTGCCCGGGCGTGGAACTGATGATCTCCGACGCGGGCGAGATCCTTTATAAGAGTCCCGGTAATTTCATGGGTTACTTCAAGAACGACGAGGCAACCCAGGAAACCATCGGTGACGGCGGCTGGGTCCATACCGGCGATGCCGGCATTATCGACGGCACAGGGCAGCTGCGCGTGATCGACAGGGCCAAGGATGTGGGGGTTATGAACGACGGCACCCTGTTCGCACCGCAGTATATCGAGAACAAGTTGAAATTCTTTCCTTATATCAAGGAAGCGGTGGCTCACGGCGACAAGCGCGATACTGTCAACGCCTTTATCAATATCGATTTGGAAGCGGTCGGCAATTGGGCGGAGCGCCAGGGACTGTCGTACACCAACTACACGGATCTGGCCTCCAATGACGCGGTCTATGAGTTGATAAGCAACTGCATTGCCGACGTGAACAAGTCGCTGGCCGCCGATCCGGATCTGTCGAACACCCAAATCAACCGCTTCCTGCTGCTGCACAAGGAACTGGATGCGGACGACGGCGAGTTGACCCGAACCCGCAAGGTGCGCCGGCGGATCATATCGGAACGCTATAAGCCGATGATCGACGCGCTCTATTCCGATGTCGACCAAGTCGACGTGGAAACCGAAGTCACCTTCGAGGATGGCCGCAAGGGCAGCATGCGGGCCAATTTGAAGATTCGCGAAGCCGAGAGATTTCCGGGCGCCGCCGCCAAGGCCGCCTGAGCCAACTTCATATCGTAATCATTTGGAGACGCCAGCATCGTGAGTGAGCAGAATTCGGCGACCAAAGCGCCCGGAGAGGTGCTGATGGAGTGCAAGAATATCAGCCTGTCCTTCGGCGCGGTGAAAGCGCTGACCGACGTGTCTTTGGACATTCGCAAAGGTGAAATTCGTTCGATCATCGGCCCCAACGGCGCCGGTAAGACCTCGCTGTTGAACTGCATCAACGGGGTCTACCACCCGCAGGAGGGCGAGATCACCTATCGGGGCGAAACCCGCAAGCAGATGCAGCCGCACCATGTGGCTGAGCAGGGCATTGCCCGGACTTTCCAGAATGTGGCGCTGTTCCGCGGCATGAACTCGCTCGAGAACATCATGACCGGGCGGAACCTGAAGATGAAATCCAATTTCCTGCTGGCCGCCCTGCATATCGGCCCCGCCCGGAAGGAGGAGCTGGAGCATCGCGAAGCAGTGGAGAAGATTATCCGTTTCCTGGAGATCGAGGCGATCCGGAAAGAACCGGTGAGCCGGCTGCCCTACGGTCTGCAGAAGCGTGTGGAACTTGGCCGCGCCTTGGCGGCGGAACCGGAATTGCTGCTGCTGGACGAACCGATGGCCGGCATGAACCTGGAAGAAAAAGAGGATATGTGCCGTTTCATCCTCGACGTGAACGACGAGTTCGGCACCACCATCGCCTTGATCGAACATGACATGGGCGTGGTCATGGACCTGTCCGACCGTGTGGTCGTCCTCGACTACGGCAAGAAATTGGCCGACGGCACGCCCGACGACGTGCAGAACAATCAAGATGTTATCGACGCCTATCTCGGCGTGGCGCATTAAAGGGACGAAACGATGAGTCCATTTGAATCTTTCATCTTCTTCATCGAGGTGGTCATGAGCGGCCTCTTGGCCGGCATGATGTATTCCCTGGTGGCGCTGGGCTTCGTGTTGATTTTCAAGGCTTCCAGCGTGTTCAACTTCGCCCAGGGCTCGATGGTGTTGTTCGCCGCGCTGACCTTCGTCGGTTTCCAGGAACATGGCGTGCCCATGTGGTTGTCCTTGATCATTACCATCGGTGTGATGATCCTACTGGCGATCGTGGTGGAGCGGCTGGTGCTGCGTCCCCTGGTCAATCAAGAGGCGATTTCGCTATTCATGGCGACCATCGGTCTGACCTTCTTTCTCGACGGATTCGGACAACAGATCTGGGGCAGCGATATCAAGAAGCTCGACATCGGTGTGCCGGCCGCGCCGTTCCAGATCGAGATCGGCGAAGCACTGATGTTCATCAATCCCTTGGACCTGGTGGCAGGCGTCACCGGGGCGATCCTGGTGACGGTGTTGGCCCTGTTCTTCTCCAAGACGCGGGTTGGCCGGGCGCTGCGCGCCGTTGCCGACGATCACCAGGCCTCGCTCTCCGTCGGTATCCCGCTGCAGAATATCTGGGTCATCGTTTGGTCGGTGGCCGGTGTGGTCGCGCTTGTGGCCGGGATCATGTGGGGGTCGAAGACCGGCGTGCAGTTCTCGCTCTCCCTTGTCGCTCTGAAGGCGTTGCCGGTTTTGATCCTCGGCGGCTTCACCTCCGTGCCGGGCGCCATTGTCGGCGGTCTGATTATCGGCGCCGGCGAGAAGCTGGCGGAAGTCTATCTGTCCGAGTTTATCGGCGGCGGCATCGAGGGGTGGTTCGCCTACATGTTGGCCATGTTCGTCCTGATGTTCCGGCCGCAGGGCTTGTTCGGCGAAAAGATTATCGAAAGGGTGTAGCGCCATGTTTTACCGCGAAGCCGGTCAGTTCAAGACCTCCTACACGGCCGATCAGGCGATCTTCCCGCTGCTGCAGGACCGCATTGCCATCCTCCTGCTGATCGCTGCCGCCTATATCCTCGTCCCGATTTTCGGTACCGAGTATCTGCTCAGTACCTGGATGATCCCGATGTTGATCTATGCCCTGGCTGCGTTGGGACTGAATATCCTGACCGGCTATGCCGGGCAGCTTTCGCTCGGCACGGGCGGATTTATGGCCGTCGGCGCGTATGTCGCGTTCAAGTTTTCGACCGGCTTTCCGGAAGTGAACGTACTGTTTTCCTTCATCGTCGGCGGTTTGGCGGCGGCCGGCGTGGGGATTATCTTCGGCATCCCGAGCCTGCGGATCAAAGGCTTCTACTTGGCCGTGGCGACCCTGGCGGCGCAGTTCTTCCTGGATTGGGTCTTCCTGCGTTTCGACTGGTGGGTCAACTACAACCCTTCCGGCGTGGTGGCGATGCCGGAAATCTCGATCTTCGGCGAGGCCATGGACACCGCGGCGGAGAAGTATCTGCTAACCCTCACGATCGTCATCTTACTTGCGCTGGCGGCCAAGAACATCGTGCGCAGCCATATCGGCCGGGCCTGGATGGCCGTGCGCGATCAGGACGTGGCGGCCGAGATGATCGGCATTCGGCTGTTGCCGGCCAAGCTCTCCGCCTTCGCCATCAGTTCCTTCTATTGCGGCGTCGCCGGTGCGTTGTGGGGATTCATCTATCTGGGCACCATCGAAGGTGTCGAGGCCTTCAACATCAACACATCGTTCACGATCCTGTTCATGGTGATCATCGGCGGTGCCGGATCGATCATGGGATCCTTCTTCGGCGCGGCGTTCATCATGCTGGTGCCGATCGTGATCAACCTGATCCCGACCAGCCTCGGCATTCCGGTGGCGATCGATACCATCAGCCATTTCGAGGTAATGATCTTCGGCGCCATGATCGTGTTCTTCCTGATTGTCGAACCTTTGGGTTTGGCCCGTTTGTGGAGTATTGCAAAGGAGAAGTTCCGCTTATGGCCTTTCCCGCACTAGTTTTTGACGTCAGTGGCGGGCCTTGGCGAGATTTGTCGGATTGGTATAGAGTTCAGTTCCGGGGAGCGGCTCGCATGCGGGCCTGAATTAGAATGGAGACGAAAATATGAGTATAAAGAAGACTTTGGTTGCCGCCGTCGGTGCGGCAATGCTGTCGACCCCGCTTCTGGTGTCGACGGCGAGCGCGGAGGATGTGCATCACATCACTTTCCTCGGTTATCGGACCGGACCCTTCGCGGTCGGTGGCGCGGTGATTGCGAACGGTTATAGCGACTACATCACGATGATCAACGAGCGCGATGGCGGCATCAATGGCGTCAAAGTGGTCAACGAAGAGTGCGAGACCGGCTACGCGACACCCCGCGGCGTCGAATGCTACGAACGCCTAAAGAATAACGGCACCGTCGGCACCGCCCTCGTGCAGCCGAATTCGACCGGCATCACCTATGCCCTGTTGGATAAAACCCGGGCCGACAAAATTCCGGTGATGACCATGGGCTTCGGCCGTACCGACGCGGCGAATGGCGCGGTTTTCCCCTATACCTTCCCGATCGTCGCGACGTATTGGTCGCAGGCAACCGCGATCATCAAGTTCATCGCCGGCCAGGAAGGCGGCTACGATAAGCTGAAGGGCAAGAAGATTGCGCATCTCTATCTGGAATCGGCCTATGGTAAGGAACCGATCCCGATCTTCAAACAACTCGGCGAACAGCATGGCTTCAGCGTGCACGAGTTCCCGGTCCCCTTCGCTTCCGGATCGGAGCAGAAGGCTGTTTGGCTGCAGATCAGTCGTCGCTTGCGCCCGGACTATGTGGTGCTTTGGGGCTGGGGCGTGATGAACGCCACTGCGATCAAGGAAGCGATCGCCACGGGCTTCCCGCTTGACCGGATGATCGGCAACTGGTGGTCGGCATCCGAGCAGGATGTGGTGCCGTCCGGCGCTGCCGCCAAGGGCTTCCGCGGCGTCGACATGATGGGCGTTGGCGCTTCCTTTGGCGTGCATAAAGACATCCTCAAGCATGTGCATGACAAGGGTAAAACCAAGACTCCACGCGATCAGGTTGGCGACGTGCTTTATAACCGCGGCATGCTGATGGCGGCGTTGAGTGTCGAATCCATTCGCACGGCCATGGGCAAATTCGGTAACAAGCCGATGAACGGCGAACAGACCGCTTGGGGCATGGAAAACCTCAACCTGACGGCGGATCGCCTGAAAGAACTCGGCTTCGGCGGCGCGTTGGCCCCGATCAAGCTGTCCTGTTCGGATCACGAAGGCGGCGGCCGCTTCTTGTTCAAGCAATGGGACGGCAGCAAGTTCGTGCAGACCGGTGACTGGGTCGAAGGCGACGCGTCGGTGGTCCGTCCGATCATTGACAAGTCTTCCATGCAATACGCGAAGGAAAAGAAAATCACTCCGCGTGATTGCGGCTAAGTCCTAGAACGACGTTGGGCCGGTATCGAGCGTTTCGGGATCGGCCCAACCTTCTTTCTTTCAGCAATTTGATTTTCCCCGCCATTGACGGAGATTTACACGGTGAGTGAAGCAGCCCACGCGGTCGAGCCCGATGCGGCGCAGGATGTGATCCTGAACCTCAATAATATCGAAGTAATCTACGATCACGTGATCCTGGTGCTGCGTGGTGTCTCCATGCAGGTGCCGCGCGGCCAGATCGTCTCGCTATTGGGCGCCAACGGGGCCGGTAAGACGACGACGTTGAAGGCGGTGTCCAACCTGCTTCGCGCCGAACGCGGCGAAGTCACCAAGGGATCGATTACCTACGAGGGGGAGGAGGTTCAAGCGCTCAGCCCCAACGAGTTGGTCAAGCGCGGCGTCATCCAGGTGATGGAAGGGCGCCACTGTTTTGAACATCTGACGGTCGAGGAAAATCTTCTCACCGGGGCCTATACCCGGGGCGGCGACCGCACCGGTATCGCCAGTGATCTGGAGCTGGTCTATAACTACTTCCCCCGCCTGCGGGAGCGGCGGACCAGTTTGGCCGGTTACATTTCCGGCGGCGAGCAGCAGATGACGGCGATTGGCAGGGCGCTGATGGCGAAGCCGAATTTGGTGCTGTTGGACGAACCCTCCATGGGTCTGGCGCCGCAACTGGTCGAGGAAATCTTCGAGATCGTCAAACGGTTGAACCAGGAACAGGACGTGAGTTTCCTGCTGGCGGAACAGAACGCTTCCATCGCCTTGCGTTTTTCCGACTATGGATACGTGCTGGAAAACGGCCGCGTGGTCCTAGACGGACAGGCAAGCAAACTGTCCGAGAACGAGGACGTGAAGGAATTCTATCTCGGTTTCTCCGGCGGCGACCGCAAGAGTTTTCGCGACGTCAAGCATTACCGCCGTCGCAAACGCTGGCTGGCTTAACAGCCCGCGTAACCGTCATCCCGGCCGCAGCGTAGCGAGGAGCCGGGATCGCCGAAGGCACGGTGTCTGAAATGATCCCGGATTTCGCTACGCGATTCCAGGATAACGATACGGGCGATACCAGAACGGAATTGATGACGCATACGCATGATTTGAGTTAACGAGACAGAACCATGACCGGCAACCATTACGACGAATTGGAAACCCGCGATCCGGAACAGCGGGAGCGGGATCAACTGCGGCAATTGAGCGAACAGATTGCCCATGCCAAGGCCAAGTCCAGCTTCTATGCGGACGCCTTTGCCGATCTCGATCCGGCGGATATCGATAGCCGCGCGGCGCTTTCGAAACTGCCGACGACGCGGAAATCCGATTTGGCGGAATATCAAAAGAAGAACCGGCCGCTGGGCGGTTTGAACGCCGTGCCGATCCATCAATTGAAACATATTTTTTCCTCGCCCGGCGGGATTTATGAGCCGGACGGTTACGATAAGGACTATTGGCGCTTCGGTCGGGCATTATGGGCGGCAGGGCTGCGGGCCGGCGACATCGTTCACAATACCTATTCCTACCATTTGACACCGGCGGCGATGTTGGTGGAAAGCGGCGCGCACGCCATCGGCTGCCCGGTCTTCCCGGGCGGCGTCGGCAATACGGAGGCGCAGTTGCAGGCGATCGCGGATGTGCGGCCGAACTTCTATGCCGGCACGCCATCCTTCCTGCGCATTCTGCTGCAGAAGGGTAAGGAGATGGGGGCCGACACGTCCTCGATCACCCGGGGCATGGTCGGCGGCGAGGCCTTACCGCCGAGCCTGCGGGAGGAGATAGCCGATCTCGGCGTCGACGTGCTGCAAGGATATGGCACCGCCGACCTCGGCTCTGTCGCCTACGAATCCGAAGCCCGCGAGGGCATGATTTTCGACGAAGGCGTCTTTGTCGAGGTGGTCGAACCGCTCGGCACCCAACCGGTGGCGGAAGGCGAGGTGGGCGAAATCGTTGTCACCACCTTTAACAAAGCCTACCCGCTCGTTCGTTTTGCCACCGGCGACTTGACCCAAGTGTTGTCCGGCGTCAGCCCCTGCGGCCGCACCAACGCCCGCATGGCCGGCTGGATGGGGCGGGCCGACCAATCTACCAAGGTTAAAGGCATGTTCGTGCATGCCAGCCAGGTCATGGCGATCGCTGGCCGGCATCCGGAAATCAAGAAGGCTCGTATCGTGGTCACCAGTGTCGACAATACCGATGTGTTGACGATGCGCATTGCCGTCGAGGGTGCCAGCGATGGCCTGACCGACGCGGTCGCCGAGTCGATCCAAGCGGTCACGAAACTACGCGGTCAGGCGGAAATCGTCGATGCCGGCGACCTGCCCGATGATGGAAAAGTCATCGAAGACGCGAGAACCTACGAATAACACTCTGTCCAATTTTGGCACAGTGTCCAATATCTCTGGCACATCTTCGGCCAACTATCCCGATCCGATCCGAGATTAAGCGTCAAATTGCATCGTAGTTCCAGATAGTTCTGCGAAATTCCAGGTGTGATCTATGAATTCGGCCCTTGATTCGGCCGTTTTCCGACACAATCAGTCTGGCATGCTCTTTGCTGTTAGATAGGTAGAAAAACAAGCGGTGCTTGTTAATCGGTTCCATACCAATTGTTTTTCTGACTATCCGGCTAACCGATGCCCTCAACCTGGCTGGATGGACACTGGCGAGGCTGTCGTTCACACGGCGCCTCGCCTATTTTTTCCGTGTCCTTTTGATTCGATCAGAACGGCTGAAGGCCTTTTTCGACCCGTTCGATGGCCTTGAGCAAGGTTTCCCGTTGTTGGGTGCCAGCGGGGATAAGCGACAATAACCGCTGCCAATAATACAAGGTCAGCTCCTTATCCCGATCATAGGCCGCCCGCAAGCCGAGGAACCACAACGCTTCACCATGCTCGGGTTCGAGTTCGTGAATGCGGCGGTAAATATCGATCGCTTGATCGGGAACGGGATCGTTCGGCGATTGGTTCAGCACTGCTTGAGCCCAGGCCGCGAGCAGACGCGGGTCGTCGTTCTTCAATCTGGCCGCCTCGCCATAGGCCTTGGCGGCGTTCGGCCAATCCTTGAGAACGCCGTAGGCGCGGGCCAGGCGCAACCAGCCGGCCAGATTGTCCGGTTCGGATTTCATCCGCTCGGCCAATCGGGCGACCATCGATTCGATGAACTCTTGCCGGTCCGCCGGCGACATATTCTTTGCGGCGGCGACATCTTCCTGATCCGGGCCCGCGGGTCCGAGATCGTCTTGCGGATCGATGCCAAGCTGCTTCGCCGCATTGCTCAACGCCTGGCGCAAAAGCTGGCGGGCACCGTCATCCGGATCCAGCTCCTTGTAGAGCCGCAGCCATTTGTCATAGGCCGCCTGCGGCTTGCCCTGTTGCAGCTCGTACAAGCCCAGATAATAGCGCGGCGCCGCCAATGTCGGGTCGATGTCGCGGGCCTTGCGAAACGCGACCAGCGCGGCGCTGCCGACGGTACCGCCGGTGGCGGTGGTCAACATCTCGCCGAGATTGGCGTGCAGGGAGGCGTTCTGCGGCTCCAACGCCACCGCTTTTGTGAAGGCGCGGGCGGCGGCGCTGTGTCGGTTCAGGGTCGCATAGGTGCGGCCGAGTAGTGCCCAGCCGCGGACGTCGCCCGGTTCCTGTTCCAGCCTGGCGGCCAGTTTTGCGGCCATGGCTTCGATTTCCCGATCTTCGGCACTCCGCGCCTCGACGGCGGCTTCGGTCGGCCGCGAAGGCAGTCCCGGCGCGCCTATCCGGCTGTAAAGCAAGACCGCCGCGCCGATCAGTAGGACAATGGCCGCCGTCGCAGCCAAGCCGGCAATTGCTGTTGGTTGCGGATCCCCTTCTGCCGACAACTGCCGGCTCGCACGCAGGATCCGGCGCTTGATTTCCCGGCGCGCGTCTTCCGCCTGCTCGCCGCTCAAATGTCCCTGATCTAGATCCCGCTCAACCTCCGCCAATTGGTCGCGGTAGACAGCGAGGTCGGCGTCCAAGCGGCGATCCTCGCCACCGTGGCGGCGGAGCAATGGCGGGACTAAAACGGCGAGGGCGGCTAGGCTCAGCAGCACGATCGGCAGCCAGGCGCTCAATCCTTGTTCTCCCGGTCGATTAGCCTATCGGCCTCGCGTTCCTCCGCCTCGCTCAACACGACCTCGGCGACGCGGGCTTTCATGCGGCCATTCAGTCGCAGGAAGAGGAACAGGGCGACACCCGCCAGCAACACCAGCGGTCCGAACCAGAGCAATAGAGTGCCCACGTCCAGCGGCGGCTTCAACAACACCCATTTGCCGTAACGGGCAACCACATAGTCGAGCACCTGCTTATCGTCATCGCCGGCGGCGATACGTTCGCGGACCACAGCGCGCAGGTCACGGGCCAGCTCGGCATTCGAATCCTCGATCGATTGGTTCTGGCAAACCAAACAGCGCAATTGCTTGTGTAAGGCGCGTGCGCGCGCTTCCTGGGCCGGGTCGTCCAGCGGCTTGTCCACCGCAACGGCGCCGGCACTGGTCGCGAGCAGCAGGAGCAAGCCGACGAGCGGCAGGAGCCAGCGCCCTAACATGTCGCCGCCTTGCCGGCGCGCAGGGCGGCGATCGCCGGTTTCAGTTTACGTTCCCAGTCCCGCTTGCGGTCGATCGGACCGATATGCTTGCAGACGATGCGGCCCTGTTTGTCGATCAGGAAAGTCTCCGGTACGCCATAAACGCCGAAGTCGATCCCGACCCGACCCTCGCGGTCGGCGCCGACGCGCTGGTAGGGATCTCCCGTCCGCTTCAGCCAGTTGAAGGCATCAGTCGGCGCGTCCTTGTAATTGAGGCCATGGATGGGAACGAAATCGGTTTCTTTCAGCTCCATCAGCAGCGGGTGTTCATAACGGCAGCTTACGCACCAGGAGGCAAAAACGTTGACCAGGCTCACCTCCCCGGTCAGATCAGCCGTTTTCAGACCTGGCGGTCGGCCCTCGATCGGCGGTAGATCGAATTCGGGACTCGGCTTGCCGACCAGGGCGGAGGGAATCTCCCGCGGTTTCAACGAAAGTCCCTGATAGAGGAATCCGCCGACAACCAGGAATACGGCCAAGGGCACCAACCAAAACCAACGCCGGCCGCCGCCAGAGCTTCGCGTCTCGCTCATGCCGTATCCTCTGCCAGCTCGGCCTTTTGCCGGCGGCTTTTCGGTACGCCGAGGCGGTGGCGCCGATCGCTCAAGGAAATCAGTCCACCCAACACCATAATCGTGGCGCCGCCCCATATCCAATGGATCATCGGTTTATGATAGATGCGCACCGACCAGGCACCGTCACCCACCGGATCGCCGATCACGGCGTAGAGATCGCCGGACAGGCGCGGCCGGATTGCCGCTTCCGTTGTCTCCATGGGTGGGTTGGCGTAACCGCGGCTTTCCGGCGTCATGACGGTCACCGGTCGGCCATCCCGGCTGACCTGGAAGCGGCCGCGGATGGCGCTGTAGTTCGGTCCGGGTTCGGGTTCCGCTCCTTCGAAGGTCAGTGTGTAGCCGGCGACCTCGACCTCGTCGCCCGGCTTCATCACCTTCAGCACTTCGATTTCCCAGGCGGAGACGGCGACGATGCCGAGCACCACCGCGCCGATACCGAGATGCCCGAGAGTCATGCCCCAGGCGGCCCGCGGCAGGCCCGCCGCCCGGCGCAAGCTTTGGCCCAGGGATACGCGGAACAACCGGACCCGGTCCGCCAGCTCCGTCAAGGAGCCGACGATCACCCAGGTGCCGATGGCCATGCCCGGTAGCGCCAGCCAGGGGCCGTCGCGGTGCCAGATTAAAGTCAGAACCACGGCAACCGCCGCCGCCGCGCCGGCGACATAAAGGCGTTGCAGGGCCGCCCACAAATCGCCCCGCTTCCAGGCCAGCATCGGTCCGACCGCCATGGCGAGCAGCAGGGGTGTCATGATCGCCCCGAAGACGAGGTTGAAGTAGGGCGGTCCGACGCTGACTTTTTCGCCGGTAAGCGCGTCGAGAAAGAGCGGGTAAAGCGTGCCCAGAAGCACCGTCGCGCAGGATGTGGCGAGCAGGATATTGTTCAGGACCAACGCGCCCTCCCGACTGATCGGCGCGAACAGTCCGCCGCCCTTCATCGTTGGTGCCCGGAAGGCGAACAAGCAGAGTGAGCTGATCACCACGAAGGAGAGGAAGGTCAACACATAGATGCCGCGCGCCGGATCGGTGGCGAAGGCATGGACGGAAGTCAAAATGCCGGAGCGGACCAGGAACGTGCCGAGCAGACTGAGGGAGAAGGTGATGATGGCCAGCAAAATGGTCCAGTTCTTCAAGCTGTCCCGCTTCTCCACCACGATTGCCGAATGCAGCAGCGCCGTGCCGGCAAGCCAGGGCATGAAGCTGGCATTCTCCACCGGATCCCAAAACCACCAGCCGCCCCAGCCGAGTTCGTAATAGGCCCACCAACTGCCGAGCGCGATTCCGACGGTGAGGAAACACCAGGCGGCGAGGGTCCAGGGCCGTACCCAGCGGGCCCAGACCGCATCGACCTTGCCCTCTATCAAAGCGGCGACGGCGAAGGAAAAGGCCATGGAAAATCCGACATAGCCAAGATAGAGGAACGGCGGATGCAGGGCCAATCCGATGTCCTGCAGCAGCGGGTTCAAACCGTTGCCGTCCGGAGGCGCCGGGTTCAGCCGCTCAAACGGATTCGAGGTGAAGAGCGAGAAGGCCAGGAAGCCGCTGCCGACAATGGCTTGCACGGCCAACACTCGGGCTTTGAAGGTATCTGGCAATTGCCGACCGAACATCGCCACGGCGAGGCCGAACAGCGCCAGGATCAACACCCAGAGCAGTAGCGATCCTTCGTGATTGCCCCAAACGCCGGAAATCTTATAGATCAACGGCTTCGCGGTATGGGAGTTCCGCGCCACATTGGCGACGGAGAAATCGGACGTGACATAGGCGTGCGTCAGGGCCGCAAAGGCGAGAGCGATGGCCAGGAACTGAACCACCGCCGCATGGCTGGCGAATGCGGTCAAGCCGGACTGGCCCCGCGCCGCGCCGATGAGCGGCAGCACGGCCTGTGATAGCGCCACCACCAGTGCCAATATGAGGGCGAAATGTCCGATTTCGGCGATCATTTAAATTACTCGCGTCAACACCTCTTTACCCTCGAAATGGGCGATCAGATTATCGATCATCAAATCGCCCATGGCTTTTCGGGTCTCGAAGGTACCGCTGCCGTGATGGGGTTGCAGAATGATATTTTCGAGTTCCCGGAACACGGCCGGAAACTCCGGTTCCCGAGCATAGACATCCAAGGCCGCGCCAGCGATGCCACCGGATTGCAAGGCCGCCAGTAAGGCATCCTCGTCGACGACGCTGCCGCGGGCGATATTCACCAGATGCCCCATCGGACCCAGGCCTTCCAGCACCCGGCCGTCGATCAGGTTCGCGGTCGCCGGGCCGCCTGGGCAGCAGACGATCAGGAAGTCGCTGATCTCCGCTAAATCCGCCGCGTCCTCGAAATAGGGATGGTCGAAGGCTGGCTTACGGTTCGGCCCCTGATAGGCAATGCGTATGCCGAAGGCCTGCGCGCGCTCGGCCACCGCTTGCCCGATCCGGCCGAAGCCGACGATGCCCAGGGTTTTGCCTTTTAGCGAGGTGGACAGCGGGTAGATCTCACCGTTCCAGGTTTCCCGGCGCATGAACCGGTCCGCCTCCACGACCTTGCGGGCGCTGGCCAGGATCAGCGCCAGGCCCAAGTCGGCGACACAGTCGGTCAAAACGTCGGGCGTATTGGTGACGATAATGTCGTTGGCTTTGGCATAGTCCAGGTCGACCGCATCGACGCCGACGGCGAAGCAGGAGATGATCTCGAGATCGGGCAGGCGGGATAGCACGTTGGCATCGACACCGTCGAAACCGCTGGTGGCCAGACCTCGGACGCCGTTAAGGCCGTCCAGGAAGCTGTCCTGATCGTCCGCTTGCCAGAGCCGGCGGCAAGTGAAATGGTCACCCAGCCGTTCTTCCGTCACCGGCGGGAACTCGCAGATCTGCACGATCTCGTTCATGGTTTCTTGTCCCCTTTCGCGCCTTTCTCTCCCTGCCAATGGTCGGATTTTTTCAGCGCGTCCGCCACTTCTTTTGGCATGTAGTTTTCGTCATGTTTGGCCAGGACTTCCGTGGCGACGAACACCCGGTCCGCGTTCAGGCTGCCTTCCGCGACCACGCCCTGTCCTTCGCGAAACAAATCCGGCAAGATGCCTTTGTAACGTACGGCGATGGTGTGGTTGCCGTCGGTGACCTTGAAGAGATGGGTCAGACCGTCCGCGTCCAGAGCTTTGCTGCCATCCGCCACCAAGCCGCCGAGGCGGAAGCGTTGCCCCGGCTCCAGCTGCTTGGCTTGCAGTTCGCTGGGCGAGAAGAAGAAACTGAGATTCTCCTCGAGCGAATAGGCCACCAGACCAGCGGCGGCAAGCAGGAAGACCAAGCCTGTCAAGACGAGATAGAGCCGCCGCCGTTTCCGGGTCATGATGCCTGGCCGCTCGTGTTGCGGCGGTTTTCGATTTCGCGCTCCAACCGCTCGAGGGCCGCCTGGCTCCGCACCAGATGATGTCGGGATACCAACCAGATCGCCAGCATGGCGGCAGCAGTGATCAGATAGGCTGGCCAGATGAATCCGGCATGTCCGCCCATGGCGAGGAAGTCCATCATCCCTGTCCGCTCCATGCCAGTTGTTGCTGCAACGCGCTGATTTTGCGGGTATTCACCTCGTAGCGTGTCCGCAATAAGACCATTGTGGCGAAATAGAGCGAGAAGGCCAGGATCATAATCAGCAAGGGCCAAAGCATGGTCGGATGGATGGTCGGGCCGTCCATGCGGATGATGCTGGCCGGTTGATGCAGGGTTTCCCACCAATCGACGGAAAATTTGATGATCGGCACGTTGACGATCCCGACCATGGCCAGAATGGCGGCGGCGCGGGCGGCCTTGGCCTTGTCGTCGATCGCCTGCCAGAGCGCCATATAACCGAGATAGAGGAAGAACAGGACCAAGACGGAGGTCAGGCGGCCGTCCCAAACCCACCAGGTGCCCCACATCGGCTTACCCCAAAGCGAGCCGGTGACGAGCGCCAGGAAGGTAAAACCGGCGCCGACCGGTGCGGCGGCCTTGGCGGCCATGTCGGCCAGGGGATGCTTCCAGATGAAACCGACAGCGCTCGCCAACGCCATGAAGCTGTAGCCGGCCATGGCCAGCCAGGCGGCGGGCACATGGACGAACATGATGCGCACGGTTTCTTTCTGCTGATAATCGGCGGGGGCCACGAACAGGCTGAGATAAAGGCCGACGGCAAGGCTCAACACGGTCAGACCGGCGAGCCAGGGCAAGAGCGCCGCCGACAGCCGCATAAACCGCGCCGGATTGGCGAATTTGTGCAGATTGACCATGTCACGGCTCATGTAACGCGCCATTTCCCGCGACGCAAGCAATTCGCGTTCACTATTGATCTACATCAGCGCCGCCGCGCGGGATGCACGAAATGCTTCGCAACGATCGGAAATTAATCACGTGTCAGACTATTTATTTTTCGATATATCTATTGATATTACGTGAAAAAATAAATAGTCTGACACCTTAATATAGATATCGCGATCTTAATCCAAAAACAGCCGGAGCGCCGCGGTCGCGGCCCAGGGGCAAAGCGGGAGGGCCGCCAGCAGAATGGCCGCCAGCAAGGTCAGATGATTGAGCACCGGCAGTCCTAAGGCCGCCGCGTCGATGGCGGCGACGGCGAAAATCAACACCGGGATATAAAGCGGCAGAACCAATAGCGACAGCAACACCCCGCCCCGCCGCACGCCCACGGTCAGCGCCGCGCCGATGGCGCCGATCAGGCTCAGGCTCGGCGTCCCCAGCGCCATGGCGGCGAGCAGGATCGGGAAGCTTTGTCCCGGCAGCTGCATAAACAAGGCCAGGATCGGCGCGGTCAGCAGCAGAGGCAGGCCCGTGGTTAGCCAATGGGCCGCGATCTTGCCGCAAACCACGGTGCCGAGGCCGGCGCCGGTGAGGGTCAGTTGTTCCAAGGATCCGTCTTCGAAATCGGCTTGAAACAACCTGTCCAACGACAGTAATGCCGCCAACAGGGCGGCCACCCAGACCACGCCGGCGGCGATCCGCGCCAGAATATTACTCTCCGACCCGACGCCGAAGGGAAACAATGTCACGGTGATGACGAAGAAGGCGACGACCAGCAGGGTCGCGCCGCCCTGCCGCACGGCCAGCTGCAGGTCGCGGGCGACCACGGCTTTGAAGCTTTGCCATACCATCAGGCCGTCAATGCTCCCCCGCCAAGGTGCAGGTCGGCGGCGCCGGTCAGTCCGAGATCGATATGGGTCGCGACCAGAACCATGCCGCCGCCGGACCGATGCTCGTCGATCGCCGCGATTAGGCGGTCGACGCCGTCGCGATCGAGAGACACGGAAGGCTCGTCAAGCAACCAAATGGCGTTGTCCCGAAGCAGCAACCGGGCCAGTGCCGTGCGCTTGCGCTGTCCCGCCGAAAGATGCTGCGCCGGCATATCGGCGAGATGCGAAATGGCAAAAGTATCGAGGGCACCCTCGACGGACGTTTCGCCGCCACCCGGAACCAACAGTCGCGCCCATTGCGTAAGATTTTCTCGCACCGTCAACGCCGGTTTCACGGCGTCAAGGTGGCCGACATAACCGATGCGGCGGCGATAGTGGTCCGGCTCTTCCGCGACAGCTTGGCCGCGCCAGCGCAGTTCGCCGTCGCTGGGGGTCAACAACGTCGCGACAATCTTCAGCAGACTGGACTTGCCCGATCCATTGGCGCCGCGCAACACCAAGCCATCCCCGCCGGAGAGGGCGAACTTGAGATCGCTAAACAGCAGACGGCCACCCCGTTCACAGGTCAGCTTGTCGGCTTCCAGGTCCATTGCTTACCAACTGTGATCAAACTTGCGTGCGTATAGCACAGGGCACAAACAACGCCTATGCTAACGGTCGAATTCTATGCTTTGATAACTCGGTATCGCGTGCCCGGGGGAGGGTTATGGAAGGTTTGACGATCAACGAATTGTCGGCCCGGATTTTGGCCGGCGAACTGACCTCGGAAACCCTGACCGACTATTATCTTGAGCGGATCGACGCCTATGACAAGTTCGGGCCGGCGGTGAACGCGGTGATCGCCCTGAACCCGAAGGCCCGGGAACATGCCAAACAGTTGGATCGTGATCTGCATCTGTCCGGCGCGAAAGGCCCGCTGCACGGCGTACCGATACTCTTAAAGGACAATGTCGCCACCGATGGCGAACTTTCGACGACCGCGGGATCGTTGGCCATGGGGGGCGTAATCACGGCCAAGCGGTCGCATGTGGCGCGAAGATTGGCCGAAGCCGGCGCGCTGATCCTGGGCAAGACCAATCTTAGCGAATGGGCCAATTTCCGCTCCAGCCATTCGACCAGCGGGTGGAGCGGACTGGGCGGCCAAACCTTGAACCCCTTTTCCTTGGATCGCAGTCCGGGCGGCTCCTCCTCCGGGTCCGGCGTTGCCGTCGCGTGCGACTTCTGCGCCGCCGCCGTCGGGACGGAGACCGACGGCTCCATCGTCTCGCCGTCGGCGGCGAACGGCGTCGTCGGCATCAAGCCGACCGTGGGCTTGGTCAGCCGGGCCGGGATCGTGCCGATCTCCGCCAGCCAGGATACGGCCGGGCCGATGGCACGCAGCGTGGCCGACGCGGCCCTGCTGCTGGGAGCCCTTGCCGGCGAGGACCCGGACGACGATGCGACATTGGCGGCCGGGCCGCGGCGGCTGACGGACTACAGCCAGTTTGTCGACCCGGACGGTCTCCGCGGTGCCCGGATCGGTGTGGCCCGCGACTATTGCGGCATCAATGACCGGGTCGACGACCTGTTTGAAAACGCCCTTGCGGCCATGGCGGATGCGGGCGCCGAAATTGTCGAAGAGGTGGCCTTGCCGGCGCGTCATCTAATCGGCGAGCCCGAGCGGATGGTGTTGCAGTATGAATTCAAGGATGGCTTGAACCGCTATCTCGCGGCTTATGCGCCGGTGGCCGAGGTGGCCAGCCTGAACGACGTCATCGCTTTCAACAATGTCTTCGAGGGGCATGAAATGCCCTATTTCGGCCAGGATATTTTTCACCAGTCCCAATCCCGCGGCCCGTTGACGGAAGCGGGCTATTTAAAAGCGCGGGAGGCCTGCCAGCAATTGTCGCGGGCCAAGGGTATCGATAAGGCGATGGATGAGCATCGTCTGGACGCCTTGGTGGCGCCGACGCGAAACCTGCCTGGCGCCATCGATTGGGCCATCGGCGACCGCAACAGTCAAAGCAGCGCGATTGTCGCCGCCGTCGCCGGCTATCCCAGTATCTCCGTTCCGATGGGGGTTGCGTTTGGCCTGCCTGCCGGCTTGCTGATCTTCGGCCGGGCCTATAGCGAAGGTAAGTTGATCCAAATCGCGGCCGGGTTCGAACATGTGGTCCAAGGCCGCCGCGTACCGACCTTCCGGCCCAATATCTTCACCCGCGGCAAAGCCCGTCAACCAGTGCCCTGACCTGACGGCTATTGGTCAGTTCGATCGTGGGAACCCGGCATGGCGCATGTTCCAGCGCTTCGACCAGGCGGGGGGTCTGGTCGCGGTCGAAATACCAGATGTATTTAAGAAACTCCCAGTCCCATTTTTCCGGACATCCTGGCGCCATGTCGGGACGCACCACCCCCAAACTTCCGGCGACCCGGAGGATTACCCGCCACAAACAAAGCCAGCGGGGTAGTTTTAGCCAAATAAGCAGATCGGCTCTCGATAGACGTTGGATCAGCGTGCGGGAAGAATTACCGTCGATGACCCAGGCGTCTTCGGCAATTGCGGCGCGAATGCCGGCTTCGAAATGTTTTTGGTCGGCTTGAATCCAACCCGGCGTCCAAAATAGTTGATCGATATGGACGACCGGCAGCGTGAGTTCGGTCGATAGCAGGCGGGCAAGCGTCGACTTCCCGCTGCCGCTGCAACCGATGATTAGGATGCGCCGCGCCCGGCGCAACTGCGCAAGCTGTTCGGACGAAATCTCGTCGTCACCGCTCATTCGGCGCGTATCACCGGGTTGCGCAGGCTGCCGACGCCTTCCAATCGGACCTCCACAACGTCACCGGCTTTGAGACCCCGGGTGCTGCCAGGCGTGCCAGTGAAGATCATGTCACCGGGCTCGAGGGTGAAGTATTGACTGGCGAAGCTGACGATAACGGCGACGGAATGGATCAGCTTGTCCGTCCGTTCCGATTGCCTCAATTCGCCGTTCACGCGGGTTTCCAGCAGTAGGTTGTTGTAATCTAAGCCGCGCACCATGACTGGCTCGACCGGGGCGAAAGTATCGCCGGCCTTAGCGCGGAGCCAGTGCTGATCCGAACTCTGCCAGCTCTGCTCGCTGACGTCGTTGCCGGCGCTGACCGCGAATATGTGGTCGGCGACTTGGTCCGGCCGGATGCGATGGGCCCGCTTGCCGATGATCGCGACCATCTCAGCTTCGTAGTGAGGTTGCCCGGCATCTTTGGGAATGACGATGGCGCCGGCTTGGCCGGCAAATTGATAGACCGTCTTGCCATCCTGTCCGTACCGCAAGAAATGGTCGGCAGCGACGGCGACGGCCGGCGTCAGCAAAAGCCAGGCAAGGAGGAGGTGGCGTAGCACGGAATCAAGCGGCTTGCCGGAAGTCCCGACCGATGGCGCGGATATGGTCGGGGCCGATGCCGCAGCAGCCGCCCAGTATGCGCGCGCCCAAATCGTACCAATCCCTGACATGATGGAGATAGGCCTCCGGATCAAGATCGGTGCGCTGGCCCAGCTTCGATTCGCCCATGACATAGTCGCTGGGCAAACGGCCGAAGGCGTTGGCATAGGCACCGATTGGCTTGTCGGTGAGGCCGTTCAGGATCGGCAGGCCGGCGGCGATGCTTTCCACTGAGCAACAATTGAAGAGATAGGCCTCGACCTCGAAATCCGCGACCGCGTCCAGGGCCTGCGCCAATGTCTCGCCGCTCCGCAGGTTACCATTCGCGGCTTTGTCCAACGTCCAGGATATCCAGATTGGCTTGCCGTAGGGAGCGACGGCTTCGGCCACGGCGCGCGCTTCCCGCGCTGTCGACAGGGTTTCACCGAGAAACAAATCGACGCCCGGCGCCAACGCCTCGGCAATCTCCCGGTAGCCCGCCAACAGGTATTCGTTATCCTGCACAAGGTCGGGCCGGTAGCTGGTCCCAAGTGGCGGCAGCGAGCCGGCGATGCGGACGCCGCTCTGACCGGCTGCGTCACGTCCTTTTTGGGCGCAATCCACCGCCAGCTTCGTGAACTCGCCGGTGCGGCCGGCAAGGCCCTCCGCCTCCATCAGGTTTGGCGTAACGCCGTAATTGTTGGTGATGATGATCTCGGCGCCGGCATCGATGAACTCCCGATGCACTTCAGTGACGACCTCCGGCCCATCGATCAAAGCGAAACCGGACCAGATGGTCTTCTGTTGGCTTAGACCGCGGCGGCTCAGCTCGGCGCCCATGCCGCCGTCAAGAAGCGTAATGTCTCGGACCATATGTGAACCTCTCGTTCAGTCGGCGCCGGCTTCGTCTTCAACGAAATATCGTTTGATCAACGGAAACTGCGCGGCCATGAAAATCATGGTCAACGGCATAATGCCGAAGACCTTGAAATTGACCCAGGCATCGGTGGAGAAGTTGCGCCAGACAATTTCATTCAAAACCGCCAAGGCAAAGAAGAAGAAGATCCAGCGTATCGTCAGCTTCCGCCAACCTTCCATTTGCAAATTCATGGCGTGACCCAGCAGATTGCGCAGGAAATACCGCTTCATGAAATAGCCGGTCAGCAAGGCCAGGCCGAACAGGGTGTTGACGACGGTCGGTTTGATCTTGAAGAAGAATTCGTCCTGCAGATAGAGCGTCACGCCACCGAATATCAATACAAAAATACCTGTAACCAGCGGCATGACGGGGACGCGTTTTTCCAGAATCCATGCCGCGGCGACGGCGATGGTGATCGCTACCATAAAGACGCCTGTGGCCCAGAATATCCCTGCCTTGAAATAAGCCAGCAAAAACGCGGCTAAGGGCCCGAATTCGATGGCCAGTTTCACCAGCGGATTGATGCTATTGGTCGCGGTTGTCATGGCGCGCAAGATATCCATTTCGCCCTTTTCGCGCCAGCGACATTTTCACCGCGAGTTCTCGACGATTTCGTATTGGCCTGACCGCTGGATCGGGGTATCGAAGGGCATGACAGATCAAGATCAAGCAAAACGTAACGCCGCCGCAGCGGCGTTGGAGATGGTCGAGGACGGTATGCGCCTCGGCATCGGCACCGGCTCGACGGCGGATTTTTTTATCGTCATGCTGGGGGAGCGGGTGGCCGGCGGCTTGACCGTCAAGGGCGTACCGACATCGGAGCGGACGGCGGCCCATTGCCGGGATGTCGGCATTCCCCTGACAAATCTGGACGAGGACCCGCGCCTCGATCTCGGCATCGATGGCGCCGACGAGTTCGATCTGGCCTTGAACCTGATCAAAGGCGCAGGCGGCGCGTTGTTGCGGGAGAAAGTGGTGGCCGGGTGCTGCGACCGCTTCGTCGTCATCGCCGACGAAAGCAAGGAAGTCGACGTATTGGGGGCGTTCGACCTGCCGGTCGAGGTCATCCAGATGGCCGCCACGCCGATCGCGCGGGAAATCGAGAGTTTCGGCGCCAAAGTCGCGGTACGGCGCGATCGGTGGGGCGACGCTTTTCTCACCGACGAAAACAACCTGATCCTAGACTGTACCTTCGGTCCAAATATTGCCGACCCGCTGACCTTGGCCCATAATCTTTCCACCATCCCCGGCATTGTCGAGCACGGCCTGTTCGTGGGCATGTGCGACGAAGTTATCGTCGGTCTGGCCGACGGTGTGCGGCGGGTGGCGGCCGACTAACCCCGTCCGGCGATGGCCTGAGCGAAGTCGTGGGCGTCGAAGGGGTGCAGGTCGTCGGCGCCTTCGCCGATACCGATCAGGTGAACCGGTAGTCCGAAACGGTCGGCGACGGCGACAAGCACGCCGCCGCGGGCGGTGCCGTCCAGTTTGGTCATGGCCAAGCCGGTGACTTGCGCGACGTCGGTGAAGACCTCGACCTGACGCAGGGCGTTTTGGCCGGTGGTGGCATCCAAGACCAAAAGGACGTCGTGCGGTGCATCCGTTACCTGCTTGCCAAGGACGCGGTTTATTTTCTCCAACTCCGCCATCAGATCGGATTTGTTCTGCAGCCGCCCGGCGGTATCGATAAGGAGCACATCGGCGTCTTCCTCTCGGGCTTTGTCCAAAGCTTCATAGGCGACGGCGGCGGGATCGGCGCCGACGTCGCGGGCGACCACCGCGGCACCGGTGCGCTCACCCCAGATCTTCAACTGGTCGATGGCGGCGGCGCGGAAAGTGTCGCCGGCGGCCAGCACCACTTTCTTCTCGGCGGCGACCAGATGCTTGGCGATCTTGCCGATGGTGGTGGTCTTGCCGGTGCCGTTGACGCCGACCACCAACACCACATGGGGCCGGTTGGCCGGGTCGAGGTTCATCGGCATCGCGACCGGGGTTAAGATATCCTCCACCACCCGCGCCAGAGCGCCGCGAACTTCGTCCTCGTCGACCTCCTTGTCGAAGCGACTGTCGGCCAGATCGGCGGTCACCTTGGCAGCAACGCCGGGGCCGAGGTCGGCGGTGATCAAGAGGTCTTCGAGATCGTCCAGGGCTGCTTGATCGAGTTTGCGCTTGGTGAATAGATCGCCGATTCCGCCGGTCAGATTCCCGGTAGTGCGGCTCAGCCCCGACTTGAGGCGCTCGAAAAACCCGCTCATACGACCAAGCCGTCGCCATGGGCGGCGCGAATCCGCAAGTCCGCGATGGTGCCAGTTTGCAGCTGCGTTGGGACTTCAACCGGGGCGAACTGTTCGCTGTGACCGAGCCCGGGCTTCTCCACCAAGACCTGGGCATTGCTGCCAATGCAACTGTCGTAGAACCGTCGTCGCGCCCGCTCTCCCGCCTGCCGCAGCCGGCGCGCGCGGGCCCTGCGGGTACGGCCGTCGACTTGCGGCATACGCGCCGCCGGCGTGCCCGGTCGGGGCGAATAGGGAAAGACATGCAGATAAGTCAGTCCGCAATCCTCGATCAGCGCCAGCGTATTCTCGAACATGGCGTCGCTTTCTGTCGGGAAGCCGGCGATCAGGTCGGCGCCGAACACCAAATCCGGCCGCCGCCGCCGGGCCTCCGCGCAAAAATCCACGGCATGACGACGGTCGTGGCGTCGCCTCA
This sequence comes from Alphaproteobacteria bacterium, assembly GCA_965216645.1. Lineage (GTDB taxonomy): Bacteria > Pseudomonadota > Alphaproteobacteria > CBDCGJ01. The sequence goes on along the minus strand of CBDCGJ010000064.1, from coordinate 27,588 downwards.
TGCGCTTCAGGATCACATCGTCGCCGGCTTGCAGCGACAGATGCAGATGCGGCATCAGGCGTTCCTCTTCCGCCAGCAACCGCAACAGGTCGTCATCGATCTCGATACTGTCGACGGAAGACAGGCGCAGCCGCGGCAGCTCCGGCACCGCGGCCAGCAAGCGTCGGATCATCTGTCCCAGGCTTGGCTGTCCGGGCAAATCGGCGCCATAAGACGTGATGTCGACCCCCGTCAGCACGACCTCCCGATAGCCGTTTGCCAGCAGGCGCCGGACCTGGGCGACGATGTCGCCGATCGGCGCCGAGCGGCTGTTGCCGCGTGCGAAGGGAATGATGCAAAAGGTGCAGCGGTGATCGCAGCCCTGCTGAATCTGGACGAAGGCGCGACTTTTGCCGTCGAACCCGTCGACCAGATGGCCGGCAATGTCCTCGACCGCCATGATGTCGTTGACCTGGACGCGGATGTCGTTGTCGGTCAGGAAACTTTTGGCCTGTAGTTTTTCCGCGTTGCCCAAGACCCGATCCACTTCCGGCATGGCGGCGAATGCCGCCGTCTCCAGTTGCGCCGCGCAGCCCGTGACGATCAGTCGTGCCGACGGCCGTTCGCGACGGGCCTTGCGGATCGCCTGGCGAGACTGCCGCACTGCCTCGCCGGTTACCGCGCAGGTGTTGACGATCACCGCGTCGTCCAAACCGGCCGCGGCGGCGTGTTGCCGCATGATCTCGCTTTCGAAGCTGTTCAGACGGCAACCGAACGTCAAGATGTCGAGGCCGCTCATGATGTTACCGCCAGCAAGTCGGGCGCGATCTCACCGGAATAGGCGGTGGCGACCGGGCCGGTCATCAGCACGTGGCCGTCGCTTTCCCGCCATTCCATCCGCAGATCGCCACCATCCATGGTCACGGTCAGGCGGCGACCGGTCAGGCCGCGGCGGTGACAGGCCACGGCCACGGCGCAGGCGCCGGAGCCGCAGGCAAGCGTGATGCCGACGCCGCGTTCCCATACCCGCATGCGGACATGATCCGGTCCAAGCGGGCTGACCACGGACATGTTGGCCCGCTCCGGAAACAACGGGTGATGTTCCAATTCGGGGCCGATTCCGGCGAGATCGATGACCTCCGCGTCCTCGACGAAGATGACGCCGTGGGGATTGCCCATATTGACGGCCACCGCCTCCTCCAATCGATGCCCTCGGCTGTCTCGGAGGCCGATCGGCACATGCAGGGTATCCATCTCGCGCGCCAGCGGGATCTCCCGCCAGTCGAGGCGCGCGGGTCCCATATCGGCAGTTATCAGGCCGTCCTCGGCCTTGCTGGTCGGCAACAGGCCGGAAATCGTTTCGATGACTACCTCGTCCCGCGCCAGTTCGTCGAACATCAGGCTGCCGACACAGCGGGTGGCATTACCGCAGGCGCCGACTTCGCCGCCGCTCTGATTGTGAATGCGCATGAAGACGTCGGCCTTGTCCGACGGCTCCAAACTGATCAACTGATCGCAACCGACGCCTGTGCGCCGGTCGCTGATTGCGCGTGCCACCGCTTCGTTCAGCACAAGCCTTCCGTCGCGGTTGTCGAGCACCACGAAATCGTTGCCGAGGCCATGCATTTTCAAGAACGCGCGGGTCATCATGGCCGGGATATAAGCTGAAACAATGCCGGCGTCTAGGTCTCGGGCACTTCCTCGTGGACGGGAAAATCGACCCAAAAGGTCGAACCTTCGCCAGGCGTGCTGTCGAAACCCAATTCGCCACCCATTTCCTCGGCCAGCGATTTGGACAAAGGTAAGCCGATACCGACGCCATCGACCCGGTCGGTCCTGCTTTTAAGACGACCGAAACGCTCGAATATCATCTCGTATTCCTCCGGCTTTATGCCGTAGCCCGTGTCTCGGACAAAAATCCGAACATGCTTGCTGCCCTTCAGCGTGGCGCCGAGTTCCACTCTACCACCCTCCCGATTGTACCTTACCGCGTTGCTGGCCAAGTTCAGCAAGACTTGGCGAAACCGTTTCTGATCGACCCAGATCGTTGCAGGGGCTTCCTCGACGATCAGCATGGCCACGTCATATTTTTCGGCCTCGAAACGGAGCAGGGGCAGGATTTCGCGCATGAGCAAGCTGGGTTCGACCGCTTCCGGTTGCAGACGAAGACGTCCTTCGTCGATCTGTACCAGGTCCAGCAGATCGTCCGTCATATCCGCGAGGTGACGGCCGGCATTGTAAATATGCTGCAAGTTGCTGTAGCGGGCTTCGGCCGTGAGATTGTCGCCACGCGTAAGCATGAGCTGAGCAAAACCCAACACCGCGTTTAAAGGCGTTCTCAGTTCGTGGCTCATGTGGGAGAGAAATTCGCTCTTATGCCGGTTTGCAGATTCCAGCAATCTGACATTTTCCCGGATCCGCTCTCTCGAACGCTGCCACCGCTGGACGAGCCCCGCAACGACCCACGCCAGCATGACGGCCACGCTGATATGCGTGATGAAAAAGGTCAAGGTCAGCGATCCCGGCTGGATCGAACTAACCGGCAATCTGTCGAGATGATGGAGAATGAAAAGCAACAGGATGAGCGCCGCGGTGACGGCACTGACCGCCGTCGCCACGGTACGGCTTCGGTAAGTGGCGGTCCAAACGATAAATCCCAGGAGCCAGACCATAATCGGAGAATGTAAGCCGCCGGTCAGACCAGCAAAGGCAGCCACCAATATCTGACCGGTGATCGACACGAAGAGTACAGCGGTATCGAGACTGCCTCCCAGTCGAATGATCAGGCAGCCGATCAGCGGTACGGCGACGCCAAGCGCGATCACGCCGGTGTCGAGCATATTTATTTTTTCGCGTAGAAATGTAAATGCGATCAAACAAACTAAAGTGGCGGCGAAAATAATCATGAACTGCCTCACCACCGCAAAACGACGGCGGTAAGGGGAGCTGCCCGAAACTAATCCGGACGGGATGAACAGTCGACAAATAGCTGCCAAAAACATCTTAAGCCACAATGTCGTCGGCGGACATGCGGGTCAAAGCCGATGGGAAATTTCCGCGACGCTCTACAAAGAGATCAATAAGTTCCCTAAACTGGTAGTACCACATAGGGCTATTCTAACCTACGGCGGCCTTCATTTCACATGATTACAGCGACGAATTTAGGCGATCTATTCGATCAAAATCTGGGCGGGGACAACTTGGCGTTGATCGATTGCCGCCGTTGGGGTCGGCCGCTTCGCTTCAGTCACCGCGAATTGGATGAAATGTCGCAGGCTGCCGCTCGAGGGTTCCAGAAACGGGGTCTCCGTCACGGTGAACGGATTGGTATTCTGTCCGCCAATCGGGTCGAATTTCTAACCGCTTTTACGGGTGCCTTACGTGCCGGGCTCGTGGCGGTGCCCATCAACTATAAGTTCTCGCCCGAGGTGATCTCGTTCATTTGCCGCGACGCGAATTTGAAATTGATGTTTCATGATGCGGCGCGGGAAGGGCGGGTTCCCGGCAATCTACCCACAGTTTGTTTCGATGAGACGTTTGAGGATTTTCTCGATTCCGGTGAATTCGACACGGTGCGGCCCGAGGCGGCGGATGAAGCGATGGTGCTCTATACCTCGGGCTCGACCGGTCGGCCGAAGGGTGTACCGCTGACCCATCGCGGGCATATCTGGGCCCTGAAAGGACGGATGTTGCGGGGTTGGCCGTTTGTCGACCATCGGCTGCTGATTGCGGCGCCGCTGTATCACATGAATGCGCTCTGCACATCGCTGTTCGGGCTTTCGGCGTCGACGAGTTCGGTATTGCTGCCTGAGTTTGACGCCCGTCAATATTTATCGGCGATCGATCGGTATCGCTGTAGCTGGATTACCTCGGTTCCGACCATGCTCGCCATGGCCTTTGCCGAAGCCGATCTGATGGAGCGCCTGGATCTGTCGTCGGTGAAGATCGTGCGTATGGGGTCGGCACCGATTTCACCGAAGCTATGGGACAAGGTACGGGCAACGTTTCCGGATGCGTCGATCACCAACGGCTACGGCACCACGGAAGCCGGCCCGATCGTGTTCGGCGCGGCCGATGGTCAACCGCTGCCGCCATTGTCGGTCGGCCGTGTAATGCCAGACGTTGACGTGAAGCTGATCGATCATACCGGCCGGGAGGCGGATCAAGGCGAACTCTGGCATCGCACGCAGGCGACCATGACCGGTTATCTCAATTTGCCGGAAAAAACCGCGGAGGTGCTGACGGACGACGGCTGGTACAAATCCGGCGACGTCTTCCGGCGCGACGGCGACGGCAATTATTTCTTCGTTGGCCGCACCGATGACATGTTCGTCTGCGGCGGCGAGAATATTTATCCGAGCGAGGTCGAAAGCGTATTGGTCGGCCATCCGGATGTGGAGGAGAGTTGCGTGGTGCCGGTCCCGGATGACATCAAAGGGCATAAACCGGTAGCCTTTGTGGTGCCGCGTAACGGCGCTGTCTTGACCGAAGGGCAGGTGAAACAGCATGCTCTGGCCCGGGCACCCGCCTATCAGCATCCCCGCATGGTGATTTTTCTGGACAAACTGCCGCTCGCCGGCCCGGGCAAAGTCGACCGCAACGGTTTGCAGGCCCAGGCCGAAAAGCTTTGGCAAACGGGCGAAACGAAGAGCGAGATTAGGAGCGAAGCGTGAAAGCAAGCGTGATCGAACAACATGGCGGTCCCGGGTCGATCCGGATCGACGAAAACTTCGCCGATCCCGTAGCCGGGCCGGACGATGTGGTGATCAAAGTCGGCGCCGTTTCGCTGAACTATCACGACATCTTCACCCGTAACGGCATGCCCGGCATCAAGGTGCCCATGCCCTGTATCATGGGTCTCGATTTCGCCGGTGAAGTCGTCGACGTCGGTGACAATGCGGGCGACTGGAAGGTCGGCGACCGTGTATTGGTCGATCCGGTCGACCGGGTCGGCCCGGGCGGTCTGATCGGCGAGATGTGGCACGGCGGTCTGGCGGAGTATTGCAAAGTGCCGACCCATCATCTGGTGCCGTTGCCGGCAAGCGTCTCGTATGAGGCCGCGGCCTGTCTGCCGGTTGCCTACGGCACGGCCTTGCGGATGATGTATACCATCGGCGACGTGCAGAAAGGCGACAAGGTTCTGATCCTGGGGGCGTCCGGCGGTGTCGGCACCGGTGCCGTGCAGCTGGCGAAGCGGCGCGGCTGCGAGGTCATAGCCTGCGCCTCGAGCCAGAGCAAGCTCGAGCGTCTGGCGGATATCGGTGCCGATCATCTGATCAATTATGTGGAAGAGGATTTTATGAAATGGGTCTTCGCCAATTTCGGCAAGCCCCATCGCCGGCACTACGACAAGGGTGTCGATGTGGTGGTCAATTTCACCGGCGGCGATACCTGGGTGAAATCTCTGCGCGTGCTCCATCGCGGCGGCAAGGTGCTGACCTGCGGCGCCACCGCCGGCTATGACCCGGCTGAGGATCTACGTTTCATCTGGTCTTATGAGTTGAAAGTCCTTGGCTCCAATGGCTGGATGCGTGAGGATCTGTTCGAACTGTTGAAGCTGATCGAAGACGGCTCCTTCACCCCGATCATCGATAAGGTATTGCCGCTGGAGGATGTCAACGAAGCTTTCCGCCTGCTCGAGGAGCGGGAAGTGTTCGGCAAAGTGGTGGTGCTGCCATGAGCGATACGCCCGAACGTCTCAACAAGGCGGCCGTGCAGGCCCGCTTCGACAATTCGCCGGCGATCGGCACGCTCGGCCTGAGGGTCAAGGAACTGGATTACGACCGGATGGCATTGACTGTCGAAATGCCGCTGAAGCCGGAGATGGAGCGTAAGGCCGGCACCAAACAGTTCCATGGCGGACCGATTGCTTTCTTCATCGACACCATCGGCGATTTCGCCATTGGCATGATGCTGGGTGGCGGCGTGCCGACCATCAATATCCGCATCGACTATCTGAAGCCGGCGGTCGGTGACGCATTGGTTGCCGAGGCAACCGTGCGGCGCACCGGGCGTACTGTGACCGTGGTCGATATCGACGTTTACAACGACAAGGAATCGCTGGTCGCCATTGGTCGGGGTACCTATGCGACCGTCGTGGGGTAGAAAAAATGAGCGAATTGGCACAATTGGATCACACGGTGATCAATGTCCACTATGACATGGACGCGGCCGCGGCACGTTATGCCGATATGGGCTTTCATTTGACCGAGCGGGGGTATCACACCCTGGGCTCGATCAACCATCTGATGATGTTCGGCACCGATTATGTGGAGCTGATCGGACTGCCCGCGGGTGATGCCGCACCGGGTCGGGCGGACATCGCCCAGGCGCCGAAGGGGATTAACGGGCTGGTGTTCAAGACCAGTGATGTGGACGCGACCCATGCCCATCTGCAGGCCATCGGCTTTGCCGGCGATCCGCCCAAGGCGTTCAGTCGGCCCGTCACCGTCTCCGACGGCACATTCGACGCGAAGTTTCGTACCGTCCATGTGCGGTCGGACGTCTTTCCGGGCGGCCGGGTCTATTTCTGCGAACATGGCACGCCGGATCTGGTCTGGCGGCCGGAATGGCAGAGTCACGCCAACGGCGCGTTGGCGATGCCGGAATTCGTCGTCGCCGCGCGCGAGCCGGAGGCACAGGCCGAGGCCTTCGCCAAGCTATTGGAGGTCGATATGACTGGAGGTAACGGCGATTGTCGGGTCGCCTATCGGGAAGGTCATCTCAGTATATTATCCCCAGCGGTCTATCGGGCGCGCTATGGCGATTTGGCCTGCGAGATGGGCGACCGGGCGGAGATCTTCGGCGCTCTGGTGATCCGCAGTGCCAGCCTCGATGCGGTCCGGAACCTAACGGATTTGCCGATCGACGATCGTGGCGATCGGGTCATCGTTCGCGACCCTGACTTCGACGCGGTCCTGGAGTTTGTGGCCGCCTAGAACGTTTCTGGATGAGAGAGAAACACTCTAGTATGCCGCCGCGCGCTGACGGTTCATGCCGTAAAGCAAGCCGGCGGCGATCGCCATGTTCAGCAAGTTCCAGGCTATGGCATTGACGAAGGCCAGGGTGTAACTGCCCGTGAGATCGTAGAGCGCGCCCGCCATCCAGCCACCCAAGGCCATGCCGAGCATGGTGAAAGACAGCGTGAAACCGATACGCCAGCCAGCTTGCTTGGCCGGAAAGTATGTGCGTACGATGATCGTATAGGCCGGTACGATGCCGCCCTGGGAAAGCCCGAATAGAGCGGAAAGTATGTAGAGCCCGACCAGGCTTTGATTGGTCAGAAACAGGGCAATAACAACGGTCTGCAAGAAAGAACCCAGAAGCAACGTCTTCAAGCCGCCGATCCGATCCGAAATCCATCCCGACACCAGCCGGCTGACGATGCCGAAGCCGAGCATCAGCGACATCATCACGGCGCCGTGGGCCGCGGTGAAACCGAGGTCTGAGGCGTAGGGTACGATATGAACCTGCGGCATCGCCATGGCGGCGCAGCAACCGACGCCGGCGACGCAAAGCAGGCATTGCAGTTGGAAATAGCTGATCAGCGGGCGGGTCGGCGCGGTTTCCGATGTCGGTACTTCGTCTTCGCTTTGCGGCGACTTGCGGTAAAGGAAGGCGGTCAGCGGCAACATGGTGATCAGCACGAACAAGCTTAGATCGATGAAGGTGTCGCGCCAGCCCTGTTGATCGATGAAATACTGCAGCACCGGCGGCCAGATCGTACCCGACAGATAATTGCCGCTGATGACGATGCCGACGGCCAATCCGCGCCGGCGCAAGAACCAATGTGAAATGTCGGCGACCAGAGGCCCGAACGTGGTCGCGGAGCCCAGAAATCCCGCGAGAAACCCGGCTGTGGCCGCGATTAGCCAGACATTATCGCTATGCGCGGCCCAATAGAGGCTGCCGGAAAGACAGAATGCCGACGCGATCACGGGGATCAGGATGCCGATGCGGTCGCTGATATGTCCCATGACGATGCCGCCCAGCCCGAAGCCGAGCATGAACATCATATAGGGTAGGGACGCATCGGCGCGGTCGATGCCATATTCGCTGGTCAGCGGATGCAGGATGATGATCGCGGCGAACATGCCGGAGCTACCGACAGTCATCAACGCCAACGAAATGAAGACCCGGATCAGCCGGTAGGCGGAAGCTTGCTCTGTCCGGGTCATCGCGTAGCTTCAGCTTCAGGACTTCGGCTTCAGGATGCCGAATTCGATCAGGCTATCGGCGGTGGCCACCACCATTTCCTCGACCGAGCGCGGCTGCCAGTTCAGTGTCTGGGTCAGTCGCTCGTTCGATACAATCGTATTGGTGCCCAGCATATGCACCGCCAATTTCAAGGTTCGATCGAACAGCGAGGCGAGCTTGAACATCCAGTCGGGCATTTTGCCCGTCGGCACCTTGAAACCGCGGCCCTTGAACTTCCGGCTTAAGATATCGCCGATTTCACTCATCCATGGCGATGCTGCGACACAGCAGAAGCGTTTGCCGGCCGCTTCCGGATGGGTCATGGCCGCCAGGTGTGCGCTGGCAACGTCGCGCACATCCACCGCTGGAATGCCGAGACGCGGGATCGCCGGCAGTTCCCGCGCCATGAACTTGCGAATGATTTCCGCCGAAGTGCCGAAATCCTTGTTCATCAGCGGTCCGAACACGGCGCCGGGATTGATGACCGCCAATTCCATACCGCCGGCCTCCTTGCTCGCGACGAAATCCCATGCGGCCCTTTCAGCGAGGGTCTTGGATTTCTCGTAGGCGCCGCAGTCGGCCCCGTTCGTATTGGTCCAGTCGTCTTCGTCGAAAACCTTACCGTTCCGATCGTGGCCATAAGCGACGGCGGCGATGGATGACGTGAGGACCACCCGGTTGACCCCCGCCTTCGCGGCGGCGTGTAGGACCCGAAGCGTGCCTTCCCGTGCCGGGACAATCAGCTCGTTCTCGTCTTTCGGCACGTTGGCCGGAAAAGGCGAGGCGACATGCAAGACATAGTCGCAGCCCGCGACCGCATCGGCCCAACCATCTTCCTTTAGCAGGTCGGCCGTGACGAAGGACAGGCGGGCATTGCGGTCGTCGTCCTTGGCCAAGGTGTCCCGTACTTCCTGCTCGCGCGCCGGGCTGCGCAGGCTGCCGCGGACCCGATAGCCGGCGGCCAGTGCTTGATCGGCGCAATGCAAAGCAATGAAGCCGGTGATACCGGTCACCAGGACCGTTTGTTGTTCTGTCATCTTGTCCCCATTTGTCAGAGCGTCAGGCCGCCGTCCACGTGCAGCCGTTGCCCCGTAATATAAGAAGCATCTAATGACAATAAAAATTCGATTGCCGCGGCGACTTCGTCCGGCGTACCGAGGCGGCCTTGTGGAATGCCGGAATGGGCGCCGCTGACATCGACATTGCGGCGTACCGGAACATTGTCTTTTTCGATGAAGCCCGGAACGACGCAATTCACGGTAATTCCGTCATCGGCCCACTCGACGGCCAGGGAGCGAACCGCCGCCTCCAATCCCGCCTTGGCCATCGCTGAAGCCGGCAGATGATTGCCGTCGAGCCGGTGCAAATGGGCGACGAAGGAGCTAACCGCGATCAGGCGTCCCGCCGTGGCGGCCGACAGGGCCGCGTGGCAGCTGCGGGCGAGGCGCAAAAACGCCAAGTCGATGGCCTCGAAACTGTTGACGATTTGGTCGTCGGTCAGATCGGCCATAGCAGTGAAGTCGGCAAAGCCCGCGACCGCGACGACGCCGTCAAGGGCACCGTAGGTTTCCATGGCCGTCGCGACAAGGGTGTCCGATGTCGAAGCGTCGCGGACGTCGCCAAGGCAGCAGACGGCCTGGCCGCCGCTCTCGCGGACAGTGGCCGCCACGGCCTCCAATCCGGTTTGATTCTGCCTGGTGTGCAAGGTCAGATTGACGTCGGGTCCGGCCAAGCGGCGGGCCAAGGCGGCACCGATGCCGGTACCGGCGCCGGTAATTGCGATCGAACGTGGCATAGGTATCCCAGGGCTGATTTTTCCGGCAGCCTAACCGATCGCCGCTGGCATGTCGAACCAAGCTTGATATAGTGCCGGCATGTTAAAGCTATATGGTTTGAAGAATTGCGATACCTGCCGCAAGGCGCGGAAATGGCTGGACGCGGAAGGTATCGGACACGAATTTCACGACCTGCGGGACGGTTCCCTGGATGCCGGTATGGTCGCCGGCTGGTTGACCGCCGTGGGCCCCGACAAACTGGTCAATCGGCGCGGTACGACCTGGCGACAGCTTGCGGATCATGAAAAGCAAGATCTGGACGCGGCCAAGGCGCAAGGGCTGATTCTCGCGCATCCGGCCTTGATCAAGCGGCCGGTTATTGTCGACGGAGATCGCGTTTCCGTGGGGTTCACGGCCGATATTCAGGCCGCGTTGAAGGGGTAGAGGCAATGTCGATCATTAAAGCGGATTTGGTTCTAAAGAACGGCAAGATCTTTCTCGGCCAGGGTCAAGGCTTTGCCCAGGCGCTTGCCGTCTGGGGCGGTAAAATACTGGCCAGCGGTAGCGATGGCGATATTGACGCTTTGGTGGGGACCGGCACGCGGGTGATCGATCTGGCCGGGCGGACAGCGATCCCCGGCGTCAATGACGCCCATCAACATATGCTGTCTCTCGGTCTGGCGCAGTTGGAAATCGATCTGCGTGCCGAAGTCGTCTCCACCCTCGACGAATTGCTGCGGGAAGTAAAGGCGAAGGCGGACCAAGTCGGACCCGGCGAATGGATTGTCGGCGGCCGCTACGATCATTTCGCCCTGGACGTGAACCGGCAACCTTATCGGGAGGAATTGGACCAAGTCGCGCCGGACAACCCGGTCCTGTTGGTGCGCACCTGCGGGCATATCGGCGTTGCCAACTCCAAGGCGTTGGAACTGGCCGGTATCGACGAGGATACGAAAGATCCGCCGGGTGGCCATTTAGTGCGCGAAAACGGCCGCTTGACCGGCGAGCTGCAGGAGACCGCGAAGGGCTTGGTTCAAGCGGCCATGCCGGACAGCACCTTGGCCGAACTGGTCGAGGGCTTGGAAGCGGGCGGCGATCTGCTGCTATCCTACGGCATCACCTCGGTGATGGATGCGGGTGTCGGCTTCAAGCAGGACTATCTGGATCTGATCGCCTATCAGGAAGCCCGGCGCCAGGGTCGGCTAAAGGTCCGCAGTTATCTTTCGCTGACCGGCGGGCCAAGCGGGATCGCCGGGCGAGCCTATGACAATGGTTTACTGACGGGTTTCGGCGACGAGTTTTTGAAGATCGGTTCCGTCAAGCTCTTCACCGACGGTAGCGCCGGCGGCCGCACCGCGGCCATGAACGATCCCTATCAGTGCAATTGCGGCAACCGCGGCTTGTTCATTTACGAGGACGCGGAGATCTTCGGTTATGTCGAGGAATATCACCGCAAAGGCTATCAGGTCTCCATGCACGCCATCGGCGACGCCGCCATCGATCAGGGTCTGCGCGCGTTGGAGGCGGCGCAGTCCGCCCATCCAAGCGAGGACCGGCGACATCGCATCGAGCATTGCAGCTTCACCACGCCGGAGCAAATCGAGACTATGAGGCGGCTCGGTGCTTTGCCGGCGCCGCAGCCGATCTTTATCTATGAGTTCGGCGACCTCTATGTCGATGTGCTGGGCGAAGCGCGGCCGGCGTCGAGTTATCCCATGCGCAGCTGGATCGATGCCGGGTTAAGACCCAGCGCCAGCTCCGACACGCCCGTCAGCGATTTCAATCCATTCAAGAACCTTTACGCCATGGTCACCCGCAAGACCAATCGGGGTACTACCCTCGGTGCCGGCGAGGCGATCGGCATGGAGGAAGCAGTGCATGCGCTGACTATGAATGGCGCCTATGGCAGCTTCTCTGAACGTAGGAAGGGCGATCTCTCTGTCGGCATGCTGGCCGACATCGCCGTGTTGGATCGGGATATCTTCACCGTCGATGTGGAAGAGATGCGGGAAGGTCAGGTCGATCTAACGATTTTGGACGGCGACGTCGTCTTCGAGCGCGCGGCCTGAGAGGCGATGAACCGCTGCACACATCCAGGCGGGGTGCTGGAAACGTCGCGGCTGATCCTGCGGCCGCCGCGGGACGGCGATTTGAAAGATCTAAGCGCGCTCTACGCTTTGCCGGAGGTCGGCAATGCCGTGAAGCTCGGCGTATTGACGCCGCAGGCCACGGCGGAACTGCTCAGCGACTATCTGCAAATGTGGATCGAGAACGGCTTCGGCAACCGCATCATGGTCGAGCGGGAGAGCGGAAGTTTTGTCGGCGAGGTCGGCTTGCGTCTACATGACCGGACCGGCGATCCGGCCATGCGCTACGCCCTGCATCCGGATTTTTGGGGCTGCGGGTATGCTTCGGAAGCGGTGGCCGCCACTTTGGATGATGCCTTCGACTGTATCGGCCTTGTCCGGGTCGATGCATTTACCAAGGGACACAATGTCGGCTCCGTCCGCGTGTTGGAAAAGGCCGGCGGGCATCGGGTCGAGGAAATACCGATCCCGATCGGGACGTTGTACAAATATTCGTTTTTCAATGAAGGCAGGTCATGAAGAAGCTGCACCTCCATATCAAGAATAATCGAGACGGCGAGTTGGTATTCCGCAACTCGCCCGCCCAATACCGCAAAGCGGCGGGGCGCAATCCGACCGCGGCGGCGAAGGTGAAGGCGACCTTCAGCTGGGATTATGACGATCTGGACAAGTATCTGCAGACCGCCGATGCCCTCGTGACCTGGGACCTACCGACGGAAGAACTGGCGGCGCGGGCGCCGAATTTGAAAAACATTCACATCATCGGTGCCGGTATCGAGCATTTGACGCCGCTCGACTGGTTGCCGTCCAAGACGACGCTGACCAATAATCGCGGGGTTCATGCGCCGAAAGCCCAGGACTATGCCGCCATGGCCTTGTCGATGCTGAACAACAATATTCCGAAATACATGTCCGATCAGCGGGCCCGGCGCTGGGCACCCGAATTCGCCCGGCCGATCGGCGGCAAGACCGTTTTGATCGTCGGCGTCGGCCAGATGGGCGGCGCCGTGGCCAAGGCGGCCAAGTCGATCGGTCTGAAGGTTCTCGGTATCCGCCGTCACGGGAAACGGGCGCGCTATGTCGACAAGATGCATCCGCCGAAGGACCTGATGAAACTGTTGCGCAGGGCCGACTTCGTCGTCGTCACGACGCCGCTGACCGAGGAGACCCGCGGTCTGATCGGCGCCGAGCAGCTTGACCGCATGAAACCGACGGCCGGCCTGATCAATATGAGTCGTGCGCCGGTGATCGATGAGGACGCCCTGGTGGCGCGCCTCGAGGACGGCCGCCTCGCCGGCGCCATCCTCGATGTCACGGAGCCCGAACCGTTAAATCGATCCTCGAAACTCTGGACCACCCCGAACCTGCTGATCACGCCCCACGTCTCCTCCGACGACGACGTCGACTATGTCCCTCTCACCCTCGACCTGGTGCTCGACAACATGGCCCGCCTCCACGCCGGCAAACGCCTGCGCAACCGGGTCGATCCGAAGCTGGGCTATTGAGGTTTTCCTAACGCGCCTTAACTCGCCATGTCGTGCCAGGCGAGTTCTTCTTCCTCGTCCACATAACGGGCGGCGATGGCGATGATTTCGTCTTCGATGTCGATGAAGGCGTCGATGACGTTGGGGTCGAAAGCGGTACCCTTTCCTTCGATCAGCATCTCCTTGGCGGTCTCGTGGGTGAAGGGCTCCTTGTAGCAGCGCCGACTTATTAGCGCGTCATAGACGTCGGCCACCGCCATGATGCGGCCGGACAGCGGAATATGTTCGCCCGCCAAACCGCGCGGATAGCCTGTGCCGTCCCATTTCTCATGATGGGACCCGGCGATCTCGCCTGCCAGGACGAGGAAATTGTCCGTACCTTCGTCGAATCTCGACGCGGTCGAACGCATGATCTCCTCACCGAACAGAGGATGCCGCTTCATGATTTCGAATTCGGCGTCGGTCAGTTTGCCGGGCTTCAGTAGTATGTTGTCCGGCACGCCGACCTTGCCGACATCGTGCAGTGGCGCTGAAGCGAACAGCAAATCGATGTAGTGATCGGTCAAGAGCTCGACATGCAGACGTTTCTCCCGCAAACGGTCCGCGATCGCCCGCACGTAATGTTGCGTGCGTTTGATATGCGCGCCGGTTTCCGGGTCGCGGGTTTCCGCGACATTGGCCATGGACTCTAAAGTGACCTGCTGCACATTGGAAAGCTGTTGAAACCAGGACAGCGCGGTTTTCTGTTCAAGCGCGTAACGCAAGAATGAGAACAGAAGCGCGAAGATGACGACGACAATGAGCGGCCCGGCCGGAGACAGATATATGCTGGTATTGGCAAAAATCAAGTAACTGAATAGAGACGAGAGCAAGGCCCAGCCGAGCAAGCCGCAAATCGAAATAATCGGCCGGGACACCCAGAAAAACAGGGCGAAAACAAACACCGCTGTGGCGATATTCCAAAGAATTGTGATCAATGGCGCCCATGTGGGGATCTTCACGAAATTGTTGGTGAGGATATTGCTGATTACCACCGCATGGCTTTCGACGCCCGGAAACGACAGGCCGAAGGCGGTGGCATAATAGTCGTTCAAACCGGCGGCGGAGGAACCGACGAAGACAATTTTGTCCTTCAAGTCGGTGGGGTCGAAATCGCCGCGAAGAATTTCCAAGGCGGATATAAAATTATGCTGTCGGCCCGGTCCGTTCATGCGCAGGACCATTTCGCCATTCTTGTTGATTGGGATGCGGTGCGGCCCGATCACGAGCACCGGCGAAATATGATCGGACACGACGGAGGCGTTGTCGGCGCCGACCGCGCGCATGAAAGTGGCCAACGCCAAACTCGGATAAATCTTGTCTTCGTAGCGAAGCAGCAGCGGCAGACGGCGCAGCTTGCCGTCGCTGTCGAGCTCCGCATTTATGAAGCCATTGCGAGAGGATCGCTCGTGAATTCGGTCTGTACTGCACAGCACGCCGTGAGGCGTACCTAGATCGAATTCGTCGACTCGACCAGTGATTTCCACGGACGGTCCAAGACAATGAGCGGCCTCGTTGCGGTAGTCGAAATAAAAATATAAAGCGGTAATGGTTTTTGTCCGCGACAGGATATGTCCGAGAAAACGATCGTTGTCGCTGAGGCCGGGCGGCACGCCTGTGAAGCCGATGTCCAGACCGAATTCCTTCTTAAACGCCTCCTTGATGTTGCTCAACGCGGTCCGGTCCGGTTCGGACAGGAGAATATCGAGCCCGATCGCACGCGGACTATTGTCGGCGATCGTCTGGATCAGTTTCGCCAAGCGATAGCGCGGCCATGGCCATTGACCGACGGTGATCAGGCTTTCCTCGTCGATGTCAATCACCACGACGTCGTCGGAAACCCGGCCGTCCGCGACCGACGTCAAATAATTGTCGAAAATCAGGTAATCGAACTTCTCGGTGATCGATTGGCCGAGCAGCTCGATAGCGCCGATGGCCATCGGAATCGCGAGGCACAGAACCGCCAGGTATCGAATAACCTTGGTGGGGAGATGTGCCGATGCTGAACTATTGGGCACCTTGGCGTCGCTTTCGCTTTTAAACCGTTCTTAATCGATTTGGTCAGCGGACCATAACTTCAACGCGTCTGTTCTTCGGTTCCTTGACGTCGTCGCCTGTATTCACCAGCGGGTCGGTCTCGCCCATTGCGACGATCTGCGTGCGCAGACGATCCAGGCCTCTTGCGTACAGAATTTCGGCCACCACATCGGCCCGGCTTTGCGAGAGCAGCAGGTTCAGCTCCTTCTTTCCCGCCGTGTCCGTATGGCCGAAAATACTGACCTCGTAATTCTCGTCCAGCCTAATTGCCGTTACAATATTCTCGACCATTTCTCTTGATTCAGGCGTCAGTTTTGTCGAATAGCTTTCGAAAAACAGTCGGAACAATTTTGGTGGAGACGGCTCGATCTCCAGCAGCCGGGCATATTCGCCCTCGACAGAATTCTTATCGGACATGCCGGACGATGCCAGGTCGGATGCGTCGTTGACCGCCGCCACGCCATAGGCTTCGTCCAGCGTCACCTCGCCGCCTTTGGTCGTGATGGTGACTTCACCCACACTGCCATCTTTTTCCGGCAGAAGTGTAACCTTCGTCTTCGTGCATCCGGAAACCAGGATGGTCGCGAACAGGCATGCCAACGCGATGCTTGAGATTCGTTTCACGATAGTCTTCCGACTTTGTGTCGCCGCTGGAATACAAAAGTTAAAGCTGGTTTCGAGACCGGTCCAGCCCCCAGGGCGCTAATCCCGCACGTCGAGGACGAGACGGGTGCCACGGATACCGATGGTCGCTCGCGGCGTCTCCAACGTTACGTTTTCAGGCGCCAAACGACCGATACTGCCGCTTTTGTAGATCGTGCGGCCTTCTTTCATATACATGAAGAATTTAAAGTCGTCGGACGCGGGATCAAAGCTATACTCGCTCATCTTGACGGTTGTCTCGGAATCGAGGGCCAATGTCGTGCCGTCCAGAAAGACGATGCCGGCCCGGCCATCTTCGCCGACATGCACCGTGTCTTGCCGGTAGACCAAAGCGCCGTCATCGGCGCGAACCCGCTCGTGACCGCGGAGCAAATAGACCGTGCCAGCGCTCGACTTGACGAATCCGATATGTTCGCCGAGCGTATGCGTGCCGGCCAAAGCCGACGTCGAGAGGGCGAGAACAACACCAAGAATAGTAAGGAACCTGCTCATACTTTCCATCCAATATTTCAGCGTGGGGCAATTAATTTACTGTTGGTTTTATACCGAAGCCCTTCTAGTTTAAGCGCTATATTAGCAAAAAATTCATTAAGAAACCGTTAAATCAAGTAAGTACGGAGTTTATGACGGGATAACAGAAAATTGAACCCGAATTCCGCAAAAATTCGTCTCAATTCGACTGTATCGTTCGACATAAGGCGATTTTCGGATCAAGTGAAAGAGCAAAAGAATTTATGGGCTGTTTAGTCGAGAGTTTGAGCAAGTAATGGTTGAAACTGAAAGAGAGAGCGTTCAAATCACGGCACCACGGCCGATTTCTCTCAATACACATGGGGATGTCTCACGGGCGCATGGATTTTTCGACGTTTTATCGGATCTCCTGCGGTTTGACCTTCAGCGCGGGCGATTCTGGCTGGTCGTTGTCCTATCAATACTGATTGCCGCTTTTATCGCGTTGTTCCTCTTCCAACTCACGGCCTTGTCCGTCAGCGGATACGTGATGAGCGAGCTGCGCAACTTTTTCTTCAATCTGACCGACATGGACTTGTGGTTGCGCAATCTGGATCACCTGCTGGCCCTTGATTTCGAAAGTCTGTCCGGCGAGTTCATAGATATGGCCGAACTTGTCGGTCTTGGTTTCGCCGCCGCCTCGGTCATCGCGGTTGGGCTTTATACCGGACTGCTGGTCACGTTGGTCTTGGATATCGCATTGACGTTGGCGGTGGCCGTCTCAATGCTGTTTCTCAACAACTATTTCATGGCCGGACTGTTGCGCGATCGCCGGCATGTCAATGACGGGCATCGCGAATCGATTTGGCGCATCGCCGTCATTTACCTGAAATGGCGCATTTACTATTACCTGTCACTATTGCTGCTGTCGCCAATCCTGATTTTCGTCTGGTTGATCCCGGTTGTCGGTACGGTGGCGACGGTGGTTCTTTATGCGTGGTTTCATGGCCAGGCTTATTTGGAGTTGGCAAGCCGCTATCATGTGCAGGTCAACGCGGCGGAGGCCTTACGGAAGCGGAAACGGATGACCGTCGGCGGCTTGTTTATTCTGCTTCACGTAGTTCTGTTTCTCGTCATCTACGCGGCGGGTGCCATGTTGGTGATTCCGATCGAACCGGTTAGCATCACCGTCGGATTGTCGCTGGCCGTTTTCTTCCATTGGTTCCAGCTCGCCTATGCCAGCGCGCTGGCGGACCGGCTTATCGATTCGACGCCGTCGGCCGCATTGGGATGACCAGCACGGCGGCAAGCAGAAGCGCCGCGGCGGCGGTCAGGGATGGCCAGAAATAGCTTCCCGTCTGATCGAACAAATAGCCGGCAAATGTCGGTCCGATCATTTGGCCGAGGCCGAAGGCGGCCGTCATCAACGCCAAGATTGGCCTCGGATCTCCCGTCACCCGCGCTCTCGCGCTGACCAGGCCGACGGCCGTTATACCCATGAATGTGGCGCCGAGCAGCAGCGCGGCCAGCATGAGCATCGCCGGCTTGTCGCTGAGAACGCTGAGCGCCACGCCGACGGCTTCGATCACACAGGCCACGCCATATGCCACTCGGTCGCTCCAGCGCAGGGCGACCCAGGTCCACAACGCCACCGACGGCACCGCGCCGACGCCGACGATCAGCCAGATCACTGGTTCCAACAGCCGGAGGTCATCGTGGCTGCGAACGAGATCGTTGATAAAAGTGCCGGTGATCACGTAGCCGAAACCGAACAGACCGTAGCTGACGATGAAGAACCATAGCGATCGATTGAGGCCGATCGGCGCTGTTTTGTCTTGTTTGTTCGTCGCCTTATCTGGCGGGACAAGCGGGTACACAGCCATTAATCCGAATAGGCAGAGTGCACCGCTGCCTAACCAAAGGCCGCGCCAATCGGCACCGGCGGAGGCCAGACTTGCAACAAAGCCAGAAGAGACAACTATGCCGATGCCCACGCCTGCGAAATGGACAGCGGCCAAGCCCGTTTGTCCCGCTGCCGCCAGTCGATCCAGAACCAGGGCAGCGGCAAACACCATTACGAACGCGCTGGCCCAACCGCCGATGAAACGTATGGTCAGGAATGTGCTAATGCTGTCGCCGCCGGCCATCGCCCCGGTTGTTGTGACGCTGACCACAAGTGCCCCTAGAAACCAAGCTCGTCCGCTGCCTGGCAGGCCTCGCCAGGCAGCGGTGAGTGCGCCCAGCAAGTAGCCAAGGAAATTTGCTGATGCGATCAAGCCCGCTTCGGCTTTACTCAGGCCGAGTTCAGTGACCATAAACGGTAGGATCGGCGTATAAACAAAGCGGCCGATCCCCATGGCCACGGTCAGGGCCAATAGACCAGCGACGGCCAGAAAGCGGGGGTTTTCGTGCAATGCATTCATCGCTCGCTTATCGCCGCTTCACCGCATTCTGACAAGCGCGTCACGCAATCGTTAATTTCGCGTGGCCTCGAACGCTCACTAGAATGGCGCAAATTATTTCATATGAGGTGTAGGCATGTGGAATTCGATTGGCCGACCCTTGGTCGTGTTGGCGTTTATTTTCGCCGGTTTGACGACCGCGAACGCCGCGGAAGGCAAGCGGGTGACGGTGACTGGAGAAATTGTCGATACCTGGTGTTACGTCACGGAAATCATGTATGCGGAAGGCACGGCGCATCACAAATGCGCGATCTGGTGCGCGGTCGGCGGTATTCCGGTCAGCATCAAGGACAAAGACGGTAACCTCTATGTCGTGCTGCGGGTGGAGGATGACGATACCTCCGTCGCCAATCCGAAAATCGTCAAAATCCAAACCCATGAAGTGACCGCCGTCGGCGATCTGTTCGTTCGCGACGGCGTCAATTATCTGTTGGTCAACAAAGTCGCGGACGACAAGGGCGTGATCAACATGACCCACGAAGAACACGGCATCCAGCCGTTCGGCGAGTAGGAGGGCGCGACGATGAAATTGACTAAGTTCGCGATGGCCGCGCTGGTGGCATTTTCCTTAAGCACGCCGCTGCAGGCGGCTGAGGAATGGGGCATCGATCATGAGAAAGTCAGCCGCATCGAAGTAAAAGTGGTCGATGTGCTTTGCGAATTGACCGGCGATTGCCCCGCCAATTGCGGCGGCGGCAAGCGGCAACTCGGCCTGCTCACGGCGCAAGGTCGTCTGCTATTAGCGGTGAAGAACAACGATATCTTCGCCGGTGCGGCCCACGATTTGGCGCCATTCTGCGGTAAGCAGATCATCGCCGATGGCCTGCTGATCGAGAACCCGAAGCTGCCCATGTTCCAGCTCCAATTCAAACGCCTGGCGCCGGACGGAAAATGGAGCCGGGCCACCGGCTTCACCAAAGATTGGGCGAAGCGAAATCCCGGTAAGGATGCGGCGCAATGGTACAAGCATGATCCATTGGTCAAGCAAACCCTGGCTGCCGACGGCGTCTTCGGTATTCCGGGTCTGAAGCCGAAGGACGACTAAATGTTTCGCGGTATTCGGCTTGTCGGGTTCATATCGCTGCTTATCGTCGCGATCGTTCCGGCATCGGCCAATCCGCAGAAGCTGCCGCAAATTTTTGGCGGCGCTTTTCAAGTGGTCGACCATACCGGCGCGACGCGCACGGACCGCGATTTCCACGGTAAGTATCTGCTGCTCTTTTTTGGCTATATCTATTGCCCGGATATCTGCCCGACCCATTTGCAGAATCTGACGGTGGCGCTCGACCGGGTCGGCCCGTTGGTCGAGAAATTGACGCCGGCCTTCGTCACGGTCGATCCTGGTCGTGACACGCCGTCGGCGATGAAAGACTATGTCGGCGCTTTTCATCCCCGCTTGATCGGCCTCACCGGAGATGAGAAGCAAATCGCCGGCATCGCCAAAGCCTACCGCATCCACAGAGTGAAGGTCCTTCAGGAGGAAGACGATGACTATCTGGTCAGCCATTCCTCAAGCATCTTCCTGATGGGGCCGGACGGTAAGTTCGTCACCTTGCTGCCGCATAACAGCCCGCCGGACCGGATCGCCGACATCCTGCGGAAGTATCTTCAGGTTGGGAGTTGATTCGCGCATTCGATCCGTGCGACCGGTCGCCATCGGTTCGGAATTATCGACGGAGGTCTCGTTATGCCTATTACCGCGCTCTATGCCGGCCTGCTGGCCATTTGGCTGGTCGTCTTGTCGTTTCGCGTCATTTCCGGTCGTTGGGCCGGCGGGATCAGCATTGGCGTCGGCGACGATCCCATGTTCGAACGTCGGGTGCGTGCCCAAGCCAACCTGATCGAATATGCGCCTTTGGCATTGATTTGCCTGGCCTTGTTGGAAAATGCCGGCGTCCCCCCCTATCTGCTGCACGGCCTTGGCCTGATCTTGCTGCTGGGGCGGGTGGCGCATGGCATGGCCCTCTCCTTCAATATCGGCGGCCGCCCGGCCCGCGCCGGCGGCGCCGCGGCGACCTTCGCCGTCCTGCTGCTGGCCGCCGCGGGGTGTGTTTGGGTGTATTTGACCGCCTGAAACTCGGATAATTGCGTTGTGTTCGAGTTCGTGCTAATATAACGGGTATTATCTTGTGTGAGTATTACCGATATGCCGTTATTGATTTTGAGTTACGCCGTGCAGATCGGCTGCGCTGTCCATGCGTTGAAGCGCGGTTACCCGATCATGATCGTCATTCTGATCCTGTCTTTTCCGTTTCTCGGCAGCGTTATTTACATTGTCGCGGTGCTGCTGCCGGAGCTGAAGAACAGCCGGGCCGCGGCGGAGGCGCAAGCGCGGGTTGCCGACAGTGTCAATCCGAACCGGCAAATCCGCTATTGGCGAGAGCAAGTGGAAATCTCCGACAATGTCGAAAACAAGCTGAAGCTGGCCGAAGCCTTGATGGACCGGGGCCGCCCGGGCGAGGCTTACACGCTGCTCTACGATTGCGCGCAAGGCCCGTTCAAGCATGCGCCCGAGGTACTGCTGCCGCTTGCCAGGGCAGCTTTTGCCGCCGGCCGCTATGGCGACACCCTCCGGCATCTGGACGATTTGAAGCGGGAAAATCCTGACCACGACGCTCAGGACACGCATCTGCTCTATGCCCGTGCGCTGGAATCCTCAGGACAGGTCGAAGCCGCGTTGGAGGAATATGGCGCGCTGAGCAAGTATTATAACGGTTACGAAGCACGGTGCCGATTTGCCGCCCTGCTGAAGCTGACTGGCCGGGTGGAGGAGGCCGACGCCATCTTCACCGAGATCATCGCCGCCGCCGACCGGGCACCGGGCAAGCTCAACAAACTGCAAGCCGACTGGATCGCCTACACCCGCCGCGCCCTCGCCAGCACCGCCGCGATTCAGCCGCCGGGGTAAGCGCATGTCTGAAGACGCCAAGATTTTCGAGTTCCAATGCGGGGAATGTGGCAACTGGCATCGCGGCTCGCCGTCCTTCACGTACAAGCGGCCCTGGCACTATTTCGACATTCCCGAGGCGGAGCGGGACAAACGCATCAAGATAGACAAGAATCGCTGCGCCATTGATTGGGAATCCTACTACATCCGCGTCAATCTCGAGATACCGATCAAAGGCGTCAAAGAAGGTTTCCTCTGGGGCGTCTGGATCAGCCAAAGCGAGGAGAGCTTTCAGCGCTACGTTAAAACCTACGATCAGGATCAATCGGGTGACGGCAGCACCGGCTGGCTTGAAGTGACCATGCCAGGTTACGCGAAGGACGGGGAGGCGACGGCGGTTCTAGGGTGTTACGCAGAATGGGGCGATGCCTCGCGCATTCCGATGATCACAAAGCTGTTTGATACGGATCACCCGATCCAACGGGATATGAAAGATGGCATCACCTGGGACCGCGCGGTTGAGCTGGCGCAATTGGCAATAAACGAGTTCGGTCATTGACGGCTGTTAGAATTCGGACTGGATCCAGTTAGTCTGGCAAGGTCTCTATTCTCAAATCACTCGCCGCACCAATAAGCGCGGTGTCTCGCGTGGCTAAAGATCGACCCAGACGAAGGGCCAATTCCAGATAAGCCGCATCATAGGTTGTTAAGTCGTGGGTTCGCGCTAGGCTCAGGATATCCTGGAATGCGCGGCTGTGCGTTTCCATATCGGTTTCGATTGGCAGTCTCGAGAGTAATCCGAGACGAACCGCGATTTGCGCGGACGAGATCCGACCGCGCCGTTCGGCTTGAACCAGTACGTTGCCGATCTCCAAATGCCAAAGGTTCGGCACGACCGCGCTGCCGTCTTGAAGCTGCTGAAGCAGGGCGTCCGTATCCGGGTGTGCTTCATCCTCGAACAGCCACGCGGCGGCGACCGAGCAATCCAGAACGAAACCGCTCATCGCCGCCCGGCGTCGCGCAACCCGCGCCAATCGAGCCCGTCCAATGTGACCTCTTCTCTTAAGTCGAGGAGCCGTTCGATGGTTTCGCCGACATCGACTCGTGCGGCCCGATCCGCCGGAACCAGACGCGCCACAGCTTTGCCTCGGCGGGTAATGATCACTTCCTCGCCCTGACTGACTTTGTCCAGCAAAGCGGACAAGTGCGTTTTTGCTTCGAATGTCCCGACTTCAATCATTTGACAGATCTATCTAGTTTGTAAACTAGATAGATATAGCTTTGTTTGTTTTGTCGATCAATGCCCGCTCAAAAAAACTCGATCTCGTCCCACGGGTCGGCCTTCATGGCGGCGAGGCGGGATTGCAGGTCGCCGACATGGATTTCGAGCTGGTGGCCGTCCGGGTCGCGGAAATAGAAGGACTCGCCCTCGGACCGATTCTCCGACCAGGCGGAAACACCGGCCGTCTCGAGACGTACGCGCAGTGGATCGAAATCGCTTGGCGCCACGGTGAAGGCGATGTGGGAATAGTCGGATCGCGCCGCGATCGGCTTCTCCGACGTCAGCAACGCCAACCAAAGATCGCCCGCCGTTAAATACACCCCCCGTGACCACCGCGCGACGGGTGTGCAGCCAAGGACCCCGACATAGAAGTCGAACGACCGAGCAAGATCGCCGACGGCGAGGGTGATGTGATTGAGGCCTTGAATCGAAGCCACGTCTTTGTCTCCTTTCTCGCAAAGACAGCTTAATCGAAATATGAGGCTGTTTTCTTTAGTTCGCAGAAGTCCGGCTTCCGCAGACGAGACAACAACGTTCCTGTCAAGTCGGGATCGGGGCCGGGATGTCTCCCTAGGTCGCGCCGGATGTTGTAGGCGAGCCACCATATCCGCGTGCGCAACAGCGGTTTTAGGTCTTCGACGCCGCGCGGTTCGTATACTCCGCCTGCTCCGCGGTATCCTGACAGAAAGGCTCGGATGGTAGATTTGCGACTGCGTTCATCTGCTTGTGACGCCCAGATCTGAGCACTGCCCACAACATCGCCATTCAGGTTCGCCGGTCCAGCCGAATCCCAATCCACAACGACCAGCTCTCCGTTCGGTCGGCGGATGAGATTGGGGGGATGGAGATCTCGATGGCTCGGTACCGCAACGCTATCCTCCGAGTGTCGGGTCGCCAGGAACTCTTCCCACTGAGATAATATATCCAACTTACGCCGGAACTCATCGGCCCAAACGGCGCCTTGGACTGTTGCCTTTTCCGCGAGTGTCCTCCATTGACATTGGCCAAGCGCCGACCACGGTTCTTCCTGTAGATATTGCTTGTCGACCGGCAACCGATGCAGTCTTGCTACCAGTCCGCCGACCCGCTGACTGATGTTTGGGTCGGCTATGGTCCATGGAAGCGGCTCCCCCTCCACCCAAGAATGAACACATAACCAGACCGTTTGACCGGCGACAACGGTTTCTGCGACCGTCTCGCCATCGACTGTCGGTAGGCTCTGTGGCATAGGAAATGCTGAATTGTAGGCTGCTTTTTCGATTGCCAAAGCATTCTCTCGAGGCCGCTCGTCGTACAGCTTGACGGAAAAACATCCTTCGGACGTCTCGAACTTATGAACACCTAGCCGGTTGGTTTGTCCGTGCGCGATCGGTATTAGGGTGCCTGGGCGACCCACTCGAAATTGCGTGGCTAACCAGTTCACCGTTAACAATTCCCAAGCCCTTGTGGCTGCTTCGTAAGTTGGTGTTTTTTCGGTTTTGAGATTGCAAGAATTTGGCTTGGTTGGCGCCGTTTTCTTGCGATTTCGATTCCCTTTTTGAGCCGTTTGTGATTCCTTCGAGTGAGTGATTTGGAGGAATTCCATGCGTCCGAGGAAGCGGCCCAAAGCCGATCATGACGACCTGTTCCTGGTCCGTCTCGACGGCCTTTTGAACCCGCGCCACGAGTTGCTACAGCTGGCCGACAAGATCGATTGGGACTGGCTCGACGAGGAACTGGCGCCCTATTTCTCCGACCAGGGCCGGCCGGCGGAGCCGGTGCGGTTCATGATCGGGATGTTTCTGTTGAAGCATAGCTACAACCTGTCGGACGAGCAGGTCTGGGCACGCTGGGTCGAGAACCCCTATTACCAGTACTTCACCGGCGAGGAGTTCTTCCAGCACCGGCTGGTGCACGAGCGCTCCGGCATGAGCCACTGGCGCAAGCGGATCGGCGACAAGTTGGAGATCCTGTTGGCCGAAAGCCTGCGCATCGCGCACGACACCGGCGCCCTCAAGAAACGCGATCTGGCCCGGGTCACGGTCGATACCACGGTGCAGCCCAAGAACGTCACTTTCCCGACCGACGCCAAGCTCCTCAACAAGGCGATCCAGGAACTGGGCAAGCTGGCCAAGCGGCACGATGTCAAGCTGCGGCAATCCTATACCCGGGTGGCCAAGCGGGCGGCGATCAAGGCCGGGCGCTACGCCCATGCCAAGCAGTACAAGCGCATGAACAATCGGCTGAAGTTTCTGAAGACCCGGCTCGGCCGGCTGATCCGCGACATCGCCAACAAGATCGAAAACGATGCGGACCTGAAACAGGTCTTCGCCGGCCCCCTGGCCAAGGTCCGTCAGATCAAGAGCCAGAAACAACGCCAGCGCGGCTGGAAGCTCTATTCCTGGCACGCGCCGGAGACCGAATGCATCGGCAAGGGCAAGGCCCAGGCGCCGTACGAGTTCGGCGTCAAAGTCTCGCTGACCGCCACCAATAAGACCTGTAAGGGCGGCCAATTCATCCTCCACGCCAAGGCCCTGCCGGGCAATCCTTATGACGGCCACACATTGAAAGAGGTGCTCGAGAAGACCGAGGCCCTGACCGGGCGGGAGATCGAGCGCGCCTATGTCGACAAGGGGTATCAAGGCCACGACGCGCCGCGACCGCTCCGGGTCTTCAAATCCGGCCAGAAACGCGGCGTGCATGGTCAGATCAGGAAGGAACTCAGGCGGCGTAGCGCCATCGAGGCGGTGATCGGTCACTGCAAGACTGACGGCCACCTGGGCCGCAACTATCTGAAGGGCCGCCAAGGCGACCAGATCAACGCCATCATGAGCGCCGTCGGTTACAACTTCCGCCTCATCCTGAGATGGCTGCGCCAAATCATCACCGCCATCCTGGCCGGAAGGATCCCAAATTCAACCCTAAAAACCGCTTCTTAACACTGAACTAACAAGTCTTGCAACTCCGACAGATCATTGTGCTCAATATCGACCACTTCCAGAGCTCAATGTTTTCATATTCACGCCAGCGCTTTCTCGACGATCTCATAGACATCGCGGGACAAGTCTTGTTTGACCTTAATCCGTTCCAGCGCCGCGGTCATCTGTGCTTGCCGAGCCTCGTCGTAGCGGCGCCATCGGGCGAGGGGGGTGAGCAGGCGGGCGGCGAGTTGGGGGTTGCGGCCGTCCAGGTCCAATATCTGATCGGCCAGGAAGGCGTAGCCGGAACCGTCGGCTTCGTGGAAGCGCAGCATGTTGCCGTTGGCGAAGGCGCCGATCAGAGACCGCACCTTGTTGGGTTGGCGGATGTTGAACGCAGGATGGTCGAGCAGCGCCCGGACCCGGTCGAGGGCGCCGGGCAGGGTCGACACGGCCTGGACCGAGAACCATTTGTCCAGGGTCAGGTCGTCGTCCTTGAAGCGGTCGTAGAAGGCGTCGAGGGTCGCCTGCCGTGCCGGCCCGTCAATGTCGTTGAGGCCGGCCAGGGCCGCCATCCGGTCGGTCATGTTGTCGGCGCCGTCGAACTGTGCGGTCAGGAGGTCCAGGGCCGCCTGATCCTCGCGCGCCGAAAGATAATCCAGCGCCCGGTTCTTCAGGGAGCGCCGGCCGGCGCTGGCCGCGTCCGGGCTATAAGGCGCATTGCTCTGATTGCCGTGATAGAGCGCGGTCAGGGCCTCGCCATGGGCATCGGCGATCGCCTGGCGGAGATGCTCGCGGGCGGCATGCAGGCCTTCCACATCGACCACCGTCATCTGATCGCCCACATAGGCGGCGCTGGGCAAGGCGAGCAATTGCGCCTGATAGGCCTTATCCAGATCGGTCGCCGCCAGACAGGCGGCGAAGGCGTCGAGATAACCGCCCGGCACCGCCATGTCGCCGCCCGCGGCCCGCACCGCCACCATCTCCAGCATCAGATCCACGGCCAGACGCTGGCTGGCGTCCCACCGGTTGAAGGGGTCCGGATCGTGCGCCATCAGGAAGGCATTGTCGGCATCCCGGTGGCTCACCTTCACCGGCGCGGAGAAGCCGCGGTTGACGGAGGCGACCGGCGCCGCGGGCAGAAACGGGAAGCTGAAGGTCTGGCTCTTTTCGGTCAATTCCAGCACTTGCGTCGGTGCCATTTCGCCGCCCTCTTCGTCCAGAAGGCCGACCGCGATGGGGATATGCAAGGCCGGCTTGTCCTGTTGTCCCGGCGTGTCCGGCAGATGCTGGTTCAAGGTCAAGTCGAAGCGGCCGGTATCCGGGTCGTAGTCGCCGGATACTTCGATC